>DATFSZ010000104.1:0-125644 GCA_035262365.1 Binataceae bacterium (SeqCode)
CAGCAGTCCGTCGTATGCAGGATGGTCGCCCGGCAGCACCATCTTGCGCTGCAGCAGTTGGGGATTGTGCGCGACGTCGGAGACGTTCGACACCGGCGCGCAAGGCACCCCCGCCGCGCCCAGCAGCTCAAGCCAATGTGCCCGCGGCCGGGCCGCAAAATGTTCGCGCAGGAGCGGATCGAGCTGGTCATGGTTGCGCGTGCGGCTGTGATTATCGGCAAAGCGCGGATCATCCTTGAGATGGGCGAGTGAAAGCGCGTCGCAAAAACGCAGCCACAACGCTTCGTTGCCGACGCCCACCACAAAGTAGTCGTCCGCGGCGGGGAACTGTTGAAAAGGCGTGATTGAAGGGTGGCGGCTGCCGATCCTGCCAGGGATCGTGCCGGTAGCCGAAAATGTTCCGAGCGCTCCTTCCAGCATCGCGACCTGGCAATCGAGCATCGCGATATCCAGATGCTGTCCGGCGCCGGTGCGCTCGCGCACGCGCAAGGCCGCCATGATCGCGACCACGCCATACAGCGCCGCCACCATATCTCCGATTGAGATGCCGCATCGGGTGGGCTCGCCCCCGTCGGGACCGGTTACGCTCATGGTGCCGCCCAGCGCCTGCGCGACGATGTCGTAAGCCGGCTCGGACGCCATCGGACCCGATTGGCCGAAGCCCGAGATCGAGCACAGAATCAGCTTCGGATTGCGGGCGCGAAGCTGGTCGTAAGCCAGTCCGAAGCGCGCCATCGTCCCCGGTGAGAAATTCTCCACCACGATATCGGAGATGGCGGCCAGTTCGAGAAAAATCGCGGCGCCTTCGCGCGTGCGCAGATCCAGTGTGACGCTGGCCTTGCCGCGGTTGACGCCCCAGAAGTAAGCCGAATCCGCTGAGTTGGGGATAACCGGCGGGAAGCGCCGCGCGTCGTCGCCATGGCCGGGCAGCTCGATTTTGATCACCTCGGCGCCCAGGTCGGCCAGGTTCATCGTGCAGTACGGTCCGGCCAGCACGCGGCTTAAGTCGAGGACCCGGATTCCTTGCAAGGGTTTCTGTTCGAGCATTTGAACGGCTGATTGCGATCGAAAGCTACGATTGCTTTAGGGTCTGGTCAGCGGTGAGTCAACGTCGCTGGCGTCGCGCACGCGCCGCGGCCTGCGCGCGCATCGCTTCGGCGGGCGTCATGATGAGCCGCGGCTGTTGCTCCGTCTGAGCCTGCTGCTCGGAGAGCACCAGGCCCAGGCTCCTCATCACGTACTGGACGAAGAATGAAACGCGCCCCAGCGCCTCGCCGTCGCGGATTCTGGCTGCCGCCGAAGCGGCCCATTGCGCCGCGTTGGTGCGGCCGCCGCGCGCCAGGTAGTAGGCGGTGTCTTCCAGCCGGCGGCGCATCAGCAGAGCCCTCTCGCCCGCCAGGAGTTGGTCGATAGCACGGGCAACCACGGCGTTGACCCTCTCCTCCTGCTGATATTGGTTCAAAACGAGCGGGCTTTGACGAATCTCCGCAATCTCGTCCAGGTAAGGCTTGAGATCGGACCCCGGGATGATCCATCCGCCAAGCTCGGGCTCCTTGAGCAGTTCTGGGGAAGGCTCCTGGCTTAGGCTGGCTGCGAATTCGCTGTAAATCGGATGGTGATAGTCGGCCGCCGGAGCAGCAGCCAAAATTTCAGCGCGGAGAGCGAGAAAGTTACCCACGCGCCCAAGCCGCGTCTCCGACGTGCGCCGATATGCCTCGCACAGCATGAAATCGGCCAGGCGGTAATCGGCCTCGACCAGCTTTATAGAAGAACGCCGTTCGATCTCGCGGCGCTCTTCACGCAGCTCACGCCGGCTGACGTGGGTCAGATTGGCGCCAACCAGACCCTCGCTCTCGGAAGTCAGCCCTTGGAGGCGGCTGAGACCGCCCTGTGCGCGAGCTTTGGACAACCAGATCAGACGCGCACCTTCGCCGTCCACGGGTGAGATGAGGGCGCTGACCAGAGGCTCCCCTGCCGCGACTGCTATGTCGGGTTGTGGCGCCGGCGCCAAAATTGGCTCGATTCCATGCTGGCGCAGCTTGAACAGGGCGCGTCGAATCTCGCGGCGCAGGGCGCCGCTGGCGCCGGTTTCCATTTCAGCCAAAAGCTGCGCCGCCCCAGGACTGGCGATTTGACCGGCGGCGGCCGCGATCTTCGAGTCATCGGCACCTTCCGAACTACGGAGCAAACGCAGTTTTTCAACAGCTTGGTCTGGTTCGGAGGGATCGATGGCCAGCTCTTTCAGACCCTCAGCAGTTCCTTTGTCCTTCGGCATAGCTCTCCAGCGGGATGGCACGATATTTAGGGGTTAGCCGCCAAGTCAAGGGCAATAATTCAGCGCGCACGCGAAAGCGCCCTGCCTGAAGGCCGAGTCGTTCGCAGCCAAACAAACAGCGTTTTGGAGGTTCAAGGTGCGGCTACCCTTTCGCTCGTTGTTCGAAGTCCGATGTCTAATCGGATGCTTCATAGTTTCCCAAGCCCGTGAATTGTGTTAGGCAAGTTAAGCGGAGCCTGTTTCCAGTGCAAATCAACCTTGCAAAGCGTCTCGCTAAACTACCACCGTACCTCTTTGCCGAACTCGACCGTCTGAAAAAAGAGGTTCAGGCCAGGGGAGTGGACGTAATCAGCCTGGGAATAGGCGATCCCGACCTCCCCACGCCCGATTATATCGTGGCGGCGCTAAAGCGGTCAGCCGAAAACCCGGTTAATCATCGCTATCCCGACTACGAGGGCTTAGAATCGTTCAGGACGGCTGCCGTCAGGTGGTACAAACGGCGGTTCGGTATCGATTTTGACCAAGGCTCCGAGGTCTGTGCTCTGATCGGCTCCAAGGAGGGAATCGCCAACTTCTCCACCGCAGTGGTGGACCCGGACGACATCGTGTTGATACCGAGCCCGGGCTACCCGGTTTACTTTTCCGGATGTACCTTCAGCGGCGGAGAGGCGTACTTCGTCCCACTGAAAAAACAAAACGGCTTTTTGCCTGACCTCGGCTCGATACCCGGAGAGGTCGCCAAGCGCGCCAAACTGCTGTGGGTAAACTATCCCAACAACCCTACCGGAGCCGTTGCGGATTTGTCATTTTTCAAGACGGCCGTAGAGTTTTGTCTGAAGAACAACATTATATTGGCGCACGACGCCGCTTATTCCGAGGTCGCGTACGACGGCTATCGAGCGCCGAGTGTGTTCGAGGTGGAGGGCGCGCGCGAGTGCGCCGTAGAGTTCCATTCGCTGTCGAAAACCTTCTCGATGACCGGATGGCGTGTGGGCTTTGTGGTCGGTAATGCAACTCTCGTATCCGGGTTGGGCAAGGTCAAGACCAACGTCGATTCGGGAGTTTTCCAGGGAATCCAGGAAGCGGCTATCACTGCGTTGGAGAGCGGAGAGCAGACCCTGCAGGAGTATTGCAGGATCTACAAGGAACGACGTGACGTGATGGTTGCTGCTTTGCGTGGCTTGGGGCTGGCATGCGATCCGCCCAAGGCTACGTTCTATATCTGGGCTGAAGTGCCCAAAGGATATACTGCGGCGTCGTTCAGCGAGCGCGTACTTAAAGAAGCGGGAGTGGTTGTAACGCCGGGTTCCGGCTTTGGTAGTGGTGGCGAGGGGTATGTTCGGTTGTCAATCACATTGGCGACCGGGCGGTTGAAAGAGGCGGCGGAAAGAATAAAAGCGCTCAAGCTGTAAGCATCGAGGATGCCCCATAGGGCTTTCATCGGAATAGGCACCAACCTGGGCGATCGACTCGCCAATTACCACGAGGCACTCGAGCGCATAGGCAAACTGCGGCAAACGCGGATCGTTCGCCAGTCGTCGATCTACGAGACCGAGCCGGTGGGCGATATCATCGGGCCGTTCCTCAATGGCGCAGTTGAGATTGAAACCGAATTTTCGGCCGAACTGCTGATGCATCAGTTGCTGTCGATCGAACGCGCGATGGGACGTAAGCGGGTGCGGATGCCCAAGGGCGCGGCGCGGGCCAAATACAAGCCGCGAATTATCGATTTGGACCTGCTCTTTTTCAACAACGAGTTGATCGATACGCCCAAGCTGACAGTGCCCCATCCCCGGGTGCAGGAGCGGAAGTTTGTGCTGGTGCCGATGAGCGAGCTGGCGCCGGCTTTGATTCATCCGCGCCTCAATGCCAGTATCTCCGAATTGCTTGCCGGGTTGAAGTCAACGCAAAGGGTTGTGTTGATGCGCGCCGATTTGCTCAGACCTCCGTCGTCGCGCCGGGAGGTTGCATCACGATGAAGATTTTCCTAGACGGTGCGGATACCGGCGAACTCAAGGAAGCGCTGTCCTGGGGGCTGATTGACGGCGTCACCACCAACCCCAGCCTGCTGGCCAAGACCGGCCGTCCCTACGCCGAGGTGCTGCGCGAAGTCTGCGCTCTGATCGACGGGCCGGTGAGCGCGGAGGTGGTGTCGTGCTCGGCGCCCGAGATGCTGGAGGAGGGCGAGAAACTCGCCCGTTTGCATCCCAACATCGTGGTCAAATGCCCGGTGACGCCGGAGGGGCTCAAGGCCACGAGGGCGCTGGTCAAACGCGGCGTCAAGGTCAACGTGACGCTCATCTTCTCGCCCGGACAGGCGTTGATGGCGGGCAAATGCGGCGCCACCTACCTATCGCTATTCGTCGGACGGCTCGATGACGTTGGCCAGGATGGTATGGCGATGGTCGAACAGACCATGCGCATCGTTCGCAATTACAATTTTTCCGCCGAGGTGCTGGTCGCCTCTCTGCGCAATCCGCTGCACGTGGTGAGAGCAGCGGAGTTGGGCGCCCACGTCGCGACCCTGCCGTTCAACATTCTGCGCCAGATGCTCAACCATCCGCTGACCGATATCGGCCTGGAAAGATTCCTCGCCGACTGGCACGCCAGCAAGCAGAAGATTTAGCGCTCTATCGTCAGACTGGAGGAGTTGGGGCGGGCATCGTTGCCGCTGTGCTTGTTCGAACTCGCCGATTCGACGGTCGGCGATTTCTGCGGCATTGAGCGGGAACGTCCCCAGTCGGGATCCTTTGCTATCGCTCAGCGATGACGGTGGGCGTTGGGATGACGAAATCTGTCACCGCGCTACAGCAACTGTGCCAGCTCGGCCGGGCGCACTCTGATGCCGGTGTAGAATTCGCCGAACAGACCGTACACGGCGCTGGCCTCGTCGAAGCGCATTTCATAGACCAGCTTCTTGAATATCAGCGGATCGTCGGCGAACAGGTCCACACCCCATTCGAAATTATCCAATCCGATCGACCCGGAAATGATCTGCGTCACCAGGCCCGCGTATTTGCGCCCGATAATGCCGTGGTCGCGCATCATCGCCTGACGCTGCTCGATCGGCAAGTGGTACCAGTTGCGCGCCTCGCCGCGCCGCTTGTCCATCGGATAGAAGCATGCGTAGGGACGGGCGGGAATATCGGGCCACAGCCGGCTGGTCATCGCGTCGCGCTGGCGGGTGATCTCGGCCTTGACCCGTTCCTTCCACGCCTCCGATCCGGCCGCGATACCCTCACCGGCCAGCGTCGAGTAAAGACGCAGCGACCCCTCATACAAACCAATCTCGACCACCGACAGGTAGGAGGACGTGTATTCGCAGAAATCCCAAAACCCCAGCCGCGTCCATTGCATCTGCGCTTCGCGCAATTCTTCAAGCGAGCGGCGGAAATGCACCAGCATCGCGTCGCCCTTGTGGCCCAGCAGCGAGTACAGCGCGCTCTGGCCGCCGGCGCGCGCCTCGACCTGCGCCAGCAACTGTGCGGCTGAGGCGACTTCGCGGCCGCGCCGGCTGGCATCCAATGCCTTCCATTGTGGCCATTTCACCCGGATCATCTGATGCAGAATGTATGAGCCCTCCAGGGTCAGGGGCTCTGGAGGAATCGATTGCATGACAGTATCGGGCCCGTGGCCCGCTCGGTCGTCTTTCATATCGGGGCGCTCGCTGCTTTTGCTTTCCGGCCGACGATTGTAGTCCGCCTTGTACTACTTAATACGCGGCGGGTGTATCGGCTCAAGTAGCGCTGCCCGACACCTGCGCTTGCGGGGGGACCTGCGCAGGTGCCCATCGAGTAATGAAATTCGATTTTGACCACGCGATAAAAGAGGGCAGCACCATAACCCCGGCGATCGCGTTGAGAAACATGAGCAGCGCCAGCATCAAGCTCATGTTGAAGTGGAACAGGGCCGGCGAAAATATCCACGGAATCAGCGCGCCGACCATTATCGCTAGCACGATTGCGACAGCACCGCCGGTTCCCCGGCGCGCCAGGATCACGGCTTCGTCCAGCGGCAGGCCGCCTGCCACCTCGTCGCGGATGCGTGAAACCGTGTAGATGCCGTAATCGACGCCGAGCCCGATGCCCAGCGAAATCACCGGCACCGTGTCGATCGTCAGCCCGATGCTGCGCAGATGCATGTAGATGAAGGCGCCGAAGTTGGCCACCACGCAGACCAGCACAAACAGCACGCCGGCGACGATCGATCGGAAAGTCACGGCGCAGAAAAGAAAGATCGCAACCAGCACAAAGGCGATGTTCTTCAGGTCAAGCTCGAAGAGCACGTCGTTGGCCGCGGCATATAGCCCTGCGACTCCGCCCAAATAAAGCAGCCGCGTTTGTGACAGCTCCGGGTTGCGGCTTATGTATTCCTCCTGGAATTGGGCGAGACGGCGCCTGAGGTCGTTCAGCGTGCGGGCGGTATGGTCCTGGAGCAGGACGCGGACGCATGAAGTGTTGTGCCAGTTGAACTGCTCCATATCGCCCGGAGCCTTGCTGTGCATGAAAAACAGTACCGAAGCGAAAATGAGCTTGATCGTCTGCGGCAGGGCCAGGAATTTGGGATGTCCGCCGTGGATGACGCGGGTAAAGGGTTTGATTCCGTCTGTGGCGAAGGTGCTCACCTCGCGCACTCCCGGACTGCGGAGGATGTAGTCGCGCAGGTTATCCTCCATGTGAAGAACCGGAAAGCTGAACGGGTTTTGGGTGGCGGTCATCGGCGTTTGCACGATGACCCAGGCCTCGTCCACCGGGAAGTTCTGGATGATCTTGTGGATATCGCGGTTGACCTTGGCATTGGCGCGATACAGCGGAGTGCCGGCCTGCCGGTAGCCGACCTGCGCCTTCATCCCGCTGAAGAGTCCCGCCGCCAGGAATATGGCCGCGCCTACCAGCAATGCGATGCGCGCCGGGCCGGGCTCGACGCCGAACCGCGAGATAGTGTCGGCCAAATCGCGCAGACGCGTTCCGATGCCGCCAGGGAGCGCCTGCGACCCTTCGCGTTCGGCGACCGGCAGGTAGCTCATCAGGATCGGCTGAAACACGAAGACCATCAGCAAGCTGGCCAGCAGCCATGCCGTGCCGCCGCGCGCCATGTGATCGAGCACCCTGATTCCCGAAAAAGATATGAAAAAGATTCCTGATACGTCGGCGGCGATTGCCAGCAGACCGGCCGGGAGCATGTAGTTGGTGGTCGCCACGCATGCCTCGACGTGATCCCGGACCTCACCCAAAACATAGTAGTAGCGCTTCTGCCATTGCACCCCGTGGCTCATGTCGCGCGCTGTGAGCAGCAGCGGCACCACTAGCATGAGCGGATCGAAGTTGTAGCCGCGCAACCCCACGAAGCCCAATCCCCACAAGGCCGAACATGATCCCGTAACCAGCGGAACCCACCAAGAGCGGAAATTGCCCAGGCTCAGGTACAGAACCACCACCATCGTCGCGATCGAAACAACCAGCATCGCGAGGATCACCGGGAAATAGTAATAGCCGTATCCGCGCACGACGGGCTGGCCGGTTACATAAATAATGTGGTTGGCGTCCTGGTATTTTTTGACTATCGCCTGAATATTGTTGAACAGTTCACTATAGTTCTGGGCCGGTCCCGTTTCGTTGAACGAGGCAACCACCGCTGCCGACTTGAAGTCGGGGGCGATCAGCCCGCGCAACTGCTCCTTGTGGGCATCGATCGTTTCCCGCAGAGCATCGATATCGGCCTGCTTCTGCGGCACGTCGGGATACATGTAGCAGCGATATTCCACCGTGCCCGGCGAAGCCTTCACATAGTAGGTCAGATATGAAGCGATCGAGAAAACCTCGTTGTGATTGACCAGCGGCAGCGAGTTGGCTGCGAACTGTATGTCTTGGATTTTTTGCAATGTTTTGGTGTTGAAGATGTCGCCGTGCTTGACCTCGATCATGAATATGGTCGTATCGGCGCCGCCGTACTGATTGTATTCCTGATAGAGCCGTGCGAACGGATGCTTGGCGGGAAATAGATCGACAAACCGTGTAGCGATAGTTACCTTGGTGGCCTGGTAAGCCATGAAGCAAGTGATAGCCAGCAAAATCGCCGCGATTGGACGGCGCCATTCAATAATGATCTTTCCCAGGTTTGTCCGGTTCATAGCGCTCGCTCGATTTTCTCTTAAGCCTGCCGCCTAGCAGCATCCCACGTTTCCGGCCGGTGCGGGATCGGGTTCCCATCCCCACGGCCGCGGACCCCATTCGGCCGTATAAACTTCGCCACGCTTGACGGTCAGAACCGGTACGACCGCTCTTGTGACCGGCAAGCTCCCGCCCACCGTGTCATGCACGACCCATTCGCCTTCTTCGATACGCAGAACCGAGACGTCGGCCTGCCGGCCAACCGCAAGGCTGCCGAGCCGGTCCGCCGCGCCAATCGCCTGCGCGGGATTGGCGGTGCACATCGTCACTACCTGCTCCAGGGAGAACCCCAGCCCCAGAAACCGCGTCATCATCTCCACCATGCTGTGAACCGACCGCAGCCGTCCGGGCACGGTAATATCAGTGCTTATGCAATGCGGGAGCAGACCTTGGTCGATGATGCGCCGGCCGACATCGAAGCTGAAATTCGCGCGGCCATGGGCGGTGTCAAACCATACTCCAGTCCGCGCCGCTTCCCAGGCCTCGGGCACCAATCGCCCATTGCCGTCCAGCACGCCGCCGGGATTGGCGGTGAAGTAATGGGTTAAAATGTCGCCCGGCTCGAGCATCGGCAGCAGGCGCCGGATGACGGTTGGATCGTAGCGGCGTTCGGTGTCGCCGATATGGACCATCAACTTGATTCCGCTCTCGCGCGCTGCGCGTTTGGCCAGCCGCGGCATTTCCATGCCGAAGATTTCGAGCGCCGGCGATACCATCCGCGCCTTGATACCGCAAATCAGGCCCCTGTGGCGGTTGGCAATTCGGATGGTGGCGTCCAGGTTAATGCTTGCCTCGGCGATGATATCGGGGAACATCGCCAGCCCGGTCTGGGCGATATGCAGGAACGGGATGATCTCCGTGTGGCAATTGGGAATGATGTAGCGCGGGAAGCCTTCGAACGTGGCGCAGCCAGAGCTGCCAGCGTCAACCAGCGTCGTCACGCCGGCGTGAACGCCGGCCTGGTCGGGATGAACGCCAAAGCGAGTGAAGCCTTCAAAGACATGTACGTGGAGGTCTATTAACCCCGGCGTGACGAGTGCGCCAGGCAGTTCGATTGTGCGGCGCGCCTCCTCGGGAGCAATGGCAGCCGCAACGGCGGCGATTGCGCCATTTTGGATCGCGACATCGTGCGCTCCGTTGAGACCCAGGGAGGGGTCCACGACCCTTGCGCCTTTGAGGAGCAGATCGTACATGCCTCATCCCCATCCGGGCAGCGGATCGGCCCGGCGTGGCTTTCAAACGCCTCAGTTACCGTACATTAGTACGGCAGCGCAAAAGGGTTGGTAAAGACTTGGGGCATCGATGCGCGCCTGTTGCGGCCAAGATGGAACGCAATGGCAGCTTTGGGTACGGCTACATCACTGCTATCAGTTGCTGAGCCGCGAGAGCAGGCGCGAGAGGAACCATTTGTGCTCGGCCCGCGGCACCGGCGGCAGCTCCTTGCCGCTCTTCAGCAGGAAAGCGCGCTCCTCGACTTCACCGGATTCAGGAAACCGGCCGGCGTCCCTCTTGGAAAAGAGCAGGACACCGTCAACGATCACGTCAAACTGGCCGCGGCTGCCCTCGGTTATTTCGACCTTTTCGCCGCAGTGTTTCTCCAATGATGCGGCCAAACTGACCGCGCGGTCCTTATATCCTCAGGCCTTGCAGTAAAGAATCTGCGTGCTCATATTCGCAGCTTACGCGTGGCGGTGGGGAACCTCAATCGGCAATCCCGGCGTCATCATTTCGACACCGTCTCCATGACCTGGCCGCTGGCGGCGTCGGCGATCTGCAATTCAAAGGGTCCGTTGAAGCTGGAAGCCTTCTTCGCGTCTTCGATTCCGGAGCCCAGGTCGCTGATGAATTTCTGGCGCGCGAACGGTGGCATCGCGTCCATCGGAAAGTCGTTCATTAGCACCGTGGCCTTGTTTTTCGAATCCCACCTGACCGATTGAACTTTTGGCCCGGCAAACGGCAACCCTCTGACCATCGATTCAATCCGGCCTTCAAAGGAGTTCGATGCGGCGCCGCTCGATGGCTGACCGACACCGCCGTCTGCCGCGCCTGCGCCGCCTGCCGAAGCCACCTGCGCCCCGGCCCCGCCGCCCAGTTTGGCCAGCAGGCTGTTAACACGCGATTTGGCCTCCTGGTCCGGAGCAGATTTCAGCGCCTGGGCGAGGGCAGCCCGCGCCTTGGCAGGGTCGTTCATCGCGCCGTATGCCACGCCCAAATTGAAGTAGGCATCGTAGAAGCCGGGCTTGATCGAAATCGCTTTTTGGTACCGCTTGATCGCCTGATCCGGATTGCCAGTGTACAGGTACATCGTGCCGAGGTCGGTCTGCACGTCGGGATCGTCGGGCTTGTGCTTCAGGTAATGTTCGTAGGCCGCAACCGCCTCGTCGTATTTTTGCTGGTCGTAATCAAGATTGCCGATTCCGCGCAGCGCCTCGAGGTTTTCCGGGTCGAGTTGTAAGACATGGCCGTAAGCCTCGGCGGCCATCCGGTGGTACGACGGGTCAAACAACGCCGCCCTCAGCGCGACGGTTCCCAAGCGGTTCCAGATGGCAACGTTCTTGGGCTGCTTTTTCGCTTGGTCCCGAAGGTCGCTGATAAACTCACGGGCCTTGGCGGGCAGCTCCACCTGCGGATGACCGGGCGGCAGCTTTGAGGGAGCCTGCGCGCCTTGCTGTTGCACCTGCTCGTTGCGATGCCGGCGGATCAGAATTCCGGCCGCGCCCATACCGACGATCACTATGGCCAGGAAGACCAAGGCGAATGCCGGCGGAATGCGCAATCGGGCACGCTGCGGCGCCGGCGCGGCGGTCAGGCTCAGCGGCTGGCCGCAAGTGACACAAAATTTCGCTCCCTGTTGAATCGGCGAGCCGCATTCAGGACAAAATTTCATCCAACCTTCGTTCCCCGCTTCGTTTCAGCATATATCAGCTGCGCGCGTCATTGGATAATGGCCCCGCTCGGGATAATCGCCCCTGGGCGGGCGATGGCCGCCGGGCCGCGCCTGTTCTATAGTTGCGAAGCCAATTTCAGCGATTAAAGGAGAGTTGTCATGCAGCTTTACGACTCGCTTGGACCAAATCCACGCGCCGCCCGCATGTTTCTGGCTGAGAAGGGTATCGCCATCCCCACCAAGCCGGTTGATTTGATGGGTGCCGAAAACCGCAAACCTCCGTATACCGATCGTAATCCTGGTGGCCAGATACCGGCCCTGGAACTGGACAACGGCAAATGCCTGGGTGAAACGGTGGCGATTTTCGAGTACCTGGAAGAGAAGTTCCCAAATCCGCCGCTGATTGGTTCCACGCCGGAAGAACGCGCTGAGACCCGCCAATGGCAGCGCCGGGTGGAGCTCAACATTACCGAGCACGTTTACAACTCCTTCCGCTACAGCGAAGGTATCGAGCTGTTCAAGAACCGCATCAAGGTCCTCCCCGAAGCGGCGCCCGGACTGAAGGACCTGGTGCAGGAGCGCCTGATGTGGCTGGACGGCCTGATGAACGGCAACAAGTTCATCGCCGGCGACCGCTTCACGATCGCGGACATTATTTTGTATTGCGCGTTGGACTTCGGCGGTTCGGTCGGGCGCAAGCTGCCCCCCAACGCCAAATGGCTCCCCGGATGGATGGAGCGCGTGGCGGCGCGCCCCAGCGCCACCGCCAGCCTGCATCCGCTGGCAGCCAAAGCAAAGATGCGCGGGTGAATTGCTTCGTGTCCCTCTTCCGCTTCCGGTGGAAGCGGGACACGGCAGTCCCTAAACCATCAGATCGCCCCACGCGGCACCTCTTGCGCCGCGATACCCGAGTGTGGTGATTAGCTTCTCAGGTGGCTTGGAGCCCGCTGCAAATCAATTATCGAAACGAGGTGCGCACGTCATGAAAGCACTGGTAATGGAAGAAGTCGGCAAGCCGATGACGGTCAAGAATTGGCCCGAGCCGAAATGCCCTACCGACGGCGCGGTCGTGCGCGTCGAAGCCAGCGGTATCTGCCGTTCCGACTGGCATATCTGGCAGGGCGATTGGGAATGGGTCGGGTTCAAAATGCCCACACCGCTGGTGCTGGGACACGAGTTCGCCGGCGTGGTCGAAGAAGTGGGCAAGGATGTAAAGACGCTCAGGCCCGGAGCGCGCGTGGTGGTTCCGCTCTCCCAGGGATGCGGCGTGTGCGAGGATTGCCGCACCGGCCACTCCAATCAATGCTTCGGCGCGGGCGGGGGCGGCTATGCTCAATTCGGGTTGCTGAGCCATGCCGATTTCAACGCCGTGCCGCTGCCTGAAGCGGTCGATTTCGTGGAGGCGTCCTCGATGGGATGCCGCTACGTGACTGCTTTCCACGGTATCCTCGACCAGGGGCAGGTCAAAGCCGACGAATCGGTTGTGGTTTATGGATGCGGCGGCGTTGGATTGTCGGCGGTGCAAATCGCGGCATCGGTAGGCGCGCGAGTGATCGCGGTGGACCTGGATGATCGCAAGCTGGAACTGGCCAAGAAGGTCGGCGCAACCGACGTGATCAACGGCAAAAAGACCGACCCGGTCAAGGCGGTGATGGACCTGACGAAGGGCGGCGCCCACGTCAGCGTTGACGCGCTGGGCATCGCCGCCACCTGCCGCAACGCGGTATCGAGCCTGCGCAAGCGCGGACGCCACGTGCAGATCGGCCTGACCACGCAGGGAGAAAAAGGCGAGGTCGCTCTGCCAGTGGATCAGATCGTGTTTAAAGAGATCCAATTCACAGGCTCGCTCGCGATGCAGTCCTTTCGCTATCCCGCCATGATCAGCATGGTCGAGCGCGGACGGCTGGAGCCGAAGAAGCTCATCACCGAGACCCTCCCGATAGAGAAGGCCTTCGGCGTGATCGAGCAGATGTCGAAGTTCGAAAACGTCGGCATCAGCGTGATCAACCAGTTCTAACCAAGTGTCTGCCGGATCGAGGTGATAGCGCCATGAAAGCACTGGTGATGGAAGGCGTCGGGACGCCGATGGAAGTTAAGGAGATGCCCAAGCCCGCGTTGCGCGCCGACGGAGCAATAGTGAGGGTGGAGGGGAGCGGCATCTGCCGTTCCGACTGGCATCTGTGGCAGGGCGACTGGACGTGGATCGGTTTCGCGCAGCGGCTGCCCGCGGTGCTCGGACACGAATTCGCCGGAGTGGTCGAGGAGGTGGGCTCGGAGGTCAAGAAGCTCAAGCCAGGCGACCGCGTGGTGGTCCCGCTCTCCCAGGCTTGCGGCCTTTGTGACGATTGCCGCAACGGCCACTCCAACCTGTGCTCTAAGAGCCTGACCGGCGGCGGCTACGCGCGCTATGCGCGTCTGAACCGCGCCGACATCAACTCCGTGCCGCTTCCCGAATCGGTGGACTTCGTGGAGGCCGCTTCGATGGGATGCCGCTACGTCACCGCTTTCCACGGGGTTATGGACCAGGGGCAGGTGAAAGCCGACGAGTCGGTGGTGGTGTACGGATGCGGCGGCGTCGGGCTATCGGCAGTCCAGATCGCTGCAGCTTTGGGCGCGCGCGTGATTGCGGTCGATCTCGACGATCGCAAACTGGAACTGGCAAAGAAGGTTGGCGCGGCCGATGCCATCAACGGCAAGAAGACCGATCCGGTCAAGGCGGTGATGGATCTGACGCATGGCGGCGCCCACGTCAGCGTTGACGCGCTGGGTATCGCCACGACCTGCCGCAACGGGGTCCTGAGCCTGCGCAAACGGGGACGTCACGTCCAGATCGGCCTGACCACGCAGGGAGAAAAGGGCGAGGTCGCGCTGCCGGTCGATCAGATCGTGTTCAAAGAAATCCAGTTCACGGGCTCTCTGGCGATCCAATCGCATCGTTATCCAGCGATGCTGGATATGGTCGAGCGTGGCCGCCTGGCGCCGCGCAACCTGATCACTGAAACGCTCCCGCTGGAAAAAGCTTTCGGCGTGATCGAGAAGATGTCGAACTTCGAAAACGTCGGCATCAGCGTGATCAATCAGTTCTGAATCGGGCGTCCAGCGGCGCCCTCCGCCGCTGGACGTTTTCGCACTGCCAAGACACGCCACTTTCAGGCACACTAGCCCCGCCCTTGCCACTGCGAGTTTACCGGCGAGGATTTCGGATTCTCCCAGCACGACGGAGTTCCAGCCGATTGCATTCCTTCACATCCGCTCCCGGACGGTCGCGGCATTTGGCTGCAATTAGTTTCTTAGTTGAGAAGCTTGCGCTGAGGCCGCTTGCATTTCGTCTCCCGCGGCATGTCCCTCCTGTTGAACCGAGGTCCGTTTGCGAAATGATGATGCTGCGGCGCACAATCAATGGCGATTGACGAATCTGCCCCGGACATCAACGAATCCAAGAGATTGCTTCTGAAATGGCGGTAACAGCCGGTTCAATGCCTTGGAGTAAATCATGGAACAGGAACTTGACAGCAATGGGAACAAGGTTGCACTCAGCCCGAACAAACCCGCGCGGCCGCTCAGGATGGGACGCGACTTCTTTGCGCGCAGCCACCCCTCGCTGCAAGAGCGCCGAGCCGCCGGCAAGGCATTACGTGACAAGGTTCCCCGGGAGAGCCACAGTGAATGGAAAGTACGGCCCGGCCGCCCCGACCCGATCGACATTCTGATCGCGTCCAACAAAGGGCGGCTACCCGAGCTGATACCGATACGCCATGGCCGGATGCTGACCTCGCCATTTGCCTTTTTCCGCGGCGCGGCGGCAGGGATGGCCTCGGATCTTTCCACGACCCCCGTTACCGGGATTCGCGTGCAGGCCTGCGGCGATTGCCACCTCATGAACTTCGGCGCTTTTGCCACTCCCGAGCGTAACCTGATTTTCGACATCAACGACTTCGACGAAACGCTGCCGGCGCCCTGGGAGTGGGACGTGAAGCGGCTCGCGGCCAGTCTGGTTGCCGCCGGACGCTATATTGGTTTGAAGGAGCGCGATTCGCGCGCTGCAGCACTTGGCGCGGTCCGTTCTTACCGGCGCTGGATGACGCGCTACGCCGGCATGCGCGCGATGGAAGTATGGTATGAGCGCATCGATATCGAGCAGGTGTTGGCCAAGGTTAGTCCAGCGGTGCAGAAGCGGCTCAGGGTCCGTGTGGAGAAGGCGCGTAGCCAAAGCTCGGTGGATCACGATTTTCCCAAACTGGTCGAGAGCGATGGGGCCAACCCCCGCATCAAGGACAATCCGCCTCTCATATTTCACGAGCAGGGAGGCAGGAGCAAAGAAAACCGCGCCAACGTGATGAATGCGTTGAAGATGTACCGCAATACTCTCGCCGACCCTTACCGCGTTCTGCTCGATCGTTTCGGGCTATACGACTGGGCAATCAAGGTTGTTGGTGTGGGCAGCGTCGGTACCTTTTGTGCGGTGACGTTGTTCATGGCTGGTGAGGAAGATCCGCTTTTCCTTCAGATCAAACAGGCCAACGCCTCAGTGCTCGAACCATACGCGGGCAAAAGCGTTTATTCCAATCACGGGCAACGCGTCGTTATGGGTCAGCGCCTGATGCAGGCGGCCAGCGATATGATGCTGGGCTGGACCGAAGGCAAGTTGCGCGGGCGCCACTTCTACATGCGCCAACTGCGCGACATGAAACTGTCCGCCATCATGGAAACCATGGAACCCGACTCGCTGCGGGCTTATGCGAAACTCTGCGGATGGACTCTGGCGCGGGCGCATGCGCGCTCGGGCGACGCCGCGTTGATCTCCGGATATCTGGGTAACAGCGGCGTCTTCGATGAAGCAATCGCGAAATTCGCCGGGGCCTATGCGGACCAGACCGAGAGCGATCACCGCGCAATGCGCCTAGCGGTGCGCGACGGCCGCTTGGAGGCGGCCACCATCTAACATGCGATGAGCTGAGCTGGAAAAGAACAACTTTGAGGCCGCGCGGGGCCATGCCGGCGGCCGGCGTTTCAGGTCATTTAGCAGATTGTGATTGAAGTTACCCGCGCGCTCAGGGGCAAGGGCAGCGCAATTGCGTGCTCATCGGCTGGCGAGAATTTCCGCCAGGTGGCGCACTCGGATCCGGCTGCCTTCGCGATGCAGCCCGCCGCCCATTTGCATCAGGCACCCACCGTCGTTGGCGACTACGAATTCCGCACCGCTTTGCTCAATGCACTTGCACTTGTCGGCCAGCATCGCGGCCGATATGTCCGGAAACTTCACGGAGAACAGCCCGCCGAACCCACAGCATTCGGTGCTCCTGGGCAGTTCGCAAAGCCGCAGACCGCGGACGTTGGCGAGCAGCTTGCGCGGAGCTTCAACGACATGCAACTCGCGCAGCAGATGGCATGCCGGATGATAGGTCACCGAATGCGGAAACGATGCGCCCACGTCAGTGACCCCCAGCACGTTCACCAGAAATTCGGAGAATTCGTGCACCCATGGAATGAGTTCGCGCGCTTTTTCCAGCAGCGCCGGGTCACCTGCCAGCAGGTCGGGATAGAACACCTTGAGCATGCTCGTGCATGAACCCGAAGGCACCACCAGCGGAGTGCCTGGTTTGTGCGCGTCAAGAAAACGCGCGGCCAGTTCCGTCGCGTCGCGGCGCATCCCTTCGTTGAACGCCGATTGACCGCAGCAGAACGCCTCCTTATGGACGTTGACCTGCAATCCGAGCCGGTTCAACACGGTCTTTGCCGCGGCGACCGCGCCGGGAAAGAATTCCTCGCCCAGGCAGGTCGAGAACAGAGTGACTTCGTTCATGCGGTCACCGCAGAGCCCGGCGCCGCGGGACCATCAGGGATGATTATCACGTATAACTCTTTGGGACCGTGAACACCGATGACGATTCGCTTTTCGATATCTGCTGTGCGGCTGGGTCCGGTCACCATCACCATCGGATGGGCCGCGATTGTCTGCGGTCCGACGGCACGCAGCGCCGCGGCCAGATTGGGCAGGATGCGACCTGTACGCAGCAGCACAATGTTAATCGGCGGCAGCAGCGACAGGGAGCGTGGCCGGGCCGGGTGCGCGATCATCACCAAGGTTCCGGTTGGGCCGATACCGTAATCAGCCTCAACTATGCCCGCGTCGATCGAGGATAGCGCTTCCTTGAGTCCAGTTTGCTGTCCATCGTACGAGGGGACGTCAGTGACGTCGAATCCTTCGCGCGACAGGCGGGCCGCGGCAGACGCCGAATCGGTGGTGATGCCCGCTCCGAGCGCCGCCGAGCGCAGGCCGCAGGAGTGGAGCAGCGCGGCGATTTGTTCGATCGCGCCAGCTTCATCCGGCGCCTCGATCGGATGGCCACCCACCGCAGTCAGCGCGGCGGCGAATTGCGCGCGCAATTCGCCGGCAGCCAGTTCGGGCTGCACGGGGGAGCGCGCGTGCGCGTCGTCGGAGTTGGTTGGCTCCTGCGTCGCACCGGAATTCATTGCGCGGCGAATCCGGCCCACAACCGTGTCGAAGCCGCTCACGGAACCCGCACCCTAAAACCTCTTCCCAGTAAGGAGGGGAAAGAAATGAGAATTAGAGAGTTGAATTCTTCCGAGCTACCCAGTCCGAGCGGCCCACTCCGCACTCTGAAAATCTCTCGTTTCTCTCCCTGACCGGAGAGAGAGTCAGGGTGAGGGTCACAGGCTCTTTGACGCATGACTTTACTTCACATCAAGGCCCGGCGCCCGCTCCGAGCTGCGCCCGTTCGCACCGTTGGCGGGTGGGACCGGGAAGTCGCGCACGCGGGTCCACGCTCCAAACGGTCCGGGCATCCGGCGCAGGTAGCCATCCTGTCCGAACGGTTTGAGCAAGAGCGCGCCGATGCGCCCCGCGACCCGTACCACCGCCGGATATCTTGCCGCGCGCGCAAACCATCCGGCGGCCGCTCTCACCCGCGCCGGCGCCTGCGGCCACGCGACCTTGTCGCCGCCACCCTCGGTCATCTTCCAGCGCAAGTGGAGCAGGATGCGCGGAATGTCGATCTTGACCGGGCACACGTCCTTGCAGGCGCCGCACAGGGTGGACGCGAACGCCAGATGGCCCGAGGCCGCGGTGCCGAACAGCGACGGGCTGACGATTGATCCGATCGGACCGGGATAGGCCGACTTGTAGGCATGGCCTCCGATGTGGCGATAGACCGGACAAGCGTTGAGGCACGCCCCGCAGCGCAGACAATAAAGCGCCTCGCGCAGGATGGGATCGGCCAGCATCCGGGTGCGCCCATTGTCGAGGATCACCAGGTGCACCTCGCGCGGACCGTCCTGATCCTCCGCGCCGCGCGGCCCGTTCAGAAAGCTGGTGTAGGCCGTGAGTCTCTGACCGGTGGCCGTGCGCGCGAGTATCTCCAGGAAGTGGCTCAGGTCCTCCAATTTGGGGATGACCTTTTCAATCCCCATCACCGCGATATGGATTTCCGGCGTGGTGGTGCAGAAGCGGCCGTTGCCTTCGTTTTCAACCACGACCAGCGTGCCGGTTTCGGCCACCGCGAAGTTGACTCCGGTAATTCCCATCCCCGCGCTGAGGAACTTGTCGCGCAGCCGCTCGCGCGCCACCGCGGTCAGAGCGGGCGGATCGGAGGTGTACGCCGTTCCCAGCTTGTCGGCGAAGAGCTGCCCGATGTCCTCTTTGGAGAGATGAATCGCCGGCGTGATGATATGCGATGGGGGCTCATTGCGGAGCTGCACGATATACTCGCCCAGGTCGGTTTCCACCGCTTCGATCCCGGCCTGCTCAAGTGCCGGATTAAGCGCGATCTCCTCGGTGGTCATCGACTTGCCCTTGACCACTCGCGTAACTCCGGCCGCGCGCGCAATCTTAAGGATGTAATCGCGCGCCATGGCAGCATCGTCGGCGAAGAAGACCTTTACGCCGCGCGCCACCAGCTTGTCCCTGAGTTCGCTCAGCAGCTGGTCGAGCCGCTCGATCGACTCCTCCTTGATCCGCCGCGCAATATCGCGCTCGGTCTCGTACGGGGCGAACTCTTTCTTGGCTACCGCCAGATGCTCGAAGTGGCGCGAACTGGCGTTTTCCAGCTTGCGGTTGAGTTCGGTGTCGGCAGCAGCTTCGTGCGCGGCCGCATAGAAGGCGTCAGGTCCGGTTTGCTGCATGGTCTTTTCTAGCTGATGCGCGACACCTGCCGAGCCAGGCGCATCACGCCCTCGCGCGCCGCCTCCGCAACCGGATGGTCGGGCGCGATGGAAAGAAAGCTTTGCAGATCGTCCATCGCGGCCTGAAAGCATTCGAGGGTTTCGTAAAGCTTGGCGCGCTCCAGCAGGTCTTCGAGCGAGCGCGGCTCCAGGATGAGAATGCGGTCCAGCGCGGCGATAGCGCGCAACCAGTCGGAGGCGGCCACATAGATGTTTTTCAGGTTGCGCAGCATCCGGCTGAGTATTTGTCGCGAGGTCGCCGCCCGCAGCATCGCCGGATGCAACTCCACCGGTTGGCCGTAAACCTGGTTAAGCCGCGCCTTCAACTGCTCGAGGTTTAAAATCGTCCCCTCGTTGAACGGGTCGATTATCAGCTCGCCACGCTCGTCGGTTGCCTTGACCAGGAAGTGGCCGGGAAAGGAGACACCTTCAAGCTTCATTCCCGCGCGGCGTCCGACCTCGATATAGATGACGGACAGCGAGATCGGTATTCCCAGCCTGCGTTCCAGCACCTCGTTGAGAAACGAGTTGCGCGGATCGCCATAATTGTTCTGGTTGCCGGCA
The DNA here is from genome assembly GCA_035262365.1 of Binataceae bacterium (SeqCode). GTDB lineage: Bacteria > Desulfobacterota > Binatia > Binatales > Binataceae > JAJPJA01. Next base: position 20,078 of record DATFSZ010000104.1, read on the forward strand.
AAGCGACAGTGCTCGAAAAGGAAGCGGGACAGGGCTTGCACCTGCTCCACGGTATTGGCGGCCGCGCCGATCCATCGCGAGGCCTCACGCCCCAACTCCGCCAGCCGTTCCATGCACTGGTCGACGTTCAGGTCGGGGTATTCCTCCTTGGCGATCATCAGCGCGCCTCGCGCCAACGCAACCGGCTCGCGCGCCGCCAGTGCGGTGAATTCACGGCGAGCTTCTTCGTTCATCCGGCTGCCTTCTCTCGCGCTGGGTCCAAATCCATGCCTTCAGCTTAGCAGGCATCCATCTTAGTCTCTACGGAGTTCGTGTCCCAAGCGCGGCATCGATTTCTGCGGCAACCGTGGGCTCGGATTCTGCCCCGGCGGCATCATGCAGGGCGCGGCGCGCCGCGCCGCCGCCTAATTGACCCAACGCCCAGGCCACGTGTGCGCGCACCAACGGCTCGTGCTCGCGCCGAATCGATTCGGCAAGGACCGGCACGGCATCCGGATTGCCCGTATTACCCAACGCCACGGCTACATTGCGCAGCAACCCGCGCCGTTTGGCGCGCTTGATGGCGCTCTTTCCAAAGCGCGTACGAAATCCTTCCTCGTCAAGCAACAGCAGTTCGGGTAGATAAGGTTCGAGCTCGGATGCCTGCGTCCGGCCTTCTTCGTTCCAGGGGCAAACTTCCTGGCAGATGTCGCAGCCGAAAATCCAATTGTCCAAACGCTGACGCAGTTGCGGTGCGATCGGACCGCGCAACTCGATGGTGAGATAAGAGATACATCGGCGCGACTCCATCACGTAGCCGTCCTGAAGCGCGCCGGTCGGGCATAGGTCCAGGCATCGGCGGCAGGTGCCGCAAAATTCCCCGTACGGAAGGCTCGCTCCGCCCAGTTCGAGGTCGGTGAAGATTTCCGCCAAAAAGAAATACGAACCATGGTTGCGGTTGAGCAGGTTGGTGTTCTTGCCGAACCATCCGAGCGAAGCTTCGCGCGCCCATTCGCGTTCGAATACCGGACCGGTATCAACATAGACGCGCGCCAGCGCACCGGGCCTCAGATGTTCGAGGCTAGCCGCGACCACCTCAGCTTTCGCTATTACGCGATCGTGATAATCTTCGCCCAGCGCGTATGAAGCGATTCGCCCGCGCAGTTCCCGGCGCCACTCGATCCGGCCAGGCGCAGGCGCCTGGTAGGGAAATCCCAGGCTAATCACGGAGCGCAGCCGGGGATCCAGGCGGCGCGGATCAAAACGGCGGCCGGGGTCGCGCGCGAGGTAAGCCATCTCGCCATGCCGCCCCTGCCCAAGCCATCGCAAGTAGAAATTCTCGCGCGCCAGCTGGCGCAGTGCGGTGAAGCCTACCAGCACGAAGCCTTGCGCTCGCGCTGCCGCGGCGATTTCGTCCTCAAGTCCGGTCATAGCGATTTACCGCCCGTTTCGCCGGCACTTTCTAGGGCGCTTGACTGGCTGTTTCGCGGACGGTTACGCTGGTTGGTAGAGTTCCCACTGGAAGCCTGGATTTTCGAGGAATCAAGCATGGCAGATAACCAGATTACGTCAGAGGAAAACCACGACAACGCTTCGAGCGTGCAGAACATCCCGACGCCCGCGCTGCATCTTACGCCGAAAGCGGTCGAGATGGTCAAGAAGACGCGCGCCAAAGAGGGGTTGGGCGACGCCTATGGATTGCGTGTATCGGTGACAGGGGGTGGATGTTCGGGGTTTCAGTATTCATTAGGTTTTGACAGCGAACAGCAGGAAGGCGACACGATCGTTACGCTGGACGGGGTGCGCGTGCTGATCGACGAGGTCTCGCTGCCCTATGTGGCAGGCACCACTCTTGATTTCGTAGAGGGGCTGCATGGGGCCGGGTTCAAGTTCGACAATCCACGAGCCTCCCGCACCTGCGGCTGCGGTTCTTCCTTCAGCGTCTGATCGCGAAGCACGACCAGCGCGTCTAAAGTCTGACAACCAAGGGTCGCCGCGACTTGTGATGTCGCGGCGACCCTGTTTTTTTATGGCCTTGATCGGAGCCGAAGTCCCTGCGCCGATGCTGTCCTGGTAGCAGTGCAACGATGATAACCGCCCTGCGCTTTCTGCTGTCGCCGCAACGCCTGCGTTTCATGCGCCGGTATGCCAAGCCGGCGGCGGCCGAATTGCGCGGGCGGCTGCAGCAATGCGCCACGCCCCAGGGGCGCGTTTTTGTGACAACACTGCTGCAGGCAAACGCCGAATTCCTCGCCCACGCGTTCTCCCCCTCCGGAGCGCTCGCGTCGAAGGGCGATCGGCTCAGCGCGCAATCGGTGCGCGCCTGTCTTACCTCGATGCTCATCTACTCGGTCAACCTTTTTGCCCGCACCGAGATGGCCAAAGACAACAGCGAATTGGTTACCTTGCTCAGCCGTACGCTCGATATGAGTCGCCAATCCGTGATGCTGCGCCGGGACAGTTTGCGCAAAGCGCCGCGCAGCGAAGAATGGATGCTTTACACCTGGCTGCTCAAGGACCTGCAAGCGCCGGCGCCGAAATTTGATTCAGCGCTGGAGCAGGCGTTTGGCTACCAGTATCTTTCCTATATTGGCCAGTATAAGGCGATCCTTGAAAAGAACGTTCCGGGCGGTGATCAATAGCAAGGTTTAGGGTGTGTGCGCGGACGAGAGGACAGACGAATACCAATGAGTCGAGCGTTAGAAGGCAAGGGAATCATCGTCACCGGGGCAACGCGCGGGATCGGCCGCGCGATCGCGCTGGAGCTGGCGCGCCAGGGCGCTAACGTCGCGTTCAACTACGCCAGGAGCGGGGAGCTGGCAGACACGCTTGAGGGGGAACTGAAGGCGGCCGGTGCGAACGCGCTTGCGTTCAAGACCGACGTCGCAGACCTGAAGGGCGCGCGCGAGATGGTCGCCGCGGCCAAGGCCGCGTTCGGAAAGATCGACGGGCTGGTCAACAACGCCGGCATCACTCGCGACAAACTGCTGGCGATGATGAGCGAGGAGGACTGGGCGGCGGTGATTCAGACCAACCTCACCGGCGCGTTCAACTTCGCGCGCGCGGCGATATTCAACATGATGAAGGCCAAGGGCGGCTCGATCCTGAACATCACGTCCGTCAGCGGTCTGGTGGGAATGGCCGGACAGGTCAATTACTCGGCCTCCAAGGCCGGATTGGTGGGGCTGACCAAGGCGCTGGCCAAGGAGGTCGGCCGCGCCGGAATTCGCGTCAACGCGTTGGCGTTGGGATTCGTAGAGACCGACATGACGGCCGCGATGCCCGAACAGAATCGCAAGCAGGCACTGGAACTGGTGCCGCTGGGCCGCTTCGGCAGGGTCGAGGAGGTAGCTCCGATCGCTGCCTTCCTGTTATCGGATGCGGCGTCCTACATCACCGGCGCCGTGATCCACGTCGACGGTGGTCTGGCGATGTGAAACCGTGCTCAACCGTGTGTTACGCCGCAGAACTGTCCTCCGCTGTACAGTGCGGTGATTCGTGTTCAGCATGAGCCGATTCAGCAAGGTGCATTTTCACCATCGCTTCGATCGTATCGCGTGATTGTGGAACAGTTGTTGAGGGATCTACGGTCCTTTGAGCCTGTTGTGCTTGAAAGGGTCTATGGCTCCTACCATAATCAAATTGTGGCGATGCAAGAGAAGTCTTCGGTGTTTTACGAAGCCGCTCCTCCCCAGGCTTCGCGCGAACTGGCGGAACTCCGCATGAGCCCGGACTATACGCCGCCGTTCCAGATTATCCGCCGCCGCGTGATTGACGATTACAATGAAGGTCGGATGACGATCGACGCCACGGTCGTTATTCGCATCGGCGACCTCGAAGAGACCGAAGCGGCGCGCGGCGTGGGCGTGGTCCATGCCCTGGATCTGGCTCTGCGCAAGGCGCTGCTCAAGTATTTTCCGTACGTAGCCTCGGTAAGAGTGACGGAAACCTACACGCACGGCAGCGGCGAATCGACCGAAGCCGAGGTGATCTCGGTCAAGAAATTCTCCGACGGCCACTCCACGTGGACCACGATGGCCAAGTCGGCCAACACGGTGGAAGCGGGATGGAGTTCGCTGGTGGACGGCTACGAATGGCGTATCAACCTGGAGAGTTTCCGCGCCAGAAGATCCCTGGGCAACCCCCGTCTTTCCAGCCGCTAAACGCGAAAAGCGGCATCCAGCCGCGCCCATAGTCATACGCTATTTTCGCTGGTGTTCTCGCCGCGTTGTCCTATTCACGAGGCAGCCGCCACGATAAGCTACTCGTGTTGATACCGTGAGACCCTTCTTCATTTACAACACTTTAAGCCGCAAGGTGGAGGAATTCGTCCCGCTCAAGCCGGGAGTCGTAACCTACTATTCTTGCGGTCCGACGGTCTACCTGCCGCAGCATCTGGGCAACATGCGCACTTTCCTCTTCACCGATACGCTCACGCGCACGCTCAGGCTCAACGGCTACGACGTGCGCCACGTAATGAATATCACCGACGTTGGCCACATGACCTCCGACGAGGACGCCGGCGAAGACAAGATCGAAAAGACCGCGCGGGCCGAAGGACGCTCCCCCACGGAAGTAGCAGATTACTACACCGGGTTGTTCATTCGTGACCTGGAGATGCTGCAGATCGAGAAACCCACCGTGCCACCCGGGCAGTTCTGCCGCGCCACCGAATATATCCCGGACATGATCGCGCTGATCGGGCGCATCCTGGAGCAGGGTTACGCCTACGTTGTGGACAGCGGAGTTTACTTCGACGTCGAGAAGTGGCGCGGTCCCAACCGGATGGGCCGCTTGTCGCGGCAAAGTCTGGAGGAGCAGCACTCGGAGCAGCGCCTGGAGCACGCCTCGGACAAGCGCAGCAAGCACGACTTCGCGCTGTGGGTGCTCAACCAGCCGGCCCACGCGATGCAATGGGACAGCCCCTGGGGCCGCGGCTATCCCGGATGGCACATCGAATGTTCGGCAATGTCGATGAAGTACTTGGGCGAGACGATCGATATCCACTCGGGCGGGTTGGATCATGTCCCGATCCATCACGAAAACGAGATCGCGCAATCGGAAAGCGCCACCGGCAGGCCATTTGTGCGCTACTTCGTGCACAGCGCCTTCCTGGTTGGCATGGAGGGCGCCAAGATCAGCAAAAGTTCCGGCCGGTTTCCGGTGCTGGCCGACCTGGTGGCGGCGGGGATCGATCCGATCGCGTTCCGTTTGTTCTGTTTCGGCGCGAAGTATCGCTCCGAACTCACATTCAGCCTGGACGCGGTGCGCGCCGCGCAAAGCAACCTGGACTACCTGACGGAATTCGCTCGCGGCGTACAGCTGGAGTGCGCGCACGGCGCCGACGGCGACTGGGCGCATCCGTACTTCGAGCGCTTCCAGGAGGCCCTCAACAACGACCTGAATACGCCGCAGGCCCTAGCCGTTGTGCTGGAAGTGGTGCGTGAATCTTACCGCCGCAATGACAAGCGCATCTGGAACACGCTGGTCAGGATGGACTCCGTGCTGGGGCTCGACCTGGAAGGAATCCGGCGCCGGGCCGCGAGCGAGACCTTGCCGGCGGAGATTGAAGCGTTGCGCGCGCAGCGCGATGAGGCGCGCAAGCGCAAAGACTTTGCCCGCTCCGACGCCTTGCGCAGGGAGCTTCTTTCGCGCGGCTTCGATGTGAAGGACACGTCTTCAGGCACGGTCGTGCAGCGCAGGAATTGAATCGCGCTGCGGCTTGAATGCTGCCGAGCCAGTTTCCTACAATCGGCTGCACAGGCCAAAAGGAAATCAGATGCCGGTTGAGCTAAAAAAATTCGACAGCAGGATTCTGGGTGAAAGCCCCGAGGTGCGCAGGCTTAATCCCGCCGAAACTCCTTTCTATCTACCGATCACGGACGAGGTGGAGATTTTTACCGCCGCCTATAAAGCGCGCCTGCCGGTGCTGCTCAAGGGGCCGACCGGCTGCGGCAAGACCCGCTTCGTTGAGCACATGGCCCATCGCCTGGCGGAACTTGCCGATGGACCATGCGAACTGGTCACCGTCGCCTGCCATGAGGATCTCACCGGCAGCGACCTGGTCGGCCGCTATCTGCTGTTGGCCGATGAAACGGTGTGGGTTGATGGTCCGTTGACCCAGGCCGTGCGGCGCGGCGCGATTTGCTACCTGGACGAGATAGTCGAAGCGCGCAAGGACACCACCGTCCTGATCCATCCGCTATCCGACCATCGGCGAATCCTGCCGATTGAAAAGCGTGGCGAGATCATCCAGGCGACCAGCGGTTTCCTGCTGGTGATCTCCTACAACCCCGGCTACCAGAGCATCCAGAAAAATCTGAAGCACTCCACGCGCCAGCGCTTTGTCACCATCGAGTTCGACTATCCGCCGGCCGACAAGGAAGCGGAGATCATCAAGCATGAAGCGGGCGTGGAGGCCGATTGCGCCGGGCAACTCGCACTGCTTGGAGAAAAGGTGCGCAACCTCAAGGCGTCGGGGCTTGAAGAAGGCGTATCCACGCGCCTGCTGATTTACGCCGGTGAACTGATTGGGCAGGGAATCACTCCGCGGCGGGCCGCCACCGTCGCCGTAACCTGGTCGCTGACCGACGAGGCCGACAGCAAGCGCGCGATCGGCGAAGTCGTCAAGGCGATCTTCCCCGAATAGCGCGCGCTGGCCGAATTGACTGCGAGAGAAACCAGGCGTGATTGACCTGCGCAGCGACACCGTGACTTTGCCCACGCCCCAGATGCGCGAGGCGATTGCGCGCGCCGAGTTGGGCGACGACGTTTATGGCGAGGACCCGACCGTCAACCGCTTACAGGAGACCGCTGCCGAGCTGACCGGCAAGGAGGCCGCGCTGCTGGTGGCCAGCGGCACGATGGCCAACCTGATTGCTCTGATGGTGCATTGTCCGCGCGGGCGCAAAGCGATCGTCGGATCGAAAGCGCATACCTACGTCTATGAAGCGGGAAGCGGTTCGGTGGTGGGCGGAATCGCAATGACGCCGGTGCCCAACCTGGAAACGGGCGCGCTGGATCTGACGGAACTCGAGCGCGAACTGGCTACCGCTCCGGACGCCCATTTTGCCCAGCCTGCCCTGGTGGCGCTGGAAAACACACACAACAATTGCGGCGGCGTCGCGGTGCCGACTTCCCACCTGGCGGACGCGGCGGCGATGGCCCGCCGCTACGGCGTTGCGGTCCATCTGGACGGCGCGCGGATTTTCAATGCGGCGATCGCGCTGGAGACCGACGTCGCATCGCTGGCCGGCTATGCTGATTCGGTTTCCTTCTGCCTATCGAAGGGGCTGTCATGCCCGGTCGGGTCGTTATTGTGCGGCAGCCGCGAGTTCATCGATGAGGCGCATCGCGTGCGCAAGCTGCTGGGCGGCGGGATGCGCCAGGCGGGGATTATCGCCGCGGCCGGAGTGGTGGCGCTCGACATGATGGTCGATCGTCTGGCCGAAGACCACCTGAACGCGCGCGCTTTGGCCGAGGGGTTGGGGCTGGTGGCGGGTATCAACGTGCAGGCGGCGTCGCGCCGCACCAACATGGTCTTCTTCGAAGTCGACGGCGACGAGACCGCCGCCCAGACATTCCAGGGCGCGTTGAAGGAACGGCAGGTTCTCGTCGGAAGGCGCGGCCCTAACAGTTTCCGCGCCGTCACCCATTACGGAATCGACCGGACCGCGATCGATCGAGCGGTAACCGCCGCCGCCGAAGCAGCCGGCGAAGCCTTCGCCGGCTGACGGAATAGTCGAAGCGATGAGCGCTGTCTCTCTGGCCGGCTGATGGCGGCGGACGGCAACTGTTGAATGACATGAACTCTTTGCAAGAGCTTTTCTCGTTGTCCGGTCACGTTGGTCTGGTCACCGGCGCTTCTTCCGGGTTGGGCGTGGAATGCGCGAAAGCGCTGGCGATTGCGGGTGCCGACGTGGTGATTGCGGCGCGGCGGGGCGACCGGCTGGAAACGATTGCTTCGGAGATGCGCAACGAATTTGGCGTCCGTGTGCTGGCGGTTGCTGCCGACATCACGATCGAGGCGGACATCGAACGTATCGTTTCGCGCACTGCGGCCGAATTGGGCGAGATCGACATCTTGATCAACAACGCAGGTGTTGCACCGACCGGACGCGCGGAGCGAATTTCGCGCGAGACCTGGGAGAGTGCGCTGGCGCTTAATCTCACAGCGCCGATGTACCTGTCGCAGAAGATTGCTGCCCGGCTGATCGAACGGCGTAAGCCCGGTCGCATCATCAATATCACTTCCGTCCTCGGGCAGGGCGCGAGTGCCATTTATCGCCTGTCGCCTTACGTTGCAACCAAGGCAGGACTGGCCAATCTGACCCGTCAACTGGCGGTGGAATGGGCGCCCTATGGAATCAACGTGAACGCTATCTCGCCCGGATGGATTCCGACCGAAGCGACCGAAGGCGGCATCGCCAAGCCGGGCAATCGCGAGAAGATGGAAACATTGACGCCGCTGGGACGTTTGGGATTACCCGAAGAGATTCGCGGGGCGGTGATATTCCTTGCCAGCGCGGCCGGCAGTTACGTGACCGGGTCGGTGTTGGCGGTCGACGGCGGCTACACGGCTTGGTAAAAGTGCCTCGCGCATCGTTTTCACCTTCGATACACGGATAATGTCAAACGGACAACCGAGCCTGAAAAGCCAGCTCCTTCATCGTAAACCGGTGCAGATGCTGCTGGAGGACGCCGCCTTTCACGAAGGCGGACTCAAACGTGCGCTGGGTGCGCTCGAACTCACTGCGCTCGGTATCGGCGCGATTATCGGCGCGGGCATCTTCGTGCTGACCGGGGTTGCAGCGGCCCGGCTGGCGGGGCCCGGGGTAACGCTGTCGTTCGTGGTGTCGGGCTTCGCCTGCGCGATGGCGGCCCTGTGCTACGCCGAATTCGCTGCGATGATCCCCGTGGCCGGCAGCGCTTATTCGTACTCCTACGCCACGATGGGAGAATTGGTAGGGTGGATCATTGGTTGGGACCTCATTCTGGAGTATGCGGTCGGAGCGGCGGCGGTGGCGGTGGGATGGTCGGGTTATCTGCGCGTCGTCCTGGTCGGAATCGGGATTAACCTCCCCGCCGAACTCACGCATGCACCCGGTTCGGTGCCCGGAGCGATCGTCAATCTGCCGGCGCTTGCGATCGTTGTGATCATTTCGGCGGTCCTCGTAGTCGGCATTTCCGAGAGCGCGCGCCTTAACTCGATCATCGTTGCGATCAAACTGAGCGCGGTAGCCGTCGTGATCCTGGTCGGCACGTTCTACGTGCGCCCGGCCAACTGGAGTCCCTTCGCGCCTTTCGGCTGGCCCGGGATCATGAAGGGCGCTGCCGTTATCTTTTTCGCCTACATCGGGTTCGACGCGGTTTCGACCGCCGCCGAGGAAGTGGTCGAGCCGCAGCGCAACCTGCCCCTGGGGATCATCGCGTCGCTACTGGTTTGCACGGTGCTTTACATCCTGGTCGCCGGAATAGTGACTGGGATGACCCCATACAAAACTATCGACATTAACGCGCCGCTCGCGTCGGCCTTCGTCAACCATGGACTTAATTTTGTCTCTGCGATCATTTCTCTGGGCGCGGTGGCGGGTCTGACCTCGGTCTTGCTCGTGCTGTTGCTCGGCCAGTCGCGGGTTTTCTTCGCGATTTCGCGCGACGGCCTGCTGCCGCCGGCTTTTTCCCGCGTTCATCCGCGGTTCAGGACGCCCTATATTCCCACCATCGTTACCGGTATCGCGGTTGGAATCACCGCCGCATTCCTGCCGATCCAGGAAATCGCCGAGTTGACCAACATCGGCACCTTGTTCGCCTTCGTGCTGGTATGTATCGGAGTGTGGATCCTTCGCCACGCTGACCCCGGCCGCAAACGCCCGTTCATGACCCCGCTGGTGCCGCTGGTACCCATTCTGGGCGTGGTCTTTTGCGGCTACCTGATGGCGAGTTTGCCGGGAGTTACCTGGATGCGCTTCTTTGCCTGGCTCGTTTTCGGCCTGGGTATTTACTTCAGTTACGGGCGATGGCACAGCCGCGTCAGCAGGCCCGGAAGCGGCGCGGCGACCGTCGCGCAAACAAGGTCCGGAACGACCGCCTAGTCCCGGCTGGAGCTTGCACTCTGAAAACGCAAACTTGACTTATGACGGCAGCCCGTCTAATCGACCCTTGAGGGGCAACCCGATAGACCCGAGCGCATCGGTCTGAAAGACTGGAAGCGATTGCGAGTCGGCTCCGGCCGGAAATACGAACTGAAAGAGGAATAGCCAATGGCACTTTTGGAAGGCAAGGTCGCGATTATCACCGGAGCCGGACGCGGGATCGGGCGCGAGGAGGCACTGCTGCTGGCCAAGCATGGCGCCAAGGTCGTGATTAACGACTTGGGCGGACACTTTGATGGCACTGGACAGTCACGCTCGCCTGCCGAAGAGGTGGTCAAGGAGATTCGCGCGGGCGGTGGAGAGGCGGTGGCCAACTTCGAAAGCGTCACCGATTTCAAGGCGGCCAAGCGCATTTTCGAATGCGCAATCGATAATTTTGGCAAGCTCAACATCGTGGTCAACAACGCGGGCATCCTGCGCGACCGCATGATCTTCAACATGTCGGAAGAGGATTGGGACGCGGTGCTGGCCGTGCATCTGAAGGGCGCGTTCAACATGTCCCGTCACGCATGCGCTTACTGGCGCGAGCAGCACAAGGTCGGCAACATCCTGGGCGGCCGGATCATCATGACCAGTTCCGACTCCGGTCTGCTGGGCAACGCGGGCCAGAGCAATTACGGCGCCGCCAAGGCCGCACTGGCCGCGATGGCGATTATCGTCGACCGCGAGATGGCGCGCTACGGTGTTACGGCCAACACTATCGCGCCGGTCGCACGCACACGGATGACCGTGGAAGGCGTGCCGTCCTCGATGTTTGCCGGCGAAGAAAAAGGGCAATGGGATGCGTACAGTCCCGCCAACGTCGCCCCGGTGGTGGCATGGCTGGCCAGCGACGACGCCAAGGACGTACACGGCGAGGTGTTTCGGTCCGGGCTCGGCGGCGTGTGGGTGCTCAAGGGGTGGAGCACCGTGGCGATGGTGGCACAGAAGGCCACCTGGGATCCGGTCGAGCTGGGCAAACGGCTCAAAGACGAGCTGGCCAAGGACATCACCAAAAAGGAAACCCTTGGCGGCGTCATCAAGACGATCCTCTCCTGACGGTGGCGCTTCGGGATGGCTGAAGAAACTATCGGCGATAGCGGCAGCGCCGCAGCTCGGCTGCTCTACCGCTCCGTGTTGTTCATCTGCGCCGCCAACACCGCGCGCAGCGTCATGGCCGAGTACATCATGAAACGGGAGCTTGCGGCGCGGGGCCTGGAGGAGGTCGTGGTCCGTTCAGCGGGTATCGCCCCCTTTGCCCGCGACGGCTCGCTGGTGTCGCTCGATACACGAATTACGCTCCGTGAGGACGGGATCGACATCAGCGACGAGGCCAAGTCCATCGCACTGCGGCGCCATCCGGAACTGCTTGCAGAAGCCGACCTGATCCTGGCGATGACGGAGAAGCAGGCGATCGACCTGCGCGCCAACTTCATGAGCGACTCGGAGCGTCCGATCTACACGCTGCGCGAGTTCGCCGGTGAAAAGGGCGACGTGGAAGATCCATGGCTGGAAGGCCTGGAGGTCTGGGTCGCCTGCCGCGAGGAAATCAAGCGGTTACTTCCCGCGGTAATCGATCGGATGCTGGACGAATCCTGAAATCTCATCGAAACGAGAATACAGGCATGAGTTTCAGAAATCCCCCGGACGCTGAAATCAAACGGATTCTTTCCAACCCGACGACGGTGGCAGTCGTCGGATGCTCCGACAATCCGTCGCGGGACAGCCTGAGAATCGCGATTCTGCTCAGGAACAAGGGCTTCAAGGTAATCCCGGTCAATCCGGCCTTGAAGCCTGAAGCGCTCATGAAGGCGCTCGGGCAGCGTTGCTTTCCCGACCTTCAATCGATACCGGAGGCGGTCGAGATCGTGGACGTGTTTCGCCGGCCCGAGTTTCTGCCCGAAGTGGTCAGCCAGGCAATCGCCAAGGGCGCGAAAATCCTGTGGTGCCAGTTAGGCGTCGTTGATCTGGCCGAGGCGGAGCGGGCCGTCGGCGCTGGCTTGACCGTCGTGATGGACCGCTGCCCCGCGATCGAGTACGGACGCCTGTTCTAGTGCCTACGCACGGCAAACCGCGGCCTGCCAAGTGGAAGACTGTCGAGAGCAGAAAGGTCTATAGCACTCGCATCTTCGACCTTCATCACCATCGGCGCCATCACCATCAACGGGGCCAGCATGATTTCTACGTTCTAAGCGCCCCCGACTGGGTGAACATCATTCCGCTGACCGATGATCAAAACGTCGTGATGGTGCGGCAGTTCCGCCATGGAACCGAAGATTTCACCCTGGAGATACCGGGCGGGATGGTCGATCCGGAAGATCCAAATCCGATGGCCGCGGCGCGCCGCGAGATGCGCGAGGAAAGCGGCTACGATTCCGACGACATCATCGAGCTGGGTAAGGTGCATCCGAATCCCGCCATCCAGGGCAACTACTGTCATACCTTTTTGGCGCGCGGCGTGCGCGCGGGCGTGAAGCACGAACTCGATACGACTGAGGAAACAGAGGTCCTGCTGGTGCCGCTGGCATCAATCAAAGATCTGATCGCAGGCGGCGAAATCACCCATGCACTGGTGATCGCCGCGTTCTCCTTCCTGCACGCGTACAATCCACCGCCGGAATTCCAACACGACAATCGGAACTGACCCCAGCTTTTTTCCGAGGCTCCCGAGCATGGCAAGAATACCGCATGCCAACCTTCTACTGATTGGGATGCTGGCGGCTCTGACATTTTGGTTTCAAAGTGCGCTTGCCGATCCGGTGCAGAAAACAATAGTTACCCTGTATAGGCCCGCGGTTCCCAGCGGTCGGAGCCGCAGCGGCGATTGCTGGACGGATTCGATCGCGGTCTCACGGCAGGGCGGATGGCGATGCACGGTCGGCAACGAAATCTACGACCCATGCTTTTCCAGGCCAGGCCTGGCTGGTGCGGTAATCTGCGATGCCAACCCGGCCAAAGGCAGCGGCGGTTTTATCCTTAAGCTGACCAAGCCGCTGCCCAAACCATCTTCGGAGGGACCTGCCGTATCGCGGCCATGGCTGTTGAAGCTGGCCGACGGAACCACATGCGAGATTGAGACCGGCACAATCGCATCGGTGGGCGGAGTCGACGTTCCCTACGACTGTTCGGACTCGAAGGAATGCAATGACAACGGCTGTCCATACATGACCGGCCTCACCGACAAGTTCCAGCGCGGCAAGGTCTGGATCGCCGACAAAGTCGCGTACGGTTCTTCGGACAAAGGACTCAAGCTGCTCAGCCGCAAACACGTCGCCGTCGCCGCGGTGTGGAAGTAGTGCGGCGGCATTTCATGGACATCATCCGGCAGCAGAACTTTTCTTCGGACGGATTAATCGCGAATCGAAGGCGCGGGAGCCGGAACCGCTGCGCCTTAATGATGCGGGACTTCCAGCGGCCGTTCGCGATGGTGCATTACCCACTCGCCGTTTTCCACCAACGCCTCGCGGCCCAGTGAGAACAGGCCGCGTGCGAACTCTTCACCCTGCGCGGCCCGCAATTTCTCGGCGTTATGCCGGTACAGACGGCACATCCGCGCATACATCCGGACCTGGGTCGTGAGCGCGAGCTTTTCAACATAGTTGTGGGTCAACGCGGCGACCACCGCGCTCATCGTGATCGCAAGCAGCAGCGCGCCATGTACCAGTTCGGGAGCTTCGTGGATTTCGGCGAGGAAGGCCGGGTTGAAACTGCGCTTGAGGGCGAGCATCGCTACCCACGCCCCCATCACCAAAACGATCGTGAGTCCCATCCAGAAGCAGAACTGGATGCGCTGCTCCATGCGCGTCAGCTTGCGTTCCTGCGCACCGGCGGCGCGCTCGAAGTAGTTGCGCTGCGAGTCGATCCAGCCCTCGAAGGTGGCCTTTTTGACCTCGTCGCCGGCGCTCCCCAGCGGACAGTTCGCGGCGACCAGCGAGCTGCGGCACGCGTCGCGAATCCATTGCATTTCATAGCGATGGCGGCCCAGGTAATGATCGGCGACACACTCATCAACACCCGCCAGCCGCCAGAAGAATTGAATGCGCAAGCCTTCGGCGAGTCCGCGATAGTCCTGGTACCGGTTCTGGCAATCCTGCCGGCGCGCGCGCCGATGGATTAGCATCGCGACGCCGGTGAGCAATGGCAAACCGAACAGGCAGACCGCCTCCAGCCATCGTACGCGCGGGTTGACCAGGATATGCACCGCCAGATCAAAGGACAGCGCCGCAGCGAAGACGACCAGCGAAAGCCGGTAAAGCGTCCGGTTGGTCGCAACGCCATAGCGATCGGCCAACGCATCGGCCATCGCATAATGCTGCCTCATTACTTCGATCTCCGCGCCGATCTTGCCGGCAGGCAAAGATTTGGGGTTGGGAAGCAGGTCACGCGATGCGCGTTCGGCCGCCGCGGATTCTTCATCGGCGCGCGTTACAACCTCGCGATTGTAGTCGTCAAGCGCTTTGAAGACGCGGTAATGATAAAAGGTATGGCCTTCGGACGGCTCGTAATCCTCGCTATCCGGAAACAGGGGCGTGCAACCAACCTCGATGTTGCGAGAGCCGTCGCGCAGACGCGGCACCGTTATGTGAAAAACCGGACCGCGATGAACCGAGGGCAGGGAGTCGGCGTTCCCCGGCGCAACCCCGCTGAGTTTCATACTAACTACCTCAGCGGTGCCGCCGCGCTCCCCCGGTTTGCCGTCCCACAACGCGATCAGTACCTGGGAGTTGCGCGCGATGAACTCCCCGACGGCGGCATATTGGCCTTGGCGCGCGGATAACTGGTTTTGCAACTCGTCCCGCCCGACGCCGGGCCGTGTCGGTAGTTCCAGCTTATGCTCGGCTGCGTCCAGCAGCCGTCCGAACTCCGCCCGCGAGTCGGCGCTTTTGAAATCGTGCTCGTATATCTCACGCACCATCGGCAACGGCGCCATCAGCCTGGCGCCGATCCCGCTTTCCAGCGCAACTTCGGCCACCAGCCGATCCGCGCCTTCGGCCAGAGGCGAGAGCAAAACGAGCGGCGTGTTGGGATAAGAAGTCTTGAAATGGAGCAGCACCTCCCTCACCTGGCCGGCGATCGCAGCGTGCGCCTGCGGCTGCAGGTCGCGGTGGCCGGTGACGCCGATGACCAACGGAAGGCGGAAGTCGATCCGAGCGGCCGCCGCGATGCGCCGGTCGCCCGGCGCCGCGGCCGGGTCGGACTGCGCCGCGGCCGTCCGCGGCCTATCCAGGATGCTTGGTTGGTTCTCCATCGTTCAGTGTTTTATGCCTCGTAAATGCCCGCGCCTGTCGCATCGATCGCCTAGGCAGCGATTCGCGCTAATCTTACCTAAGTTCCGGACTGATCTGGCAGGATTACTGCCAAAGTGACAAGATTGGCGCCCGATGCCGCACGAGGTTTTCATCAGCCATTCTTCCAAGGACAAGGTTTATGCCGACGCGGTGTGCGCCAGGCTTGAGTCCGAAGGCATCCGATGTTGGATCGCGCCGCGCGACATCCTGCCCGGCATGTCCTGGGGCAGCGCCATCGTCGAGGCGATCGAAGCCGCGCGGCTGATGGTACTGCTGTTCTCGTCCAACGCCAATGCTTCGCCACAGATCGAGCGCGAGGTTGAGCGAGCGCTTAACAAGGAACTTCCCATCGTTCCCCTGCGGATTGAGTCGGTGGTTCCTGGCAAAAGCCTGGAATATTTCCTCGGCACGCCGCACTGGCTGGATGCAGTCACACCGCCCTTCGAACAGCATCTTGAGTACATCACGCAGACGGTAAAAGCCCTGCTGCAACACGGGCAAACCGGAGAAGCGGTCGATGTGCCACACCCTGCGGAGCCGGCGCCGCATACGACCGCGCTGGAAACGCCAATGCCGCGGGAGCCCACGCCGTCAAGGTCGCGCGGGATCAGCCGGCGCTGGCTTGGCGCGGGCGCAGCCGCTGTCGCGGTGGTCATTCTGGCCCTCCTCGGATGGTGGCTGTTGCAGGTCGGAGCGGTGCCGCGCAGATTTGCCGGGGCATGGACGACGACCAATTTTGTAGGTCCGGACAAGGTCCAGTTCACACTGCGGATCGGCGACAGTGGAACCTATCACTACGAGATTCTCTACAAAGAGTCGGGTAAGGTTCGGGTCTCAGGCGGACAGGTGTACCTGCGCACTGCCGACGGCTTGGAGCGACCCGCGGGTGCGCTCGCGCTGGCGTCCGCGCCTCCCTCTCCTGCTAATCTGGTTGCGGCAGTCCCGTCTGGTATCTGGCCGATAATCGACCGGTTTTCTCAAAGTACGAAGCAGCTTCCGGCAGCCAATCCGTTCACCCTGGTGCAAGCCGGGAAAGCCGCAGCAGCCGGGACTGCGGAGCAGCCCGCGGTTTGGGAATGGGATACCGCCTTTGGCCGGATGGCGTGGCAAATCAAGTTCAAGTTCGGCTACGACGGAAGCTATACGTTCACCGCTCAGGCAGTCGACGTCGGACGCTTCGAGGCGCGCGAAGGCTCGTGGAGAGCCGCTTCCGACGTGCTTGAAACCCCGCGCGAGGGAGCCTACTCATTTGTCGGCAACAACTCCCTGGTCTTGACCGGTTCTATCCGGGGCACGGTTGCCGCCACGGAGAGAGGCAACACGCTGTGGGAGCGGATGGGAACCGCGCAGTCTGCGCCGGCAGTCGGGGCGTCGCTCGCTGCATCGCCAGCAGCGCCAGTGCCGGCAATCACGTCGAAGGCGAAGAGCGCCGCCGCTGCGGCAGCCTTATCACCGGCAGCGTCGCCGACAGTCTCGGCTACGATGACTCCGGCGCCGTCGGGTTCCGCGACCGCGACACCACCGCCGCAGCCGATAATGGCGCTGGATCGCAGATTTATCGTGTCACACGATTCTTCCGTGTATGCCAGTCCCGATTCCTCCAGCACCGTGGTGGGTCGCGTGCAACGGACAAAGTATGTGCATATCACCGGCCTGACCGGCAACTGGCTGCGAGTCAAACTGAACAACGGTACGGTAGGGTTCATTCCCGATCAGGCGGTCGAGTAACACCTCCGGCCGTTGGGCTTACAGCCGAGGAACTAAATGGCCTTGGAGAAAATCTTGATCAGCCGCTTGGTGTTGCTCACCGGATCGGGCCCACCTCCCGGTGCGATTATCGGCAACTCTGCGCCCGCTTCGCGAAACGCGGCCAGGCGCTCGATACATCGTTCCGCCGGTCCCACCAGCGCCACAGAGTCAAGCAGCCGATTTGACAGCGCCGCCACCTGTGCCTTCTGGTCACCGCGCGTTGCCGCTTCCATCGCCGCTTTGGCCTCCGCTTCGAAACCGCTTCTGGCCAATTGGCGGTTGTAGAACGGCAATGCCGGATAGAAGGCCAGCTGATGACGCGCCGTTTCGTAGGCGTTGTCGAGATTGTCGTCGACAAAGGTGGGTATTCCGACCGTGACTCCGATGTCTGAAGCTTTGCGGCCGTGTTTGACCGCGCTGTCGCGGGCGGCGCCCGCCAGCTTGCGCAGGCGCTCGGCCGGACACATGTAAAACTCCACGCCGTCGGCCAGCTCGCCGGCCAGACGCGCCGTTTCCAGCGCCAGCGCTCCATAATAAATCGGGATCGGGGTCTTGGGTTTGCGCGCCGCCACGCCGATATTCATCTCCCCATTAAAAATCTTGCGGATGGAAACCGTGAAGGAGCGCAGCTTGTCGCGCGCGTTGCCCATGTCGATTCCAAGGGCCTGCATGAAAGGCCGATGGCTGACGCCGAGCCCCAACGTGAATCGTCCTCCCGACACGTCCTGCACCATCGTCGAGGCCGCCGCACACAGCCATGGATGGCGGAAGTAGACGTTGACGATCCACGTGATGAGCCTGATTTTCTTGGTTGCGGCGGCCATCACGTAGCAACACATCAGGCCGTCGTTTACCAGTTCCGGCATGCACGCGCCGGCAAAACCGGCGTCCTCGGCCTCGCGGGCAAGCTCGGTCATCTGCGTCTGCGACCCAGGCATCAGTACGATTGCAAGTTGTGCCATCTGCGTGCTCCCTCTGTGTTTTGATATCCGTTCTACGCGCCCATCCTAACGCAGCGCCAGGTTTTGCGTTAGCGATTGCGGGCAGCCGGCTCCCCGACCAGCAAGCCCGCTTCAGCCAGGGCCGCGATCTTCGCTTCGGTATAGCCCAGCAAGCCGCCGAGGATCTCGGCATTATGTTCGCCCAACGCGGGCGCGGGACGCGGTATCTCGACCTTGGCGCCGGAAAATCGCAGAGGGGCCCGCGAAATCGATACCGTGCCGACGCCGGGATAGGTGAGGTCCTGCAGCGCGCCGCGCCCCTTTATGGCGGACGAGGTCATCGCCTGCGGCACGTCGAATACGGGCGCGCTCAGGATATGGTTGCGTTCCAGAATCGCGAGCGGTTCGTCGCGGCTTTCGAAGGACTGCAGCCAGGTCTCGACTGTCTGGTTGACTTCGGCTCTGCGCTCCAGGCGCTTGGGCAACGTGTCGTAGCGGGGGTCGCTGCCCAGCTCGGGCCGCCCAATGATTCGCGCGAACAGCTCCCACTGGTCGTAAAGAATGGTGATCGCCACGTAACCGTCGCGGGCTTTGAAGATTCCCATCGGCGCGACGGCGGGAAAGTCGGATCCCATGCGGACCGGGTTCAACTTGCCGTCGCTGGCCTGGTAGAAGAGATAGCCGCCGTCGTTCCACGAGGCCATGCATTCGACCATCGAGATGTCGATATACTGGCCGAGTCCCGTGCGTTCGCGATGAAACAAAGCGCCGCAAACCGCGGCCAGCGCGTGCGCTCCCGAAGTCATGTCGCCGATGTTAACCGCCGGAATCGCCGGCGGACGGTCAGGGTACCCGATCAGGTGGAGCGTGCCGGCCATGGCCAGCGCGATAATATCGTTGGCGGGTTTCTGCGCGTTGACGCCGTCCTGTCCGAAGCCGGAGATCGAACACATGATCAGGCGCGGATTGCGCGCTCTCAGCACCTCCCAGTTAAGTCCGTACTTGGCGAGAACGCCGGGGCTGAAGTTCTCCACGAAGACGTCGCAGTGCCCGACCAGGTCGGCCGCGACCGCCGCCCCTTCAGGCCGTTTCACGTCGATACAAACGCTGCGCTTGCCGTGGTTTTGCACCATGTGCGACACGCTCTGACCTTT
Organism: Binataceae bacterium (SeqCode); assembly: GCA_035262365.1. Classification (GTDB taxonomy): domain Bacteria; phylum Desulfobacterota; class Binatia; order Binatales; family Binataceae; genus JAJPJA01. The sequence goes on from DATFSZ010000104.1 coordinate 39,322, forward strand.
GATCAAGGTGTAGTGGCGGTTGAGGTCTCCCCGCGGCGCCATCTCCAGCTTGATTACGTCGGCGCCGAGCCCGGCCATCATCTTGGCCGCCGATGGAGCGGCAAGATACTGGCCCATTTCGACGACGCGAACTCCAGACAGGATCCCTTTATCGCGGTCCATCGCAAAACCTCCGTGAAAATGCGGCCGCCCGGCGGCGAGTTGCGCCGCACCTACCGCACCTACCGCATCAAGCGGAACTTACCCGATCGTTGCGGCGGTTGACCACCGAATTCGCCGCCCGGCCGGAATGCGGGAGAGCAGCACGACTGACCGTCCTGTTTTTCATCGAGCACGGGCTCTTTGACGTGTAGAATGTGCAGACAATAAGAAGGGACGGATGAGCGATTCAAATCAGGGAGCGGCAATGGCGCGATGAGATGTCCCCAATGCGGCACCGAGGCGGCTGCCGGGGCGGCGTTCTGCTCGCGATGCGGCACGCGGATGTTTTTTCCGCATCCCGAGTCGCGACATGAATTCGCGCTCAGTCGGATCCTGACATCGTGGTGGACCTACTTCGGATCGTTTGCGGCCGCCATTGTTCTGCTGGCGATGGCAATTGCGGCACTGGCCACGCGGCACGCCGAAGCCAGACCGATCGCCATCGGCTTGTTCGTCCTGAGCCTGTTGATCGCAGTCTCCGCAATCGTCTCGCGGCGCGCAACGAACTGGAGCATCACTTCGGAGCGTCTGATTGAGCGGCGCGGACTCCTGAGCCAGATGCGCCGCGAAGTCGAGTTGGTCGATATCCGCTCCGTCGAAGTCACTCGCACCCTGTCGCAGCGCTTGTTCGGCATCGGCACGGTAGTGGTCTCCTCTGCCGCCAGCGCCGACTTTCTGATCCGGATGCAGAACATAACCAATCCCGACGCGATCGCCGAAACCATCAGAAAGGCTCGCCTCAAACGCCTGGCGTAACTACTCAGAGCCGCGGACTTTGAACGAGACCTGGTCCAGCGCGCGGCCGGATCGATCCGTCAGCGCCAGAACGTGGACGCCGGGGGTTGGCGGCCACAGCACGAGTTCTGCCGCCGAACCCATGTCGCGGGCGTCCAGCTTCCAGCGCGCACTGGTGGTGGCGGGTCCGGCTTCGAACGTGACGCGTTGCAGCGGACGCGGGATATCCGGATCCAGTGCGATGATTGTATCGGCCGCGGGCGACAGGATGCGCGGATTTCGATTGTTGAGCCGCACCAGCGCGGTGCCGGGCTCGGTGCCCGCGATGAACCATTCGGGACGCGCCGGCTCGACAGCCTCGGGAAACTCGACCGTCTGTTCGCGCAGACCCTCCGGGCGCGGGACAGCTCCACCGCCGTAGCGCTCATAGAGGTAGTTCATCACTTCAAGCCACACCGGCGCCGCCCCCGTGATTCCAGTCACGTTGTGCATCGCGGCGCCTGAAAAGTTGCCGACCCACACTCCCACGGTGAAGCGGCGCGTGTAGCCGACGCACCAGTTGTCGCGCATGTCCTTGCTGGTTCCCGTCTTCACGGCGCTCCAGTAGCGCGTGGCAAGGCTGTTCTGCAACCCGAAGGTGGCGCTGCGGCTGGCGCGGTCGGCCAGGATGTCGGAAACCAGGTATGCGGTTGCGGGCGAGTAGATGCGCGCCGTCGAAGTGACATCGGAGGAAAACAGACGTAGCGGGGACAACACGCCGGCGTCAGCCAACGTGCGGTAGGCTTTGACCAGGTTCCACAGGCTTACATCGGGCGAGCCCAACGCGATCGACGCGCCGTAATAATCGCCCTCTTCGATGATTTCCTCGAAGCCCAGGCGACGCAGATGCTCTGCCAGCGCTTCGACGCCGAGCAGCGACGCGGTTCTCACCGCGGGGATGTTGAGCGATGACGCCAGCGCCGTGCGCATCGACACCAATCCGCGAAACTGGCGGTCGTAGTCCAACGGGCGGTAAAGGCCGCGCTCTTCAGGCAGTTCCAGCGGCGTGTCCAGCAACAGCGAGGCCGGCGTGAGCAGACGGCGCTCCAAGGCCAGTCCGTACAGGAAGGGCTTGAGCGTCGAGCCGGGCTGGCGCGGCGCGCGCACGCCATCGACATATGCAGCGCTGGACAAATCGCCGCTGCCGGCGACGTAGGCCCATACCTCGCCGCTGGCGTTGTCCACCACCAGCACCGCGCCGTCGGTGACGTGCCGATCGTGCACCTGGAGAATCTGGCTGCGCAGGGTGCGTGTGGCAAAGCTTTGCAGGCCACGATCCAGGGTGCATCGCAGCGAGCGGTGGGCGCCGGTCAGCCATCGTTCAGCTAACCCGGGCGCGAGCGCAACGCGGGTGAAATCACTGCCCCGCACCGACGTGGCGCGGTTTACGGCGTCGGTGATCTCTTCGGGCGCCGGCGCCTCCGGGCCGAGCGCATTGCGCAAAGCCCGTGCGCGCCGCGCCAGCGCCGCCTTGCGCGCGTTGGGCGCCTTCAGCAGCTCTGCCATCACCACTGCCTCGCCGGGACTGATACCGTCCGGCTGCTTGCCAAACATCACGCGCGCCGCGGCGCTCACTCCCTGCAATTCACCGCGGTAAGTGACGAGATTGAGGTACGCTTCAAGAATCTGGCGCTTGGACCATGTGCGTTCCATCCCGCACGCGGCCTTCATCTGTACGAGTTTCTGCCACAGGCTCTTGCGGAGATGCGCCGGCGCGAGCGCTGGGTCAAGCAGCGCCGCCAGCTGCATCGTGATCGTACTGGCGCCGCCCGCGCCGCGCCGCGAGAGCATCAGCGCTCCCGCCGAACGCGCAATAGCCGGAAGGTCAACGCCATGATGCTGCCAGAAGCGCCGGTCTTCGGAGCGGATCACGACGCTTACCAGCGCCGGCGAGATGTCATCAAGGGCGGTCCAAGCCAGGCGCCGCCCGTGCCGGTCGATGCGCGCTTCGTGCAGGGGCTCGCCGTGGCGATCGAGCAATTGCGCGTCGGAGGGGCGCCATCGCAAGCGCACTTCATCGAAGCGAGGCACGCCTGCCGGTGGAATCATCCACCATGCAATCGCCGCAATCGCGGCAACCGCGGCGGCGCATATCGAAGCGCGTTTCATCTTACGGTGCGACCACGAACGGCGCATTGGGCGACTCGCCGAACATCTCCGGTTCGTAAAGCGGCTCCACTCGCGTGGCCGGAAGCTGGAAGGTTCCGGCCTGGTTCAACATGATGGTGTATTCAATCTCGAAAGTGCCCTTGGGCACGTAGTCGTAATAGGCGCGGAAGCCCTCGAAGGCGCGTTCGATGAAGGCCGGCCACAGGTAGTTTTCATTGTTCAGGTTCTCGCTGGAGGTGGCGATCTGGGAATCGCGCGCCAGGCCGGTGCCCAGATGCGAGGCACCGGCGGGAATCGGATCGTTCACCACCACCCAGGTCATATCGGTCTGCGCTTCGATCTTGAGGTGAACGCGCACGAGCTGCCCCACGCGCCATCCGCTGCTACTGGACGCCTCGACCGGTGTCAGCGTCTTCGTGATCTGAAAGCCGCTGGAAAGCGGAGCTTTGAGCGGGATTGCGGCGTTGGCGCGCACCTGGACCCACGGATTGCCGCTGCCTGAGTGATCGACGCTCAAGTCGGCCGGACCTGGCGGCCATGCGAAGTCCAAGGTGCCGCCCTTGGGATCGCTTGCCCACTCGAGGCGCTGCTTGGCCGCGGCGATGGCGGCTGTGGTGATGCCGGAAACCGGCTTGGACTCGAACGCGTGCGCGAACTTGCCGACCGCCAGCGTCCCCCACGCATTGGAAGTGGTGGTTGGCCAGGCCCCGCGCGACTGCATCCCCATCGCCCCAACCATCACCTTGGGCAAATCGTCGCGCCAGAGATCGTTGTCGAGCAAAAGCAGGGCCAGCCGCACCTGGTTGGTCGAGGGCGCGATCATCAACCACCACAAATCGCTGCCCGAAAGATGCGCGCCCGTTCCTTGCCAGTTAAGGCGCGAGCGCATGATCTGCTCGGCAGCCTTCATGCGCGCCTGACGCTGCGGCGCGGACTTCATCCGCAGCAGGATGCTCCACCAGTCGATCACGGCGGAGTCGGGCCACAGGTTGGGATCGATCGTGATCGTGCCGAGCATGCCCGGTTTGGCCTTGTCAACGCGCGCTAGCGCCTCAATCGCCGCCAGCTTGCGCATCGGCAGGTCCACCGTAGCGATGGACTCATAGCGTACCACCTTGCCTGCCACGAAGTCGCCCAGGCCATTTTCGATCTTCTCCAGTGCGGCGGACGGAATCTGGAGCCCGGCCTCGTTGGTCAGCGCGAGAAAATAGGAGGTCAGGACGTCGCTGCCCTGGTCCATGCTGGGGAAGTATTTGAGCAATCCGTCGGAGTCCGTGTAGGAAGGCAGATCCGCGACGATGCCTTGCCACAGCTTGGGGTCGCCCAGCGCAACGGCGCGCGAGGTGCGCTGTTCAAGGCAGGAGTACGGATAATCGCGCATCCACTGGCGAACGCCGTTGAGTCCCGCCACCAGCGACGGGCTGAGCGTCACCGCCACGCCGCCTGCGTCCGGCAACGCGTCGGCGGGGCGCGCGATCGGCTGCTGGATCGGCTTTTCCCATCGCAGCAGCGTCGCCTGGTAGGTTCGTACCGGCACCGCGCTTACCACGCGCTGCTTTATCAGCAGATGGTCGGAGGGACCGCCCGCAGCCGAGGTCGCGTCCACATGATATTTGAGTTCGGCCACGCCCATCGGCACGTCAATCCGCCAGCTAATTGTCTTGCCGTCGCCTGGCCCCAGTTGCAGCTTTTGAACCGGTTGTTGCGCCTTGGGCAGACCGTCAACCCTGGTGCTGACACTGGCGTCGAAGGCGCGCTCCGACGCGTTGCGCACCGTGAACATCGCATCGAAAACGTCGCCATTGCGGATAAGCGGCGAGACGCCCGCAAATAGCATCAGGTCTTGGGTGGACCTGATACTGGTCGAGCCGGTGCCGAACAGACCCGTGCCTGCGCTGGCGACGGCGACGATCTTGAAGCTGGTCAGCGAATCGTTGAGCGGGACCTCCACTTGCGCCTGGCCGTTGTCATCCAGCGGGACCACCGCTTTCCACAGCAGCAGCGTGTTGAACAGTTCGCGAGTAGTCTGCCGTCCGCCGCCGCCGCCGGGCGGCAGCGCCTTCAATCCGTAATGGCGCTTGCCGACCACCTGCATCTGCGCGGTCGAAGTCTCGATCTGGTAGGGCCGCTCGCCCATCATCGAGTCGAGCAGCTTCCAACTGCCGTTGGGACTGAGTTCGAGCAGGCCCTGATCGACGGCGGCCACAGCGACCTCCGCTCCCGGGGGCAGCGGCGCGCCGCTGGCGGCTTTGACCGCGATCTTCACGTGCGCCTTCTCGCGCACGTGATACACGGGCCGATCGGCGTCAACCGCAACCTTCAATTCATGATCGCGCCACCCCACGCGCACTTCCGCGATGCCGAGCTTGAAGGCGGGCTTGCCCAAATCGACTGTCGCCGTAGGCTGGATCGAACCGATGCGTCCGCGCACGGCGAACACCGACACGAACACGTTCGGTGCGTAGTCGTGGATCGGGACCTTGATGACCGGATCCTTGCCGCTTAGTGCAAAGACCGACGCGGCCAGAATTCCTTCGCGTTCGATCGTCACCAGCACCGTGGCCGCGCTAAAAGGCATCCGCACCTGGAGGCGCGCGGTTTCGCCGGGCTGGTACCGCGGCTTTTCCGGCACCACATCCATGCGATCCGTATCCTGCCCCTCGAACCATTCACGCCCCTCGCTGGGGATGTAAATCTCGGTGTTGGCATAACTGGTGTTGCCGCCGTCGTCGGTGACCGCCGCCTGCGCCAGGACCGAACCCGTCAGGGCGGGTTTCCCGCTGCAGTCCACAAGCCCACGTACGTCGGTCTTGCCGCTGCACAGCGCACCCGCGGCACGCGTTTCAACTGTGTTCTCGTAGGCGTAAAATCCGCCAACCAGGCGTTTGCGGTAGGAGTAGGTCCGATGGCTGAACAAAAGCACCTTGACCGCAGCGTTCGCGGCCGGTTTGCCTTGTTGGTCCACGACCGCAAGATGGACCTTGGCACCGGCCGAGGATGTCCACGAACCGCCGTAGATACCCACTAACAGCCTCGACGGCCATACCGTGACGGAGTTGGAAACGGTCTGCGCCTCACCGTTGGGGTCGCGGTACTCCAGTTCGGCCTGGATGGAGACCGGGGTTTGCGCCGGTGGGATGCCGGTGATCTGGGTGCGTGCGCCGCCCGCCGCGTCTAGCACCAGCGCGGTGCGCTGATGAATACCCGGGCTGGTTTGCTCGCCGCCGCCAGAATCTTCCCATTCCTCGTTTTTGACCACGCCTTCCTTGACCGGGCCGTTGACGAAGGTGAAACGGTCCAAGTCAGGGAATGAAATCGTTGCATCGGTGGTGATCTGGCTGCGCAGCGTAACCGGCAATCCCTTGGCCGGCCCGCCCGAAAGGTATGCAACGCTGACGTCCACCGGCAGTGTGGAGGCGCGGACCTGCGGACCCGTGGGGAGACGGACGGCGGCTTTCATCAGCGGCACACGGAATTCCTCGACGCGGAACGCTCCGCTCACGAACTCGGTCGTTGCGTCAGTTGTGTCTCCGCCTTGATCGTCAGACGGCGTCGGTGTCGGTCCGGTCTTGTTGTGGCGGACCAGGGTCACGGTATAGGCGCCGAGCTTTGCACCCTTGGGGATGTCCCAGGTGTTTTCTGCCGTGCCGTTGTCGCGCCATTGCAGCTTGAAGTCGTAGGTTTGGTCGCCGCCGACCAGGCTGATGGTCATCGCATCCGGAAGCTTGTCCGGCGCCGCCATCCCAAAGCCGTCGATAGTCCTGGTGCGGAAGAAATGCTTCATGTGAACCGTTTCGCCGGCACGAAACAGCGTGCGATCGAACACCGTGGTGGCTCCCACGTTGGTCGGCCGCCATTCGGTGGTCAAATGAAAGCGATACGTCTCGATCCCGTTCTGCCATCCGGTGCGATCGAAACTGAAATCGCCGCCTGAACTTGCGGTCACCAGGAGTTCATGGCTCACCGGGCGCAGCGCGTCGTTCCCGGTTGAGTAGTAGTCGGGATCCTTGCTGGTATCTATGCTGCTTTCCCCCAGGCAGTTGGGAAGGTTGTCGAATGCTTCTAACCGCGGGACCAGCGCGATTCCGCGCCTGTCGGTGTGGCCGCTCCACAGTTCGGTGCCGTTGCAATCCGCAATCGTCACGTCCGCCCCCGCAACCGGCTGGGCCGTTTCCAGCGAGGTCACCCACACCAGCGAGTTATCGTGTCCCTGCTTGAAATGCACAGCCATATCGGTGACGAGCGCGATCGTCGGCACGAACATCCGCTGGTTGCCGCCCAGCAGCACGGAGCCGAGCTTCGCGCTGCTCAATTCGACGATATACAGACCCGGATCCTTGAGCGGAATGCCCATCACTTCGAAGGCCTTGGCGCCGTTGGGCTTCGGGATGGTAAAGGTCTTGGCGCCCGCGCCTGGTCCGGCGCCGAACACGGATTCATCGCGATTGGCTTCGGCCACCTTTTTCAGCCAGGTCAGAACCGTGCCCGCGCTGGGCGGAACGCGCCAGTAAGTAGCCTCTATGTGGGAGAGCAGGTCATAGATTCGCGATCCGTGGGCAGTCGTGCCGCCCTCCAGATCGAGCGTGGCGCCGTGGATCTCAGGCTCCAGGCTGCGCACCGTCAGGGGCAGAACCGGATCGGCATGCTCCAGAATACCGAAGCGAGCCGAGAACTTGGCCAGCGGTGGAAACTGATCGGTGCGGACCGCGAGCGGAAAACGCGACGGATTGGCCAGCACGCGCCCGGTTTCGTCCACCAGGTCGTGCGGAACATCAACCGTGTATTGCGCGGACTCGGCGAAGGGTCCGTCGAAGGTGAGCGAGGAGACTTCCACTTCGTGGCCCATCTTCGGGCTTAGCCGTTTGCCGCCAGGAGCAATCAGCGCAACCCGGCGCGCCTGTGTGGCGGCAACCTGCCACGAAAACGAGACGGTCATCGCCGTCAGCGGGATGCATGGCCCCTTCGCGACCTCGCGCTCACAGGTGAATTTGGCTTCGAAGGCCTTGCGGGTTTTGTACTTGTATTCCTGGTCTTCGGTGGTGGCGATGCCCGTTGTGGTCCTGATTCCCTTGCCCCAAATCAACCGGATGGCGGCGTTATCGGGAAACCGCTGCCTGGCCTGGAGGATCACGACGGGCCGCTTGCTGATAAAATTTTTGAAGCGTGTCAGCAGCAGGTCGCGGTCGGTGCCGCCCATAATGGTTGCGCCCACCATCTGCGGAATGCCTTCGACGGCAAAGTAGGCGTGCTGAAGGATCGATTGCGGGTCGGCCTGCGCGTCCAGAATCAGGACAAAGGCCTGGCTCTCGTCGATATCGGTGCTGTCGGACCACGGGCGCGATTCGACGATCGAAGGCCCGCCGGTGTCGAAGGTAAATTGCGGCTGGCCGGCAAAGGTCGCACCGCGCAGCGTCTTCAGCCCTGGGCTCAGGGTGAAGGTGCAGCGCAGGCCCGCGGGGAGATCATTGTTAAAGTCGTAAGACCAGGTGCGGCTGTCGATCCAACGTGGCTTGCCGGCCGCCCCCGGGCAGTTGACCACAAAAGCGTTCGCGTTGACGCGCGGATCGCCCAGCGGAACCATCGGCTGCGAGAAACGGGCCGTGACCTGACGCACCTGTTTGACCGTTCCCTGGGGTGAAAAAAACACGACCACCGGCGCCGTCCGCTGCGCCAATCCCGAACCGGACCACAGCGCCAGGAAGACGGCCAGCGCGGTGCCAAACAGGGCGCGTTGTACGATGTAGCTGCGATGGAAATATCGAAAGAAGCGAGCCGGATAGGAGTCGATTTGAGTATACCTCATTTCGAAGCAGGACACCGGTACGGTAACCTGCGCAGTTCGAAGTGTTCTCTAGTCGAAATAGCATAACTTTGCCAGTAACCGCGCGAAGGTTATGCACAGTCCGAAGCAATGCGAACCCGTTTGATTGAGGCCGCAAAACTGCCCTTTTGCAGGGCACGCTCGCGCTTGCGCGCCGCTTGGCAAAAGCGCTAAAGCGCTACAGTTTGTTCCGTTTCGTGGAGGGTGAGTTTATGATTCATCACCATTTCTTCATGCCCAGACGGGCCGACTTCACCCAGGAACAGTTCTCCCACTATTACCGCCGTCAACACATCAAGGCCGCCGGCGACCAACGTATTCCCGCCCTGGTCCGTTACGTCCAGAGCCATCGGGTGGCGGTGCCGCCGAGCGAGGTGGACTACGGCGCCGTCGCGGAAGTCTGGTACGAGAATGAGGCGGCCCTCACCGCCTTCACTTCCAGCGCGCAATACATGAAGTTCAGAGCCGATGAACTGAATTTCGTCGACGTGAGCCGCTCGCTTAACCTGACCACCGTTGACCATGTGATCCTGGACGGAGCGCGGGTCAAGGGCATGGTGAAGGGGATGTTCATGATCAAGCGCAGGCCGGGCTTGACCGTGCCCGATTTCCGCCAGCATTGGCTGGACGTGCACACTCCGATTGCGCTGCGGGAACTGGATCTGCGCCGCTATGTGCAGTGTCATACGATCGACAGCGTGTACAACTTTTGCGAGCCGCAATGGGACGGGATCGCGCATCTGTGGTTCGACGACGCCGATGCGGCACAGCGCGCGATGGCGGTGGTAGCGCAATCCTCGGCGTTGGCCGAAGACGCCGCCAAGTTCATCGGCAGCTCGGTGGGCCTGTTCGTCGCCGAGCACATCCTGATCTGGCCCAAGGAGTAAACAACGGGCCAGTCTTCTATCGACTCAGTCGGGCCCCCGGCTACGGGCCCTGATATCGCGATCGGGCTGCCGATCCCAAACAACCCGGCCCGAACTTAAATACCGAGGAAGTCACGATGCTCGGGGAACTTGGTTGCCAGCGCGTGGCGGTATTCCGGGGTCACCGTCAGTTGGTGAGTAACGTCCTGGAAGATTTTGACGTTTTCGGTTTGGGTCTTGAAACCTCGCACGTAGGCGTCGGCCGAGGGTATTAACGACGCATCCGGAGCGGGCGGAATAACCTGCCGGGGAGCATTCAGATCGAGCACGTCCAGCACACTGCCCACCAGCGGACGATCATCGACTCCGGGGCCGTATTTGCCGCCGCCGAATTTCTGGCCGATGAATTTCAGCATCGACGTGTGATCGAGCGGTTGGCTGTAGATTTTCCCCGGAGTGACCAGCGGTGAGATCACGATCGACGGCACGCGCAGGCCGGTGCTGATGAAGTCCGGGTACTTTCCCTTGGGATCCTTTGTCACGATCGGCAGCGGCTGCACGTGATCAAAGAAGCCGCCATGTTCATCGTAGCTGAGGATCATTACCGTCTTGCGCCATCTGAGCGGGTTGGAGATGAGCGCGCTGTAGATATCGAGCAAAAAGGCCTGTCCTCCAAGCACGGATGACGGCGAATGGTCGTCGGTGCCCTCGCCGACGTGCGGCGAGTCGGTATACGTGGGTTCGACGAAAATCACCTCGGGAAAGGTGGCGTCGGTTTCCAGCTCGAAGTCGAGTTTCAGGCGCTCAAAGCGCCGGAAGGAATCGCTCACCACCATCTGCGGGTACCAGCGCGGCATCATCGAGAAGAACGGAAAAAAGCCTTGATGGTAAACGCGCCAGCGCACGTTGTGCTGGGTCAGCCAATCGTAAACGAGCTGCTGATCGGGAAATTGCAGGGGCGTGCTGACGTTGGTATCGATTTCGGACTGCCCGCTCATCGCCATCAGTCGATTGGCCTGGGTGCCGGCCGGCAGCGGCGCGAACCATTTATCGCAAACCGCAAAGTTGTGCGCGAAAAAGTCGGTGATCGGCACGGTATCGGCCCCGTAATACTGCATCACTTCCGAATTCCCGCCCGCGCTCTGGATGAAGCCCTTCATCGGAAAAACGTGCTCCGCATTCGGGGCGCCCAGTTGGATCGCTATATTGGCGCGCTCATGGGGCGGGTCGGCGACGTGAAGCCCGCGCAGCGCCGTGGCTTCATACATGAAGTCGTTGGGCGGCCCGGGATTCGCGTAGCGCTGACGCCAGGCCGGGTCATCCTGTATTCCGTCCACGGCAATCCGCTTGGCAGCGGGCAGGTTGAGGTAGCCCAGCAAGTGGTCGAAGGACCGGTTTTCCATCAGCACCACCACGATCGTATCGACGCTGTTGAGATCGGCCATGCGCCCTGTCAGCTCCTTTCCCGACTGCCGTTTGGCGGCGGCGTAATCCCCGCCAGGGACATCCGCCCTAAAACGACATCGGGTATGGTACCGATACCTTCTGCAGTGGCCAACACGCCGCGGTTTGATCCCCTGAGCGGGTCGATGGCAGAATATTGTCAGATTGTAGGATTTGTATTCAGCGGGAAAACTGTGATAAACAAGAGGATAGTTGTCCACATGTGGCAGACGAGGAGTGGCTGTGCAGAAACACAACGGACCGATGATAATTGTACCTATGGTTGCCGCAAAAAAAATGCGGGGATGACATAGATCCGCTTGTTTAGGGATAAAAGGACGCGAGGCGAGGGGTGAATGGGCCCTGAGTCAAGGAGACGCAGGGCTTGCCTCCGCGGCGAGCGGCAAATTGGCCGCCGCGGACGCGCCGGATGCGTCGGCTATGGAGGAAATGATCGTGGATCAACTAGAAGTAGGCTCCGAAACCGTGATGACACTGCACGAAGTCGCGAAGTTTCTCAGGTGCCATGAGAGCACCGTGTACCGGCTGACCAAGCGCGGCCAGATTCCGGCCTTCAGACTGGGCTCCGAGTGGCGTTTTTTGCGCTCCCGCATCGAGCAGTGGATCACCAACTGCCATCAGGGCCAGATCGGAGCGGCTTGACGGTGCTTCATGATTCGACAGAGCGGTCCGGATGATTTGAACGCTGCCCAATCGGCGCGCGCGCGCCAACGTCAGGGACACGGCAGGCCGAGGCCTCAAACGGTTCACAACGGCGATCTGGTCTGGTTCCACTACACCGCCCACCAATGGATGCGCGGTCGTGTAGTCAGCTTCGGCCGTGCCGGAATACGGATTGAGGTGATGGGTGGAGAACTGCCGCGCGTCGTGCCGGTCAGGTGGGAAGACGCCTACTGGCATCAGAGAAGGGACCACTAGCAGGCCGTGCGGAAAGGTTTTGGCGATTCCTTCTCTGGCTTGTATGTTGGCTCGGCCGGGAGGAGGAATCAGCGCGCCCCCGGAATCTGCTTGAGCTCGACCACGTGCCTTCGGGGTCGAGCACGTAAACCGACAATCCCATGCCGCGGGCGCCATAGCGCGTCCCCGGCTCGCCGACTATCTCCACGCCGTGTTCGCGCAGGTACGCGAGCAGCGCGTCGAAGTTGTCGTTTTCAATACCGAGACAGAAGTGATCGACGTTGCGGCCGTCTTGCGACAATCCTTGCGCCGGAACAAGGTCGAGCATCGATTGACCGGCGCGCAACTGGATTAGCCCGATTTTTTCAATGCGCCGCTCCTCCATGAGGCCGAGAATCCTGGTGTAAAAGTCAAGCGCGCGCTGCTGGTTGGCGCAGCGCAGCACCACGTGGTCAAGCTCCCCGACTCGAAACGGCTTGTCATCCGGGTCCGTCATCAGGTTCCCAAGTCTATCATCGCCGCCATTGGTTTTCAGTAATGGCCTTTGCGAGGTATTTGAGCTAAGCAATATTGACCATCGGCAATCGAATATGCGCAAAATCGCCGAAGGACTAAGGGAGGGCAGTCGATTGAAGGCACTACTGTTCGCGCTGCTCGGGATGGTGGTTTTGGTTTCACCCGCGATGGCCGAAACGTGGTACTTGATGGCGCCGGATCCGCAGGAACTCAAGGATCCGATGGCGCTGCACAAGATGGAGCAGGGAATGGTTACGTCGTCGTTGCGGCTCACCTCGGTTGCCAACTTTTCTTCGCGGGGTGAATGCGAGGTGGCGCGCCGCAAGTTCGCCGACGATTGGCGCAACGGCCGCCTGACCAACATGGAATGGCATCAGATTGGCACCACCTCGCCGGATTGGTTCGTGACCTGCGCTTCGGGCGCCGATCCGCACATGTCCACCTCGCCGGCCAAGTGATTGCTTGATTGGGCGGCGTCAGGTCCCGACAATCAGGGACTTGATGAATGCCGCCACCGCGCTGCCGCTCGCCATCTTCGCCATCACCTACGCCGGACTCGCGGTGGGCAAGCTGCCGATGGTGCGAGTCGATCGATGCGGAGTGGCGTTGATCGGCGCAGTCGCGATGGTGGTGTCCGGAGCCCTGAGCCAGAACGCGGCGCTCAATGCGGTGGACTTCCACACCCTCGCGCTACTGCTCGGCATGATGATCATCGTCGCCAACCTGCGCCTGTCGGGGGTGTTTACCTGGCTTGCGGAGCGGGTCTTCGGGCGGGCGCATACCGGCTTTGGGTTGTTGGCTACGACCGTCGCGTTGTCCGGGGTTTTGGCGGCCTTTTTCGTCAACGACGTGATCTGCCTGGTGCTGGCGCCGGTAGTGATCGACGCGGCCGCGCAGGCTGCGCTGCCGGCGGTACCGCTGCTGCTGGGGTTGGCTACCGCCAGCAATATCGGCAGCGCGGCGACCGTCACCGGGAATCCGCAGAACATGATCGTGGCGGGCTTCGCGCATCTGGAGTACATGGCGTTTCTGATCCGTCTGGCGCCTGGAGCGATCGTGGGCCTGGTCATCGACTATGCGATCATTGCGTGGATCTACCGGCGCACCTTGCGGGGCAAACGCCGCGTCGCTTCGACCCCGCAGAGCGAGCCGGGCATCAGCTTGGACAAACCGGCCGCATTCAAGGCCGCAATGGTGACCGGGGGTACTTTGGTCTGCTTCGCGATGGGATTTCCCACCGGCGTCGTCGCGCTAAGTGCGGCCGCTGTGATGCTGCTGGTGCAAAACGTGCGGCCCGATCTGGTCTACGCCCAAGTGGACTGGACGATGCTGCTGATGTTCGCGGGCTTGTTCGTGGTGGTGGGCGGCGCCGCCAGAACGGGTTTTCAGATGGATATCATAAAGGTGGTTGACGTGGAGCGGTTGACCCATCCCGCCGTGCTGGCGGCCACGGTGGCTGTCCTATCCAACCTCGTGAGCAACGTTCCCGCTGTGCTCCTGTTTCGGCCGCTGTTTCCGCTGTTGGGGAGTTCCCAGCGCGTCGCGCTGCTGCTAGCCGCCGTCAGCACCTATGCGGGCAACCTGACGCTGCTGGGTTCGATCGCCAACTTGATCGTGGTCGAAAACGCGCGCCGCCGCGGCGTGGAAGTTGACTTCCGCGAGCACCTGCTGGTCGGCATCCCGATAACCGTGCTCACAATCATAGTGGCAGTAGCGATGCTGCGCTGAAACAGATTCTCCAGGCACGGCCTTTTCCCACCGTTCACCTGGAGGGCGATCTTGCGGGCGCCTTTGTCATTCCGACCAACAGAGCGTCAGCGAGGGCAGCAGAGGAATCAACGCGAAGCGATTCTTGTCCGGCAGGCAAGTGCACTAATCAGCGTAATGTAGAAACTCCAGGCGTCTCTGGACATGTACGCAGACGCCGGCGAGTCACAAAACTACCGGCCTTTCTTTCTGTCTGCTCTCCCACCATTGCAGTCGTGGGTGCGGGTGACTCATCGCTTCAACCACTAACGGGGGTCTGCGCGATCAAACTCAAAAATTCAGCTTCGGCTGCGCAATCTCGGCGCCGGTTGTCCCAACTTTGCGCGCGGGGAAGCTCAGCTCGACGCGTTCCGCGGCGCCCGCGGCCTCGCCTACCAAGCGCTCCACGTCGAGTGCGGACTCCGCCGCTTCGACCTCTTCGATGCGGGCGTGGGTTTCAGGATGGCGGGGCACGAACAGCGTGCAACAGTCCTGGTCCGGGATGATCGAGGTTTCGAAGGTTTCGAGCCGGCGCGCCTGCTCGATGATTTCGTTCTTGTCCATCCCGATCAGAGGACGCATGACCGGCAGCACGGCGGCGCGCTCTATCACCTGCATATTATCCAGCGTTTGTGAGGCCACCTGGCCCAGGCTTTCGCCAGTGACCATCGCCTGCGCTCCGATGTGCGCACCGATCGTGCCGGCAATCCGCATCATGAAGCGCCGGTAGAGTACCACCCGCAGAGGGCGGCGCACGCGCGCCACTATTTCGCGCTGCAACATTCCAAACGGCACCAGGAACAGGAGGGCGCGTCCCTGGTAGCGGACCAGATGCGCGGCCAATTCGCGCACTTTGTCCTGGCTGGTGCGCGAGAGCAGCGGGTAGCTGTGGAAATGCACGAAATCCAGCCGCAACCCGCGGCGCATCATCCGGTATGCCGCCACAGGGGAGTCAATTCCACCCGAGAGCAGCGACACGGCGCGCCCGCTGATCCCCACCGGCAGTCCGCCCGCGCCGGGGTGCTTGCCGATCGATACGAAGGCCCGGTCGGTGAAGAGCTCGATATTGATGGTCAGTTCGGGATGCTCCAGGTCCACCGCGATGTCCAGCGCCTGCTTGACCGCGCCGCCGATCTCGCGGTCAATCTGCATCGAGTTGAGCGCGAATCGTTTGTTCTCCCGGCGCGTGCGGACCGCGAAGCTTTTGGCCGTAGTTCCGCGCACCGCGGCCAGGACCTCGCGCTCGACGACCTTCAGGTCCGGCGCCATGCTGCGGCTCAGAGTAAAATTCTGCAAGCCGAAGAGCAGCGCGCCGCGCTCAATTGCGGTCGTGTCGTCCATTTCGTCGGGCAATTCGACAAACAGCCGCGGACCCTCGCTGCGAATATCGCCGAGGCGGTAATCGCGGATGATATCGAGCAGGTTGCGCTTGAGCTGGGCGGTGAAGCGCCAGCGGTTTTGGCCCTTAAGCGCGACCTCGTGATAGCGTCCGATCAGGTAACGCATGACGAAGGCATCAGCATAGCCCGGCGCGGGCGGCGTCGCGACCCTGCGGCTCTCGTCTTGCGCTCCAGGCGTGTCGAAAAACACCCCGTGCAGCCTCACATGCGGCTTCTGAGCCGCGCGATTGGCTGCTAGCATCGTGGCCAGAGTCCGATGCCATACGAGGAGATTGAAACTTTGCGCCGCCGCCTGGCGCCTCTGCATGGGCCCGACGGCGCGGCTGGGACCCGCGGCAAGGTGCGTGCTGCGGTCTTGGTGCCGATCTTCGACCGCGACGGCGAGCTGTACATGCTGTTCATCAGGCGCTCGGCGACTGTCGCGACCCATCAGGGACAGGTCGCGTTTCCCGGTGGCAGATCCGAACCGGAAGACCCCGACATTTTGACCACCGCTTTGCGCGAGGCGCAGGAAGAGGTAGGACTGCGGCCGGAAACCGTCGAGGTGCTGGGACGTCTGACAACGGCCGCCACCATGACCAGCAACTACCTGGTCACCCCGTTCGTGGGCGTGATCGGAGTGCCGACCGATTTGCGCGCCGACGAGCATGAGGTGGCGGAAATCTTCAGCGTTCCGTTCGCGGCGCTTAGAGATCCCCGCTTCCGCGGCCACTACAAATGGAACCGTGGCGGTTCGATCCAGGATTACCCCGCGATTTTTTACGGCGAGCAGCCAATCTGGGGACTGACTTTGCGTATCACCGAAGAACTGCTGGCGCTGCTATAGAGCCTCGGAGCGGGAATGGCGTCGCCGCAAATCGAACTCAACCGAATCATCCGCGACAACCGCGTCGATGAATTTCCCACGCCCAACCGGAGGCTGGGGATGCGGCCGGTCGAATTCACCCCGGGAAAATCACGGTGGGTCTGGGAATCTCAGCCTGAAGGAACGATCAATCCCTTCGGCACGATCCAGGGCGGCTACCTTGCGCTGTTTGTCGATGAAATCCTGTCCACCGCTATCGGCTCGGTGCTCGAAGAGGATGAATGGGCGGTCACCGCCGAACTTAAGATGAGTTACCTGCGCGCGCTGACTCCGCAGCGCCTTGAGGGCCGCGGCCGGGTCATCCGGCGCACGCGCGGCGCCGCCTTCCTGGACGCCCAAGTGACCAACGCGGCCGCGCAGACAGCGGTCATCGCCAGCTCAACCTGGCTGATTTCGCGCTCCGGCGGCCGGAAAGGGTCCGCATCCTGACCCGTTGACAAGGCTCTGGGCCGCGTCTTAAGGTTGAATCTCCACCAGTAAATTCCAAGGACAGCCTTTTTCCCCATTTACCTGCCATGTTTGAAACCCTGAGCGATCGCCTCGAAGGAGTCTTCAAGAAGCTTAGAGGGCAGGGACGCATCACCGAAAGCAATATCGAAGAGGCGGTGCGTGAAGTCCGCCTCGCCCTGCTGGAAGCCGACGTCAATATCAAGGTCGTCAAGGACTTCATCGAGCACGTCAAGCGCAAGGCCTTGGGGCAGGAAGTGCTGCGATCGCTGAGTCCTGAGCAGCACCTGATCAGGTTCGTTGCCACCGAGCTGCGCGAGGTGATGGGCGGCAACGCGCGGGAACTCGACCTGAAGGTCAAGCCGCCCGTCAAGATCATGCTGGTGGGCCTGCAAGGCTCGGGCAAGACCACCTCGCTGGCCAAGCTGGCCCGCTGGCTCAAGGGCGAGCGCAAGCGCCATCCGCTGATGGTTTCGGTGGACATTTACCGCCCCGCCGCGATGGAGCAACTGCGCGTGCTGGGCCGCCAGATTGACGTGCCCGTGGTTGAGAGCCACGAGAACCAGGACCCGGTGGAAATCGCCACCAACGCCTTGGGACGCGCCGACGTCGGCGGCTACGACGCGGTGCTGCTCGACACCGCGGGCCGCCTGCAGATCGACGAAGAGATGATGGATGAGCTGGTGCGGTTGCAGACCGTGCTGCGGCCCCATCATGTGATGCTGGTGGCCGACGCGATGACCGGTCAGGACGCGGTCAATGTCGCGCAGGGATTTCACGAGCGCCTGAAGCTGTCCGGTGTCATCCTGACCAAGCTGGATTCCGACGCGCGCGGCGGAGCGGCTCTATCGGTCCGTGCCGTCACCGGCGCGCCGATTCTGTTTGCCGCCACCGGCGAGAAACTCGACGCCTTCGACGTGTTCCATCCCGATCGCCTGGCCTCGCGCATCCTGGGCATGGGCGACGTGCTGACGTTGATCGAAAAGGCGCAGCAGACCTACGATCAGAAGCAAGCCAAGGAACTCGAGCGCAAGTTCAAGAAGAATGAGTTTACGCTGGAGGATTTCGCGCAGCAGATGACGGCGCTGCAGAAGATGGGCTCCTTGGGCGACTTGTTGGGGATGATTCCCGGGTTTAAGAAGATCGCCAGCCAGGTCGATTCCGAAGAGGCCCAGCAGGAGCTTTCGCGGATTAAGGCGATCATCGATTCAATGACGCGCCAGGAGCGCCACAACCACCTGATCCTCAATGGGTCGCGCCGAGCGCGGATCGCGGCTGGCAGCGGCACGTCGGTCCAGGAAGTGAACCGCTTCGTGAAACAATTCGAACAGACACGTAAGATGATGAAAAAGGTCGCCAAGGCCGGCGGCGGTCGCGCGATGATGCGCGGCCTTGGGATTGGCGGCTAGAACAGCAAGGGAGTAAGAATATAGTATGGCGTTAGTGATCAGGTTGCGTCGTCAGGGGGCGCGCAAAAAGCCGTTTTTCCGCATCGTGGTCGCGGAATCTTCGTCGCCGCGCGATGGACGTTACGTGGCGCAAATCGGCACCTACGACCCCGCGTGCGATCCCCCCAAGGTCAACCTGCGCACCGACCAGGTGGAGCGATGGCTCAAGGCGGGGGCGCGGCCCAGTGTCACTGTGGCCAACCTGCTCGAGAGGGGGCGTCAGACCGCCACGGCCTAGCGAAGCCTCGGAAAATCTTTCCGCTGGAGCCGACCCATGAAGGATTTAGTCCTGTTCCTGGCCAAGCACTTGGTAAACAATCCTGATGCGGTCGAGGTGAAGGAGACCCAGGGCGATACCGCCTCGGTGCTTGAGCTGCGGGTGGCGAAGGAAGACCTTGGACGCATTATCGGCAAGCAGGGCCGGACGGCCAAGTCGATCAGAACGATTCTTAACGCGGTCGCGTCGCGAACGAACCGCAAGGTGGTTCTCGAGATCATCGAAGAGAAGTAGTGCGAGGGCACATCGGCGCGCCACCGCAGCGCCGTCAGCCACCGTCACCCGGGCCGCTCCTGCGCCCGGTCATTGCGACGCGCCCACGGCTGCGCAAATCCTCAAGGCCTCATGACGACCCCGGATCAGTTCAAAGACCGGGGTCTTATCGCATTTGGTCGGGTGGTCGGCGCCCATGGTCTGCGCGGCGCTGTGCGCGTGCGGCCCGACAATCCGGATTCAGATCCGGAACTGGTTCAGCGCCTGTTTATGGAACGGGACGGGACGATGGCCGAGCATCGCGTGCGATCCTCCGCGCGCGCGGGTCGCGGCGCGCTTAAGGTGGAACTGGAAGGAATCGAAACCGTCGACCAGGCGCAGGCGCTGCGGGGAACCGAGCTATACGTTGCGATCGACGATCTGCCTCCCGCACAAGACAACGAGTTCTACTATTACCAGGTCATAGGATTGCCGGTGGAAACCACCGGCGGGCGCCTGCTCGGCTGTATCGATGAGATTTTTTTCAATGGCGCCAATGACGTGTGGGTGGTCAAAAACGGGACCGGCGAGGTTTTGATCCCGGTCATCGACGACGTTGTGCGCCGGATCGATTTGGAGGGCCGGCGAGTTATCATCGAAGCGATACCGGGGTTGCTGGATTAGCCCTGCGCCGCTGATCAAAATGGAATTTCACCTCATTACGCTTTTTCCCGAGATGTTCGACTCGCCCTTCGCCAGCGGGATCATGGCGCGGGCCGTGCGCGGCGGCCTGGTGAAAATTCAAACGCATAATCTCCGCGAGTACGGGCTGGGCCGCTACCGGCAGGTCGACGACGAGCCGTATGGCGGCGGTAGCGGAATGGTGATGCGTCCGGAGCCGATCGCCGCCGCGATCGACGCCCGCATGGCGGACCGTCCGGGGCTGTGGCGCGTGCTGCTGACGCCGCAGGGCGAGCCTTTTAACCAGTCTGTCGCCGCCGGCCTGGCCCGACGCGAACCGGGGTTGCTGCTGGTCGCGGGACGCTACGAAGGCGTTGACGAACGAGTGCGTGATCTGGTTGACCAGGAAGTGTCGATCGGCGATTACGTGCTGAGCGGCGGCGAGCTTCCCGCGATGGTCGTGATCGAAGCGGTAACACGATTGCTGCCGGGCGTGCTCGGCAACAGCGCCTCCCTGGATGAGGAATCCTTCGGTTCCGGGATGCTCGAATATCCGCAATACACGCGGCCCGAAGTGTTCCGTGCCAGTGCGGTGCCGCCCGTGCTGCTCAGCGGCGATCACGAGAAAATTCGCCGATGGCGCAGGGAGCAGGCGTTGGAAAGAACCCGCAAGCGCCGTCCGGATCTGCTGGGCGGCACCACCCGTGGCTGACCTCTTTATCGCGCTGATCCATCATCCCGTGCTCGACCGGCGAGGCACAATCGTGGCCTCTGCGATTACCAGCCTGGACCTTCACGACCTGGCGCGGTCGGCGCGCACGTACGGCGTCCGCGCGATGTACGTGGCGCATCCGGTAAAAGAGTTGCGCGATTTCGCGCTGAGCGTGCGCGATCGATGGCTTGAAGGCTACGGTCGCCAATTCGACTCATTGCGCCGCGAGGCGCTGGAGCGCGTCGCCATAGTCACTGATCTGGACGAAGTGATCGGATCCATCAAGGGCGTGTGCGGCGTGCGTCCGCTGATCGTGCATACTTCCGCGCGCACGCAAGGGGGCGTGAGCTATCAGGCGTTGCGGCAGGAATTGGAAGGCGACGGCCCGCCCTTGCTGATCCTGTTCGGCACCGGCTTCGGCCTGGCGCCTCAGATAGCGGAGCGCGCGGACCGCATCCTCGCGCCAATCCTGGGCCCCGGCGATTATAACCATCTGTCGGTGCGCGCGGCGGCATCGATCATCCTCGACCGCCTGCGCGGCCGATTGCCATGTTGAGTCACCCACGCCATTCCGCTACATTTTCTGTTTCCCACCGCGCGGTGCAGGTGAACTCCCATGAACAGCGTTATCAAGAAACTCGAGGACCAGAATCTTAAGTCGGACATCCCCGCTTTTCGCGTCGGCGATACGGTGCGGGTGCAGGTCAAGGTGGTGGAGGGCGAGAAGGAGCGGATCCAGGCCTTCGAGGGCGTGGTAATCAAGTTCGTCCGGGCCGGTGCGCGCAGCACCTTCACCGTCCGCAAGGTCTCCTATGGCGTGGGCGTGGAGCGAATCTTTCCGCTGCATTCCAGCCGAATCGAGAGGATCCAGGTATTAACGCGCGGCCGGGTGCGTCGTGCGCGGCTCTACTATCTGCGCGGGCTGTCCGGCAAGGCGGCGCGAATCGGTACCAAGGGTCAGAAGGTCACCCGCCCAGCGCCGGCCCCGGCGCCGACTCCAAGCTGATACTCCGGCGCTGGCGCGCCATCCTTTTTGGAAATGGCGACGGATTGTCCCTCGTTTCCCCGTTCAACCCGAAAAAAATAGTTGTGCCTCGCCTGCGTCTGCGGAGGTGTCTTTACGGCGGAGGAGGGATTCCGCGGCTCTACAATTAGTTATAAGGAGTGCTGCCCAACGGCCCGCGCCAATTCTCCACTTCCGGCTGCGTGCCCAATACGCCGATGGGGCGTATGGGCCGGACTCCCGAGGTCGCCGACGTGATCGGATTTTTGTCCCCGGGGGCGGCCGGTTGGCTTAACGGTCAAACGATAGTGGTCGATGGCGGCTTGATTTGACCGTCCCGGCACTGGCCGCTCACAGCCTTGATAGAGGTCCGGTGGTGCGGGATTCGCCGCACCACCGGACGCATCGAACTATTCGAACATCAGCACGCTGCGTGCTACTTCGCCGGCTTTCATCGCGCGAAAAGCTTCGTTGATGTCCTCGATCTTGCCTCTGCGGCTGATCATGTCGTCGAGGTTGAGCCGGCCGTCGAGGTAGTAGTTGATATACTTGGGCATGTCGATCCGGAAGCGGTTGGAGCCCATCAAGGTGCCCTGGATCTTGCGCTCGGACAGGAACGCGGCGCCGTCAAGCTCGACCTTCTGACCGAATGGAATCATGCCAATAATCGTCGCCGTGCCGCCGGGCCGGATACACTCGAAACATTGCTCCGCCAGTTTCTTGAGCCCCACCGCTTCGAACGAGTAATCCGCCCCGCGGCCCTCGGTCAAAGTCTTGATCTCCTTAACCGGGTCGCTCTGCGAGGCGTCAATCGTGTGCGTCGCGCCGAACTTGCGCGCCATCGCCAGCTTGTTTTCGAACTGGTCCACGGCGAAGATCCGCCCCGCCCCCGCGATTCGCGCTCCCTGGATCGCGGAAATGCCCACACCGCCGCAGCCGAACACCACCACATCCGAGCCGGGCTCGATTTTCGCTGTGTTCAGCACCGCGCCGACTCCGGTGGTTACGCCGCAGCCGATAAGCGCCGCGCGGTCCAGGCCGATCTTGTCGGTGATCTTCACCAGCGCGTTTTCATGCACCAGCATCTTCTCGGCGAAGGTGCCCAGCGTGGCCAGCGTATGGATCGGCTTGCCTTGCTGGGAAAGGCGCGGCTTTTCATTCTTGCCGCGCATCCCGGTCGTGTTGTTGACGCACAGGTTGGGATGGCCTGTCAGGCATTGGTCGCAATGGCCGCAGAAGACCGAGACGCACGAAATCACGTGATCGCCGGGCTTGACGTAGGTCACTCCCTTTCCGACCTTCTCGACGACTCCGGCTCCTTCGTGCCCCAGCACGGCCGGAGCCGGGTGGGGCCACAGACCTTCCGTGAAGTGCAGGTCGCTGTGGCATACACCGGTGGCGACCATGCGCAAAAGGACCTCGTGTTCCTGCGGTTCGTCGATATCAACCTGCTCTACGGTCAGGGGTTTTTGGGCGCCGTGAAAAATCGCAGCTTTCATATGCTTCTCCGCGCGGATTTAGTTGGGCGTGGCCGCCTGCCAAAACCGTGGCAGCCATAAGCCGTCGCGCTTGACGATACATCTTTCGCCCGCGCAACTGCCAGCGGGAAGGGTTAGCTCGCCGCGATACGTGACGAAGAAGTGCCCGCCGGCGGAGCGGCGTCGGCTCCCATCTGAACGTCGCCGTTGAACAGGGCGCCCTCACAGATGGTCAACGAACCGGATTGGATGCGGCCGTTGACTTTCGCCGCGGGGCCCAGCACCACCTGTAAAGCGCCGATCACATCGCCGGTCACTTCGCCCAGGATGAGCAGGCGCGGCGCGCGCAGCTTGCCCTCGATAATGGCCTCGGCGGTCACCACCAGCAATTCCACGGAGCTTACTTCGCCGCGGAATCTGCCCTCGATTCGCACTGGCTCCTGAAAAATCAGCTTGCCGGCGATATTGGTGTTGCGGCCGACCGCCACCCGGGTGCGCTCGTCCACCCACGCCTGCATCGGCGGCCGGGGAATCTGCGCGGTAGGCAAGGGCGGATTGAAGTCTTGGCTCATTGGAGCAATACCAGACAGTTTGCAGTCGTTCGCTGCTGTTACAGCGCCAGCTTAGCGCGTCCTTCAGGGCGCCGGAAAGACATGACATGCAACCGCGTGTCCGCCGGCGCCGGTTTCGAGCGGCGGAACTACCGTTCGGCAAACGTCCTTGGCGTAAGGACACCGCGGATGGAAGGTACAGCCCGGCGGAGGATCGACCGGACTGGGCAACTCCCCGGGCAGGCGGATTCGCTCGCGGCGGTCGGCCGGATCTATTGAAGGCACGGCGGACAGCAGGGCGCGGGTATAGGGATGACGAGGGTTGGCGTAAATCTGCTCGCCGGTTCCCGATTCGACAATCTTGCCGAGGTACATGATCGCGACGCGCCGGCTGATGTGCTCGACCACGCGTAGATCATGCGCGATAAAGAGGTAGGTCAGTTTGAGTTGCTCCTGCAGGTCCTGGAGCAGATTGATGATTTGCGCCTGGATCGACACGTCCAGCGCGGAGACCGGTTCATCCAGCACCAGGAAACGTGGGTTGACCGCCAGGGCGCGCGCGATACCGATGCGCTGACGCTGGCCGCCAGAGAACTCGTGCGGATAGCGCGTCAGCGCGTCCGCCTCCAGCCCCACCATGCGAACCAGCTCAACCAGCCGTTCCTGCTTCTCACGGCCCCTGGCGAGCTTGTGGATTTCGATACCTTCGCCGACGATCGCACCCACCCGCATGCGCGGATTGAGCGAGGCGAAGGGGTCCTGAAAAACAATCTGCATCTGGCGGCGCAGCTGGCGCATCTCGCGGCGTCCCAGCGCCGAAAGATCGCGGCCGTCGAAGATGACGCGTCCGCTCGTCGGCTCGATCAGGCGCAGTATCAGACGCCCCAACGTGGATTTTCCCGATCCGGATTCGCCCACCAGGCCCAGCGTTTCACCCGGCTCAATAGCCAGGCTGACTCCGTCCACGGCCTTGACCACGAGTTTTCTGCGCGCCAGCAAACCTTCGGTGCCGGCGGGAAACTCCTTGCCGAGATCAACGGTTTGCACCATGGCGCGCGCGCCGGCCGCGTCCGCAGCGCTCAGGCGCGCCGCTGCGGATGAACTTTCAGATCCGGATACAGGCGACATAATGGTTGGGCCGTTTGGCTTCCAGCGGCGGATCGACGCGGCTGCAGTCAGGGATGGCGATCGGGCATCGGGGATTGAACCGGCATCCGGTCGGCGGATCGGCGGGATTGGGAATAGTGCCGGGGATCGCCTGCAGGCGTCGATTCTTGTGGCCGCCGGCGCCCGGTATCGAATTGAGCAGGGCGCGTGTGTAGGGATTGAGCGGGTTCGCGAAAAGCTCGGCGGCCCCAGTCTGTTCCATGACACGTGAAGAATAAAGGATCGTTACGTCGTCGGCGTACTCGGCCACGATACCGAGGTCATGAGTGACCAGCAGCACGGCCAGATCGAACTGTTGCTGCAGCTCGCGAATCAGGTCGAGGATTTGCGACTGGATCGTCACGTCGAGCGCGGTGGTCGGTTCGTCGGCGATCAGCAGCTTGGGCCGGCACGACAGCGCCATCGCGATCATCACCCGCTGGCGCATCCCGCCCGAAAGCTGATGAGGGTAGTCGTCGATACGGCGCTCTGGGTCGCCGATTTTTACCACGCGCAGCATTTCGATCGCGCGATTGCGCGCCTCGGCCCGGGAGGTCTTCTGATGCAGCCGCACGGCTTCGGCGATCTGGCTTCCGATAGTGAACACAGGATTGAGCGAGGTCATCGGCTCCTGGAAGATCATGGCGATCTTCGCGCCGCGCATGTGGCGCATATTTTCCTCGCTTAACTGACACAAGTCGCGTCCCTCGAACATGATCTGTCCGCTCACCACCCGCGCCCGATCGGGCAGCAGACGCATGATCGACAGCGAGGTTATAGTCTTGCCCGACCCCGACTCGCCCACCAGGCCCAACAGGCGTCCGGGCGCGATCGAGAAGCTCACATGATCGACCACGCGCAGTTCCCCCGCCTCGGTGAAAAACGAGGTCGCAAGGTTCTTAACTTCCAGCAGCGGCTGCATCCTGGCTACAGCGTATCATCGCGGCCGCGCCTGTCTCCAGCGGGCCGTATCCTCCAGGCCGCTCCTACACGAATGATCGCGATACGCGTCAAACTGTACGGACTCAGCCGTTGCCCGGATCGAGGCGGTCGCGGAGATGGTCGCCCAGGAAGTTGAAGGACATTACCGCGAGGAAAATGAAAATGCCGGGGATCAAGATCCACGGATAGCGCGAGAGGTTTTGCGGATCCTCGGCCTGGCTTAGCAGGTTGCCCCAGCTTGGGGTCGGCTCCTGGATACCCAGCCCGAGCAACGAAAGCGCGCTCTCGCCCAGAATGAAGCCGGGAATCGACAGCGTCGCCGCGACGATCGCGTAGCCCAGCACCGCCGGGATTACGTGGCGCGTTATGATGCGCCATCGCGAGGCGCCCAGCGCGCGGCCCGACTCAACGTAGGGGAAGGAGCGCACCGAGGAAGCCATCCCACGAATCACCCGCGCCAGACCCGCCCAACTGATGAAGCTCATGATCGCCACGATCAGCAGAAAGCGTTGCGCGGCGCTGATTCCGGGCGGGATTACGGCCGCGAGCGCGAGCAGGAAATAAAACGAGGGCAGCGACATCTCGATCTCCGACCATCGCATGATCAGGTTGTCGGTAAGGCCGCCCACGTATCCCGACGTCGCGCCGACGGTAATTCCCAGCGAAAAGGTGATCAGCACGCCGATCAGTCCGACGCACATGCTGACGCGCGCGCCATAGACGATGCGTGAGAACAGGTCGCGGCCCAATCCGTCGCTGCCAAAGATGTAGTACGGCTCATCCGGGGAGTCGGTGGTGAACAAATGGCCGCCTGAAAGCAGATGAATATAGATGCGGCGCGTGAGGTCGGGCGCATAGGTCCGCTCCTCGGCGTCAACCATGTGCATCGGATACGTCCACAACAGTCCGTGCGTCCACTCCGATGGAGAGCTCAAGTGCGGGCGCATTGGAGGACAGTCGGGCATGGTGCGATTCTGGTAGGTAGGATCGTAGGGGGCGAAAACCGGAGACGCGGCGGCGAAGAGATAGAAAATCGCAAGGCAGATCGCGCACAGCCGCACAGTGCGCGACGCAAGCCGAAATTCCCTCGCGAGGCCGCCGCGTATCAGAGCTACGCCCGCCGCGCTCTCCAGCTGCGGCATAGTGGTTGCGGGCGCGCTCATTGGGCAGCCATCGAAGAGAAATCCACGCGCGGGTCTACCGCGACCAGCGCGACATCGGCAAGCAGATTGCCAATCAGCAGCAGGACCGTACCGATCAGCACCGAGCCCATCACCAGGTAGATGTCGAGCGAGCGCACCGCGTTGAGCAGCAGCAGGCCGAGTCCCTGCAAATTCATCACCGCTTCGACCAGGGCGGCGCCGCCCAGCAGATCGCCCAGCGAATATCCGGCCATCGTTACGAACGGATTGAGCGCGTTGCGCAGCACGTGCTTGTAGATCACGACGCGCTCCGAAAGGCCCTTGGCGCGCGCCGTGCGCACGAAATCGGAATTCTTGATCTCCAGGATTTGAGAGCGCATCAGGCGCATCAGACCCGCCATACCCGCTACTCCGAGCACGAACACCGGCAGGATCAGATGATTGATTCGGTCGGCGATACGGTTGGTGAAATCCAGCGAAGTATAGTCGACGGAAAACGTTCCCCCCGGCGGCAGCCAGTCCTTGCCCATCCACATTGCGAAATAGACCATCAGGAAAGCGAGGAAGAAATTCGGTATCGACATTCCGAAGAAGGCGAGGAACGATAGGAGCCGGTCCCAGATGGAGTTTTGCCTTACGGCGACCACGATCCCGATCGGAATCGCCAACAGCCAGGCGAACACCATGCTGGCCAGCGCCAGGATGACCGTGTTGAACGCGCGCGCCGCGATTAGGCTGGTGACGCTGACGCGAAACTGCAGCGAGTAGCCGAAGTCCAAATGGAGCACGCCCCAGAGCCATCGTGCGTAGCGCACGACCAGCGGCTTATCGAGTCCGAACTGCGCCTGCAGCTGATGGATAACCTCGGGTGAGATTTTCGGGTTCATCTTGAGATTGGAAAGATAGTCGCCGGGCACCAGCGACATCGCGAGGAAGGAGATGAAGGTAATCCCGATAATCAGCGGGATCATGTTGAGCAGGCGGCGTACTAAGAAGTTGGTCATGCTCTGAGTAATAACCGGCTATTTGCTAATTGAGAACAGACGTCAATTTACTTTGAATTGAATCCATTCGGGTTTGTACAGCCCCCACACCTTGGGTTGGTACTTTTCCAGAGAATCCACCCATGACACGTAATCTTTGCGGCGCACGGTCTGGATGATCGGCAGCTGGTCATGCAGAATTTGCTGGATTTTCCAATAGTAGGGCGCTCGCTTGGCGGTATCCATTTCCGCCGCGCCTTGGTCCATCAACCGGTCGATCTCGGCCTCCCACGGGGTCGCGGGCGTCTTCTGGTTGGGATTCCAGAGGTGCAGGTTTCCCGATGAACGGTAAAAGTTGGATCCGTCGTTGGGTTCGATTGTTCCCGTCAGGCCCATCATCACGCAGTCCCAGTCGAACGTCGATTCAACCTTCTCCACCAGCGTGGTGAATTCCAACGGCTGGTAGTTGACCTTGATTCCAAGTTTTCCCAGGTCCTGCTTGAAAATGACGCAAATCTGGTCGCCCTCGGGAGAACCGGTGGCGGTGGTAAGGTTGAATTCGATCGGATTACCTTTGGGATCCACGCGTCTGCCATTTACCTCATGGTAGCCTGCGCTTTCCAGAATCTCCGCGGCCAGCCTCGGATTATAGTCATAGTCCTTGAGGTTCGGGTTGTAGAAAAGCTTGTTGGCGGGAGACACGTCGGAAGTCGCGGGCACGGCGAGTCCATGGTAGACCAGATTCATTATCGCCGGCTTGTCGACCAGGTGTGCGATGGCGCGTAGAAAGTTCAAATCCGTGAACCATGTGAGCTTGGGGTTGGTTACGCCCTTCTTCACGTAGTGGCGCGGGTTGCGGTTGAAGCAGAAGAAGCGCTCGCCTGTATCGATACCGATTTCGCTAAGCCTGGCGTGCAGACGGCCGATTTTGATCTTCTGGCGGACATCGAGCACCTCCTCCGCGCGCGGTGCATAGATGTCGATTTGTCCATACTGATAACGCAGGTAGGTGGCGTTGGTGTCGGGTATGATTTGTACGACCTTGCCATGCAGCCGCGGCAACCGGACACCGTGCTCGTCCGTCATCCAGTAGTTGCCGTTGCGGTCGGTGCGCCAGAACTGATTTTGGACGTAGCGGGTCAACTGGTAACCACCGTCACCGACTATTTTGCGCGGCGGCGTGTTGATGCCCCATGACTGATTGAATTTGCCCGCCTTCCAGATCGGCTCAAGGATGTGCGCCGGTATTACCGGAATTCCGATCGCATACAGCAGCGGCGCGAAAGGCTTGGGCAGATGCATTACCACGGTGTAATCGTCCGGCGCCTCTGCCGTCAGCCGCTTGCCCTCGATCAGGAGTCCGGGGCGGATGCTATTGGGAACCTTGGGATCGTAGATCACTTCGAGCGTGAAGAGCACGTCTCGCGCCGTAAGTGGCTGACCGTCGAACCATCGTACATCGTGGCGCATATGAAACGTGATCGATTTCTGGTCCGGCGCGATTTCCCATTTCTCGGCCAGCCCGGCCTCGGGCAGCGTGGTGACGGGATTCACCCGGACAAGGCTTTCGAACACGTCGCCCAAAAGCTCGCCCGATACGCTGTCGGTAACCAGGATTGGGTTGAAGGTCTGCGGGTCCGCCGCGGTGGCGGTGTACAGGATCTGCTGGCGCGCGTGATCATTACCGGCGCGACGCACCTGGCATCCCGCAATCAACGCCGCAATGGCGCAGGAGGCGATAAAAGGCGGGAGTCCGATGCCAAAGGGAAGATGTCTTCCGTGATGCCTTCCGCGAAATGCCGATGGGCGAGTGCTGTTCTGGTATCTTTGCCCGGGGCGTGTGACCTCTTCCTCCCCCTCTCCCGGGATAAGCAGAGGGTACACACAGAGAATTCGAATTATCCCGGCCTTAGAGCTAGCCATGACCGCCCACCGCAGCAGGCGGCTGGTCCAGGTCGATAAGCCGCGCTTTCCCCTTCGGAGCCAGGACGAACTGCGACTCGTTGAGGTTGGGATTCACGATCACGCCACTATACCTGACGTTGAGTTGCGTGCCGGTGTTCAAAAATTTCGCGTCCAACCGATGGGCGAACTGAAGGCCGCCGATGTCGCGATAGTCATTATAGGTGACCTCGTAGCCGGCTCCCGAAGAACCGTGGGTCCGGACCAGCCGGAGCTGGCCGCCGGCGAAGCCCAGTTCGTCGACTTCCCCCGCAGACATCTGGTAGGCGCCGACCAGCATTTCATCCTCAGTATGCACCGAAGTTGGCGCGGTATAGTTGGCGTCGCTGCCGGGCAGCAGGCCCATCAAGAGCTTGACCGCCTGCTCCGGCGGCAACGGAATCCGCGCAAAACGGCTGAGCGTGTCCGCGGTCGCCACGCCGCGATAGAAAGTGTTGTCAGAGGGCTGGTAGGCGGCAACCGTGCTGCCGTTGGCGGCTATCACCGCCGCCACTCCGAACGGTGTCAAGGCCTCGACCCGCAAACTGGCTGGCCGTTTGACCGCCAGATCCTCGCGCACTTTGACGTGCTGTCCACCGCCGGCATATTCCATCAGGGCGTCGGCCTGCATCGCGTCCAGACGCCGGGCGCGCTCGATAAGCGCGTCGGTCAGGTGCTGAAACTCGGAAACGTTCGGCTCCGGAGCCGGCGCCGGGGTTGTTGCAGGTGCTGACACCGCGCAGCCGGACAGGCTTGCGGCAAGGCATATCGCGGTCAGCCCGCGCAAGGCCGTTGACCACTGCCCTTGCACAGTGTTGCGCTTCGCCAACAAACCCACTCGCTAAAGGGTCAGCCTTCTCGGCGGCTTACTAGGGATGGGCGTGGGAGTCATCACGCAGGGCCTGGAGCTTGTCTTTCAGCCGGGCGACCTGGTCGGTTTCCTTGGCCTTGCTGAGCGCATCCTTGTACAGATTGTCGGCCTGTTTGAATTTGCCGAGCTTCCTGTAGGCGTCGGCCAGATGCTCCGTGATGGTCGGGTCGTCGCCGGCCAAATCCCACGCTCGCTCCAGCTCCTTGACCGCCATGTCGTAATTGCCCTGCTGGTAGAAGACCCAGCCCAGTGAGTCGATATAGAACCCGTCCTCGGGCTCCAGCTGCAGGGCGCGTCTGATCAGGCGTTCGGCCTCGCCCAGGTTGGTCCCCATCTCGGCGTAGGTGTAGCCGAGGTAGTTCAGCGCCTGGGCATTGCTCGGATTGAGCTTGATAGTCTCCCGCATCTGCTCGATGCTGAGCTGCTTCTCCTTCGCTTCGTCGTACAGTGCGCCGAGCGTGAAATGGAATTTGTCGTTTTTGGGTTCGAGCTCGATCATCTTCTTGGCCATGTTGATGGCGGCGGGAAGGTCCTTCTTCTCGCGGTAAACGCCGGCCATGAAGTTCATCAGCTCCGTGTCGTGGGGTTTCTTGTCGAGCGCCTGCTGGAGCGAACGCAGCGCCTGGTCGTAATGTTCGTCCTTGTCGTAGAGATAGGCGAGATGGATGCGCGACTCGACGTAGTGGTCCGAATCTGGAGGAACCAGGTCGAATTGCGCTTCGGCCTTTTCGGATTCATTCATCTCGCCGTAGACCGTACCCAGGTAATAGTGCACGCGCGAATTGTTGGGCTCCGATCCCAAAACCAGATTGAACTCGGTGGCGGCGCGTTCAAAATCGCCGCGCTCGAAATAAAGCAGCCCGATTTTGACTCGGGTGTCTTCGGGGTTGGTCTCCATCCCCTCAAGCCGCTTCAACTCGGTCAGCGCCTGGTCGAATTTCTTCTGGCCGACGTAGAGCTCCGCCAGACGCTTGCGTGCGGTGTCGTTGGTGGGATCGGCGGCCAGCACGCGCTGATAAAGCTTGATGGCGTCCTGGGGCTTGTCCTCCAGCTCCCGCAGCAGCGCGAGGTCCATAATCACCAGCTCGGAGTCCGGATTGAGCGTCAGCGCCTGATGAAAATAGGTTTCCGCCAACGGGTAATTCTGCGACGCGGCGGCCACCCGTCCGGCATAATAGTAACCCAGGAAGCCATGTGGATCGGTGGCGATCATCGCCTTGAAGACCGACAGCGCGGCGTCGTATTTCCCCTGCTTGGCGTATAGCGTGCCGAGGTAGAGGTAAGCTTCCTGGCTCTTGGGGTCGGTCTTTAGTACCTGTTTGTATTGCTTTTCCGCCCCGGCTTCATCTCCGGTGGCCGACAGAAGTCCGGCCGCCAACAGCCGCGCGTCGACCATATTTGGGTCGAGCGCCAGAGCCGCATTCACTTCTTTTAGTGCTTGGCCGAGCTGCCCCTCGCGCACGTAGATAGAAGCCAGCTTCAGCCGCAACGAGGCGTTGTTCGGGTCCGCCTGGGAAGCGGCTTCGTAGAAGGCCATCGCATTTTGGCGGTCGCCCTCGTTGCTGGCCACCTCCGCTTTGAGAAAATCGCCCATCGCGGTGGCGTCGGGCGGGAGGGTTACGGGCGGGATTCCGCCGAAAGCCGGCTCTCCTGGCGCAGCTTCAGACCTGGAACTGACGGTAGCGCCGGATGGCGAATTTTGATTGCCGGCGCAGGCAGTTAATAGCGCACAACCTGCCACCAGCAGGGCGAGCGTTGCTTTAGCGCGCCATTTCATCGAAAAAAAGAGGAGTGAAAATCTGCAACTCACTGGTTAACACAGCCTTTTCTGACGGTCAACATACATACTTCCGGCCGTTTGGCGGCGTCGGTCGAGGTTGCAACAGGCGGGATGATTGAGGTGATCGCCAGCACGGGCGCCATGCCGTTTTGGGTGCGACCGTGAATTCGAGTACGCCCGGTGGACTCCCAGCCAAGCCCAATCACGATGGGCTTCCCCAGGGCAGCCTGGGCAGCCGGCAAATCGGTCTGCTGCCGCTCATTGCAGTAATGTACCTGACGATCAGTGGTGGTGCATACGGGATCGAGGACGCTGTTGCGGCCGGGGGTGCCCGGATGACTTTGCTCCTTTGCCTGCTGGTACCAGCCGCAGTCAGCCTGCCGACCGCGCTGATGGCGGCTGAGCTGACCGCGCTGTTCCCGGTCGAAGGCGGCTTTTACTTTTGGGTCAAGGAAGCCTTCGGCGCGTTTGCGGGTTTCGCTGAAGCCTATCTTACCATCCTTTATACATGCGTTGATATGGCGATCTACCCGGTTTTGTTTGCCTCCTACCTGTCATTCCTGCTGCCCTCCAACCCCACTGTGACAATTCTGGCCGCGGTCGCGATGGTCTGGGCGTGCGGCATCCTCAATCTGCTCGGCGTTCGACCCGTCGGCCACGCCTCGCTGCTGCTGACGGTCGCTTTGCTCGCACCATTGGTGGGGTTGATTGGCGCCGGAGCCGCGTCGCTGCATCATTGGCATCTTCCACCGGCCTCCGCGCCAGCCGGCCCCGGGACCTTCGGCGAATTGGGAGCGGCGCTGGCAGTGGTGATCTGGAACTTCTGCGGATGGGAGAACCTCAGCGTGGTTGCCGCCGAAATCCGGGGCGCACAGAAAAACTACGTACGCGCGGTCGCGGTGGTGCTGCCGCTGGTGGTGGTCGGATATCTTCTTCCACTGGTAGTAGGCACGTCGGCGGTGAGCGATTCCGCGCAATGGACCACCGGGGCGTTTGCCCGAATCGGCCAGCGCCTGGGAGGCATCTACCTGGGCGGAGCACTGGCGGTTGGCGGGATGCTCAGCGCGTTGGCGGTGTTTCAGGCCGCGATGCTGTGGGTGTCGCGGATGCCGTTTGTGCTGGCGCAGGAGCGCTTTCTGCCGGCAGCGCTGACCCGCATGTGGGAGCGCCAGGCCACGCCGTGGTTGGCGATCGTGACCAGCTGCGCGGTTTGCACATTGTTGCTGCCGCTGGGATTCACCGCGCTGGTCACCCTGGATGTAACCTTCTACATGGCGGCGCTCGCGCTGGAGATGGCGGCGCTGGTCCGGCTGCGGCGGCTTTATCCCGGCCGGCGCGGCCTGTTCGTGATCGGCGCTGGCAGGCTGGGACTGGTTCTAACTGTCGCCGCGCCGCTTGCCGTCTGGGTCGGGACGTTCGGGGTGGCGGCCAACGGTCCGGGCAGCAAGGCGCAACTGATCATCGCCGCCATCTTCGCCGGCGCAGTTTGGCCTGTTTATCGAGGATGCCAGCGCGTTTTCGGCGGCCCGCAAGCCGCGGCCATACCGATTGACTAGCTTGATGATCGTGGTTGTCTAACATCGGGTGAACGGGCGATGAGGCACGCCAGCGCACAGACTCTGGCTCGAATCGAGACGCTGCTCGAGCAGCTAAGGGGCTTGCCCGGCTTGAAGGAAAAATCGCGCGGCGTCTTCTACCGCGGCGGCGCAGCGTGGCTGCACTTCCACGAAGATCAGGCAGGAATTTTCGCCGACCTGCGCACGAGTCCTGAATGGGAGCGTCTTCCCGCAACAACTCCGGCGCAGTGCAGTCTACTGGTGCGGCGGATCAAAAGGATCCTGAAATGTTGAAGCCGTTCGATCACGTGGAGGACAAGCGCAGCTCGGGGACAATCTGTCCCTGAGCTTGTTCAACGGGTCGAAGCCGGAAATCGAGCAGCCCAAGGATCGCAGCGCAGCCTTGAGCATCGCCGCCGTCTCAGGTGGCCAGAATCTTGGCGACCTGGTCCTCCACGACCGTGCCTTTGAAGAAATCCGGATTGAGCGCGGTCCATAGCCGGACCGGATTGCCGAAGACGAAATCGCGGAAATCCTCTTCTTTCATCACGCCCTTTTCC
Organism: Binataceae bacterium (SeqCode); assembly: GCA_035262365.1. Lineage (GTDB taxonomy): Bacteria > Desulfobacterota > Binatia > Binatales > Binataceae > JAJPJA01. The sequence goes on from DATFSZ010000104.1 coordinate 73,691, forward strand.
ACCAGCTCATAGGCCTCTGCCGTCACGTCGTTCATATCGGGCACGTCCCAATGACCGATATCCGAACCGAAGATCGCGCCGAGGCGCGCGCCGAAGGGATTCGCCCTGGCGTCGAATGCCGAAGCCGTAACCGGGTCGTCAGCCTCGCACCCAAAGTAGAAATGCGGCACGAACAGGTCGCGGATGTCCTGCTTGCGCTCGATACCGCAGCGCTCGAATTCGTCGATTGCCTCGCGATCCTCGCCGATCCCGAGGAAGTCGATTCCATCGCGCGGGTCGCCGTATTTGGCCAATCCTCCTTCGAAGCGCTCGAACAGGCTGGCGAACAATTCGCGGTCCAGGTAGGCGGGATTGTAGTTCTCGATCGCGGCGCGGTTGCGCTTTTCCCAATGGCCGATCAGATCGCAGTACAGGCTTCGTCCCCAACCGACGCCGCCCTCCAGGAACGCGAATTTCAGCTTCGGAAAGCGCCGCGTGACGCCGCCCAGGAACAGCGACTTGCATATCGCCTCGCCCGCCGCGCCGAAATGGCCGATATGATTGTACACGTAATTCGAAATCGATCGGCGGCTGCCCCATCCCATGCCATGGGAATGGAAAGTCGGGACGACTCCCAACTCCAGGCATTTCGCCCAGACCGGGTCGTAATCGTATTCGCTGTCGATACCGTAGGTATCCATCCAGTTGGCGTACGCAGCCGCTTCGGGATTTTTGCGCACAATCGCGGCGATCGGCCGGCGGACAAAACTCGGCATCAGGATAGTCTTGAGCTTGAGTTCGCGGACCACGTACTCAAGTTCCTCGATCGCCTCGGCCGGCGTGTTCATCGGCACCACCGCGACCGGGGTAATGCGGTCGGCGCATTCGGCGAAGACTTCGGCGTGCAGGTTGTTGATCGCGCGGCAAACGGCGCGGCGCACCTCGTCGTCGTCAAAATGGATCGGCAGCAGGCATCCGCCGGCGTACACCACCGAAAAGTCCAGCCCGATGTCATCGAGGCGCTCGCGCAGCAGCCGCGGAATGATTGAGGTCGAAAGATCGAGGGTGTTTTTGGTCGGAACGTTCCACCACGGCGTGCGCAGCGCGCGAATCTCCCGGCGTCCCTTTTGGTCGAGCCGATACCAGGCGGGGTCCATCTGGGTGCCGGCCAATTGGGCGGAGAAGCGGCCCAGGATGCTGGGACCGCCGACCGCCTTGAGATGGTCGATTAGCGCGGGCCGATAATCCAGGCTGTGACCGTCGGAATCGATCACAGGATGGTTCAATTTGGAGCGGACTTCGGCCGACTTCGAGTTTTGCACGAACGCCATAATCTTCCTCCATGAATCACGCCGCGCGCTCGGCGCCATGGGCGGGCGCGGTCTCTCATCAGAGCGATAATCTCGCTGTCGGACGGTTCAAGTCAAAGGCTCGCACAAAAGAACCGGCGCGCAGCCCGGCCGGTCTGCGCGCCGGTTCTTCTTGTAGCACGTATCCGCGATCCGCGTTGCTTCCTTTGTCAGGCAGTGCGAAATGTCGCATTCTGACTGACGTCCGACTTCATTCGCGGAGAAAGACAATGGGACAGCTTGACGGGAAAATCGCCCTTGTGACCGGCGCTGGCCGCAGCGTGGGTCTGGGAATAGCGCAGGAATTGGCCGAGGCGGGAGCTTCCGTGGCGGTCAACGACCTTCATCCCGAGCGCGCGGAGGGCGCGTTGAGTCAGATCAATGCCGCTGGCGGCCGCTTGATTGCGGCACCGTTCGATGCGGCCAATCTCGAGGCGGTTCGCGCCGGCATAACTCGCGTCGAGCAAACGCTTGGCCCGATCGATATCCTGGTCAACAATGCCGGCATTACGGAGGGCATCGGCATGACCGGCCCGTTCGTCGATTCGGATCCGGCACAATGGCACTTCAATATCGATTTGAACCTGTACGGTTCGATGTATTGCATCCGGACGGTGCTGCCGGGGATGGCCAGGCGCCGATGGGGCCGCATTATCCAAATCTCCTCGGGGGCAGGCTCGCGCGGTGTGCCTAACGTATCGATTTACAGCGCGGCCAAAGCGGGTATCGAGGGATTGCTGCGCTGCGTTGCGATCGAGATGGCCCAAAGCGGCGTTACGCTCAACGCGATAGCATTGGGGCTGATGGCGAATACGGGAGAGCGGATGGGCGATTCGCCGATGCTCCAGCGCGTCTTCAACACAATCCCGATGGGCCGGCTCGGTCAGCCGCGTGAGATCGGAGCCTGCGCTGTGTGGCTTGCCTCCAACAATGCCGCCTACGTTACGGGGCAGACGATCCATGTAAATGGTGGTTCCGTCCACGGCCGCTAGCCGACCGCCGGCCTTAACAAGCCATGCCGCATGATGGTACGTTTGCGGTTGGGTTCGACTCATTCTTCCAGGGGAGCGCCGCTATGCCACAAAGCAACGGACATCAGTTCATTTCCGCGGACGGTCACGTGATGGAGCCCGCCAATCTGTGGGTTGAGCGGATGGACCGGCGGTTTCGCGATCGCGCTCCGAGAATCGTCACCAAGACCTACACCTACGGCAAGCGCGAGCAGTTCGACGCGTTTCAGATCGACGGGCTCAATTCGGTCGATTTCATCGATACCATCGCGACGATGGCCAACGAAAAAGCCGCCGGCAAGCCAATCGAGGGCCACAGCCATAACAAGATTGCCGACGTGCGCCCCGGCGCGGGCGATCCGATCGCACGCCTGGCGGATCAGGATTTGGACAACATTCGAGCCGAGGTCATCTACCCCAACTGCGGGATGTACATCCTGGCGGCGCCCGACGTGGAATACCGGCGCGAGTGTATCCGCGTGTACAACGACTTCCTGGCCGAGTTTTGTTCGGCCGCTCCGCAGCGATTGGTCGGGGTCGGAATCCTGCCTATCGGCGGACCGATCGAATGGGCGGTGGAGGAGGCGCGCCGCGTCGCCAAGATGAACCTCAAGTCGGTGCTGCTGCCCGCGGACACGCCTAACCGTCCTTGGTGGGACCCATATTACGTTCCGCTATGGGATGCGCTTGCCGACCTGGATTTGCCGCTATCCTTTCACAACACTGCCACCGAGCAGTTCTTGTCGCCCACCGAAAAGGCCGCCGGCATCCGCCTGGCCACGCGGGTGGGCAACTACGCGATCGTCGAAACCAAGATCGGCAACCAGATGCGCAGCCTGACCTGCCTGTTGGGTTCCGCCGTGCCGCAGCGATATCCCAAACTGCAATTTGTAATCGCCGAGGGCGGCATCGGTTGGGTGGCGCCGGTGATTCGCCTGATGGATCATTGGTGGGAAGATCATCACCATTACATGGAGCCCAAGCTGGAAGAACCGCCGAGCTTCTACTGCCATCGCCAATTCTGGTTCACCTTCGAGGACGATCGCGCGGGACTGCTGACGCGCGAACTGCTCAACGTCGATCGCCTGATGTGGGGATCGGATTATCCGCATACCGAGGGCACGTTCCCGGGCTCCCGCCAGCGCGTCGAGAAGGATTTCGCCGGCGTTCCTGACGACGAGCGGCGTCGGATCACCGCTGGCAACGCCGCCCGATTGTACGAGATCTGACGTCGGCCGGAAGCCAGCAGGGCGGGGTTAGCGCATATCGACTTGCGCGATCGAAACGGCGCCGCGTTGCCCAGCCGAAAAAATCTCTGGCGCGCATGTTCCGTGATTGCTGCGCTCGGGCTTCTGCTGGGCGTCGGATGCGCCGAGGCGCCGCCGCCCGGACCCAGTGCACGGGACGCCGCGCTCACGTATCTGGCCGCGCTCAAAGGCGGCGACTATCAGACCTGTTATCGGATGATGGCCGAAAAGGACCTTGTCAACGGCTCGCTCGACGGGTTCCTCGGCGAAATACCGATGGGCCCCGAAGTCGAACGCCGATGGTTCGGCCAGCTCGAAGCCGCCACCGAGTACCGCGTCGGCACGGCGCGCGAGCGCGGTTCGGAGGCGATCGTGCCGGTCAACGTCACCACGCCCAACCTGGTGTTGTGGGAGCGCATGCTCGGCGCGCGCAACGAGACACGGCAGGCGGTGCAGGCCCGGGCAGAAAAGCAGCTCGCCAACGGTGACTATCCGCGCCTTAGCTACCCCGATCTGCTCGTAATGATTCGGGAAGGCGATGAATGGCACGTCCTGGCCGGCTTCGCGCAGCGGGCCCGAATCCTTCGGATGCGCGAGCAGGCGCTGGCCGCCTATCATCAGCTTGAGTACAACCAGGCCCTGGTCCTGTACCAGCAGATGCTGGTTCGGATCGCGAAGGCGCCGTTCAGCGCCAGCGGCGAACTGATCTGCATGCTGACGCGGGAGATGAAAAGAATCGAGGCGGCGCGCGCAGGTGTTGTGGCAGCGCAGTTCTATCTGCCCAAGGTGTGGATCAAGGATGTCGAATCGAAGCTGACGGTTGCGGGACCTCCGGGGCTGTTCGGCCAGCTCGTCAATTCAGGCGATCGCTCGCTCGACGAAGTCGAGCTGACGGTCTCGTACTATTCGGACGCCGGCAAGCTGATTTACTCGGAAAGGCACACGCCGATCGCCATGCCGCTGGAATTTACCGACTTCGACCTGCCGATCGTCCCATTTGCTCCCGGCGAAACGCGCGAAATTGGCATCACACTCAAGGCTCCGGTGGAGGTTCAGCAACAGTACAAGCCCCAGATGACGGTGAGCGGCGTCATTTTCAGCGAGCCGCTGGCGGTTCCGCCCAAGCTTGCCGGTTCCGCGACCGCTGCCGCGGATATCCAGCCGTCGAGCCCAGCGGCGCCGGCTCCGGGCGCCTCCAAGCCCGACGTCAAACGGAAATGAATGCGGCCCACCGATGAAGCTGAGTGTCGCCATCCCCACTCACAACCGATCCCAGACGCTGGCGCTCACGCTTACCTCGCTGGCGGGGCTGCGGCTCGAGCCCGGAATCGAGATGGAATGCCTGGTGATCGACAACAACTCCAGCGATGCGACTCCGGCCGTGGTCGAAGATTTCGCCCGCACAGCGCCATTCGCGGTCCGGCGCGTGTTCGAGCCGCGCCAGGGCTCCAGCTTTGCGCGTAATCGGGCGGTGCATGAGGCGCTGGGCGAGTTGCTCCTCTACATCGACGACGACGTGATCGTGGAGCCGGACTGGGCGTCGGAGCTGGTCCTGGAAATTCGCCGGCGCGACCTCGACGCGGCCTGCGGCCTGGTGCTCGCGCAATGGCAGGCTGCCCCGCCGCCGTGGTTGGGCGTGGAAGTTTACGGCAAGCTCGCGATACATCCAGAGACCACCCCGCCGCCGGAGAAGCTCTCGCAGTTCTTCAGCGCCAACGTCGGGCTGCGGCGGGAATGCTTCGAGCGCTTTGGGCTGTTCCGCGAAGACCTGGGCGTGGTCGGGAACAACCCGATGTCGGGTGAGGACACGGAGTTGTTCGGCCGCATCATCAGCGGCGGCGGCAAGATCGGTATCGCTGCGCGCGCCGTGGTGCACCATTTGATCGGCCCTGAGCGGATGACGCGCGCTTACTTCCGGCGCAAGAGTTTTGCCTTCGGCGTCGGCAGCGCGTTTGGGGGTAGCCGCTCGCACAACCGCCCCGACAAGCTGGTGAAGAACGCGGTTCGCATGGCTGCCGCGGCCGCACGCGGCAATAGTCCGCTGGCATTCTACCATCAGCTCGAATGCGTTAACTTCTTCGGCTATTGGTACGGCCGCATGAAGGCGCGGCGACTATCACGGCCTGGACTATAAAGACCCGGACCCGCACGTCTGAATCTTGCCGCCCTGAAAGAGAGCGGAAATCAGAGCCAACAGCCGGTCAATCCGGGCGGCCTGATACCAGCGCGAGCACGCCTGAGTACTGCAGCAGGCGCGTCGCCGCAGCTAACGGGCCGATTTCGAAGCCGGTGAAAAATCCGGCGATCGGAACGGCGCCGAAATGCCTGGCCAGATAGGCGCTGTCATGGTCGGCTATCGAGTAGAGGTTGCTGCCCCGCGACACGCAATCGAAGTACAGGCCGAATGCCGGCGGATTTTGCACGCTGCGTTCCATTTCCTCCAGCGTGAGCTTGAGGTCGTCGCGCGCGCCTTGCTCGTCGCGCAGTGCGAAGCCGATCAGGTCGCCGGGCTCGGGCCGGTACACAGTGCCGATCAACCCTCTGGCTTCGTCGAAACCGATCATGTTGCGGATCAGGTAGCGTCCATGTTCGAGTCGTTCGGCCCTGGGGTCCAGCGCCGCCGCCAGGTAAACCATCGCCGCGGCGCGGCGCAAATCGTCAGCCAACGGTCCGATAGTCTGCTTGAGCACTTCCAGCGCCGGATGTCCGTCCAATTCGATCAAGATGTTTTGGCGCACCGCGGTGACACGCCGGGGCGTTCCAATCAGCCGGCATCCCAGCGCAGCGCCAGTGGTGATTTCGAAGTCACCCGAAAACAACATCCCGGCCACCGCGTTGGTGCTGACCGCGTCGCCGCACAGGGCGAACGCCTCGCCGCTCATCCCGTCTTCGGTGGCCCCGCCGCCCACTACGACTGCCTGCGGCAGCTCCTGCGCGAGAGCGGCCAAGAACGGCTCCGGCTCCAGGTTGTAGGAATCAGGAAACAAGCAGAGCAGGTTGCTGCGCCCCAGCGCGGGCCGCGCCGCGGCAGCGACTTCGGCGGCAGCTTCCACGGGCCGACCTTTGAGGCTGGGCACGAAGATGCGCTGGGCGGTAATTCCGCCTCCGACGGCCAGCACCGCCACCGAAGGGCCGCGTTCGATCTCGCGGCCGCCGGCGATAATCCCGCTGGCGCTGCACCCTGCCACCTGGGGCGTTTGCGCCCGCTCGGAAACGGTCCGCATCAACAGGCGGAAGGAGGCGGCGTGCTTGCTGCTAGCAAAGCAAATCGCGCCGTCGGCCACTCTCAGCCCGGCTTGCGCGAGCGCCTGCCCGGCAGCCTCATCGGCAGCGGCCGCGGGATCCGCGGCGGTCGAATATCCAACTCCTGCGCGCAGCATAGTCACACCTCACTGGCCACCCATGATTCGCAGCAGCTCAACCATCCGCTCTAGGCCGCCCCGCAGCGACTTGATCGGGATGCGCTCGTTGGCGCCGTGCACCATCGGCCCTTCCTGCTCAGTCAGCAGGATCGGGATGAAGCCGTAGGCAACCAGCCCGCGCTGGCGGAAGTAATGGCTGTCGTTAAAGCCGGTCAGCAGCGCGGGGATGACCGGTGCGTCCTTGTCTGTGCGCCGCGACAGGGTGGCAATTGCGTTCATCAGTTCGCTCCGATCCGGCGAAGCCAAAGTCGGGAAACTGAGGAGCTGCTCGATTTTTATACTATCATCATTAATAGTTTCCTGAATCACTTTGGTGAAGGCCTTCGGATTCTCGTCGGGAAGCAGGCGGCAGTCGATTTCCGCCGACGCCGTGGACGGGATGATGTTGGTCTTGTAGCCCGCGTCGATCACCGTGGGTGTCAGCGTGTCGCGCACCATCGCGTTGTTACGCGGCGTGGCCACGAACTGCTTTACAAAGTCAGCGTCGGTCAACGCCAGGCGCAGATCGAGCAGCTTGGGCTGGTTCTGATCGAGCGTCGCCAGCTTGTTGAAATACTCCTGCACGACCGGCAGCACTTTGACCTGCGAATGATAAGCGATCAGCTTGCCCAACGCAGCCACCAGCCGCGTCACGGCGGTTTGCGCCGGCGGCGAGGCGGCGTGACCGGTGGGACCGGTGGCAGTCAGGCGCAGCCACAGCGGGCTCTTCTCCGTGATCGCCACGCTGTAGAAGACATGGCCTGCCTTGTCGGTGCGGATGCCGCCGCCCTCGTTAAGCACGAAGCCCGCATCCTTATAAAGATTGGGCTGGTGATCGACGACCCATCCCGCGCCGCCCTTACCGCCCACCTCCTCGTCGCCGGTGGCGATAAACAGGATGTCGCGGTCGAGCAAAACCCGCGCGCGCTTGATCGCCAGCATCGCCATCAGTGCGACCACTCCCGGTCCCTTGTCGTCCAGGGTGCCACGCCCCCAGACCTGGCCGCTCTTTACCTCGCCGGAAAACGGGGGAACCGACCACTCCTTGGCGTCGGCCGGCACCACGTCCATGTGGCTCAGCAGGATGAGCGCCTTGCGATTCTTGCCGGTACCGCGCAGGCGTGCGGCGATCACACCACGGCCCGGCGCAGGCTCAAAGACCGCCGCCGGAATACCGTCGTGCAGAAATTTCTCCTTGAGCATCTTGGCCGCGGGCAGTTCATTTCCAGGCGGGTCGCTGGTGTTGATCTTGATGTAGTTGGATAGCAGGTCGGTGGTTTCGCGGGTCAGTGCGTCCCAGTCGAATTGCTTTGGAGTTTCGGACCGCACGCGCGCGGCAGTCAGCAGGAAGGACGTCAGCACGGCCACCAGCCACAACCTCCGCCGCGGTTCATCTAGTTTAGCCACGCCAATCTGCCCCTCATCGGACGCAATTGTACGCCAACAAATGGCGGCGGCGATAACCCTCCGAACCCGCATGGCGATTGCGGCCTTGACAAGGATCCGGCCGGCGTTCGCGCCGATCCAACTACGATGCTTTTGCCGGGCGCCGGCGTGCTAAGCTCGATCGCCGAAAGCGTCAGATGCCGCCAGTTATTGACAAAGCCGCGTCTCGCGACCGCGCAGCCGTCCGTCGCAAAGGCCGGGGCAGCGCGGGGCCGCGTGTCAAAACGACACTCGCGTTCGACGCACGCGCCAGCGGCGCGGCGATCAGGATTTTGCGGCGCGAAGCCGCCGGTTGGAACGCGCCGATCCTGAACTTGATCTCCGCCGAAGAAGACGACCCGTTCAAAACGCTGATCGGATGTATCCTGAGCCTGCGCACCAAGGACCAGACCACCGCAATCGCGGCGCCGCGCCTGTTCGCGCTGGCCGACACGCCGCAGCGGATGCTGGAGCTGGAGCCGGCAGAATTGGAAAAGGCGATCTACCCGGTCGGCTTTTACCGTACCAAGGCGCGCGTCATCCGCGACATCTGCCGGGATTTGATCGCCAGGTTCGACGGGCGCGTGCCGGACAAGATTGACGCTCTGCTGACGCTGAAAGGCGTGGGCCGAAAGACCGCCAACCTCGTGGTCACACAAGCGTTCCGCAAGCCCGGTATCTGCGTGGACACGCACGTTCATCGGATTTCCAACCGATGGGGACTGGTGCGAACCAGGACTCCCGAACACACCGAGGCCGCGTTGCGCAAGGTTCTGCCGCGCCGTTATTGGATCGAGTACAATGGGCTGCTGGTCGCCTTTGGCCAAACCATTTGCCAGCCGGTTTCGCCGCATTGTTCGCGATGTTCGTTGGCGCGCCGATGCCCGAGGATCGGGGTAACGCACTCGCGATGAAGCGGCGGCATGCCGCTGGTGCGCCGCCGCGGTCAATGACGCGATGTTGAGAATCACGCTTGCCTCATCGATCTGTGCGTTGGCGCTGGCGTGGTGCGGCGCCGCCGGCGCGATCGACTTTTACGAAATTCAGATTTACACGGTGGACACCACGCCCAAGGGCCATTTGACCCTGGAACTGCATTCCAACAGCACCACCACTGCGACAGGCCAGTGGGCCCACGAAAACATCGACCCCTACCAGATTCATGAGACGCTGGAGGCGACCTACGGCGTTTTTAAGCACCTTGAGATCGGGCAGTACCTGGCGACGGCCAAACTCAGCAACGGCAACTATGAATACTCCGGCAGCCGATCGAAGATTCATTTCGGAATCGGCGATCCTGACCGATGGGCGGTGGCATTCGGCGGAAATATCGAGTTGGACTACATGCGGCGCGATGCGGAAGAAAATCCACTAACCCTGGAGTTGCGTCCGATCCTTGAATCGCACTTTCATAATTTCGCGGTGGTCGCGAATCTCGCCTTTGAAAAGCCCTTCAGCGGCCCCGGCACGCATGAGGGGATGCAATTCGACCCGTCAGGCGAGATTATCTACAACGGCTTGTTCGATTCGTTTTCTCCGGCCTTGGAGTATTACGGCGATATGGGTGCGATTTCACCGATGCCATCCATTCAGAGGCAACAGCATTTCCTGGTCCCGGCCCTTAACGTGGATATCGACCCGCGGCTCGAGGTCAACCTCGGCGTTGGAATCGGCCTGACCCGCGCCAGCAACGGCCTGGTCCTGAAGTCCATCCTGGGCTGGACCTTCTGACGTTTTTCGGAGGACACGTGAAACAGCGCGACGCAATCAAGATGACCAGCGGCGAGGCGGTGGAATTTCTCTACGAAGGGATGAGGGAGATGTGGCCGATGTTCCTTGCCACCAATGGGCCCGGCGGCTATCCGCATGTTGTTTCGATGGGGTGGATATACAAGGACGGCAAAATTCTCTTTCAGACTTACAGCAAATCGCAGAAGGTATTGAACCTGCGGCGGGACCCGAAGGCAGCCGTGATCCTGGAGGCGTCGCCATATGGAGAGTCAGGCGGCTTTGAGCATCGCCGGCTGCGCGGCCTGATGATCCGCGGGGTCTGCGAACTGGAGGAAAGCCCGGCGCGCGTGATCGAGATTCTGACCGCGATGTGGCAAAACGGCGCCGACCGCAACGTCCGCCTGGGCGCCAGGCCGCAAACCGGCCTGCTCGCATTCGTCAAGCAGCGGTCCGGCAAGCGGATCGCGATTTCCTTCGAGCCGCGCAAGTGGGCGAGCTGGGATCACGGCAAGCTGGCGGCAGGCACGTATTGACGCTGCGAGCGGGGAGCGGCGGCGCCGGAGCGCGCTTTCAGGCGGCCCTGGCGGGCAGCGGCTGATGATAGTCGCGAATTTCCTTGATCTTTCCGTTTACGATTTCCATCACTTCCGCGCCGATTGCTTCAATTACCTTTCCGTCTCGCGAGCTGGTGCCGTGGAACAACGACTCGGCCACGGCGCGGCCGTTGTTGCCCGTGTACAGACGCAATTCGCAGCGTCCGTCGGGGCACATCGCGAACTCCGACTCATACTGGCGCCGGACCTCCTGAAGTCCCGCGATGCGCTTGCCGTCGCCATGGACCAGCGTAGGCTCCTTGTCGAAGCACGCCATGACGCCTTCGATATCGTGGCGGTTGAAAGCCTGGAAATACTTCTGAATCAGTTGTTCTTCGGGCGTCATCTGATCCACCTCCATCCTTGGTGAAAGGATTGGATTTGCCTGACAGAGTGTCGAGGCTGAAGTGTAGCAGAAATGACCTCATTCGGCTGAATCCGGAGACAGGGAATCGGACCGGTGCCCGAGAGCAAGCCTATCCCTGTACAGGACGGGCTTTCAGTGACAGTATGGGCGGCGGGAGGCAGGCCCGTTTCGGCGGTCGCTTCACTGGCGCTCGGTCCCGGGCATCACCGCGCGAGATTTTAGTGTGCGATGCTCCGGCAAGCGCCGCCCACCATGGGTTTGTCCCGCCCGCGCGATTAAAGCGAGATCTACGTCGGGCAACCGACTGCTGGAAAATCGTCCAAGGAGGATTGGGAAATGGCTGCTCTGGTCGTCTCCGCTGATTCGCACGTAATGGAACCACCGACTTTGTGGACCGAACGTCTGGACAAGAAATACCAGGACCGGGCTCCGCGGGTGGTGCAGAACGAGAAAGGCACCTATCAGTTCGTCGCGCCGGGAATCAACCCGTTTCCGGTCGCCGCCGGCTTCGGTATCGGCAAGAGTGGAGCCGAGCTGAAGGAGCATCTGACCAAGGGCTACGAAGCGGCGCGGCCCAGCGGCTGGGATCCGGTCGAGCGCCTTAAGGATCAGGATGTCGACGGCGTGGCGGCCGAGGTGCTTTACACCACGCTGGGGATGCCGCTGTTTGCGCTGGACGACGTCGAGCTGCAGCAGATCTGCTTTTCCGTGTTCAACAACTGGCTGGCGGATTACGCGTCGCACGCGCCCAAGCGCCTGTACGCCATTGCACTGATTTCGCTCGAGGACGTGGCCGCCGGAGTCAAGGAACTGGAGCGCTGCGCGAAATTGGGCTTCAGGGGCGCGATGATCTGGGGTGCGCCGCCGGAAGACCGGCCTTACTCCAAGGCGCTTTACGATCCATTCTGGGCGGCCGCGCAGGATTTGGATCTGCCGATCTCGCTGCACGTCATCACGCAAAAGAAGCAGAACGAGATCAGATTCGACGGCGCGCGGAGCGGACAGCGCCCGATCGATCCGATCTTTGAGATTCAGCAGTCGCTGCGCAGCCTGGTTTACGGCGGCGCGCTGGAGCGCTTCCCCGGGCTCAAGATTGTTTCGGCCGAGAACGACGCCGGATGGATCGCGCACTACATGCATCGCCTCGACCACATCCATGAAAAGTTTCTCAGCATGGCGCAGCCCGGGCGCATCAAGATGAAGCCCAGCGAATACCTGCGCACTCATCTGTGGGCAACTTTCCAGGATGACCCGGTGGCCCCGCTGACCACCAGCTTCTTCGGCGAGGATCAGTTCATGTGGGCCTCTGACTTCCCGCATACCGACTCGACGTGGCCGCATTCGCAGGAAGTAATCGCCCGGGACTTCGCCAATGTCAGCGAGACCGTCAAGCGCAAGATTGTTTGCGACAACGCGATCAAGGCTTACCGGATGGACCTGAACTGAACGCGCGTCCGCGTAATCATGCGGCCGGCCCGCCGAGGCGGGCCGGCCGCTTCCAATCCAGAGGTCAAGACCATGTCATACGACTTGCTGATCAAAAACGGTACGGTAGTGGACGGCACCGGCTCGCCGCGACGCATGGCCGACGTAGCGGTAGAAGGCGGGGTCATCGCGGAGATAGGCAAGGTCAGCGCCGGCGCAGCACGGGTGATCGACGCCGATGGCCTGATCGTGGCGCCCGGCTTTATCGATCCGCACACTCACTACGACGCGCAGATCTGCTGGGACAAGCAAGTCACCAGCTCGTCATGGCATGGCGTGACCAGTGTGGTGATGGGCAACTGCGGCGTTGGACTGGCGCCGTGCCGCCCGCAGGTGCATGACATCGCCGCCCAGGACCTGGTCAACGTGGAAGGCATCCCCTTCGATGTTCTCAAGCGCGGCATTACCTGGGACTGGGAGAGTTTTCCCAGCTACATGGAAGCGGCCGGACGGCGCGGCAGCGCGATCAATCTGAGCTTCCTGGCGCCGCTCACTCCGTTCCGCCATTACGTGATGGGCGAAGAGTCGATGGATCGCGCCGCGACGCCGCAGGAAACCGAAAAGATCGCGGCATTGCTGCGCGAGGCGGTGGCGGCCGGCGCGCTGGGCTTTTCGCATACCACGGGGATCCAACACGTCGGCTACAAGGGACGGCCGCTGGCTTGCCGCCTGGCCGATCGCGCCGAGTTGGGCGCTTATGCCCGCGTGCTGCGCGATTTGGGCAAGGGCGTGATCGAAATCACGCTGACCCAGAACTTTGGACATATCCAGGATCACGAACTGGACCTGCTGGGATTCCTGCTGGACGAAAGCGGAAGGCGCGTGACGTGGCTGGCGATCTTCGACCGCGACGACCAGCCTCTTGCCAGCGCTGAAACCCTGCAACGCTCCAACTCCCTGATCAAGCGCGGCGGAATTCCGCAGATGACCTGCCGTCCGCTGATCACGGAATTCGACCTCAAGTCGAGCTTTGGCTTTTCAATGATGAAGGCGTGGCAGCCGGCCGTTGACCAGCCGCCGGAGCGGCTCAAGCAGATTTATGCCGACCCGGATTTCCGCCGCGCGGTGGTCGATGAAATGAAACGCGGCGTGTTCCGCCGCAACTGGGAGCGAATGGAAGTTTGCGAAGCCGGCAAGCCGGAACTTAGGAAGTTGGTCGGCAAGTCGGTGGGCCAGATCGCCCGCGAGCGGGGACGCGCCGGACAAGAGTTCGAGATGGTGCTGGACCTGGCGATCGAAGATGACTTGAACATTTCGCTCAGCCAGGCAGTGTTTAACACCAACGAGGAGCGGCTGGCGAAGTTGATCAACGACCCGCGCCCGATGATCGGCCTGTCGGACGCCGGCGCCCACGTCAACCTGTTGTGCGACGCGGGTTACTGCACCTACCTGCTGGGCCACTTCGTGCGCGACCTGCAGGCCATCACGCTGGAGTACGCGGTGAAGCGAATCACGTCGGAACCGGCGGATTTCTTCGGGCTGAATGGCCGCGGCAGACTGGCGGCCGGCAACCCCGCGGATATCGCGATCTTCGACGCCGATAAGGTGGGATCGCCGCGACGCGGTACGATGAAAGATGACTTGCCCGGAGGCGGCAAGCGGCTGGTGATGCCGGCTACCGGGGTGGTCCACACAGTCGTCAACGGCACGATGGTTTACGAAGACGGGCGCTACACCGGCGCGACTCCGGGCGAGGTGCTTCGCTCCCAGGCGTGAGCCGCGCACTGGCGACGCCGCCGCAGTTGCACAGCTACCCTCACCCTCCCGTGGTCAGGGAGAGGCGATAAAAGAGGGCGCACAAGCCTTTTTTCTGTACTCTCCTTATCCCTGGCGAGGGTGAGGGAGAGGTTGAATGGTGCGCCCCCTTTTTCATGATTGCTGTGGTGCGCCAATCAAGGATCGACCCGGTTGAAATCACTCCATCTCAAATTATCCAACTCGCTGTGGAACGCGCTCGAAGTCAGGTCGCGTGAGAGCGGCGAGCCGCTACCTCATATCGTGCGCGCGGCGCTGGCCGAATACCTGCAAGTCGAGCATTCCACGCTCTTTCAGGTGTCAACGTCCGGCGCGCTGGTCGAAGGCATCTACAAGGGCGCGGTCAGTATCGGGCATCTGCGCGAGCACGGAAACTTCGGTCTTGGCACGTTCGAGGGACTGGACGGTGAGATGGTTGCGCTGGACGGCCGCTTCTTTCAGGTTCGCTCCGACGGGACGGTGCGCGCGGCAGCCGATACCGATTTGAGCCGCTTCGCAGCGGTGACTCATTTCAAGCCTGCGAACTCGATCGAAATTGCACGGTGTCCGGACCTGGCTGCGCTTCTCGCGCGCCTGGACGCAGTCCGCGCGTCGAGCAATCTTTTTTATGCGATCCGGATCGATGGTTCATTTCCCTTCATGCACACGCGCGCGATGTGCAAGTCGGAAGAAGGTACATCGTTGACCGTGGCTGCGGCTCATCAGCCGGAATTCACGATGCGCGACGTTACCGGGACGCTGGTGGGCTTCTGGTCGCCGGAGTACGTCAAGACGCTGGAAGTGCCCGGCTATCATTTGCATTTCATTACCGAGGACCGTGGCGCCGGTGGCCATATGATGGAATGCTCCGGGACCGATCTGCGCGTGCAGTTGAGCGAGGTGTACGACTTGCGCGTCGCCCTGCCGGAAAACCAGGAATTTTTGCGCGCGGATTTGACGCGCGATCCATCCGCCGACCTCGATCAGGCCGAGCACGTCCGCAACAACGACAAGACCCGATAAGAATCCACACATCAGCGCGCCCCACTGGAGCGTCGTGGCCGATGCTGGTAAAGAGCATTGGCCATGAAAGTCACGATACGAGTTCTGTTGCCGATTTTTGCAATGCTGCACCTGCTGGCCGGAGCTGCGGCGGCGGGCAGCCGTTGGCGTATCCTCGGCGTACCGCTGGACATGCCCGAGGAGGACGGCCTTGACGGCCAGGCCCTGGAGGGGATCTACGAGGGCGATTATGGAACCCGCATGCCCAACAACTACGGCGGCTACATCGCTGGCCATCTCCACGACAGCGTGCTGCGCGAACTGCCCTTCCATCATATCAACAGCACGATGAAGGACGGGCGCCAGCTCGAGCTGTGGTTTTCAAGCCGCGAAGACGGGCGCAAGATCTTCGGCGTCGAATTCCATGTAACCCTGGAGGGCAAAGCGGGCAAAGATCCGTCAGCCGCCAGGAAAGAGGCCGAGGCAGCTTTCGGCAAACCCGACCGCGTGATCGCTTCGCCCTCCGTACCCGGCCAGACAATCCTGCTGTTCGTCGATAGCAGCCTGCCCAAAGAAAAACGCGAGCTGGTAATCGCCCAACTGCCGCAGGCGCAACAGATGCCCCAGGAGGACATCGACAAGTTCAGCCGTACCGACTTGCGCGAGCGCGTCCGCATCCTCGGAGCGAATTTTCGCGGCGCAGTTGTAACCTTCTACAGTTTTAAGGGAAAGGTGGGAGGAATCGATGCGGAACTGCTCGACGTGGAGCGCGCCCGCACCGTGTTCAACCTGGAGTTACCCCGGCAATGACAAGGTCAATGAGGCGGGTGTCCCTGCCCGCCCCGGTCGCTGGTTGCCTACAATGTTCTCGTGCCGGTCCTGGGCGATCAGACGCCCGCGCCGAAGCTTCTTTCCAGTACAGCGATCGGCGATTGCGTGCCCGCGATGACTACGAGCGGTCTTACGATCAGTGGGCGACGGCGGGTTTGCCGGTGTTGCGCTTCAGCAGCAGGAACGTAGGGATTAGCAGGGCGGCCATTATCGCCAGCATGCGATAGATGTCGTTATACGTCATCAGCGCGGCCTGGCGCTGCAACTCCGCGTAGATCATTCCAAGGCCCTGCGGCTGATGCAGGCTGAGACCCTGTAGAAGATGAAGGTTCGGAGCGCCTGGCATCCGGGGGGCCGCCTGATCCAACTTCCATGCGTCGAAAATCGTTACATGCTCGCCGAGATATGACTGATGCATCTGCTGGCGGCTGTTGAGCAGATTGGAAACCAGCGAGATGCCAATCGCGGAGCCGGTGTTGCGCATCATCGCGTACAGACTCGCCGCATACCCCATCCGCTCGCGCTCCACGCATGCCAGCGTGGCCGCCGACATGGTAGGGAAAATCAAACCACCGGCGAATCCGGACAGGAAGATAGCGAAGCGGATGTTGTCCATCCCGACGTCCAGTGTCCAGTGGCCCATCGTCCATAGCGCGCAAGCGAGTCCCGCAAACCCGACGCCAACCAGCCATCTGGTATCGATCGCGCGCCGGGCAAGCTGGGCGATTAGGAGCATCGCTATCAGCGTGCCGAAGCTGCGGGGCACCACGGCCAGTCCCGCCCGCCAGGCCGGATAGCCCAGCAACTCCTGGAAGAACAGCGGGTTGAGCAGGTTGGCGCCGTACAGGATCAGGTACATGAAGGTGATCATCGACACGGCCAGGACGAAGAGCGGGATTTTCAAGATGGTCAGGTCAAGGATCGGATCCGGAAAGCGCAATTCGTGGAAGACCAGCGCCACCAGCATCGCCACCGCCGCGACGGTGAAGACGCACACCCAGGTCGCCGCGAACCAGTCGGCGCGCTGGCCGCGGTCCAGTACGATCTGAAGCAGTCCCAGTCCCAGCGCGAGATAGGCAATTCCCATGTAGTCGACGCGGCGATGCTTCTTGCGTGCCTCGCGCATGAAGTCGGGATCGTGCACGAAGACGTAAACCATCACCGCAGCCACGATACCCAGCGGGATGTTGATGTAGAAATTCCAGCGCCACGACCAGTTATCCGTAATCCACCCGCCCAGGGTCGGACCCAGCACGGGCGCCGCCACGATGCCGACGCCGTACATCGCCATCGCCAGCGCCTGCTCGCCGGGCGGAAAAGTCTCCATCAGGATCGCCTGCGAGGAGGGAATCATCGCCGCGCCGGCCGCGCCCTGCACCAGGCGGAAGATGACCATCTGCGTCATCGACTGGGCGGCGCCGCACGCCGCCGACGCGGCGACGAAGATACCGACCGAGATCAGGAAATAGCGCTTGCGCCCGAAACGCGAGGAGATCCATCCGGTCAGCGGAATCATGATCCCGTTGGCGACGATGTAACTGGTGATGACCCAGGTCACTTCGTCCACGCTGGCCGAGAAGCTGCCCTGCATGTGCGGCAAGCATACGTTGACTATCGAGCTGTCGAGGATTTCCAGCGTCGCCCCCAGCATTACCGCGATCGCGACCAGCCACTTGTGGGGCGCGCCCGCCTGCCCCGCCTTGGGCAAAGAGGGAAGGGGCCGTTCCTTGCGCGGTTCCTGCTTGAGGATGGGTTCCAGTCTGGGAGCAGCGGCAGCCATCTGAATGCGACCTTACGAATAAATAACCAACCAGTCGGTTATAAGGCTTGATAATAACCGACCGGTAGGTCAGAATCAAGAGCATGCCGAGGGTCGCAGCCGCCAAGCACGACGAATACGCCGAAGCCCGCCGAGACCAGATCCTGGAGGCGGCCTTGCATCTGTTCTCGCGCAAGGGTTTTGCCGAGAGTTCCGTGGACGAAATCGCGGCCGAGGCCGGACTGGGTAAGGCCACGCTGTACCTGTACTTTCCCAGCAAGGAAATCCTGCTGCAAAAACTGGTCGATCGCTACCGCCTGGCTCCCGATCTCGGCGAACTGGTGGACTCCATCCGCCACCTGCCGCCCGTCCGCGGTATCCCGCTGCTGGTGGAGGGCATCTGGCGTCAAATCAAGGAACACAAGGAAGTCGCCCACGTGCTGGTGCGAGAGGTCTTCAGCAACCCCGAGCGCGCGCGCCTTTACACGGAACAGATCCGTCTGCCGGGCCGCAACCTGCTGGGCGCTTATTTCGAGGCCTGGATGAAGCGGGGCAAGATGAGGCGCGGCAACGCTGAAGCGATGGCGCAATGCCTGTTCGGGATGCTCTGGTATTTCCTTCAGTCGCAAGAATTGATGGGCGGCAAGGAATTGGCGCCCCTGTCGGACGAAGTCATTTGCACAACCACGGCGCGCATCTTCCTCGACGGTGCCGCCATCGGAAACTGACCCGCCTCGAAGGAGTCGCCGGCACAGAGCGCCGCCGCAGACGTCAAAATTCCCTGGCTGCGGCTTGCGTGCGGTCGGTTTCGGCGCGGGTTTTCGGAAGCGCTATCGCTGTCACGATTCCGGCTTTGTGCTAAGAGCCTGAAATGCGGGACGGGCCGCAGCCGCCATTTCGCCAGGCGTCGCCGGAAAACCCTCAGGAGGAATCAATGAAGGCATCGGTTTTTTATGGAGTGGACAAGCCGCTCCAGATCGAAGAGATCGACATCGACGAGCCCCATGGCCGCGAAGTGCTGGTGAAAATCATCGCCAGCGGCGTATGCCACAGCGACCTTCATATCGTTGAGGGCAAGATGCCTTTTCCGCCGCCGATTATCCTGGGGCACGAACCAGCTGGAATCGTGGAAAAGGTGGGCGAGGACGTAACCGAATTCGTCCCCGGCGATCATGTCATCGCGCGAGTGACGGTTTACTGCGGCCATTGCACGATGTGTCTTTCGGGCGCGCCCAATCAATGTATCAACCGGGTCTCCACGCAGCGCAAACCCGACGAGCGCCCGCGCATGATGCTGCGCGGCAAAAAAATCTCCGGGCTGGCCGACGGCGCCGGCTTTGCGGAAAAGATGCTCGTGCATGAGCACGCGCTGGTGACGATCGACAAGAACATCCCGCTGGACAAGGCCTCGTTGATCGGATGCGGCGTGATGACCGGGGCAGGAGCGGTGTTCAACACCGCCAAGGTGCAGCCGGGAACGACGGTGGCCGTTTTCGGCGCGGGCGGAATCGGCCTCTCCGCGGTCCAGGCGGCGCGGATAGCAGGTGCGCGCCGGGTTATCGCGGTTGACATCGCGGAGAACAAGCTGGCGATCGCGCGCCGCCTGGGTGCGACTCACACAGTGGACGCTTCCAACAGCGATCCGATCGAGGAGGTCCGCAAAATCAGCGGCGGCGGCGTGGATTATTCCTTCGAGGCGGTCGGCACCAAGCAGACCGCGGAGGCGGCAATCGGATGCCTGGCGGTGCGCGGCACCGCCACCCTGATTGGGCTGCTCCCGGCCGGGCAGACGGTCGAATTCCAGCCCGGCTTTGTGATCAGCGGTGAGCGGCGAGTGCAGGGATGCCTCAGCGGGTCCACTCGCTGGCGTATCGACGCTCCGCGGCTGGTCGAACTCTACCAGCAGGGGCGGCTCAACCTCGACGACATGGTTAGCCGCCACGGCCGCCTGGAGGATCTCAACGAAGCGTTCCGCGCAATGAAAGCCGGCGAGGTGGTGCGAACGATCCTGATGTTCCCGCAGTGATCGATTACCTTCATCAAGCCACGGATCGCTTCGCTCTGAGTGACAAAAAAGGGAAGCGGCTGATCGAAATGGAAAGGCGCGAGAGCGTTTTACGCTTCTGACCAGACAGCCGTTCCAGCAGGTGGAGCATCATGTTCAATCACGAGGACCGCGAAAAGGTGCGCGAACTCTTCGCGCGCTTCTGCCACAGTATCGACGAAGGGCGCTACGAGGAATGGGTTGGCACGTTCACGCCTGACGGCGTGTTCGACAGCCCCGTGGCGGGCCGCCATGCCGGACGCGAGGGTCTGCAGAAATTCACCCGCGACCTCGCCGCCAGCGACATGGGCAAGGTTAAACAGCGCCACCTGGTGACCAACCTGAGCATGTCGCTGGAGTCCGACCGCGGCACCGCGCTGTGCAACCTGACCGTGTGGGTCACGCGCGAGGGCGTAACGTCTCTGATGCTGGTCGGCGGCTACAATGTGCAACTGCGCAAGCTGGCCGGTGAGTGGTACTTCCTGAACGTGACGCCCTTCGTGGATACCAAGGTGCCGGAGAACCCGCTGGCGCGGTCGCGCTAGCGGTGGACGCTCGCGGCAGGCATCCGTATCGATGCCTGATGGCCCGTGCTTGACCACGATCTTAACATGTTATAAATACGAACGCGTTATGACATTAGAACATGGCGAGGGACTGCGCGATCGGCAGATGCGGGAGCGCCGCGGGCGCATCCTGGACGCCGCCGCGCAGTTGATCCGCGCCACGGGCGGCACCGGGCTGTCGATGCGCACGCTGGCGGAGCGCGCCGAAGTCAGCCTGGCGACGCCCTACAACCTGTTTGGCTCCAAAGGCGGCGTGCTGATGGCGCTGCAGTTCAGCGCGCTCGAGAAGCTGGAGCAGGCGATGGATGACCTGCGCGCCCGCGATCCGATCGAGCAGGTACTGGAAGTCGCGCATCTGGGCGCGCGAATTTATACCGCCGACCCCTCCTTCTGGCTGCCCCTGATGCAGGCGCATTGGCTGGCCCGCGGCGCCATCCACGAGTCGCCGCTGCATCCGCGTATCATCGCGCTGTGGCATCGCTCGCTACAGGCCGGGGTCGAGGCCGGACGTCTGGTTCCCGAGGCGGATGCCGAGTTGGTCGCGCGGATGCTGGTGATATGCTTTTACGGCGTCCTGGTCATGTGGATTCAGGGCAACCTGGGCGGCGACGGGTTTCGCACTCATGTACTGTATGGATTCGTGCTGACGCTGTTGGGAGTGGCAACGCCGGCGGCGCGTCCCAAGCTGATGAAGCGTATGCAGGAATTGGAGCGCGAAATGGCTATCGGCGGCCGGTTGCAGGTCGTACCCGCCCGCCGTCCGAATCGGGGGCGAGCGGCGGCCGCAAGCGGCCGATAGCAGCCGGCCGGCGGCGTTTTGCAAACGGCAGCCGATTCGCCATGGTGGTTTGCAAGTCGTATATAAGGAGTCCGCGGCGCGCATTGTCTTCTAAATCTCCGTTTGCGCTGCAGTTGTTGAAGCGTTCAATAGAAAAATGGATTCGAAGGGAGGTTCCCAATGAAATACAACGTGATTTCCTCTGACGACCACGTCGAGGAACCCAAGGATACCTGGCAGGCCAGGGTGCCGGCGCGACTGCGCGACCGCGCGCCCA
The DNA here is from genome assembly GCA_035262365.1 of Binataceae bacterium (SeqCode). GTDB lineage: Bacteria > Desulfobacterota > Binatia > Binatales > Binataceae > JAJPJA01. The sequence continues at coordinate 95,269 of DATFSZ010000104.1, forward strand.
AGGTCGTGCGCGTGGCCGATGGCGACGCCTGGGAGGTCAACGGCGTGCGCGGCAAGACGATCGGGCTGGAAGCGCAGGCCGGCAAGAAGTTCGAGGAGTACAAGCCCTCAGGCGAATCCTATGACACGATCCGCAAGGGTTCCTACGATCCGCACGAACGGATCAAGGACATGGACATTGATGGCGTCGATGCGCAAACCATCTTTCCCAACACGGGCCTCGGAGTCTTCGGCATGGAAGATCCCGAATTGCAGTTCGCCTGCATCCGCGCCTACAACGATTTTCTCTCCGAGTTCTGTTCGGTCGATCCCAAGCGCCTGATCGGTATAGGGCTGATTCCCACCGACGACGTCGAGGTGGGAAAGAAGGAAATCGAGCACGTGGCGAAGCTGCCGGGAATGCGCGGCGTGATGCTGCCGACGTATCCGCGCGGAGAGCCGCTCAACAGCGGAATCTATGATCCCATCTGGTCCACCGCGCAGGATCTGAATCTGCCGGTTCATATCCATCTGCGCACTGGCGACCGCCGGACCGCGGCGCTGTTCGGACCGGGAGCGGCCAAGCTGCGCGGCGCGGTTCCGGCGCTGCTTAACATCGCGTCACTGGCGAACTACGAAGCGCTGTCTCAGATCATTTTCGGCAAAGTGCTGGAGCTGTTCCCCAAGCTCAAGTTCGTCTCGGTCGAGGGCAACATCGGATGGCTGGGCTATTTTCTGGAGAAATCCGACCGTACCTACAAGCGCCATCGGCATTGGACCAAGCTCGACCTGCCCAAGGAGCCCAGCGAGTATTTCCATCGCCAGGTCTATGCGACTTTCATCGAGGACAAGGTCGGAGTGAAGATTCGTCACGACATTGGGGTGGATAACCTGATGTGGTCCTCCGACTATCCGCATACGGATACCACCTGGCCCAACTCGCGCCAGTATATCGAGGATACTTTCAAGGGCGTGCCGGAAGACGACAGATACAAAATGGTCGCCGGCAACGCAAAGAAGGTTTATAACCTCTAACCCCGTCCTGCCAGCCGGCCGTTCATGCAATGTGAGCGGCCGGCTTTTCTACGAAAACCCGACTGGCGCCCGGCTGCTGCGTCTCACTACGTCCGCGGCGGCAAAGAAGTACCAGCTATCGATCCTCTTCGTCATGCCGTGGCAGATTCGGCGCAAACCGACGCTCCCGAAGCCGCGGGAAGCACCGTGGTCCCAAACCGGGCTAAATCTTGCGGAAAAAGGCCGTTTGGTCTACAAGAAGGCGAATTGAAATCGGGGAGTCAAAAGCGAAAATCCCCGTTCAAATGGAGATTCCGCAAAATACCGAAATTTGCGGCTTTTGCGCTTGATCGGCAGTATCGGAATGAAAAAGCAATGGAAGAGCGTAAAACGCCACGGCCGCTCGAAAATCGGCGGCCGATCCTTATCTAGCTACCAGAACCGCAAGCTGCGGCCAGCGCGAATTCCCCTTCCCGCGCCGCCAGTAATGCCGGTGAATCGCCGGGAATTCCGCGAACCGGCCGCAGCCAGCAGCTTGGCTGGCTCGGCGCCAAAAGGCGGCCTCAGGCCGATGCTGTTGGCTGTATTTCTCCTCGCTCTCATTCTGAGTATACCAACGGCTTCTCTGGCCGGCCCATGTGGCAACCCCGGCGAGCGCGCCTGCTGCACTGGCGGTTTCGAATTCTGCGATAGCCGTGAATGTTGCGACGGTCTAGCTTACTCGACACCTTGCACCGACCCTAAGGGCTGCTCCTGTGGGCCCATTCCGTCGGAATCGTCCTTGGGCATGTGTTTCCCGGCCACCATCTGCGGCCATGACGGGGAACGAGCCTGTTGCAATGGCGCCGGCGAATTCGCTCCGGGTACCCTCGCCGCTTGTGAACCCGGCCTGACTCAACTTTTCGGCACGTGTGGCTCAGGAGACCCGACCCGTTGCGTTTGCGGCACTTCGAGGGCGCCAATCCCTGCGTACTCTTTGGGAACCTGCGTTCGGCCCACGGCGTGCGGTGGTCCGGGGCAACGAGCCTGTTGCGTTGGCGAAAGCCCCAGTGGCTTCGCTTGTAACCCCGGCCTGGTGCAACTTCCCGGCACATGTGGTTCAGGTAACCCCGATTGCCTTTGTTCAAGCGGCGCCTTCGCTTTGGGAGTCTGCGTTCCGACGGCACCATGCGGCGACGCCGGTCAGCGGGCCTGTTGCATCGGTTTCGGGGAGTTCAGCAAGGACAAAGGGATCTGTAATGACGGACTCAAGGAGATATCCGGTTGCTCCGGCGACTGCACCTGTGGCGGGCCCCTGTCCCTTGGTGAGCCGGACGGCAACAGTTGCGGCATAATCGAAGGTATCTCCGAGCCGACCACCAACGCGAATCCTGATGCGAATGAGACTGGGCCGACTGGAACCTGGACCCTGCCAAAAGCCTCGCTTCCCAATGGACCGGAATGTCCTTCGAGCGGCTTGTGTGGGTATGCCGATCTCCACGTCCACATGTTCGCGAATCTGGCTCACGGCGGAGCCATGATCGCTGGAGAACCCTGGGATCCCGGTGGTGTGAATTCGGCACTGGGGGAAGATTACGGATCGGGGCTGCCTCTGGTCGACAAACACGACAATCCCAAGCACCCCGTGGACGGCTCGGCGGGCGCGCCCGAATGTCCACTGGACCTGCTCGATGCGGGTCTATGCAAAGGCCAGGTGCTATTTCACGGCAACCACACCGCCTTTGATACGGTAACCGGCGGCGGCACCAACGATGGTGCAAACTCGAATCTGGGTGTTCCCCTGTTTAACGGTTGGCCGCTTTGGACCAGCACCATTCATCAGCAGGTTTATTACAAGTGGCTGGAACGCGCATGGCTGGGCGGCTTGCGGCTAATGGTGATGGATGCGGTCACGAACGAAGCGCTATGCAAAAGCGGCACGAAGGTAAACGGAACTGACTGCGCCCTATCCATGACCGCCATTGATGCCCAATTAAAGGCGGCGCAGACCTTTCAAACATGGCTCGATGCCCAATACGGCGGCCCGGGAAAGGGCTGGTTCCAGATTGTGAAGAGTCCGAAGGAGGCGGAGAGCGTAATCCGCCAAGGTAAGTTGGCAGTCGTTCTCGGGATCGAGGTTGACAACCTCTTCAACTGCCATCGAGCCAACCCCGATGGTACGCCGGGGAACGGCGAAGGACCCATTTGTAGTGACGCATACGTACAGGAGCAATTGCAGAAGTATTACGGGCTAGGTGTGCGCCACATCTTCCCCATCCATAATTTCGATAACGCTTTTGGAACTCCGGCAGCCTGGCAGGATGCCATCAATGTCGGCAATATCGTCGGCGAAGGTAATTGGTGGGATGCCGTCAACTGCACCGACCCGGGTTATGGGTTCTCGCTGAGCGCTGAGTTTGATGGCTTCCTCTACGGCATCGGCTTTGGCGGTACCACTATGCCGTCCTACCCACCGTTCAGTTCGGGCAGTTGCCACAACGGTCCCGGTCTCACCACTGTCGGCGCCCATCTGATCGAGCAGGCCATGAATATGGGCATAATCATCGATGTCGATCACATGTCGATCAATGCCTTCAACGACACTATCAATATCGCTAACGCGCAATCGCCCACTTATGCGGGTATCGCTGCCACGCACGTCCAATTTTTCGACCTATACCTCCAGAATTATCCTGGAACCGGACGTTACGGGCGTCATGAGCGCATGCGAACCAACGCGCAACTGCAGAGCATCAGGAAGGCGGGTGGAATGATCGCCGCGATGCTGAAAGATGACACCCAAGACACCAGCAACGGCTGGTGCTTGCCACAGGGCAACTGTCCTTTCGGCGCATCCAGCAGCCCAACGACAGCGTACACCTTCAACTACAACGGCAATAACGCCCCGCCCAACAACGGTGGCGCTCTGCAGCAAGATTGCTCTTATTCCACCACCGAGTGGGCACAGGCCTATCTATATGGAGTGCAAGCGATGGGCGGCCCGGTCGCCATGGGGAGCGATTTCAACGGCATTGCCGGCCACATTGGCCCGCGGTTCGGCAACGGAGCCTGCGCCGGATCTTCAGCGGAGAGAGTGACGCAGGAAGAAAGGCATAACCGCTTGCTCTATCCGTTCACCATTCCAGGGTTCGGCACCTTTGATCGCCAGACGTCCGGGCAGAAGACATATGACTTCAATGTCGATGGCCTGGCACACATCGGCTTGTATCCCGACCTGGTGGCCGACCTGAAAGATATCGGCGTTACCGACGACCAGCTAAAACCACTGTTCGGGTCGGCCCAGGCTTATCTCAATATGTGGGCGGCTGTGTTCCGGGCGCCCGCGCCGGACGTAAGCCTTTCCGGTGTTCCCGCGACGGCGCCGTATGGCTCCAGCTTCAGCGTAACCACGGACAACCACGGAACAACGACATCCGTACCCACGATCAGCGCCGATCCATCCACTGTGTGCTCGATCAAAGGCACGGTAGTTACCATGAAGAGCGGGACGGGCACTTGCTCGGTCATGGCGACGTGGGCGGCGGATGACAACTTTGGCAAAGCGTCGATCACGGACACGGCGAACGCCGTCAAGGTGCCTCTTACGGTGACCGCGAACGATGTCACTATAAACTTCGGTCAGGCGATCCCGACATTTACGGCCAGCTATAGCGGGTTCGTAAACGATGAAAACCCGTCCGTACTGAGCGGCAGCCCGAGCCTGACGACCACGGCGGCCGCGTGCAGCGCGCCGGGACGCTATACGATTACAGCCGGATTGGGGACGCTGGCATCGGATAACTATTCATTCGCGACCTTCAACAACGGCACGCTGACGATTAGTGCCGTAGGCAAGGTCACGCCTAAGGTGGACCTCACTGTCAATGGAGGTGCCAGCAGCACCATTTCCGTTGGAGACACTGCGACGTTCATGGCGCGCATCCACGCCGCCGACTGCTATCCCTCGCCGGATGGCAGCATCGCCATAAGTGACGCCACGAACGGAGCCAAGCGGTATGGCTCCGCCCTCATCACGAAAGATCCGAGCTCGAACGACGGGCTGGCGACCATCAAGAATTCTGACATTGCAGAAGGCGACTACACTCTGGTCGCCACCTACGGCGGAGATAACGAAGGCAAGTTTTACAATGGTGCGCAGTCCAATAACGTATCATTGTCCGTCCAGCCCAAGGTAGGCGGACCCGAACATCCCCCGGCTAACGTGACGAGTACGCCTGTAACCAATGTCGCAGCACCCGGCGCGGCAGTGGGGGCCGGTACGTTGACCATTCAAAATCCCTCCAGCGTCACGGAAAGCATCGCCTCCGCAAGCATCAACGTGAGTCACCCGGGCGTGTTCAGTACGATGACCCTCAGCGGCGCCGGACAATCAGTAACCGTTACTTCGCCTTCTGCGACTACCAAGTTCACCTTCACGACACCCATTTCGATTCCGGCGGGAGGTTCCGTGACCTTTTCGGTAAACGCCGTCATTGCCATGCATCCGGTGATGCTGGGCAGCGAGATCAAATACGCCGGCCTGGCGCCAACCAAATCGCTGCCAATCACTCCAAGCACTTGGCCACTGACCGGAGGTTTGTTGATGCTCGGAGTCGCGCTGCTGGGCTTGCCGGATAGTACCCGGCGGCGTGCGATTATCATTGCCGTACTTGGGCTTGGCTTGGCGGCAGCTTCGGCCGGTTGCGGCGGCAGCTCCAGCGGTCCCATACTGGTGTCCTCGACTCAGCAGGTCACGGCAGTGACAATCAGCGCTGAGGGCGCTGCGGCCACCGTCAAAGGCCTACCGGCAAACCTTGGCACGATTACCGCCTTGTGATGTTTTCCGATATGACTACACTATTCCACTCGGTGCGTCCGCCGTTACGTGAAGTTCTCCTGGAACCCCCATTGCGATGGTCTATTTAAGAGAGCCACAAACGCCGCGCAGTGCATCGTGCCGCGCCAGGAGGTCCGCAAGCTCATTCGAGATTCGGGTCCGCGCAACGCCCTTCGGATGCGGAACATAGAGTCGGGGTAGGCTTTGGGAACGTTGCGTCACGCCAGCACAACTCCGATTAAGAGATGGACGATGAGCGCCTGCCGCTTGTGCGAGTGTGTCCTTGCACGACGCCGATTGCCGCTATTCTTGGGAGCCAGCGCAATGTCGGTAATCGTGTATAGTCGCACTAATAGCTAAACCGCCGTAAAAGGTAACCAGGCGGGCGGCTTAGAAAACTTCTGTCTGCGGAGTTCAAAAGGACGGAGCATGAATTCCAGGAAATTGCTCATTGCGGAGAAGTTCGGTCCGCTTCACGGAACGCGGATCATCTCTTCGGGTGTGTTTATCGCGGGTCCATTCGCCAGCGAAGTGGCCGCCGAGTGGGGCGCGGAAGTGATTCACGTTGAGCGCGCCGGCGAGGGGGATCCATACCGCCTGGCCGGGATCAGACTGCCCAACAAGGACAAGGCCAAGCCGGGAATTACCACGAACTGGGTGCAGGAGCGGCGCAACATGCTGGGCGTGACACTTGATCCGTCCAAGCCGCGCGGACGCGATCTGTTCCTGGGCCTTTTGCGAGAAGCCGACGCGTGGATAGAATCGTCCAAGCCAGGCACGTTCGCGCGATGGGGTCTGGATGACGCCACCATTCTCAAGGCCAACCCGCGCCTCGTCATTACCCACATCTCGGGCTATGGGCACGCCGGCGATCCTGACTACGTACCGCGCGCGTGCGTCGATTCCACCGCCCAGGCCTTCGGCGGGATGATGTACCAGGCCGGCTTTCCGGATCCCGAGCCGCCCGTGCGGGCGCAACCTTGGACCGCCGACTATGTTAGCGCGTTCTGCGCGCTGTCGGCGACGCTGGCCTGTATCATGAACGCCCGAGCCACCGGCCAGGGACAGTCGATCGACGTGGCGATGTTCGAGGTGATTCACAAGATCCTGGGTCCCACGATGCTCGAGTATTTTGAAACCGACCTGGTGCGCGAGCGGGTCGGCAACCGCGCGACCGCGATCCAACCGCTGGACACGTTCCATTCGCGCGACGGATGGCTGATGATCGCCGCTGCGCTGCCCGCGCATGGGACGAAGCTGTGCGGTCTTTTGGGGCTCGATGCCCAGGCTGACAAATGGAAGGGAATCACTTACAAGGTAGACACCGCCGAGGGCTGGGAGTTCGACGCGCTGTTCCGGGCGTGGGTGGCGGATCACACCTCCGAGGAGGTGCTCGCCACGTTGCGCGATTTGAGCATCCCGTGCGCCAAGGTAATGTCCAGCAAAGACATGGCCGAGAATCCGCACTACCGCGCCCGCGGCATCCATGTCGAATGGGAGGACGAAGAGGCGGGCAAGGTCCGCGGCACCGGCGTGGCGCCCCCGCTTTCCGCAACACCAGGCAAGATTTGGCGCGGCTCCCCCTCGCTTGGGCAGGACAACCGGCTGGTTTATGGTGAGTTGCTCGGGCTCGATGCGGATGAAATCGAGGCATTGGCGCGCGACGGCATTATCTAGCCGCACGCATTCGCCGAACCTGGCGCGGCGTAGCGGTTGGGCCTTTATCGCCGCGAGCCTTATCGCGGCCATACCACAAAGCGCTTTGGCCGCGGACGCCAGTCGCGACATCGTCGATTACTTCCGGATCTATTATGCGCGGCAGGCTTCCAATTCGAGCGCGCTTCAGTTCATCAGCGACGCAGCCAGTGCTCATACTTCCGCCGATCAGCTGCTTAACCCCGCGCCCTCGCATGCGGTAATAGTCGATCGGAAGAACGGCTACTTACAAATCGACGACAGTTCCGGACTCGATCAGATCCTGACGATGGCGCTGTACAGGAAGCCCGACGGCTCGGCGCTGATCGTGGTGGGTACTTCCGATTGCGACGACGCTTGCGATTTCAGCGTGCAATTCTTCGGTCCCGCCGGCGACGGCCTCAGGGCGGTCGATAGCGCGCGGGTGCTGCCCGCTGTCAGCGCGTCGCAATTCATCAAGGCCGGACATCCGATGCCCAAAGCGGTTGCGGGAATCGAACCAAAGATCGATTACGTGCCGGCTCGGGCCGGCACGGACCTGGCGCTCAAGCCGTGGTACGGTTATGAGGCGGAGGCGCAGATGGACGCTGCCACGCGCAGCGCAATCCAAAACCTCACTCTGCGGTGGGACCGCAACAAGGGAGTATTCGCGACTGCTCCCGTCAGGTAACCGCCTCGGGCGAGCAGCGCGCAACCGCAACTCTGGGAGGACTCAGCGATGCAGACACCTGGAATCCTGGTAATGAGCGGCAACGGCAGGGAGGCGCTTAAGCGGCTCTCCGAGTATGCCAAGTCCGCCGAGCAGATCGGCCTGCGCAGCTTCCTGGTAACTGAGGGTCCGGCCACCGACGGCCTGGCTATCTCGCAATTCATTGCGTCGGTCACGACACGTATCCACGTCGGCACCGGTATCGCAAACATCTATACGCGCCATCCCGCCCTGCTGGCCGGTCATGCGATTGCGATCGACGCGCTCGCGCCGGGGCGCCTGCTGCTCGGATTGGGCACCAGCCACAAACCCGTCAACACCGCGTACGGGATCAACATGGACAAACCGCTCACCGCGCTCAGAGATTGCGTGACGGCGCTGCGCAAAGCCTTTCGCGGTGAGGCGATGATCGATCGGCCGGGTTTTACGGCGCCCAAAGCCGAGGGCAAGATTTCCGTCTACATCGCCGGCATTTCACCCAAGAGCATCGAGTTGACTGGCGAGATCGCCGACGGCAGTCTGCCGCTCAACTACTGCCCGCGCGGATTGAAGGAGGTAGTGGACGGGATTGGCCGCGGCGCGCAGCGTGCTGGACGCGATCCAAAAGAGGTTGCGGTGGCGCTCATCATGCACTGCTGCGTATGCACCGATCGCGCTCTGGCGCTGAAATCCGTGAAGAGTACGCTCGCGAGATACGGCTCATTGCCCTTCTACAACCGCCTCTTCGTTCGCCAGGGCTTTGTCAAGGAAGCCGAGGGGATAATGGCGGCCGCATCCAAAGGCGACATGGCCGGCGCCGCGGCGGCGGTTTCGGATGGGATGGCGGAACAGACCGCGGCGATGGGCAGCGCCGCGGATTGCAAACGGAAGCTCGAGGAGTTCGAGCGCGCCGGCGCGGCCTACGTGCTGCTTTATCCCGTGCCGATCGACGGCAATTACGATCGCGGAGTGCGTGAGGTTCTGCATGCCTTTTCCTGATCGGCGATTGCACATCATGTTCGCACGCAAGTTTGCCGGATGCCCCATCTCTCATCCGAATCACCCAAACCTCATGGCTCTACTGCTCTATCGCTTCCCGTTGCGAACGCGCCACAATCGCAGCCGGCGCCGGCTGAAGAATAGCGCTTTTTCTCTCACATCGACTTCTGATTGACTGACTATTACTCCGTACGCTTCGGAACTGCATCTCGAAGAAGTTTTAAGTAACTTTGCCGACGTTTCCTTGTAATAGACGAGTGTATTAATTTGTGATCGGATCGCGAAACCTGTACATAATTTAAGAAGCGGCGTCGATTCGGCGTCGCTCCGCTTCCCGCCTGCGGCTGCGGCGTGCTCCGACCGATCGCGCTTCATGCCGCAGCCGAATTGGATTGTTGAGATCGGCCGCTCCTGTGCGGCCCCTAGCCGGGAACCCAAGGCGCCTGACGGTTGTTGTATCAGGGCAGGGGGCCCGCCCGAAGGGATCTAGGCAGGTGCTCAACAGGATCCGATTGCCACCTGTTTCAAGTAAGCTTTTGCACCAGCGCAACGAAGTGCTTGCCTTAATTCGTTCTCCGTCCGATCAATAGAAAAAAAGACACGCTTATGAGCCAACCTTTCACGCATAAGCCGGCCAAATATTCGTGTATCTTCAGCCTTATTTCATGCATAAGCGTTGGCGGCGCGCTGACCATCGGACTGCTGCTCGCCGCGACGGCTCCCGCCCGGGCCTTCACCGCTGAGCAGGCGGACAAGGGACGGGAGGTATTTCGGCTCCAATGCGCGCGCTGCCACGGCCCCGACGGGCAGGGAATCACCAACATCTATCGCAGTATGACCGCGCCCCCCTTGATCGGGCCGACGGTCCTTCCACTCAATCCCCGTCCTTACCAGAAGATGCGCCATTTTCAGTTCCGCACGGTGCGCGATGTCTATGAATTTGCCTCCGCGGTTATGCCCGCCGATCAACCGGCCAGCCTGAGCGCGGAGGATTATTGGAACGTGATTGCGTTTCTGCTCGGTGCCAATGGCGCGGCGGTCAACGGGCAATTGCTCAATGAAGACGCGGCGGCTGATATGTCGCTGGCCAACCTTCAGGCGCGCGCCAGGAAATCCAGCGGCAACGAGGTGCCGCTGCCTGCGCCCGCGGGCAATGCACCCGTTATCGAAGGTGAGAGCGGCGGCCAGAAATGAAGTACGGCGCGATTGTGGTGGCTCTGCTGATCCTGGTAAGCGGGGTCGCAACCGCACTGCTATCGCAGCGTCCATGGCTGCCGCGTTCAGACGTGGTACAGCCAATTCCCTTCAGTCATCTCGTTCACGCCGGACACCATCACATTCCCTGCCAGTTCTGCCATGAATACGCGCGCCGCTCGGAAAACTCCGGAGTGCCGCCAATCGAGCGTTGTGTCGGCTGTCATGCGAGCCTGGCGGAGCAGGTGGCGTTGCGTCCTGTCCGTAAGCCCTGGATCGATCACACACAGGCGCCGTTTGAAGTGCGATGGAACCGGGTTTATACGCTGCCCGATTTCGTACGCTTCTATCATTCGCCCCATATCCACGCCGGTATCCAATGCCAGCAGTGCCACGGACCGGTCCAGACCATGGAGCGGGTTACACCGGCTTTCGAAATCAACATGGGCTTTTGTCTCAACTGCCATACGCAGCGGCACGTCAGCATCGAATGCTCGACCTGCCATTACTGATGGGTCAACCCTGGTAAGGACAGCGCAATGCCCGAAGTTTCCAGACGCTCGTTCCTGAAGCTGGCCGCAGCGACCGGCGCGGCGGCTACGATTCCCGGATGCAAGCCCGCCGCGCGCCACCTGATTCCTTACGTAATCCCTGACGAAAACGTCATCCCGGGCGTGCCAAGCTTTTACGCCACTTCGTGCAACGAATGCCCGGCGGGATGCGGGATAGTGGCGCGTGTGCGCGAGGGGCGAGTAGTCAAGCTGGAGGGCAATCCTGCCAATCCGATCGGAGCGGGCGCACTATGCGCGCGGGGCCAGTCCGCGCTGCAGGGGCTTTACAATCCCGATCGCCTGCGGCGGCCGCATCGGCGGGGCGCCGACAAACTTATCAATCCGATCGCCTGGGATGACGCGATGGCGCAGCTTGGCAAGTCGCTGGCCGAGGCGAGCGGAGCCGATCAGGTGGCGTTTATCGGCCCGCCGGTGGGCCCGGCGTACGAGCAGATTATCGGCGCCTGGATGGCCGCGTTGAATTCGCGGATGCGCTTGGTGTATGCGCCAATCGATGCCGCGCGCGAGCGCGCCACGATCAAGTATTGCTTCGGCGATGATTTGAAGCCGCTTTACCGGATCGACCGGGCGCAGGCCCTGCTGTCGCTGGGAGCCGATTTCCTGGAGACCTGGGAATCGCCGGTGGAGCTGGCGCGGCAGTTCGCAGCTTTTCGAACTCCTGCAAGAGAAAACGGCAAAGCGCGTCTGGGGCTGGCCTACTACGTCGGACCGCGGATGAGCCTGACCGCCGCCAGATGCGATCAATGGTTCTCCTGCCGGCCGGGTTTTGAAGCGTCGGTGGCGCTGGCGATGCTGCGTGTGATGGTTGACAAGGCTCTCGTCCATCCCACTTCGGGCATCGAATTGGGCAGCGTGGGCAAGTTTGCCGCCGGTTACGACCCGGCGGCGATCGCGGAAAAATCGGGAGTCAGCGCGAAAACGATCGAGCGGATGGCGCACGAATTCGCCGAGGCCGACGGCGCGCTGGCGATCGCCGGTACCGACGACGACGCCGCACATGTCGCCGCCTGGATGCTCAACGCGGTCACCGGCAATATCGGCAAGACCGTCAGTTTCGCTGCGTCCCCGCAATCTGCCGCGAGCAGCGGCACGGCGGCGGTGCTGGACGCGATGCGCGCCGGCAATATCAAAGTTGCGGTTGTTGCGGAGGCTAATCCGCAGTTCTCGATGCCCGCACAGGCGCGTTTTGCCGAAGCGCTGAGCAAGGTGCCGTTGGTCGTGTGGTGTGGCGGCGTTCCCGACGAAACCGCTCAACTCGCCCACCTCCTGCTGCCCACCGACCATTGGCTGGAGGACTGGGGCGACGGCGCTCCGCGTCCCGGCCTCGCGACGCTGCGCCAGCCCACGATGACGCGCGTCATGTACAGCCGGCCGCTGGGCGACATCCTGCTCGAGTCGGCGCGGGCCGCTGCGCCCAAGGAGCGTGCGCCGAAATTCGAGGATACCCAGAGCGCGGTGCGCGAAACCTGGTCGCAGCAATTCAAAAACCAGCTCGGGGCCGGGAGTTTCGACGATTTTTGGGATGAGTCACTGCGTCAGGGGGGACACTTCGAGCAGGCAAAGGCGGCTTCGGTAAAACTCAGTTCCGAACTGTTCGGCAAACCGATCGAGCTGCCCGAAGTGCCCGACCAACAGCCGGCGTTGACGCTGGTAGCCTACCCGCACATCTTTTTGTATGACGGCCGCGGCGCGGACAAGCCCTGGCTGCAGGAGATCCCCGAACCGGTCAGCCAGATCGTCTGGGACTCGTGGGCCGAGATTCATCCCGACACCGCCAAACGGCTGGGGGTGGCCGAAAACGACATTGTCAGAATCGCCTCGTCCACGGGCACCATCGAGCTGCCCGCGCACGTCGGCAACTTCGTGCATCCCGACGTGATCGCAGTGCCGATCGGCCAGGGGCATACCAGCTACGGACGCTATGCAAAGGACCGCGGCGCCAATACGTGGCAGGCTTTGCCGCCCGACCGCACGACAATTCCAATCAAGGCCAGCCCCACAGGCCAGCGGCGCGAGCTGATCTCGCCGCTGTTCTCCGCCGATATGCTCGACCGGCCGCTCGTGGAGACCATGAGCCTGGCGGACTATCAAAAGGGCGCGACGCCGCCGGCGTGGGAGGAGCCTTATCCCGAGCCGTACGAAACCTACCCGGCGATAGAGTACCCGGTGCACGAATGGGGCATGACCATCGATTTGAACGCGTGCACAGGATGCAGCGCATGCATCGCGGCCTGCTACGCGGAGAACAACGTGCCGTTCGTGGGCAAGGAATTGGTGGCGCAGGGACGCATCATGTCGTGGATCCGCCTGGAGCGCTACGTGCCGAAAACCAACGACGCGCCCTTGCTGCTGACGATGCCGATGCTGTGCCAGCAATGCTCTCACGCGCCGTGCGAACCGGTCTGCCCGGTGTTCGCCGCCGTGCACAGCAATGAGGGGCTCAACCTTCAGGTGTACAACCGCTGCATCGGCACACGCTACTGCAACAACAACTGTCCTTATAAAGTGCGCCGCTTCAACTGGTTCAAGCCGCAATGGCCGGAGCCGCTGAATCTGCAGCTCAATCCCGACGTCACCGTGCGCGGCGCCGGGGTAATGGAGAAATGCACCTTTTGCGTGCAGCGAATCGTCGCGGGCGAGGTGCAGGCCCATCTCGAAGATCGCAAAGTGCGCGACGGCGACATCGTTCCCGCCTGCGCCCAAGCCTGCCCCTCGCGCGCGATCACCTTTGGTGACATGAAGGACAAGAACAGCGCGATGATGAAGCGGCGGGCGGACCACGAGATCCGCAACTACAAGGCGCTGGACGAGCCGCTTAACACGTTGCCCGCGATTACTTACCTGCGCCAGGTTTACCGGCCGCGCGGGGAGGTGTGACGTGGCGGCAGCTGTTCCCGACTATCGCGAAATCGACCGCCAGGTGATGCGCACGCTGGAATGGCCCGGGCGCGCGTATTGGATCTGGGTCGGTTCGTTGTTCCTGATCGTGGTCTGGGGCGCGTTGTGCTGGACGCGTCAGATCTGGCTGGGACTGGGCGTCACCGGACTGCGCCAACCCAACATGTGGGCGGTGTACATCACCAACTTCGTCTTCTGGGTCGGGATCGCCCATTCCGGCACCCTGATCTCGGCCATCCTCTATTTATTCCGCAGCCGCTGGCGCACTGCGGTCTACCGGCTGGCCGAAACCATGACGGCCTTCGCGGTCCTAACCGCCGGATTGTTCCCGCTGATCCATCTCGGGCGCGTATGGTTCTTCTATTGGCTGCTGCCCTATCCCAACCAACGCTGGTTGCAACCCGATTTCCGCTCGCCCCTGGTGTGGGACGCCTTCGCCGTCAGCACTTATCTGACCGTCAGCATCCTGTTCCTCTTCATGGGACTGATTCCCGACGTCGCGACCGCGCGCGATGAGTCCACTGGATGGCGCAAGGTCTTCTACAACATCGTCGCGCTCGGATGGCAGGGCTCCGAAGAGCAATGGCGCCATTTTGCGGGCGCTTACCTGCTGTTGGCGGGGCTCGCCACGCCGCTGGTGATCTCGGTGCACAGCGTGGTGTCGTGGGATTTCGCGATGGCGCAACTGCCCGGATGGCACAGCACGATCTTTGCGCCCTATTTCGTCGCCGGCGCGATCTTTTCCGGCTGCGCGCTGGTGCTGACCCTTATTATCCCGGTGCGCCGGATGCTCGAACTCGAAGAGCTGATCACGCCCTGGCATATCGATAACCTGGCGCGGATCGTCCTGTTCACTTCGCTGATTGTCACCTACTCCTATATCACCGAGTCCTTCATGGTCTGGTATGCCAAGGATCCGTTCGAAACCACGACCTTTCACATGCGCTATTTCGGACATTACGGATACCTGTTCTGGATCATGGTGCTCTGCAACTGCATCATTCCGCTCGCGCTCTTCTCTCCGCGCGTGCGGCACAACATGAAGGTCCTGTGGGTGCTCTCGCTGTTCGTCAATGTTGGCATGTGGCTGGAGCGCTTCGTGATTATCGCGGGATCCCTGGCGAGCAACTTCGTGCCCTCGCAATGGGGTTTCTTCGTGCCCAGCGTGACCGAGATCAGCATCACCGCCGCCAGCTTCGCCTGGTTTCTCATGCTGTTCAGTTTGTTCACGCGGTTCCTCCCGATTGTTTCGATGACCGAACTCAAGGAGGGGCTGCGATGGCTGCGGTTGGCGCTGCGCAAGGAGTCGGCGGAGGCGGCATGAGCGAGTCAGTCCAGGTAACCGGCGTGTTCGCCAGCGAGGAGGAATGCATACACGCCATCCAGGCGCTGCGCCGCGGCGGTTTCCACCGGCCGCGCGTCTTCGCGCCGATTCCCAGCGAGAAGATTCTCGAAACCCTCGAATTGCCCAAAAGCCCGATCCGTTTGTGCGTGCTGCTAGGCGGTATCACCGGCGTGATCAGCGGTTTCGCTCTGACTATCGGCACCGCGTGGACGTGGCCGCACGTGGCCGGGGGCAAACCCATGGTCTCGCTGCCGCCCTACATCATAATCGCCTTCGAACTGATGATCCTGTTCGGTGCGCTCGCCGGCGTGGGAGGCTTTCTGTTCTTCAACCGTTTTCCGCGCCTGGAATCGTTGCGCGGATACTCGCCCCGCTTCAGCGACGATCGCTTCGGTGTACTGGTGACGTGCGCGTCCGAGCAGAGCACCCGGGCCGAGCTGCTGCTGAAAGATGCCGGTGCGGAGGAGGTCGAGCGTGAAACGGCGTGAGCGCGCGGCTTTGCGGACCGCTATTTTGCTGTGTGGATTGCTGGCGGCTGCGGCGCATCGCGCCGGCGCCTTTCCCTGGAGTATCGACATGTTCCGCGGCGAGTCGGTGCAGGCGATGGCGAAATCGCCGCGCGTGATGCCGCCCGGCACGATGCCTATCGATGGCGAAGCACCGATGAGCCGCGAAGCGGCCTCCACCGCGCTGCACAATCCGTTCAAACCCAGCGCGGCCGCCCTGCAGGTTGGGAAGACACTGTTCGACGACAATTGCGCCGCCTGCCACGGCTACAACGCACGCGGCGACGGACCGGTGCGCTTCCTGTTGCGCATCCCACCGGCGGATCTAACCGGCGGCGTTTCAGTGCAGCGCAGCGACGGCTACATCTACGCGACCATTCGCAACGGCAGCATCGTGATGCCGTCCTACGCCGATGCGATGTCGGCAACTGAACGCTGGCAAGTCGTTCTGTATCTTCGTTCGCTGCAGAAGAGGGTGAGTGCGAAATGAACGGCAGCGGCCGGACAACCGCGTTGTTTGTGGCGGCCGTCATAATCGGAATCGCCGGATTCGTGTTGGCGATAGCGTTCGGGTCGGCGCCGCGCGTGTGGGAAGTCTTTCTGGTCAACCTGCTTTTCTGGATGGGTATCGCGCAGGGCGGGGTGGTCGTGTCCGCTTCGTTCTACCTGACCAACGCGCGGTGGGGCGGAGTGGGGCAGTACCGTCTTGCGGAAGCATTCGTGGGCTTCCTGCCCCTGAGCTTCCTGCTGTTCTGGGCGCTTTACGCTGGACGTCACCAAATCTTCGTCTGGGTGGACCATCCGCTGCCCGAAAAGGCCGACTGGCTTAACGTCCCGTTCCTGTTCGCGCGCGACGGCGCGGGACTGTTGATCATGACCCTGCTTAGCCTGTGGTTCGTCCGTCTCTCGCGCCGTGAGGACGTGCAGCGTTGGGCCGTTTCCAGCGGCGATATCGGCGATCCGCCGCGCGCGATGCGGCGCCTGGCGGTTGTGATGGCGCTGTGCTTCGCGGGGATCTACACGCTCATCGCGTTCGACCTGGTCATGTCGCTCGCGCCGCGATGGCACAGCACGCTGTTCGGCGCGTATTTTTTCGCCGGCGCCTACTGGAGCGCGCTGGTAATGATCGGGCTCGTCACGATTTCAATCGGGCGCGGCGCCGGCGCCGAAATGGAGCATCGCTATCGCGACGCGCTGCACGATATCGGCAAGTTGATCTTTGCCTGCTCGGTGTTCTGGGTGTACCTGCTGTTCGCGCAGTACATCGTGATCTGGTACGGCGATATTCCCGCCGAAACTTTTTTCGTGGTGCCGCGCGTGCAGCATCTGCCGTGGGGCGCGCTGGGTTGGTCGGCGCTCATCCTCATCTGGGCGCTGCCATTCTGCGTACTGATGGGCAAGCGCCCCAAGCGCACACCGGGCATCCTCGGAACGGTTGCGGTGCTGGGGCTGATCGGGATGTGGGTCGAACGCTACGTGCTGGTGGTACCGTCGCTGTCGCCCCGCCACGTCCCCTTCGGCTGGATCGAGGTACTGATCACGCTTGGGTTTATCGGCGCCTTCGGACTGACGTCCCTGCCCGGGCTGCGCACGGTGCCGACGCCGGCGATGGCGCGCCCCGCCGACCATGGAGGTGTGGGATGAGCGTTGGGAGATACTCTCACCGTAATCCTCTCTCCGGTCAGGGAGAGGGGATAAGAAGGAATGGGCCGGGAGGTGGGTTCGGTGGCCCTCTGTTTTCCTTGCTCGCCGGGGCCTTCGTTCGGCTATCTGCGGCCAGGGCCTTCTTCTTTCCTCTCTCCCCGACCACGGAGAGGGGTAGGGTGTGGGCATCTCCGCGCTCACTGACACCAGCCCTCTTCATCTCGCTGCTCTCCACCCTTCTCGTCGCCTGCAATTCGCGCCGCTTCCCGGCCAGCACTTTCGCGCCGCGCTCCGACCTTGGCCATTGGGTGCAGGAAGTTTACTTCGAAGTCATCGGCTGGGACGTTCTCATCCTCGTCCTGATCTGTGTGCTGATCTTTCTCTGCCTGACCCGATACTCTACGCGCGCGTCGGAAGATCAGCCCAAGCGTCCGCCGCCGCATCCGGAATCTCTCGGTCTCGAGGTCGCCTGGACCGCGGGTCCCGCGCTGATCCTGCTTTTCATCGCGGTGCCGTCGCTGCGCATTGTGTTTCGATCGCAAACGCGCAAGCCGCCCTCCGACGCGCTGATCATCAAGGTGACGGCCCATCAATGGTGGTGGCAATTCGACTACCCTAGCATGAGCATCCACACCGCCAACGAAGTCCATCTGCCAATGGGCCGTCCCGTCCGCTTCCTGCTCCAATCAAACGACGTGATCCACAGCTTCTGGATCCCGATGGAGGGTGGCAAGCGCGACGTGGTGCCGGGACACGTCAATGAACTGACCTTTACTCCGCAGGTGGCGGGCAGCTTTATCGGCGAGTGCGCTGAGTTCTGCGGCCTGTCTCACGCCAACATGCGATTTCAGGTCGTGGTTCAGAACCACGTTGCGTTCGACGATTGGCGCGCCAATGAGGCCGGCGGGCCGCGCATTGCGGCCGCCGGATCGGCCAAGCAAGGCGAACGGATCTATATGACCAGCGCCTGCACCACCTGCCACGCTATTTCGGGTTACTCGGCGGGTTACATCGGCCCGAACCTGACTCATTTCGGCAGCCGCGCCACTTTCGCCGGCAATACTTTGCCCAACACGCCTCACAACCTGGCGGCGTGGATTACGAATCCCGAAGCGCTCAAACCCGGGGCGCAGATGCCGCCGCTGGGGTTGCGCGGCAACGAGTTGAACGAACTGGTCGCCTACCTCGAAAGCCTCAAGTAGGTAGTAAAATGGTCGCTTTACCCAAGCAAATAGAGGTTGATGAGAATTACCTCCATGGCGGAGGGATTCTCGGATGGCTGACCACGATCGACCACAAGCGCATCGGCGTTCTGTATGGGCTGACAACCTTGTTCTTCTTTCTGATAGGCGGGATCGAAGCGCTGCTGATGCGGATCCAGCTCGCGCGTCCGGAGAACACCTTCCTCAGCGCGTACCTCTACAACGAGATGTTTACGATGCACGGCACCACGATGATCTTCCTGGTCGTGATGCCAGTGGGGCTGGGATTCTTCGCCAACTTCCTGGTGCCGCTGCAGATCGGCGCGCGCGACGTCGCCTTTCCGCGGCTCAACGCGCTGAGCTACTGGATTTTTCTGTTCGGCGCCCTGGTGCTCAACATCGGCTGGCTAGCCAACGCCGTGCCCGACGCCGGATGGTTCGGCTACGCCAATCTCACCGAGCGCTACTATTCGCCCGGCATCAACATCGATTTCTGGTCCCTGGGTCTGCTGATTTCCGGCATCGGCAGCGTGCTCAGCGGGCTCAATCTGCTGGTCACGGTGGTCAACCTGCGCGCGCCCGGCATGACGTTTATGCGGATGCCGCTGTTCGTGTGGTCGGTGCTGGTGATGTTCGTGCTGGTCCTGGTGGCGTTTCCGCCGCTGACCGTCGGGCTGATTTTCCTGGTCATGGATCGTTTCTTCGGGACGCATTTTTACCAGGTCGTGGCGGGCGCCACGCCCCTGCTCTGGCAGCATCTGTTCTGGCTGTTTGGCCATCCCGAGGTCTACATCATGGTGCTGCCAGCCTTCGGGATCATGTCGGAGATCGTGCCGGTGTTTTCGCGCAAGCCGCTGTACGGATATCCCGTGATGGCCTATTCGACCGCGCTGATCGGGTTTCTATCCTACGGCGTGTGGGCCCATCACATGTTCGCGGTCGGCATGGGACCGGTGGCCGACAGCGCCTTTGCGCTGACTTCGATGCTGATCGCGATTCCGACCGGAATCAAGATTTTCAGTTGGATCGCGACCATGTGGGGCGGCGACCTGAAAATGAAGACGCCATTCCTGTTCGCGCTGGCGTTTATCGTTCAGTTCACGATGGGCGGGCTGAGCGGGATCATGCACGCGCAGCCTCCGATCGACCTTCAGCAGACCGACTCCTACTTCGTGGTGGCGCATTTCCATTACGTCTTATTCGGGGGCAGCGCGTTCGCGCTGCTGGGCGGCCTTTATTACTGGTGGCCGAAGGTAACCGGGCGGCTGCTCGATGAGCGGCTGGGCAAGCTCAACTTCTGGACCATCGTGATCGGTTTCAACCTGACGTTTTTTCCCATGCATCTGCTGGGCGGCGAGGGCATGCCGCGGCGCATCTACCACTACGCGCCCGACATGGGATGGAACACGCTCAATCTGCTGTGCACCATCGGCGCGTTCACGATGGCGTTCTCCGTGCTGGTTCTCCTGATCAACATCCTGAAGACCGTCCGCGGCGGCGAAATGGCCGGCCCCGACCCCTGGGACGGCCGCACGCTTGAATGGAAAGTTCCTTCGCCGCCGCCCGAGTACAACTTCCGGCAGATTCCCGTGGTTCGCGCCCGCGACCAGTTCTGGCGCGAGAAATACGGCTTTGAAACCGGCGGGCTGCAGCCCTCCGACGCCGTCCGTCCACCCGCCACGCCCGACGCTCTGGCCGGGGAAATCCACCTGCCCGCGCCGTCGATCTATCCGATCCTGCTCGCGGCCGGTATCACGATGGCCGCGCTCGGGATGTTGATTTGGACACGCATCGCGCTGTGCGGCGCGTTCCTCATCGTGTACTGCGCCATTGCAATGGCGTTCGAATACCCCGATGCCGGCGCCCAGAGCGCGGCGTCAGCCGCGACCGCGACTGGCCTGGATACGCGCAAGATCGGCATCTGGAGCTTCATCGGCTCGGAGTCGCTTTTTTTCGCCTCGTTGATCGCCACCTACCTGATTTACAAGGGCCGCGATCTGGCGGGACCAACCGCGGAAACAATGCTCGAAGTACCGCTGTCCACCGTGACCACCTTTGTGCTGCTGATGAGCAGCCTGACGATGGTGCTGGCGCAGGACGCCTATCGGCGCACCGATCGGCTTTGGGGACTACGCTGGCTGTTCGCGACCATCGTTTTGGGTCTGATTTTCCTGGGCGGTCAGGTTTATGAGTTTAACAGCTTCTTTCACAAGGGCATGACGCTGCAGACCAACCTGTTCAGCCAGACCTTCTACACCATGGTCGGCTTCCACGGCGCACATGTCGCGATCGGGGTGATTGTGCTGCTGGCGCTCGGCGCCGCTTCGCTCACCGGATGGTTCGAGCGGCACCATCGCGACGTCGCGGTCGAATGCGCCGCGCTTTATTGGCATTTCGTGGATATCGTGTGGGTCGTGATCTTCAGCGTCGTCTACCTGATGAGAGCGGTCACAAAGGCATGAGCGCCCAGATTCAAACCGAAACCGCGGGCGGCGCGCACGGCGAATCGCGCACGCTGGCTTATGTTGTGGTCGCCGTCCTGCTCGCGATTCTTACCGCAATGGAAGTGTGGATCTCGTATGTCCACGCCCTGCTCCCGGTACTGGTCCCCCTGCTGATCGTCCTGTCGGGGGCGAAGTTCGCGCTGGTAGCGCTGTTCTACATGCACCTGCACTATGACAGCTGGACCTTCAGCGCGATCTTCCTGCCCGCGCTTTTTATCGCGCTGCTGGTGGTCGTCGTCCTGGTGGCCCTGATGGTCCGGTTCTTCGCGGGGTTCTGAAGGCGGTCCTCGCATGGAAGATCTGCATCCCAGCGTAATCATCGGAGTGCTCGCACTCGCCGCGATGTACATGGGCGCCCTGCACATCAGCGGACGCAAGGTCACACGGCTTCAGGCGGCGTCATTCGCCGCGGCGCTGATCGTTATCCTGCTTGCGCTGTGCGGGCCGATTGACGAACTGGAGGACGACGGGCTCTTCACCGCTCACATGGCGCAGCATCTGATGCTGTGCCTGCTGATGCCGCCCCTGTTGCTGCTCGGGCTGACCGATTGGATGCTAAGACCGCTGCTGCTCAATCGAGCGGTTCGAACGCCGGCCCGCGTGTTGTGCAACCCGCTGGTCGCCTTCCTGGTCTACAACGGCATGTTGGTGGTAGTTCACTCGCCCGGCCTGTACGACCTGATGTGCCGCAACGAGGCTGTTCACATCGCCATCCACCTTGTGATGATGATGACGGGAGTGATGCTTTGGTGGCCGCTGCTGAGTCCTGTGCCGGAGTTGCCACGGATGAACTATCCGGCGCAAATGCTCTACCTGTTTCTGCTCCTGATACCGATGGCAGGGGTGGCGGCGCCCATCTCCTTCGCCACCTCGGTCATTTACCCTTGGTATCTGGAGGGTCCCCATCCCTTCGGTATCGCTCCACTTGCGGATCAGATGACCGGTGGACTACTGATGTGGGTAGGAGCAGGATTCTACATTATATGCGTTGCGACCCTGATTTTTTACCAATGGGCACAGCGCGACGATTGCGACGATCCGACGCTGCGACCAACCCTGGAGCTGCGTCACTCGCGCTGAATGGAAGCAACGGTAAAATCCAACCGGGCAAAGAGCGTCTGCACCACCGTCGTTTCCGTTCTGACTTCCGCCGCTCCGTGTGGTTTCGATTTTTTCCCTTCCCGTTTGCAAACCGGCAGGCAAGCACGGGCGGCGGGAAACCTTTCCTCCGGGGGGTTGCAGTATCATGAAACGGCATAACGTCATCGGCGACGGTGCCATGGCCGGCCTGCTGGGGGCCGTGACGGTCGCACTGTGGTTTTTAGTGTTCGACATCTCGCGCGGGCGCCCCTTCGAGACTCCGGCGCTGCTCGCCGCCGCTCTGCTACATGGCAAGACGCTGGTGAGCGGGATACATCCGCACCTGGTGATCGAATACACGGTGCTGCATTTCGCCGCCTTCCTGTTCTTTGGTATCGGCGCCGCCATTCTGATTGAAGCGGCCGAGCGCGAAAGCTCGCTGATCATTTCCCTGCTGATCTTCCTGTTCGCCTTCGAAGTGCTGTTCGTCGGGCTGACGATTTTCCTGGGCCCGATGGTCTCCGCGGCGCTGTCATGGTGGAGCGTTCTGGGCGGCAATCTGCTGGCGACCGCGGTGATGCTCGGCTACTTCTTCCTGCTGCGTCATCCGCGCCTGCTGAGGGAACTGCTCGGACCCTGGGGCAATATCCTGTTCGAGGGTATCGTCGCGGGGTTGATTGGCGGCACCGCGGTGGCGGTTTGGTTTCTGCTCTGCGACCTGGGCACCGACATGCCGCTGCGCACGCCCGCCTTGTTGGGCGGCGTGCTGCTGGAGGGCATTTATGACCCGGCCGCAATCCACGTCACCATCCCGTTGGTGCTCGGTTATACGGTCCTGCATTACGCGGCGTTCATCCTGTTTGGAATCGTGGTTTCCTGCCTGGTGGCGGCCTCGGAGCATGAACCGATCCTTCTGCTGGGAGTTCTCATCCTGTTCGCCTGCTTCGAGGTCTTCTTCCTGGGGGTCGCCGCGATGCTCAACCATTCGCTGCTCGATCAGATCGGATGGTCCACGATGGTGGCCGGCAACCTGCTCGCAGCCGTGGCGATGATCGGCTTTTTCTTTCTGCGCCACCGAAATCTGCACATCCGCTTGCGCGAAAGCTGGGCCGCCCTCACGCAGGAATGAGGACCAGCGCCTCCTTCCCCAGGAAAGGACCGAAATGGGGGCGGGTTCCCCTTCCCCGCCGGGGAAGGGGCCAGGTTTCTCCTCCGCGCTGCTACATAAAGTAGGGTGCCGCCAGATCCTTGAAGCGTGCGTACATCAGCCAGACTTTGGCGCCCGGCAGATATGGGTAATCCACCGGCTTCTTGCCCACCGTCTTGAGTCCCAGGCTCTGATAGATAGGGTAGAGCGCCTCGACCGGATTGGTGATCAGAAGGGCCGGACGGCGCGAGAAGATGAACAGCCGCGCGCCGTCGGCGAGCGCCTTAGCCAACCCGCGCTTTTGCATCGTCGGGTCGATTACCAATCCGCCGAACTCGAAGATCTCTTCGGCCGAGAGGCCCTTGAACAGCGACGCAGGATAAAGATGGCCTACGGTCAACGGAGCTTCGGCCAGCGAGCGGGCCCAAAAGGCGCCGACAATCGGCGGACGCCGCGCCTCCTCACCCCGCTGGATCCAGTAAAGGCCGAAATGCAAGGCCATCGGCCACAGGTTCATCAGAACGCGTTTCTCGATAATTCCCACACCGCCCCAGGAGCGCTGGTGCAGGTTGGCGAGTTCCCGCATACCAGTCCGGGTGCCGATTGGGCGCACCTCGAAGCGTCCGTCCGGCTCGGCGAAGCTTGCCGGGTCGGGCGACGTGAAAATCCTGAACAGGGGCGCCTTGACGGCCGTAGTTGTCGTCGCGCGGCTTGGGAGTGCTTGTGCGGCAACGGCGATTTCCGCCTTTCCCGTCAATTCATGGTTTTGTTGCAGCTTCACTTTCTAGAGACCTCCATCTGAATCGATTATTTGTTGTGCGCGAGTGGCCTTTGCGGCCTTTGCCGAAAATTCGCTTATGGAGCTGGACCTTGACGCCAGTGGTATTTAAGCATTGTCAAAGCGGTTTTTACTTGGCCTATTCTCATAGATACGATGTTTACTTCGCTCAGATTCACCTGGGCTCGCTGAAGTGGGTCTCAGGTGTTGCTTTTCTATTTCCTTTCGGGACAAAAAGAGCGATCATTAGTGGCAAGGTGCTCCGGGGAGAGGACTTTTAACGAGGAGAAGCAGGTGACCTGCAACTTTTGCGGTAAAGCGGCATACACCGCTCGGGCGTTCAGCAGCGCTGAAGATAGCGATGGACGATGCGCTTGCATCTGTCACGATTGCGTCCGTGACCTTTATATCGCGATGATCGCCGCTGAGATGCGCCCACTACCACCAGCACGCAATACTACTCCTCTGCCATCCTCTTCGGTACGCGCGCAGGTCATCCGCTTACATCCCCGCAAAGACCAGTAAGCCGGCACCGATTGCCGCACCCTTAAACCTAAGCGGCTATGCTATCGAAATAAAGTGGCGTGAGGGCTGGCGCGTGGAGACTCCAGCCGAGTACAACGCAGGTCTCCGCTACTCTTCCTCTAGCAAGACTGGCGATCCACACCAAGGAATATCTGTCGATAAACGGACCTGCATCTGAGCAGGCGCCGACCTTCGCTCTTTGCCCCGAATCGTGCTACACGCGGACTTGACGCGAACCGTACCGCCTTTGAAGCGCGGGCAGAGGCGCAATGTCCACGGTGGCCCCGGCCATCAGGAGGAGTTGGCAATGAATTACAAGGTGATTTCAGGGGATTCGCACGTTAATGAACCACCGAACTGTTTTCGCGACCGGCTGCCCGCCCATCTGCGCGATGCGGGGCCAAGGGTCGTCAGCACTGGCGATGGCGGCGAAGGATGGACTTGCGAAGGGCGGCCCGCGATGAACTTTGGCCTGGGCTCATTGGCGGGCAAGCCATTTGAGGAATACAAGGACAAGGGTATTCGCTTTGCCGATCTGCTGCCCGGAAATTACGACCCGGTCGAGCACTTGAGGGATCAGGATCGCGATGGCGTTGACGCCAGCGTGATTTACCCGGGTTATGCGATGGGGCTGCCGGCGATCAAGGATCGCGATCTGCGGCTAGCCTGCTTCCGCGCATACAACGACTGGCTGGCCGAAGATTTTGCCGGTGCCAACCGGCAGCGCATCGTCGCGTTGGCGATGCTGCCCGTTGACGACGGGATTGACGGAGCGGTGGCGGAATTGCGTCGCTGCGTGGAGAAGGGGCATCGCGGCGGCATCCTGCCCAGTTATCCCGACAAATTGTTTACCGACCCTGAGTACGACGCGCTGTGGGCGGCGGCGCAGGACCTCGGCGTCCCGCTGCATTTCCATCGCGCGATCGGCCGCAACATCCCGCGCGGCATGTCAGTCACGCCTCATCCGGGCACAATGGTCGCGAGTATCGTGCTGCGCTTTTTTGCGGCCCTCGAGCCGCTCAGTCACATCATCTTCAGCGGCGCCTTGCATCGGTTCCCCGGCTTGAAGCTGGTGTCGGCGGAAAGCGATGCCGGCTGGCTCGCCTTCTTCATGATCCTGTGCGACGACCAATGGACCCGCCAGCGCCATTGGAGCAAGCTCGAGCTGACCCAGCCTCCCAGCGAGTACATACGTCGCCAGGTCTTCCTCACCTTCATGGACGACGCGGTGGCCTGCGCCAATTTGAAGTTCACCGGATGCGACAATCTGATCTGGGCGTCGGATTACCCGCACAGCGTGACCACGTGGCCCAATTCACGCTCTTACATCGAAAAGCAGATGGCGCCGTGCACCCCGCAGGAGCGCGACAAGCTGAGCGCCGGCAACGCAGTGAAACTGTATCAGCTGAACTGACGGCCGCGCGAAAATATCTCGAGAGCCAAACGCATCAGGGAAACATGCGTGCAGCCTCCGCTCTCCTTGCCAGGATAAGGAGAGCGGAGACAGACCGGATCTATTGGACGGTGATCGACCCCAGATTGGCCGGCAAACCCGTCGGCGCGCCGCCCGAGCTTACCGTGATGGTCTGCACCGCCTGCGTCGATGTTCCGTTTATGCTGTTGGTCGTGTTGCCGCATCCTACTTCGGTCGCCGCGAGGATTAGTGCCATCGCCAGCACCACCAGGTGGCGGCGCCGCAATCTGCCCGTCATTGCCAGCATTCCCAAGGCCATGGCCGCCAGCATCAAGCTTGACATCCTGGACTGCTTGAACGGCGACGGCCACGTCAATCCGGCATAGGCGGTCGGACCGCGTTTCAGATCGGATGAACTTGCCGATGGAGTGGGGGTAGGTACGGGAGAACTGGAAGCCACGGCGGAAAGGGTGAAAGTAGCGGCCTGGCCGTTAGGCAGCACGGGCAAGGCGGAAAAGTCGAAAGTATTCGAAGTCCCCGGCGGATTTGGATTACTGAGAACGGCGAGCGCCGACGATCCCGGCACCTGCCCGGTGAGCGTCATGGAGGTGAAAATACTGGGTGCGGTTGCCGAAATGTTGATCGAGCTGATCGTGATATTGGCGCCGCTGGTATTGGTCACCGTGAAGGCGCCGGCATTCGAGATGTCGTCGCCGGCGCTCACCGTGATAGCTACCGTCGAAGTGACGGCGACACTTACCTGCGCCCCGGCCACCGCGGGCGCGCCGGCCACGCAGCAGACCGTCAGGATAATCAACCAGAAAGCGGAACGGAGCTTCACCCATACACCTCCTTGCCGGCATTGCGAACGGAGTTTTAACCATTCCCGTCCAAAAGAAAAGGTCAAGGTACCGTTTAGCTTAATCGTGCGGCATTCGGCGGGCAATCGAGCGGCGGCTTTGGCAACCGCTTCGTCCGCCCGCGTGTCCATTAACCGGCGCCTGCCATCCTGATAAGACGAAACTCGCGCCAAAAGGTTGCACGGTCGCGGGCGCAGTTTGCAACTCATCCGCAATCCTGTGCACTTCTATTGGATGAAGCGGGCAATCAACCTGACGCGGGGCAACGTCTTATGCGCCAACGTGGAGGAGGCGCATGGCGCAATGGGACGGGGGAAGGGCCTGATGGGCAGAAAGGAGCTGGCCGCGGACGCGGGACTGTTGATCGGCGCCGGTCCGCCTATCCAGGTGATGTGGATCCATACCTTCTTCATGCGTTTTGCGATCGACCTGGTCTTCCTCGACCGCGCCGGCCGCATCGTCCGCATCATTGCGGGCGTTAGGCCATGGCGACTGACGGCGCCGGTCTTTGGTGCGTGCTGTGTGTTGGAACTGGAAGCCGGCGCGGCGCGACGGACATCCAGCGCTGTTGGCGACGAAGTGCGTCTGGAGGGAGAGCCTTGATAAAAACGAGACGTGAGAAAGCTCTTTTTCTACTTCGCGTCTCTCACGCGGGTTTGAACTTGACCAGCGTGTGCTCCGGCGTGACGTCGTCGAAAAAGACCGTCACCGGCATATCCACCTTAAGCTTGTCCGGCGGCGCCACTATGTTGGTGGTCATTCGCGGTCCTTCTTCAAGCTCGACAATCGCCAGCACGTACGGCGCGTCACCAAACAGGCGGGTGGCTGGGCGATGCACCACCGTGAAACTGTAAAGCCGGCCCTTGCCGCTGCATTTGCGCCATGCCAGCCGGTCGGAAAAACAGTGCGGGCAACGGGCGCGCGGATAGTAAACAAATTTTTGGCACGCCTCGCATCGTTGCAGCGTCAATTCATGCCGCTTGGCGGCATCCCAGAAGGGCAGGCTCGTCTTGCTCGGTTGAGGAAGGGGCTTGAGATATTCGCTCATGACGCACGCTCCAGGATCAGGCCGACCTGCTCGCTCATGATTCCGCCGTTGCCGTTGACGTAAGCCAGGCGGGCGTCTTTCACCTGCCGTCCTCCGCCGCGGCCCATCAACTGACGAATCCCCTCGGTCACGTGGCTCATCCCGCCAGCCAGACCGGGCTGGCCAAAGGACAGTTGGCCGCCGTGCGTGTTGCAGGGAAAGTCGCCGGCGTAGGTGAGGTCGTGATCCATCGCGAACGGACCGCCTTGTCTCTTTTTACAAAACCCCGCGTCCTCCAGCGTGACCAGCACCGTGATCGTGTAGCAGTCATAGGGACAGACTAGGTCGATGTCCTTGCGCTGCAGCCCCGCCATTTTGAACGCGGTGTCGGCCGCGCCCTTGACGGCCGACTCGGTAACCTCGGGCGCGTAAGTGATCGAGGCGCGATCCGAACCCTCACCCGCACCCAGCAGCCAGATTGGCGCATGCTTGGAGCGCCGCGCGATTTCGGGCGAGGCCACGACCACCGCCGCGCCTCCGCTCATCGGGCTGACGATCTCAAACAGGTGCAGCGGCTCGCAGATGTAGCGCGAGTTCAGCACGTCGTCGATCGTGAGCGGAATGTCATTGAAGAACGCCAGCGGGTTGGCCAGCGCGTTGGTGCGCTGATCAACCGCCACCTTGGCCATCTGCGCGGGGGTGGTCCCGTATAGGGCCATGTGCCGCTGCGCAATCAGCGCGTAACTGCAGTTGGCGCCGATCGCGCCGTAGGGCGCCTCGAATTCGTACATCAGCGAGATCATCGGCGGACGCCGCCGCCCCAGCCGGTTGAGATCCGCGGTGAGGCACAGCACGGCGTTGCAGATACCCGCGTCGATCGCCGCCGCGGCGCGCCAGATCATGCCGGTGCCGCTGGCCCCGCCGATATCGAGCACGTTGAGCATTCTGGGACGCAGATCGAACAGCTCGCCGATCGCGGAAGGATAGATCATCCCCGGATCCGCACTGGCCATCCCGACCAGCAGCCCGTCGATGTCTTTTTTTTCCAATCCCGCATCCGCGATCGCCTCGGCCGCCACCGCCGCCATCAGGTCCAGCGCGGAGTCGTCAGTTGGTTCGCGATACGGCTTGAGTTCGCCGATTCCGATTGCCGCGGCCTTGCGCTTAAGACTCATCGTTGCGCTCCTTCTCTCGGATCGATTACCACAAAACCGCGCTGTCCGTGTACAACTGGCCGCGCCAGCAAGCACCTGACAGCGGGGGCGCGCTCCTATAAACTTGGCGGCCTGACAGGGAGTCTCTGACGATGGCGTTTATCTGCTGCGACGATCACAACGTGTCGATTGAGGCAGACGGCGTCGATCCGGCCGCCGCCGGGCGCCTGATGGTGGACGACAATCATCCCGCGCACGGCGGCGTCGAGCAGGAAGTCAAGCAGTTCGGCCGCGAGCATCGCCAATGCAGCGTCAGGATTCTGGCTGACTAACCGGCGCCGATTCACGCGATTGGTGCGCCGCTACCCCGTTGACCCCTCGCACCCCCGCTGGCAGTATGTCGGCGCGGGGTGGAGCAGTCAGGTAGCTCGCCGGGCTCATAACCCGGAGGTCGAAGGTTCAAATCCTTCCCCCGCAACCAAGCACATTCCTTCACGCAGAGAGAGACTTTCGTAAATGGGTCGGCAACGTTGATGCGGTCGAGGCGGCCATTTGATCTACACTTTCATCTACATGTGGAGATCAAAATTTGAGCCGACAACTAGGTGGGGCGGGCTGTGCGTTGCCATAGCGCCCGGTGCTGGTTACCACTTGCGACGGCTCGCACCGTGTAGTCCCGCCTCACGCATTAGCCGGGCCACGACCGCATCGGCGGTGACCGGAGGATGCTTCGGATGGCTTCGGAAATGAACCTCCCTGGCTGCCTCGGATTGTGGAACTGAGTTCAGCGAGCGAAAGCGACCAAAGGCCTGAGGCCCCCGTTGGTCAACCGTCCGGCTTCGTTCCCCGGTGACGTTCCCTCGATTCGGCAGAGCTTCAATTGAGCCGACGCAACGGCTCAGTTGTGAACGGAGGTGACGTATGGATGCCTGGGCTTCGCACGACCGGGTTCCTGAGGGCGGCCGCGTCTTGGAAATCTGAAGACCAGGCTTGCGACACTATAGCTGTATTGCTTGCGGTCGCGATTTCATCGAGGAACTCAGTTCGGAGCTCCGCTACGCAATGCACGTAGTGGTTCTCATTTTTCACTATTTGTCAGACGAATTGAACAACCGATGGATGATTCGAAATGCCCGCGCCTTAGGCCCCCTGCGGATGTAGGATAGTCGATCTGCTGCCAGATTCCACCGTGCGCCGATCGCGCACCAACACCGTAGTTGACGGGGTCAGTGAAGAAGGTGCCGCACGAGAGCGGCAATGCCGGGACTGGCATCGCCCTCTATACGGGCGCGCTCTCTGCGGAGACGAATGACCGGATCGTACACTATGCGTTGGC
>DATFSZ010000105.1:0-20922 GCA_035262365.1 Binataceae bacterium (SeqCode)
CATCTTTGCAGCTACTGCCCGAATCGCCCGAAGCGTTCAAAACCGTAATGCCGGAAGCCGCGGCCGTTTGAAAGAGCGCATCGATACTCGTGACATCAGCGCTGTCGGTCTGGTCCTCGCAGTAGTTCCAGCTATTGCTGATGATTGTGACACCATCATCGATCATTTGGTTAATGACTGGCTGAAAACTGGCCCCCGGTCCCGTAAAGGGGGCTTCGTACACCACGACTTTGGCGCCCGGTGCGATTGTCAGGATGTTGTCGATGGCCAACAACACCTCGTCTTGATTAGTGCCGGGTGCGGCGCCCAGATTGACGCTTGTGACGTGCGAGATCAGGCCCGAGGGACTACCCATAAGCGCGAGGTAGTCGGAGACATCGCTCGGCTGGAACGTGTCGAACTCAAGCAAACCGATCGTCTGGCCGGTTCCATCTACGCCAGCCCAACTCCGGCAGGCAGCGGAATCAGGCGCGAGTTCGGAGGCGATTGCGGCGTTGCCGGCCCTAAGACGATTTATCAGATGTCCGCTGCTTCCTGTACCGGATGACGCAGAGTTAGCCGCCCCGCTCGCGCCGTGGTTAAAGCCGCTGAAGAAATTTATGATAGAAAAAATCAAAGCTAGTAAAATCAAAGCGGCCAAAAATGCCAAAAGAATATAGAGCAGAATGTCGAGAAAAGCGGGATGGGTGGTTCTCAGGTCCGACAGGCCTGAAACTGCCTGAACTGAGGACGCGAGCTGAGCGGGCAGAGCGGGATCCCTGTCGTTTGCGTAGAATGTCTCCGTCCCGAGCCGGTAATCGGCTATCCGCAGTTTGAAAGTATCTTCGACCTGGGCACGTGTACCGCTTGCCGTCAGCGTCATCCGGTTCTTCGATCGCTGATGCAGTTTGAATCCGTTTTCACTTAACCATGACGAGAGATCTTCGTAACTTTTCCGCGAGGGTCCAAAGCGGTTTGAAACCTCCGCCGGGACGAGGAAATCATGGAACTTCCCGGAGTGCGGATCGTAAACATCACGGAGATAGCGATTGAAGCCGTTCTCGTCGCTGCGTTTCAGCACAAGGGTAATCGTGAGGGGTTGCCCATCGCGATCGATACCCGGCGAAAGCAGAGTCGCCTTCTTGAGCGCGCTGAGAACATGACCTGGCAGGCGAACCGTTTCGTTCGCGCTCCGTTCCCGCTCGCCACCGCTTCGTGCAGGCGGCATCGATTGGGAAAGGGGTAAATCAAGCGGTGCGATACGGATCGCACCGCCGCCATTCACACCGTTCTGCGGTCGCGCAACGGAATTCGGAGCCTTAGTTGAGGCCGCATAGCCTCCGATGGGGTACAGGACCAGCGACAGAAAAAAAACCCCAAGAGAAACACCGAGGAAAGCAGTCAGCACGCCGCCACGAGAACGGCTCGCGAGGCTCGCAAGTTGACGCCAATCAAGCTTGGCAAACCGATTGAGAAAATGCTTCATATCCGCCTGCGGTTCAAATCGCGAGGAAAAGGCAGGGTATGCCCTGGCTTTCACTAGGTTGCAATAAAGATTTATGCGGCCGAATCTCTAGCCTGCTTAATCAAGATTTAGCATCGCAGTATTGGTCAAAACAAGAACTAGCCTGTTTCTACCCACGGATAATATTAGCAAATCCTGTCTGATATTTAGATTAAAAGAACCGTTAACAAAGCTTTGACTAGCGTCGGACAGCTAATCCGGGTGATTTCGCGGCCGCGATTGAAGCCGCATCGACTGAAAATATTGCGGCGCATTCAACGAAAAAAGATTGAAAAATTCAGAAATACGCAATGAAAGGCCGCGATGGTAGAGCCTGACGACGCTAGGTATTCCGCGACAATCGCGCTTGGAGTGTCCTGCGAACCCGCTCGAAACCTTGCTCCCATAGCGCAAGCAGGCGGGCCAGTTCTTCACGCCGCGCCTCTTTTGCTGCTGCTTCGAGTTCGCGCAGGATTGGCACCAGACCCGCGATACCAATGGTGGCGGTGAAGCCGATGCAGGTATGCGTGACGCGGATCGCCTGTGCGAAGTCAACCGAGTCGATCGCAGCGCGGACTTTGGCGATCCCGTCGGTGGTATGTCGCACGAATGTTGCGGTCAGTTCGGCCAGCGCGGCCGGATCGCCATCGGCCAAATCCTCGATCACGCTGAAGTCAATCTCGATCTGTTCCTCGCGTAGAGTCACGCAATCAGCACGGGCACGACCGCCGAACCAGGTCTGTTCCGGAGCTACGCAAGTGCGCCATCACAATGTCAATGTTGGACGCGATTGGCCTGCGTCACGATCCCGTGTGGCTCGGCGGATAGGCCACGCACGGCACGTTTTTTCCTTTCATCCAGCCATCCCGAGCGCTAGAAGTTAGCCTCATCACGGAGGTATGCGATGAAAGTCAGGGCGGCTGTTGCGCAAAAGGCGGGAGCGCCGTTGGAAGTCACCGAAGTCGACCTCGAAGGCCCGCGGGCAGGCGAAGTACTGGTGGAAATCAAGGCCACCGGCGTTTGTCATACCGACGCCTATACGCTGTCGGGCGCCGACCCCGAGGGACTATTCCCCTCGATCATGGGGCACGAGGGGGCCGGCGTAGTGGTCGAAACCGGGCCCAACGTAAGCGCGCTGCGCAGCGGCGATCACGTGATACCGCTTTATACGCCGGAATGCCGCGCCTGTCCGTCCTGTCTGTCGGGCAAGACCAACCTGTGCACGGCGATTCGCGAAACGCAGGGACGCGGGCTCATGCCTGACGGGACCAGCCGTTTTTCACAGGATGGCAAGATGGTCCATCATTATATGGGCACCTCGACTTTTGCCAATTACACGGTAGTGCCGGAAATCGCGCTCGCCAAGGTGCGCGCCGACGCGCCCTTCGACAAGATTTGTTACATCGGATGCGGCGTCACCACCGGAATTGGCGCCGTGATTAACACCGCCAAGGTCCAGGTTGGCGATCGGGTGGTGGTCTTCGGTCTCGGCGGAATAGGGCTCAACGTCGTGCAGGGAGCCCGGATGGCGGGGGCGGGGATGATCGTCGGAATCGACCTTAATCCGGCGCGCAAAACAATCGCTGAGAAGTTCGGCATTACGCATTTCGTCAACCCTGAGGAGGTTGGCGGCGATTTGGTGCCCTATTTGGTCAACCTGACCGGCGGCGGCGCGGACTTCTCCTTTGAATGCGTGGGCAACGTCAAGCTGATGCGCCAGGCGTTGGAATGCTGCCAGCGCGGATGGGGCACCTGTGTGATTATCGGAGTGGTCGCGTCGGGCCAGGAAATCTCGACTCGGCCGTTTCAACTCGTGACCGGCCGTGTGTGGAAGGGCACCGCATTCGGCGGCGCCAAAGGCCGCCGCGACGTGCCGAAAATCGTCGACTGGTACATGCAGGGATTGATCAATATCGACGATTTGATCACTCACAAGCTACCGCTGGCCCAGATCAACGAGGCCTTTGACCTGATGCATCAAGGCAAGTCGATCAGGTCGGTGATCGTGTATTGATCCGCTAATCCTCCGCCGGCGATGGAGGAGTTCGAGGCGAAGCGCCGGATGAGCGACTCTGACGCATTCTAGCCCCAAACCTCTCTCTGCTCAGTCAGAAGGAGAGCGCTCAAGCAGATTTATAGACCCTCGTGCTGCGGCAGCTTGTCGGCGATTTCGTACCACCCCACCTTCGAGGGTGTGAAGGCGTGGCGCAGCTCTCCCTTCGGGGACCCCGGCCATTGGCCATTGTCGATCGTGCCGGTGGCGACCGCGATCACGCCGGGGTTTTCCACCAGGTCCAAGGTCACCGGGCAGCCGCAGGTTTTGCAGAAATGCCGAGTCACCTTATCGGAACTGTTGTAAGTGCCGAGGTTGGCTGTGCCCTTGTCGTAGGTGAACGCGTTGCGGGGAAAGACCGACAGCGTGACGAAGATGGCGCCGTGGAACTTGCGGCAGATCCCGCAATGGCAATGATGGGTATCGACAGCCGGCGCGGTTACGGTATAGCGCACGCCGCCGCAAAAGCATCCCCCGCTCAGCTTGAAATCCGCCATGGTAGTGACCTCCGGGAAATCTGCCGCAAGTCTATCGCTGCGCGGGCGGCTTTTTCCAGCCTGAAAATCGAGAAATGGATAAAGAGAAGCGAGCAACCAAAACCGCCGCCGAACGCGGGTGGCTGCGGTGCCATTGGCAGTGTTGTTAGAGCCGGTAGTGCGACCAGAGCGTCATCTGATGGGTTGGCCGAAAATGAACTTAAGTGCGGGACGGGCGCCGTACGTGCCTCTCTAATCTATCGCTTTTCCCTCCTTTACCGGGGCGCCAGGGCGAGCGCCGCGGCGTCATCCACTTCTGGAGCGCCGGTAGCTAGCGACGATGACAGCGGCAGCACGTCTATGTGGTCGGCGCCGGCGGCGAACTGCGCCTCAAGCCGCTCTTGCAGCTGTTGGCGCGTGCCCCATGCGACGATCGCGTCGATCAGGCGATCGCTGCCGCCTTCCTTGAAGTCGTCTTCGGTAAATCCCATTGACAACAGGCAATCGCGGTAGTTGGGCAGACGCGAATAAAAGCCGGTGTACTCCCGCCCGATCGCGCGGGCCCTGACCAGATCGGTCTCAAGTACGAAAGCCTGAATCGCGCACACCATCTTGCCCGGCCCTACCACTGAGCGGGCCCGTGCCGTCAGCGCGGGGGGAGCGAAGGTCACGAATACGCCGTCGGTCTGGCGCGCCAGTTTCATCATCAGTGGCATCTGCGCCGCGATCAGCACTGCCGGCTCTTTGCCGGGGGAAGGCCCCAGAAAAGGCGCGGCTTTCATCTTGGCCACGTAATCGCGCATGAACCGGTAGGGCTTTTCGTAATTCAAGCCGTAGCGATCTACAAATTTCTGATGGCTGACGCCGATCGTCAGGATAAACCGGTCGTTGAACAGGCCTGCTAGCGTGCGCGCGGCATTAATCATGGTCGGAGCCTCGCGCTTCCATATGTTGGCGACGCACAATCCGATCTTGATGCGCTGTGTGCCGGCCAATAGCAGTGCCGCCATCGCGAAGGGGTCGCGGCCTACCACCGCCTCGCCGAACCAGAGCGTGCCGTAACCCATTGCCTCGAATTTGCGCGCCGTCTCCACCGCTTCGGACGCTCCAAGTGATTCAACGCTGCATGAAATTCCCAATCTTTCGGAATGCATCAGGATACTCTCCGTCCACGCCGGCCCCGGGCTGCTTTCATTGCAAACCAACACTCTTGTTGGAGTCGAAGTTTCGCACAATGGCCTAATGTTATCGGCGAATTTCAATCGTTGCAGGCGCGTTTCGCTTTTCAAGTTGAAAACTGCGACTCGTTGCAATATGAACAGTGACAAATGGAAAGCATCTAAATTCGCAAGCAATTACTGGCACTTCACACGACGGCAAGAACTTTGCACAAGGAGCCCAGCATGCTGGATCTCTTGTCCATTGCGGCTACCGTGATTTTCTTCCTCCTCAGCCTGGCCTATGTCAGGGGATGCGAAAAGCTATGACTCCCCTTGAATTGACCCTGGCTCTGCTCCTGGCCGTCGGTCTCACCGCGTACTTGGTGTACGCGATGCTGCGCCCGGAAAAGTTCTAACAGGAACGAAATTTATGGTTTTTAACGCTGTCCTTCAGGTGGGACTGTTCTTCGTTCTGGTCGCCATTCTCAGCGTGCCGCTGGGACTTTATATGGCCCGGGTCTTTTCTGACCAGCATACGTTTATTGATCCGGTGCTGAGGCCGGTGGAGCGCGCGATTTACCGGGTTTGCGGCGTACAGCCGGGAACCGAGATGACCTGGCCGGAGTACGCGGTCGCGATGCTGCTTTTTTCCCTGGTCGGGATGCTGCTGCTCTATGGGTTGGAGCGCCTGCAAAGCTTCCTGCCGTTTAACCCGCAGGGGATGGGACCGGTAGCGCCCGACTTGGCCTTTAACACAGCGACCAGCTTTACCACCAACACCAACTGGCAAGCCTACGCGGGCGAGCCCACGATGAGCTACCTGACCCAGATGGCGGGGCTTGCCTTTCACAACTTCGTGTCGGCCGCGGCCGGAATCGCGGTGGCGATCGCCGTGATTCGCGGCTTTGTGCGCCGCAGCGCCAGAACTATCGGCAATTTCTGGGTCGATCTCACCCGCGCCACGCTGTGGATTTTACTTCCTATAAGTATAGTCGGTGCGATCGTGCTGGTCTGGCAGGGAGTGCCGGAGAATTTCAGCCCCTATGTCCACGCCAAAACCCTGGAGGGTGCCGAGCAGGTAATTGCGCAGGGACCGGTCGCCTCGCAGGAGATCATCAAGGAACTGGGCACCAACGGGGGCGGCTTTTTCAACGCCAACTCAGCCCATCCTTACGAGAATCCCACGCCGCTGACCAACTTGTTGGAACTGCTGGCGATCTTCGTAATCGGCGCGGCGCTGACTCATACGTTTGGCCAGATGGCCGGAGACCGGCGCCAGGGATGGGCACTATTTGCCGCGATGGCGCTGCTCTTCCTGATGGGAGTGGCGCCGGCAATCTGGGCCGAGCAGCGCGGCAACCCCAATTTTTCTAAACTGGGCATCAACCAGGCCGCGACCGCCACGCAGAGCGGCGGCAACTTCGAAGGCAAGGAAGTCCGTTTCGGAATCGTCAACTCGGCGCTGTGGGCGACGGTCACCACCGACACTTCGTGCGGCGCGGTCAATTCGATGCATGACAGTTTCACGCCGATGGGCGGCTTCATTCCGCTACTCAACATGCAAATCGGGGAGATCATTTTCGGCGGCGTAGGCTCGGGCCTGTTTGGGATGCTGGTGATGGCGGTGTTGTCTGTGTTCATCGCGGGCCTGATGGTGGGACGCACGCCGGAATACCTGGGCAAGAAGATCGAGGGACGCGAGATGAAGCTCGCGATGCTCTACGTTCTGATTTTTCCCACGGTTATCCTGCTCCCCGCGGGCGCAGGTATGGTGACCAAAGCCGGCTTGGCCGGGATCAGCAATCCCGGGCCACACGGCTTCTCACAGATCCTGTACGCGTTTTCGGAGGCGGGTGCGAACAACGGGTCGGCGTTCGCCGGCCTCAACGCCAACGCGCCCTTTTACAACTGGATGCTCGCGATCAGCATGCTGTTCGGACGCTTTATGATGAAGATTCCGGCATTGGCCCTGGCCGGATCCCTGGCCGGCAAGAAATCGGTGCCGCCCAGCGCGGGGACCTTTCCCACCAACGGCGCCATCTTCGTGGTGCTGCTGGTAGGCGTCATCCTGATCGTCGCGGCGCTGACCTTCTTCCCCGCCGACTCCCTGGGACCGATCGTGGAGCATCTGGCGATGCTGAAGGGCAAGCTTTACTGAACGAGGCGTTATGGCATCTGCTCATTCATCCGAACGTAAACCGACGCCGCTGTGGGAACCGGAAATCGTAAGACGCGCGGCGTTCGACTCAATCGGCAAGCTCGATCCGCGCATCCAGGCGCGCAATCCCGTGATGTTCGTGGTCGAGGTTACCGCCGCGGCGGTCACGCTGATCCTGGTGCGCGACTTTTTTCTCGGGCGCATGGCTCTGGCCGGCTTCGAATTGCAGATCGCGTTGTGGTTGTGGTTCACCGTGCTGTTCGCCAACTTTGCCGAGGCGATGGCCGAGGGGCGCGGCAAGGCGCAGGCGGACAACCTGCGCAAGACCCGGACCGAAACGCAGGCCAAACTTTTGCGCGAAGGAAGCGAAATCACCGTGCCGGCCACCTCGCTGCGCCGCGGCGATGTGGTGATGGTGCGCGCCGGCGACGTTATCCCCGGCGACGGCGAGGTGATCGAGGGCGTGGCGGCCGTCAACGAAGCGGCGATTACCGGAGAGTCAGCCCCGGTTATCCGCGAAAGCGGCGGCGACCGCAGCGCGGTAACTGGCGGCACCACCGTAATCTCCGACTGGATCAAGGTAAAGATCACCGCCAACCCCGGCGAGACCTTCCTCGATCGAATGATCGGCCTGGTCGAAGGCGCCCAGCGCCAAAAGACTCCCAACGAAATCGCGCTCAGCATTCTGCTGGCCGGCCTGACGATCATCTTCATGCTGGTGTGCGTCAGCCTGTATCCCTTCGCGCTTTACTCCGCTACGACGCTGTCGCTGCCGGTGGAGGTGGCGCTGCTGGTGTGCCTGATTCCGACCACGATCGGCGGCCTACTGTCAGCTATCGGTATCGCCGGGATGGATCGCCTGGTGCAGCACAACGTGCTGGCCATGTCGGGCCGCGCCGTTGAGGCCGCGGGCGACGTTGACACGTTGCTGCTGGACAAGACCGGAACCATCACGCTGGGCAATCGGATGGCGACCGAATTCATTGCACTGCCCGGGGTGGCACCCGAGGAACTGGCCGACGCCGCGCAGCTCGCGTCGCTGGCGGACGAAACCCCGGAGGGGCGCTCGATAGTGGTGCTGGCCAAGAACCAATACAACCTGCGCGGTCGCGAGCTGGCTGAAAAGGACGCCGAGTTCATTCCGTTCTCGGCGCAGACCCGGATGAGCGGCGTGAACCTGAACGGCCGCCGCATTCGCAAGGGCGCCACCGACATGGTCTCCAAGTTCGTCGCCGAGGCCGGCGGCGCTGTTCCCGGCGAATTGCGCGAAATCGTCGAGCGCATCGCGCGGGCGGGCAGCACACCGTTGGTGGTGGCCGACGGCAGCCGGGCGTTGGGCGTGATTCATCTGAAGGACGTTATCAAAGAGGGAATCCGGGAGCGGTTTGCGCGGTTGCGCGCGATGGGCCTCAAGACCGTAATGATCACCGGCGACAATCCCCTGACCGCGGCCGCAATCGCCGAGGAATCCGGTGTGGACGACTTCCGCGCGGAGGCCACGCCGGAGACCAAGCTGCGGCTGATCCGCGAGGAGCAGGCGGAGGGCAAGCTGGTCGCGATGATCGGCGATGGCACTAACGACGCGCCGGCGCTGGCGCAGGCCGACGTGGGAATCGCGATGAACGCCGGCACGCAGGCGGCGCGCGAAGCTGGCAACATGGTGGACCTCGATTCCAATCCGACCAAGATTATGGAGGTGGTCGAGATTGGCAAGCAGCTGCTGATCACGCGCGGCGCACTGACCACCTTTTCGATCGCCAACGACGTGGCCAAGTACTTCGCAATAATACCCGCGATGTTCGTGCTCGGCTACCCGGAGTTGCAGTCGCTCAACGTCATGCATCTGTCCACTCCGCAGAGTGCGATCCTCTCCGCGGTCATCTTCAACGCGCTCATCATCGTGGCGCTGATTCCGCTGGCGCTCCGCGGCGTGGCCTACCGCCCGTTGGGCGCCGCGTCGATCCTGACCCGCAACCTGCTGATTTACGGCCTCGGCGGCGTAATCGTGCCGTTCATCGGTATCAAGCTGATCGACCTCGCGGTCGCGGCGATGCATCTGGCTTAGGGGCATGGTTCAATGCGAACTTTAATCGTCGCTATCAAGATGACTATCGTGCTGACGGTTCTTCTCGGTCTGATATATCCGATCGCGATGACCGGCATCTGCGGCGTCCTGCTTCATACTCAGGCGCAAGGCAGCCTGGTTGAGCGCAACGGCCAGGTGATCGGCTCCTCGCTGATCGGGCAGAAATTCGCCGCACCCGGATACTTTCACAGCCGGCCTTCCAGCGCGGGTGACAAGGGCTACGACGCCAGCGCGTCCTCGGGCTCCAACCTGGGACCGACCAACAAAGCGTTGATAGAAGCGGTAAAGTCTCGTCTCAAGGGGGTGCTCGAAGAAAACCCCGGAACCTCCCCCGCTCAGGTGCCGATCGATTTGGTAACCACGTCGGGGAGCGGGCTCGATCCTGAAATCAGTCCGGCGGCGGCGCAACTGCAAGTACCAAGAGTGGCCAAGGCGCGCGGAATCAGCGAAGATCAGGTGGGCAAGCTGGTCGAGCAATCCACCCGCGGACGATGGATGGGAGTACTTGGCGAGCCGGGCGTTAACGTATTGCAACTAAACCTGGCGCTGGATCAGGCCGCGCCAATACAGCGTCAGGCAAGCAAGTAGAGGAGTCACATGCCGCATGGGTGCTGCGCGGCCCGCGGAGTTGGGGTTGGGGCGGCCTCCACGGCGGCGTCTGCCTCCTGACGGGCTGGCGAACCGGTTGCTGAGACGGATGATTCAGGGGTCAGCCAAACCCACACGCTACCCCTCTCTCTGTGGTCAGCGAGAGGGAATAAGATATGACCGTCCAACCTAATGGCCGAACAAGAGCGACGCGATCCTGAATCCTTCCTGGGGCTTGAGGAGGAAGCCCCCAAGGGCAAGCTCAAGCTCTATCTGGGGGGCGCGGCCGGGGTGGGCAAGACCTACCGGATGCTCGAAGAGGCCCATCAGTTACGTAGCCAGGGCCACGACGTGGTGCTGGGACTGATCGAGCCCCATCAGCGCAAGGAAACTGCCGCTCTCATCGGCGACCTCGAAGTAGTGCCGCTGCGCGAGATTTCCTACCGCGGCGCGACGCTCAGGGAGATGGACCTCGAGGCGATCCTCGCGCGCAAGCCCGAATACGTGATCGTTGACGAACTGGCTCACAGCAACGCGCCGGGCTCGCGCAATTCCAAGCGCTACCAGGACGTCGAGGACCTGCTGGCCGCAGGCATCAACGTGATCACCGCGCTCAACGTACAGCATCTGGAGAGTATCGCTCCGGTGGTCAAGCGCATCACCGGAGTCGAGGTGCGTGAGACCGTGCCCGACGTTCTCCTCACTCGCGCCGACCAGATCATCGACGTCGATATCTCGGTCGAAGCCCTGCGCCAGCGCCTGCGCGAGGGCAAGATTTATCCGCCCGAGCAGATCGAAAACGCCTTCCGGAATTTCTTCCGCCCGGCCAATCTGGGCGCGCTGCGCGAACTCGCCCTGCAGCAGGTGGCGCGCGACCAACGCCGCAAGCGCGAAGAGCGCGAGATGATCAAGCGCGAGGGCGGGCGCCG
Organism: Binataceae bacterium (SeqCode); assembly: GCA_035262365.1. Lineage (GTDB taxonomy): Bacteria > Desulfobacterota > Binatia > Binatales > Binataceae > JAJPJA01. The sequence goes on from DATFSZ010000105.1 coordinate 10,934, forward strand.
TCCGGCGCTGGAGGAGCGGATCATGGTCTGCCTGTCTTCGCGTCCGGGCAGCAGCCTCCAGCTCCTGCGCAAGGCCAGCCACGCAGCCGGCGAAGCCAACGCCGATTGGTACGCGGTGCACGTGGAGACGCCGGCCGAATCGACCCAGAAAATCAGCACGCGCGACTTCCGCGCCCTGCTCGACTCGATCAACCTGGCCGCCGACATGGGGGCCGAAGTCGTGTGGTTGAAGGGTCCCGACGTGGTCCGCGCACTGCTCGATTTCGCCCATGAAAAGCGCGTCACTCGCATAATGGTCGGACGCACGCACCGGTCCCTGCTGGGCCACCTGTTCGACCGCTCGGTTACACGGCGGCTGATCGACCGTGCGCGCGACTTCGATGTACATGTAATCAGCGACGCGGAAGAAGAAGAGGCAGAGAAATGAACGGGCCGGCAAAAGTGATCGGCTTCCCGGCGCCCCCCCCGCGCCGGCGTGATGGTATGTCTTTCCTCCAGTCCTTCGGGCAGTGCGCGGATTTTGCTGCGCAAGGCGTGGAGGACGGCCGCGGAACTTGATGCCAACTGGTACGCGGTGCACGTCGATTGCGAGGTTCGCGACAAGACCGGGCCTGTGGACCATGATTTTCACGCCTTACTCGACGGTATCGTGCTGGCCGCCGACATGGGCGCCGAGGCTGTATGGCTCAAGGCGCCCGACATTGCCGAGGCGCTGCTCGATTTCGCCCGTGACGCACGGATCAAACGGATAATCGTAGGCCGCGCCCGTCATGGGCTGGGCGGGCGGTTGCGCAAACGATCGGTGACGGCCGACCTGATCGACCGGGGGCGCGAATTCGAGATAGAGGTGGTAGGTCTGGGGCGCAGCGGACAGAGACGGATTTAGCCGGGCATCTGTACCTGTGCCGCCACGTCGCCACTACCTTTCAAAGTGAAATGCGGGTTCTTGCAATCTGAAATGTGAGAGCCCTAGTTCGCTGAAAAATCCCTTTAAACACGCCTTTTTCCGCGCGGCACACGTCATGCTCTTATCGAGACAGGAGCGGTGCTCTCCCGTCGGGGCGAGCACAGATGTCCGTGAAACACGACTACTTCGTAGAGGATCTGGGCCAACCGCGCGGCTGGTTCAAAGCGCATCGTTATCGCTACTCGTGTCTGCGATGTGGCTGGGCGTTCCTGGTTGAGGGATCGCGTGGCAAGCTTACGGCGCTGGAAGGTTACGACGCGCCGATGTCCGGGCCAGCGGCTGCAATCCGGATCAAGACCTTCGTCAGCGGTCCCTGCGAGCCGCTTCCAGCAGCTGCCAGGCATGTGCTTCAGGCCGTGAAGCCCCCGGTCAGGATCACCCGTCCGGCAGTACGCCGCCGGTCCGACGGCATCCCGGAAATCCTGGCCGCCAAGTAGATTGCGCGCGGACTGAGTACCTGCGATTGACTGTGCTCAAAGGGCAGGACGCGCCCAGGCGTACCACCGGGAACCAGATCAAATCCGAACATTTTCGTGCTAGATTGTATCGAATCCTGGCCTGCTTCAGCTTCGCATGTTTGTGGCGGGCAACAGGGTCGACTACGACTGAGCGGCCGCACCATATTCGCCGCAAGAACGCATCATGAAGGCTTCTCCCTTAAGCAGCAGGATCCGCAACGGCACGCTGCTGATGCTGTCGATCGCGCTGGTCCTCGGCATTATCGCGCTGCCCAGGGTTTACCGACTGGGCGGAGCGATTCGCACCACGCTTTACCGCAACTACATCAGTATCGAAGCCGCGCAGCATATGAATGCCGCGCTGTCCGCGACGCAGCTTGCCCAGCGCGACGGAACCCTGAAGGACGTCCTGGCGGCCAATCGCAACGAGTTCATGCATTGGATCGATGTGGAGCTGGGCGATATCACGGAGGTTGGCGAGGCCGAACTGGCCCACGATATTGAGCGGCGCGGGGCCGCGCTCTTCGACGCGCTCGGGGGCGATGCCAAAGCGCAGCGCGACAGCGAGTTCACCGAGCTGCGGGGCCGCCTGGATGAACTGGTGCGGATCAACAAGCAGGCGATGTTCCGCGCCGACAGCCGCGCCACGCTGATGGGTCAACGGCTGTCCTACGAGTACGCCGGCGGGCTGGCGCTGCTCTTTCTGATTGGAATCGCGCTGTCGTGGACACTGGCGTGGACGATTTCCAAACCGCTGGCCGAGCTGACCGATCGCCTGCGCAGTTTCAGTTTGCGGGGGCCGTCGCTGCGGCTGGGCGAACAGCATGTCGCGGAACTCCAGGCGGTGGCGCAGGAGTTCAACCGGATGGCGGAGCGGCTGGAGGAATTCGACAAGCTCAACGTCGATCGCCTGATATACGAAAAGAGCAAGACCGAAGCGATTATCGAAAGCCTCGAAGACGGGATCGTCATGATCGACACGCGGGGAATCGTCGCCCACATCAACGAGCTGGCGACGATCATCCTGGGCGTGGAGCGCGAGGCCGCGCTGGGCAGCCCCTTCGACGACCTCGACAGCAGTCATCCGCACTATCTGCGCATCCGTGCGGCGGTGGACGATATGCGCGCGCGGCCCGACGCGCGCCAGGTCGAAGTGGACCTGCACGTGCGCGGGCGCGATCATACCTACGTGCTAAAGGCGGTGCCGCTGCGTCAGGACCAAGGGCCGTCATTCGGCACCATCCTGATCCTGCAGGACATCACTTATCTGCGCGACAAGGACCGCGCGCGCGTCAACCTGGTCGCCACTCTTTCCCATGAACTCAAAACGCCGCTGACCTCGCTCGCCTTGGCCGCCGAACTGCTCGACCGCTCCCGCACCAGCCTGGACCAAAAACAGTGCGAATGGGTGGACACGATTCGGGAAGAGGCGGCGAGGATGCGCCAGCTTGCCGACAGCCTGCTGGGCGTCGCGCACGGCGAGGGCGGGGCAATCGCGATCCGGCGCGTGGCGCTCAACTTCAGCGATCTGGTCAGCTCGGTGGTCAAAACCTTCGCTATCCAGGTGGAACAGAAGCAGGTCAAGCTGAAAACCATGATTGCGGCGCCGGATTTGGCCGTGGTGGGTGACCCGGTGAAACTTTCATGGGTGGTCTCGAACCTGGTGGGCAACGCGTTGCGCTACACGCCCGCCGGCGGAACGATTACGGTTTACGCGCAGCCTCAAGATGGCGGAGTGCAGCTTAAGGTGCGCGACAGCGGTCCGGGTATCGCGGCGCAGATTCGGGACCATCTTTTCGAACGCTTTGCGCAATGGAGCCCCAACGGGTTTGAGGCCGGCGCGGGTGGCTTGGGTCTGGCGATCGCCAAGGATATCGTAGAGGGGCACGGCGGCCGGATTTTCGTGGAAAGCTCCGCCGAGGGGAGCGAATTCACGGTGGAGTTGCCGGCGGGAACCTACGATGTCCAGGCTGCTCATAGTTGACGACGAAAAAAACATCCGCCGCTCGCTGGAGACCTATTTCCTTTCCTGCGGGCATAGCGTAACCACCGCATCGGACGCGCGCTCGGCGCTCGACGTTCTGGCCACCGAAGACGGTTTCGATCTCGTCCTCACCGACTTCCGCATGGCCGAGATGAACGGGCTGGAGCTGCTCACCGAAATCAAGCGGCGCTTTCCCGACGCCTCGGTGGTCCTGATGACCGCCTACGCTACGGTCGAGAACGCAGTCGCCGCGATGAAGGCCGGGGCCAGCGACTACCTGAGCAAACCCTTCTCGCTTCAAGAAGTCCAGCACGTCGTTGACCGCGCCCTGGAGATCAGGAGCCTGCGGGTCGAAAACCGCGCGCTACGCGCCGTGTTCGACGAGTTGCCGATGCTAGAGTCGCGCAGCCCGCGGATGCACGCGCTGGTCGAAACCGCGCGCCAGGCGGCCGCCAGCGACGCGACGCTCCTGCTGCTGGGCGAGAGCGGCACCGGCAAGAACGTGCTGGCGCGCGAGATTCACGGATGGAGCCCGCGATCCAAGCGGCCGTTTGTAGTAGTCAACTGCACCACGCTCTCCGAGCAATTGCTGGAGAGCGAGTTGTTCGGGCATGTGCGAGGCGCCTTCACCGGCGCCGTCAAGGACAAGCCGGGCCGCCTTGAAGCGGCCGACGGCGGCACCGTGTTCCTCGACGAGATTGCCGACCTTACTGGGGCCCTGCAGGCCAAGCTGCTGCGCTTTTTGCAGGAGCGGCGCTTCGAACGGGTGGGAGGAGCAGCGACCATCGAGGTTGACGCGCGCATCATCGCCGCCACCAACCGCGACCTCGAGCATGAAGTCGCCGCCGGACGCTTTCGCGATGATCTCTATTACCGCATCAACGTGATCATGCTGTCGGTGCCGGCCCTGCGGGAGCGGCCCGAGGATATCATGGCGCTCGCGGAGCGCTTTCTGGCGGCGGCGTCGCTGCGCAATCGGCGTCCCGGGCTCAAATTCGCGCCGGAGGCGGCACAGGCGCTGTGCCGTTATCGATGGCCGGGGAACGTTCGCGAACTGCGCAACGCAATCGAACGGGCAGCGGTGTTAAGCCGCGGCGAGACGATCCGCCAGGAAGACCTGCCCGACAGCATCTTCAGGCCGCAGGCCGCACCACGCGCCGTGCCGGAGACCTCTGCCTCGCTCGAAGAGGTCGAACGCGACCACATCCGCCGCGTTCTGTCGGACGCGGTTACGCTGGAAGAGGCCGCCGACACCCTGGGCATCAGCGTCGCCACGCTATGGCGCAAGCGCAAACGCTACGGAATCGATTAGCGCTGGCGTGGCTCCCCGACACCGTCTCCGCAAAATAACCGGTGCTGGGGCCGGCGCCAGCAAGGGATTCCAGCTTTCGGGATCTCCGCAAGCACCGGACTCCGTGCCGGCGATTTTTGCTACACTACATAACGTCCGAGATATCGCCCATCCGCCTCTGTAACCAGTAAGTACGGCGAATCGCGCAGCAGACCGGACGCGAGACGCCTTGTCATGTCGGGCCGGATTGTCTGCGGCGTGGGATTCATCGCCTCGCCAGCCGCTGCGCCGGAGCGGTTCCGATCGATCGCGCCAAGCAGTATTCCAGCGTCATCAAGCACCGCCGCAAACGGTGCGGCGCTTGAGGTGAAGGAATCGGGTAGCAACTCGTCCGGACGCAGCAGTATCATTTGCGACGTTATCGATTCACTGACACAACGCCGGCGCGAGAGCTTGATCCAGTTCTGACGGACCGACGGTGCCAGGTTGTGCACGAAGTAGGGCAGCACGCGGAGCCGCTGGTTCGCAGGTGCGCGCGGCTCTGAAGGCAGGCCGCGCACGATCCAGTCTGCCTTGCCACGTGTGTAACGATAGACCTGGGAGAAGCCAAGCCATTCGAGCTGCGCCGCAGCCCGCGCGCTCAAGTCTCAAAGCGAATCGCGGCAATACACCACGACCGGAAGTGCCGGCGAAAGCGCCGTCGTTGCCTCCTGCCACAAGCGCGGCAGCGGCAGATGAATCGCGCCGCGGATATGAGCGGAGCGGTACTCGTGGAGCGGCAGCACATCCACGATCTGCGCGCTGCCGCCTTGAGCCAGCGCCAGGACATCGCGATGGTTCAGGACCAACATCGACAGCGCCTCAATGGCCGCCGGCGGTTTGCGGGCCAGCGGCGGGGCGCTTTAACAAAAATGGTCCGGGAATGAGAATCACCGCGATAAAGGTCAGGATGCGAAACAGGTCGTTGAACGAGAGCATCGCGGCCTGCGCTTGAATACCGTGATAGAGCAGTTCCATTCCCCTCCGCGCGCCCTCTCCGAAATGACTTGCGCTGCCGTAACCCGACGACGCCCCCATTCGCCAGGCCTCGAACACGGTGTAGTGCTGCGCCAGGTAGGTCTGATGGACCTGTTCGCGAGTGATCAGAGTGGTGGACAGAAACGCGACGGAGACCGCGGCGAAGTTGTTGCGCAGCATGCTATAGAGGCTGGAGGCGTAACCGACGCGTTCGCGTGCTATGCATGAAAGCGTTGCGGCGGACAAGCTGGGGAAAATCATTCCCGCGCCCACACCCTGTAGGACGCTTGGAACGACGAAGCTCCACATACCCATGTGTAACTCGAAATGCGACATTTGCCACAGCCCAATCGCGCTCAGCACGAACCCCAAGGAAACCGAGTAGCGGGTGTCAAAGTTAAGCCGCGCGAGCTGGCCGACCACGAGCAGGGTTATCACCATCGCTATCCCGCGCGGTGCCATCGTAAGTCCCGCCATCATGGCGGAGTAGCCCAGGTACTCCTGCAGGAAAATCGGATTGAGCACGCCGCCGCCGTAGGTGACGAAGAACATCGACACGACCAGCGCAACCGCGATGGTAAAGGTGGGTATCTTGAGGATTCGGAAGTCGATTATTGGCTCGCGGAAGGTCAGCTCGCGCACTACCAGCCCGACCAGGCTGACGGCAGCCAGTGCCGTCGTCCACACTACCCAAGGCGCCGCGAACCAGTCGGCGCGCTGCCCGCGATCCATTACGATTTGCAGGCTGCCGAGCCCCAGTATCAGCAGCATAATCCCCAGGTAATCCACCCGTCCGCCGACTGCGCGTCGCTTGCGCATGAAAGCCGGGTCATGAACGAACATCGAGACCATCAGCACCGCGATGGCTCCCACCGGAATGTTGATGTAGAAGTTCCAGCGCCAGCTCCAGTTATCGGTGATCCATCCACCCAGCGTTGGGCCGATAATCGGCGCGGCCATGATCCCCAAGCCCCAGGTCGCCATCGCCATCGCCTGCTCCTGCGGTGGGAAGGTTTCCATCATAATCGCCTGCGAGGAAGGTACCATCGCGGCCCCCGCCAGTCCCTGCAACAGCCGGAACAGGACCATCTGGTCGAGGCTGCGGGCGGCGCCGCACAGGCCCGAGGCCACCACGAAGGTCACCACCGAAGTTAGAAAGTAGCGCTTGCGCCCGAAGCGCGAGGAGATCCATCCGGTCATCGGAATCATGATTCCATTGGCCAGGAGATAGCTGGTCAGCACCCAGGTGATCTCATCGACGCTGGCCGAAAACGCGCCCTGCATGTGTGGAAGGGAGACATTGATGATCGACGTGTCGAGCATCTCGAGCATCGTTCCGAGCATCACGGCGGTCGCGATCAGCCACTTGTGAGTGTGCTCGTAGGCGCGCTCGTCCAGCGTCTCCTCGGCCGGCTCGAGGCCCCCTTGCGTGCCGCTGTCAACGGACGCGCCGGCGCGTTCGTCCAAAGCATTGGCATTGTCTTTTGGTGCAGAGGCCATGTCGGCTTGCGCGGTATTGTAGATGCGGGCGGAAAATGGCGAAACTTGGAATCGGAGCCGGAGCGCTTGAGGCTCGCGGCATCAGATGAAATGCTGTTCTATGTAGGCGAGCGCAGCTTCCAGATCGGGAAGGATTTTAGTGCTAAAGCGGACCATCCAAGGCGAGGCGTCGGCAAAGCTCAGCGGGCTGAACGCGATTACGAATTTGCCCAGGTGATAGCTGGCATAAAACGTCTCCATCGAAGTGCCGATCGAGGGCTTGCAGTAATTGACCAGCAGGAGGTCGGCGTCGCGGACGTCCTGCAAATCGAACTCGACGATTTCGTTGGCGGAATCGATCTCGCGGTCGCGAAAATTGCGGCGCATCGGATCGAGCAAGATGAATCTGCCGGCCAGACGCTCCTTGGCACGTGTGCGCCAATCTTTGGCGGTGTCAGGATTCGCGTCCATGATCGGCCCGCAAAGGTAAATCTTTCTTGCCTGGTTCGGCATCTGGCGGCAAGCATATCATAGGTAAGGCGCGGGCCGCAGGCAGCCGGCCGCGCCCGGCGTCTGCGCGATACGCCCGCAAGGGGGCTAGGAATTGCCGGCAAATGAAGTTAAAAAGATCGGAGATGGGGAGACTAGGCAAACCGTGGCTCAAGCGTTGAAGGCTCAACAGGTTGAACTGGTGCAGCCACACGCGTCGCATGCTGTCCGCAGTACGCTTGATGGGATGAAACTTACCAAGCGCTACGGTGGCCGCGCCGTGGTTGACCAGGTCGAGGTGCGGATTCGAGGTGGCGAGGTGGTTGGCCTGCTGGGCCCCAACGGCGCGGGCAAGACCACCACGTTCTACATGTTGGTCGGCTTGCTCAAGCCTGACGGCGGCCAGGTGATGCTCGACGGTGAGGATATCGGCAACCTGCCGCTTTATCAGCGCGCGCGCCGCGGCATCAGCTATCTGCCCCAGGAGCCGTCGGTGTTTCGCAAGCTGACGGTCGCGCAAAATCTGCTGGCCGTGCTGGAGACGATGCCGCTTACCGAAGAGGAACGCCAGGGACGTTTGCAATCGCTGTTGAGCGAACTGGATATCAGCCACCTGGCCCGCAGCAAGGCGGGGGTGCTCTCGGGCGGCGAGCGGCGGCGGGTGGAAATCACGCGTGCGCTGGTGCTGAACCCGTTATTCCTGTGCCTGGACGAGCCGTTTGCCGGAATCGACCCGATAACGGTGGTCGAGATCCAGCGTATCATCCAGTATCTCAAGGAACGGGGCATCGGCGTGCTGATGTCCGACCATAACGTTCACGAAACGCTGTCCGTGATCGATCGCGCCTACATCATCCATGGCGGCCGTATCCTGATGGAGGGTACGCCGCAAGAAATCGTGGAAAGTTCCGCGGTTCGCGAAGTGTTCCTCGGCGAAAGCTTCCAGCTGCGTTAGGGGCTGTGGCACAGGCATCCCGCCTGTGCCTGGGTTTCTTTAAATTGTGACACACAAGGGCCTTAAGAGGCTGGCGGGGACTCGACGCGCGGCGCTTCGCCAGTAATACTTAAGACCATGAGCGTCTTAATACCCTATGTGGTCGAGCAGACCGGGCGCGGCGAGCGCTCCTACGACATCTACTCGCGTCTTCTTCGCGACCGGATCATTTTTCTGGGCGGTCCGATCAACGACGATGTGGCCAACCTGATCTCGGCGCAGCTCCTGTTTCTGGAGGCTGAGAACCCCGAGCAGGAGATCAATCTTTACATCAATTCGCCGGGCGGCTCGGTCACGGCCGGGCTTGCGGTGTACGACACCATCCAGTTCATCAAGCCTTCTCTGTCCACGCTGTGTGTGGGCCAGGCGGCGAGCATGGCGGCGGTGTTGCTGGCGGCGGGCAGCAAGGGCCGGCGCTACGCTTTGCCTCATTCGCGGGTGATGATCCATCAACTGTCGGGAGCGTTCGAAGGGCAGGCCGCTGATATCGAGCTGCATGCGCGCGAAGCGCTGCGGCTGCGCGAGACGCTTAACAACATCCTGGCCCATCACACCGGCCAAACCGTGCGGCGCATCGAAAAGGACACCGAGCGCGACAGCTTCATGAGCGCGCAGCAAGCGGTAGAGTACGGCTTGGTGGACGAAATCCTGGAATCCCGCCACGGCAAGGCCGCATAGGTATGGCCTGATTGCTTGACCTCATAGCGTCAAGAGGGAGTTGCGCGCCAAGGCGCGGACGGGTAGCTATAGTCGTCTGAAATATCGCCGCGCTGACCAGCATCCGGGCAGGTAGCTCAGTCGGTAGAGCAAAGGACTGAAAATCCTTGTGTCGACAGTTCGATTCTGTCCCTGCCCACCAAAAAACCTTGGAAATTTTAGGAGTTTTTCTCATCGGTCCTATCGTACCGCACCAAACTTGGACTCAACTTGGACTGTTGACGACGGTCGGTTTTCGTTCATCGAGACAACCTTCGGGGATGAGGTCTGTGATTGCGCTGCCAGATGATCGCTCATGCGGTCGATAGCGCGCACGAGGTCCTCATCGGCCACGATCTGGTAACGGTGGAAAGTGCTAATTGTCTTATGACCGCTGATCATCATCGCGGTCTTTTGGTCGACGCCGCTGCGAATCAGGTTTCTTACCCCGCACCGGCGCAAATCATGCACGAGCACGTTGCCCAATCCCGCTATCCTGCAAGCACTTGCCCAGGCCTTCCGGAATGAACCCACCGGGGCACCATCCCCACGAAGAAATACGAACGGGCAGTCGAGCCGACGATTTTGCACGGCTCGCTCCACGATAGCTCGCA
>DATFSZ010000106.1:0-5022 GCA_035262365.1 Binataceae bacterium (SeqCode)
ACATGAGTGCCGCGGTTCGCATATGGAAACAATGTGCGCCATTCCGCTGGAAAAGCCAGTTGAGAAGGGTAGTAACTGGGTTTTATACATTTGCATCATGCTGAAAACAGGCGCTATGCTTGAACCCTATGGCTGCCCCCCGATTCCCAGCCGAGGCCGTGCGGAAGGAACTGGAGCGCATACTGGCAAGCCCCGGGTTCGCGCGCAATGAGCGCCTCTCCCGGTTTTTGCGCACGATTGTCGAACGTCACCTGGAGGGCCTGGACGGCGATCTCACGGAATCGGTCATTGGAATTGAGGTCTTCGGGCGACAGCCCGGGTTTGACCCTAAACAGGACTCAACCGTACGCACCGAAGCTGGACGCCTTCGCGCTCGGCTAGCCGAGTATTACGCGGAGGATGGCGTAGGAGACCCCGTAATTGTTGATCTCCCGAAGGGTGGTTATACGCCCGCTTTTCGCTCATCCGGGGCGCTTGAAAAGGGCAACATCCGTTCTGGGCGGCCATGGATTCGAGGCGCCCTTGCTGCTCTTGCGGTGGCGCTGGCGGCCTCCGCCTGGTGGTGGGCTCAGCACAAGCGGGCGCCAATCCCCATCGCGGTTCTGCCCTTGACCAATCTGAGCCCGGATCCGGCCAACGAATACTTCGCGGATGGTCTCACGGACGAGATTATCCGTAACCTGTCCATCATCGATGGGCTGGCCGTGCGCTCACAGACCTCGTCCTTCGTTTTTAAGGGCAAGCCGCGGAATGTGCGGGAGGCGGGAGAGCAACTTCATGCAGAATATATTTTGGAGGGTTCGGTGCTGCGCACCGGCCAGCATTGCGGATCAATGCCCAACTGGTTCGCGTCCGCGACGACTTTGCTCTTTGGTCGGGCCGATTCGATCGGGAGTTGACCGATGTACTGGCCATCCAGGACGAGATTTCGCGTGGCATCGTGAACAGCTTGCGTTTGAATCTCGGCCGAGGGCGCCGGCGTTATGAGACGAGCGCCGAGGCTTACGACCTCTATATACGCGATCGCAGCTTACTCCTTCATGGATCGGTTCATCCCACTGCGCTTTTACCAGGGCAACTACCGCCAGGAATCCGGCGAGAACGTCCCGTACTATTCGAAGACGTTATCGCCAAAGACCCCAGCTTTGCTCCGGCCTACGCCGGTCTCGCCGAGGCGTATGCTTACCTGGCTACCATCGGTGCCGCCGAACCAGATGAGCTGGTGAAAATGCGCTCCGCGGCAGAACGGGCCATTCAGTTGGACCCGTTATTGGAGGAAGCTCACGACGCACTTGGAGTGGTCTACGCGCACGACGGACGATGGAGCCGGTCTGAAGCCAGTTTCCGCCGGGCCCTCGAGATCAATCCCAACTCGCCGGCAACGCGTCTCAACTACGCACTCTTCCTTCTTTGGCCGCTGGGCCGGATCGGCGAGGCAGTCAAGCAGTTGCAGGCCGCCGAGAAAGCCGATCCGCTGTCGCCATCGCTTCAATTGGTATACGGCGAGTTGCTGATTTCGGCCGGCCGCTACGCGGAGGCTGCTGGACATTGCCAAAGGTCGTCTGACGTTGCCGAGTGCCAGGGTCGGGTATTGTTAGCCGAAGGCAGAATTGACGATGCGATTCAGATTCTACTGTCAGCCCCGAATACCAGGTATCTCGGGTACGCCTATGGACGGGCCGGGCGTCGTCAGGACAGCGAAACGCTGGCGGCCGTTTCTCACGGTTTCCTCCAGCAAGTTTTGATCTATGCCGGCCTGGGCGATAGAGATGGCACTTTCAAAGCCCTCGATCGTATGACTGGGTTGGGGCCGGTTCGTATCGGTCGAGCTCTCACCCTCCCCGAGTTGAGCTTCATCCGCGATGACCCTGGCGTGAAAGTCCTTCGAAAAAAAGTAGGCTTGCCCGAATAATCAATCAAGGCGAGTCCAATTCGGCGCACGGATTCGGTTTGCTGGTCTTTACGATGACCTGTCCGTAATCGGGGTAAAGGCGCAGCGTCCCGGTGGGCAGTCGCGGATTCCAGTCGGACCTGGTGGTCAAGTCATGACTTTCCGAACCGACGTAGGAGACATCCAAGAGCGCGCTTCCCGGCAAATGCCGCTGGAACCCGAACGACCAGCGTTCTGTGTATGGATTGCGCAGGTTGCCGTCAAGCGCGACGATCTGGGAAGTGAGCAGGCCGACTGGAGTTGCCTGCGTAGGAAGCCGCTCCTACCAATTGGAGAAGCCACGGCCACTACTCGGCGCTGGGATCGCATCGGTGATGGCTTTAGGCGGGGAGGTCGCAGGGCACAGAGGCGCCTATCGGCTCGGGCACTCCGGTCGTCTAAGAACTGTGAACTCGGACCTCCGGTATGCCCTGCGTTCCCTGATCAAGACGCCCCGCTTCAGCGTGACGGCCATCGTGGTTCTCGCGCTCGGCATCGGCGCGACCACCGCGATGTTCGCCATCGTCTACGGAGTGCTGCTGCGGCCGCTGGCCTATCCGCGGCCGGACCAGCTCGTGTTCGTGCAAGAGAGCAGCCTGCGGCACGGCAACCTCTTTCCTACGGCGCCTGCGACCTACCTGGACTGGCGCGACCAGCAGGACGTGTTTCAGTCGATGGCCGCGGCGGAGCTGTGGGGCGCGACGCTGACGGGAACGGGACGGCCGGAGGAGGTCGAAGGGCTGCACGTATCGACGGCGCTGATGACAGTGTTGGGGATGGCGCCGGCGATCGGGCGCGCTTTCGAGGCTAGTGACGAGACAACCGAAGCCGGGCGTGTCGTGATTCTGAGTCATCGGCTCTGGGAGCAGCGATTCGGTGCCGACACCTCGATTATCGGACGGGCCATCACGATCAGCGGCGGCAGCTACACGGTGATCGGAGTCATGCCGGCGGGGTTTCAGTTCCCACCTTTCTGGGCGACCAAGGCGGAGCTCTGGGCGCCTCTCGTCTTTCGGCCTGATCAGCGCTCCAGTCGCGAGATTCGGTCGTTGCGCGTATTCGCGCGCCTCGCGGACGGCGTTTCCATCGAGCGGGCGAACGCCGCGATGGGGGCTATCGCGGAGCGGATCGCGGCGGCGCATCCTGAGAGCAACGCGGATAGCGGCGCGCGGGCGGTACCGCTGCGGTACTTCACGGTCCATCCAGTGCGGCAGGGGCTCATCGTGTTGCTCGGCGCAGTCGGATTTCTGCTGCTGATCACGTGCGCCAATATCGCGAATCTGCTGTTAGGGCGCGCCAGCGGGCGGTCCCGTGAGATCGCAGTGCGGCTCGCTCTGGGCGCAGGGCGCTGGCGGCTCGTCCGGCAACTGCTCCTGGAGAGCCTGGTGTTGTCGATCGCGGGTGGCGTGTGGGGAGTCGCACTCTCCAGATGGCTCCTGAGTATGCTGCACTCGACCATCGTGGAGGCCAGCCGCTCCGTGATGCCGCGCTACCAGGAGATCGGGATGGGCGGCGCCGTGATGGCATTCAGCTTCGCGGTGTCGGCGGCTACCGGGATTCTGTTTGGCCTGGTTCCGGCACTCCAGTTTTCGCGACCGGACTTGCACGCGTCGCTGAAAGGCGGACGCGGCAACTCACGCGCATCGAGGACGCCGCTGCGTAGCCTGCTGGTTGCCGGAGAGATCGCGGTCGCTGTGATGCTGCTTGCGGGGGCGGGGCTGATGATCCGGAGCTTCACGAACCTGGGCGCGGTGGACGCCGGGTTCGATCCGCGGCATGTGCTGACGATGCGAGTGGTGGTGACGGGCTCGCCGCTTGCGGCGCCGGAACGCAAGACTCCATTTTACCGGCAGATGCTGGAGCGCCTGGCGACGCTGCCCGGCGTGGAGTCGGTGAGCAGCATCAATCACCTGCCGTTGGCGGGCGACCTCTGGAACTTCACGTATAGCGTCGAAGGCCAGCCGCCGCCACTTCCGTCACAAAGGCCGACAGCGGCATTCCGCGTCGTGTTTCCTGGCTATTTCCGAACTATGCGGATTCCGATCGTGCGCGGCCGCGATTTCACGGCGCACGACGACGCGCAGGCAGCTAAGGTCGTGCTCGTCAACCAGAGTCTTGCGCGGCGGCAGTGGCCGGAACAGGACCCGATCGGGAAGCGCATCCGGTTGGAAGACAACCAGCCATGGTTCACGGTGGCGGGAGTGGTGAAGAACACGGAGCAGCACGAGTGGGGCGCCGCGGCAGCGGACGAATTCTACTTCGTGCAGTGGCAAAACCCTACGGACATCCAGCGCTACATCACGCTCGTGATGCGGACCACCGGAGATCCGAAATCCATGGCCGCACCGGTGCAGAGAGCGATCGCGGAACTGGACCGCGACCTGCCGATCGAAGATGTGCAATCGATGGAGCAGGTGGTGGCGCGGGCGGTGTGGCAGCCGCGATTTTCGACGACGCTGCTGGCGGCATTCGCGGGACTGGCGCTGCTGCTGGCGGCGATCGGGATCTACGGCGTCATGTCGTTCGAGGTGGCGCAGCGGACACCGGAGATTGGTATCCGGATGGCGCTGGGCGCGCGGCCGGCGGATGTGCTGGCATCGGTGCTGGGGCAAGGCGCGCGGCTGACGATGACGGGTACCGCGGCGGGGTTGGCCGGCGCGCTGGCGCTGACGCGGTATTTGCGGACGCTGTTGTTCGCGGTGAGTCCAACGGACCCGATGGTGCTGGCCGCGGCGGCGGCAGTGCTGGCGACGGTGGCGATGGCGGCGGTGTGGCTGCCGGCGCGCCGCGCGACTCGGGTGGACCCGATCGAGGCGCTGCGAGTGGAGTAGGCGAATCACTCAGCTTGACGCACCGAGCGCCTGTGATTGTCCCCAAGCCGACGAAATCCCGTAGCCCTGGGCCGGCCAACACCAGCTACCGATCCTTCTTAACGCTGCTCTGTCCGGATGGCGCTTTTAAAGCGGCTAATGCCCCAGTGAGCTTCGCCGCTGGATGAGGCGGCGAATGTCCCACAGATGAAGACTCATTTTCTGTTTCGTTCGAAATTGTCTTGCCAACAACGTCCATTGAACCTCGTCGGGCCGGCCCCG
>DATFSZ010000107.1:0-4031 GCA_035262365.1 Binataceae bacterium (SeqCode)
CGGCCGCGGTCAAGGTCGGCGCAAGCCGGCGCGCGTAGCGCGCGGAACCTTGACAGCGTGCCGCCGCGGAGGCTACCCGATACTCGCACTAGGACTAACTCAACCTGCCGCTCGTGTCCGCTTTAACGGGGGCAACTCCAACCAGCAACACAGTGACCACTTGAAGTATTAGAAACATACGAAGCTCACTATTTGGCGGTGCCAGCCGCCCCATTCTATGTCTGGCCTGCCCTGTCCCGGCGCCGTCGAGGATTGCCATTTGCTCCACGGCTGGCCGTTCGCGCGGCGAGCATCGAGAATAAGGATGCGCTTTCAGGAATAGCTCGCTCGAAAAAAATGCGATATCAGCGCCGCTCAATCGATTAGAATATTATAGAAATCCCGGCGTTCCTGAACGCCTGGAATTGGAAACAATGAAAATGGCGAAAATTGGTATGATACTTTGTGCCAGCCTGCTGCTGGTCGCGGCGGCCTGTCAGCATCCTGTAATTACTCACAAACTCGTCGTGACCGGCAATCAACATTCCGTACCGCTTTACGCCGACGAGAATGACTACCTGAAATACTCCCGGATGCGCCAGCAGGGTGGAATCGAGGGGATGGTCGGTGATATCGGAAAAAAGCTGGTCGCAAAGGAGATCGACGACCAGACCCCGGTCAAGATCGTGTCCAGCGACGACAACGGCGCGGTTATTCAGATCATCGACGGGCCGATGAGGGGGCAGACCGGATTCGTCGCCAAGCAGAACATCGACTGAACGCCGCGCCCGCGATCGGCCGATTGCCGGCTCACGTTGACGTAATGTGCGGCCTGGTCGAGGCGCTAGTCCCGGACGATCGTGTCGTGCAGCCAGTGCTGATCGTCGGTGTCGGGATGGTCGATGTTATAGTGCAAGCCGCGCGATTCCTTGCGGCAGATTGCTGAGCGCACAATCAACTCCGCAACCACCACCAGGTTGCGCAGTTCGATCAGGTCGGAATCAATCAGGTAGTCCCAGTAATAGGAATGGATCTCTTCGCGCAACAGCGCCAGCCGCCGCTGCGCACGCTCCAGGCGGCGATCGCTGCGCACAATCCCGACGTAATTCCACATCAGGCGGCGAATCTCGTCCCAGCTCTGCGTGACCATCACGTGCTCGTCGCTGCGGATCGCGCGTCCCGGATTCCAGGCTGGAAAATCGGGCGGCGCGTCCGGGTTTCGGCCTGCCACATGCTCCGCCACATCAAAAAAAGCCCGCCGCGCCATCACCGCGGCCTCCAGCAGGGAATTGGAGGCCAGGCGGTTGGCGCCGTGCAGGCCCGTCATCGCCACTTCTCCGGCCGCATACAATCCGGCCAGAGCGGTGCGCGCGCGCAAGTCGGTGACCACTCCGCCGCACATGTAATGCGCCGCCGGCACCACCGGAATCGGCTCGCGCGTGATGTCGATACCCAGCGCGGCGCATCGCGTATAGATGTTGGGGAAGCGTTGTCGGATGAAATCGGGCCCACGATGGCTCAGGTCGAGATAGACGCAATCGAGGCCGAGACGCTTCATTTCCGCGTCGATCGCGCGCGCCACGATATCCCGCGGCGCCAGTTCGGCGTCGGGATTGTAGCGCTTCATGAACGGCTCGCCACCCGGCAGCTTCAGAATCGCGCCCTCACCGCGCAGCGCCTCGGAAATCAGAAACGACTTGGCCTCGGGATGGTACAGGCAGGTGGGATGGAACTGGTAGAATTCCATATTGCCGATTGGCACTCCGGCCCGGCAGGCCATCGCCACACCGTCGCCCGAGGCGATATCGGGATTGGTGGTATATAGATAGACCTTGCCCGCCCCGCCGGTGGCCAGCAGCGTGAAGCGGGCGACGAACCTGCGAATCGCGCCGCTGCGCCGATCCAGAGCATACGCACCCCAGCATCTGGCGTTGGCGCCGCCACGGTTGGCGATCAGCAGGTCAATCGCGAGATGGTCCTCGTAAAAGGTGATGTTGGGATTGGCCCGAATCCTCTCCCACAGCGCACGCATGATTTCCTGTCCGGTCAGGTCCTGAGCGTGCAGGACCCGGCGATGGCTGTGGCCGCCCTCGCGCCCGAGGTCGTATTCGTGGTCGTTGCCCTCGGTGACGCGCGTAAAACGCGTGCCCAGTCGAATCAACTCGCGCACTACCTCGGGGCCGTCGCGGACAATCGCTTCGACGGCCGCCGGATTACACAGTCCGGCGCCCGCCTTGAGCGTGTCTTCCACATGGGATTCGAAGGAATCGTCCACGCTCCACACGCTGGCGATTCCACCCTGGGCGTAGGAGGTGTTGGCGTCGGCGCTACCCGCCTTGGCCAGCACCGCCACGCTGCCCAGGCCGGCGGCTTTGAGCGCAAAGCTGAGGCCGGCGATTCCGCCGCCGATGACCAGGAAGTCGCTGCTTATTGGGGCCGAATTAGGCATCGTTCAGGCCGTGCTCATGAAGCTGTTGAGAAGTCTTAACAAAATTGTAACAGACCGTCACCAGCGACGCTTCTCATGATGAGGGCGGACAGTCAAGCGTCGATGGCGAGGTCAACGAAAGCACCCTGGGCCGCGTCCAATGCGGCAGGGACACATGATTGCCCGAGTTTTGTGATTGCCATAATGTCAAGAGAGAACGGTCGTATTTTGGGGCTACCTCAGCCATAACTTTAAGGTTGGTCCAGGCGTGACCTTAACCGTCCCAAATATCGTGACCCTGTTTCGGATCGGCTTGGTGCCGGTCCTGATGGTGCTGCTGCTCTTCACCGGTCCGACCGCGGCGTGGCTGGCGGCCGGGGCCTTTCTGGTCGCCACGCTCAGCGATTACCTGGACGGGTACATCGCGCGCAATTACGGATCTTATAGTGTCCTGGGAGCCTTCCTGGACCCGCTGGCCGACAAGCTGCTGGTCAGCGCAGCGCTGATCATGCTGGCCGGAATTGCCCGCTCCCCGCGGGTACCGGCCTGGATAGTAGCCGTCATCGTGGGGCGCGAGATTATGGTTACGGGTCTGCGCGCTGTGGCTGCCAGCGAAGGCCTGGTGGTGAGCGCGGAAGAGATGGGCAAGTATAAGATGACGCTCCAGGCGATCGCGCTGGAGGCTTTACTGGTCCACTATACTCACTGGCACATCGATTTTTTTGGCGCCGGGATGTTCCTGCTGTGGATCTCGATGGCGGTCAGTATCTGGTCAGCCGGCGAGTATTACCTGAAGCTGATGTGGGTTCTGCGTGAAGACGTGCACACCCGTTCGCCAAGCGGTCAGCAATCAGGCCGCGCCGCCCAAAGCCGCTGAAGCCCGGCGACGCCACAGCCAGGACGGCTGACTCCTCCTAAACCTCCCGCGCTCAATTTTTCCGTCTTACGCGCTTCCAGCCGGTGAATTCCCCATCCGGAAGCTCGCCAGCGGTCGTACAAAGCTGCGTGAAGGAAGCGATTTGACACATGGTGATGTGACGGATAAACCCTTAATACCGGCCTCTTAGACAGGCGAGCGGGTGTAGCTCAGTTGGTAGAGCGTGTGCTTGCCAAGCACAAGGTCGTCGGTTCGAAACCGATCACCCGCTCCACGAAAAACTCAACTAGTTTAAGACCTTTTCGGAAATCACTCCGTCTCGCACTTGGCTGCCATGAGGGGATCGTGCCCAATTTTGTGCCCCACCACCATGAAAATCCGGCCTTTCGAGGCTAGCGATGGCGGCCTGTTTCGCTGCGCGCCTGATGTGGGAGTAGCGCTCCAGCATCCTCCTGGAGACATGACCAGCCAGGGCCGTGATGGTCTGCTCGCTGACAGCCGGGTTCTCGGCAAGCCGGGTGATGAAGGTGTGCCGGAGGTCGTGCCAGCGGAAGTCCGCGATCTTCGCTGCCTTCAGGGCAGGCAAGAACACACGGCGCACGAAGTTCTTCGCGTTAACCGGTGTCCGGCCGCGCTGTGACGGGAACACCCAGCCAGTCTTCAACCGGCTCGGAAGGTCCCGCAGTAGCTTCCGCACCTCGTCGTTCATCGGAACGCGCCGTGCCTCGCCGCTCTTTGAGCGCGGGA
>DATFSZ010000108.1:0-28065 GCA_035262365.1 Binataceae bacterium (SeqCode)
ACCTGTCGCACCGAGACCGAGACCGCCGACGAAGTTGAATTCGACACCCGCCCGGGCGGCGTCTATTACCTCAAGGAAGACATCGGATGGGGATTTTCGATCGGCCATCCCCATCTCTACCCGATGGACTCGGACAACGCGCAGACGGAAATCCAGAATTGTTGCGTGCTGGAGCCGGGGTCGATCTCAGAGCATCAGGGCTGACCTTCGCTCCAGGTCTGGGTAAACTTGACGGTCGCGATTTTCCAGCCGTCCGGCGTGCGAACCAGCCGATCGGTGTAATAGCCGCCCACATCCCAGAATTTGTTGTCGCCTTGATCGTCGGCGCGAAGATGGCGTGCTCTTAGGTAAACAACGGCGGTCGCTTCGTCGCCGCTGAAGTTGATCTTAACATTCGAATTGCAATGCTGCGTCATCTTGAACGGGGTCAGAGTCTTCTGGACGACGCGCACCCAGGTGTCGAGCGGAAACGTACGCGGCGCAGGAGCGCCGGTGGAGGTGAAGTCGGCGTTGACCGGATCGGTAAAGCAGCTCCGGAAAAGCTGCCAATCCTTGTTGTCGGCGCCGGTCGAGTAGCGGTAGATCACGTCGGTAATCAGAAATCGATCGTACAATTCATTGATCCTGCTGCTGTCCATGGAATGCTCTTTCCTTTCCGTGGCCTCAATGCTGGTTGGCCAGCGGCAATGCTGCAACTCGCGATTCGACAAAGTCAATGACCCGGGCTTCGAGCGCGACGCCGTCCAGCCGGTTGATTTCCTGGATGCCGGTGGGGCTGGTGACGTTAACTTCGGTCACGAAGTCGCCGATGACGTCCAGTCCCACGAAGTATAGTCCGTCGCGTTGCAGGCGCGGTTTCAGCACGCGGCAGATTTCGCGGTCGCGCGCAGTGACCTCGGCCTTAACGCAAGTCCCGCCCACGTGGATGTTGCCGCGATGCTCCGCGGCCATCGGCACCCGCAGCGTGCACCCGAGCGGCTCGCCGTCGAGCACGATCAGGCGCTTGTCGCCCTTGCGCACCTCGGGGATATAACGCTGCGCCATGATCGGACGAGTCTCGAGATGGGTCGCCGTCTCCAGGATTGCGTTGAGGTTGCGGTCGCCGCGCGTCATCACGAAAACGCCTTCGCCGCCATGGCCGTCCAGCGGCTTGATTACCATCTCGCCGCCTTGCTCTTCCATGAAGCGCTTGAGCCGCGGGATCTCGTAGGTGACCAGCGTGGGTGCGATGACCGAAGGGAAGTTGAGCTGGTACAGCTTCTCGTTCGCCTCTCTCAATCCCTCGGGGTGGTTCATAACAAAGGTGCGCCGGCTGTCGGCCAGGCTGAGCAGCATGGTGGCGTAGATGTAGTTGGCATCCGCCGGTGGATCCTTACGCATGAAGATCGCGTCAAAGGCGTCCAGCGGCATCTCGACGCCGTCGTCGAGGAGCTGATAATGGCTTACGGAGCGTTTCACCTCGCATCGGAAAGCTCGGCACAGCGGACGCGGACCCACGGAGTACATGTCCTTGAGGCTGACGTAGAAGATCTGGTGCCCGCGCGTCTGGGATTCCAGCATCATGACGAAGGTGGTGTCCTTGTCCACCAGCAGGGTGTGGAGAGGATCCATCACGAAAGCGAACTTGTAATTCGTTGCGGCCATTGCCTTACTCTTCCAACAGGGGCGGTGTCATTGTACGACGACGCGCAATTCCCGGCGAGTAGGGCGCCATCACGCCTGGACCAGCGCGTCCAGCGCGGATGCGGCGATTACCAGCGCCGCCAGCGCCGCGGTCTCGGTGCGGAGCCGGTGGCGGCCCAGGCTGGCGCAGGCAAAACCGGCCTGTTGCGCTGAAGCGGTTTCCTGCGGAGTAAAATCACCCTCGGGACCGCAGACAATCAAAATTCCGCCACGCGACGCCCGCTGCAAGACGGTCGAAAGCGGAGCGCCGCTGGACTGGCAAATCACCGGCAACATCCCCGCGGGGATGCGCGTGGCGAGATCGGCGAAGTCCATCGGGGGTTCGATCTCGATCGGCCGCTCGGCGAGACTCTGTTTGCCTGCCGCCACCGCGAGCCGGCGCCATCGTGCCAGCCGCTCCGTTCCAGGGTCGCGCACGACGCATCGCTCGCACCTCAGCGGCCATATCTGGCTCACGCCCAACTCGACTGCTTTTTCGATTGCGAAATCCATCCGCGGTCCTTTTATAAGCGCGAGCGCCAGGATCAGCGGCGGTACGATGCGCGGTTCCTCCGTGCGATCGATCCGGATCAGCGCCGCTTTGGCGTCGAGCGCCACGACCCTGCCGGTCAGGTTGCGGCCGTGCTCGTCGATTAGTCCGACCTTGCTGCCGGGACGGATGCGCGCGACGTCGCGCAGATGATGTAGTTCCGAGCCCGCAAGGCGCGCCTGGTCACCGCGGATAGCTGTGCTCTCGATCCGGAAGCGCGGGGGCGTTGCGTTCGTCATCGCTGCGGGCCTGCGAGAATCAACGTAATCCATCCGCGATCGGCGAGCGACCATCGGCGGCGGATCGGCGATGGATAATGGGCGAGCACACTCCTGCCTTCGCGCTCGAGAATGCCGGACAGGATCAGACGGCCGTCCGGAGCCAGGAGCCGCATGAGGTCGGGCGCCATCGCGATCAACGTTGAAGAGAGGATATTGGCCGTAATCAGTGGGAATCGGCGGTGCACCGAGCGCAGCGGCGAGGCAGAAAAGCGAATCGCAGCGGTCAAGCCGTTTAGTTCGGCGTTGTGCCGGGCGTTGTCCAATGCCGTGGGATCATTGTCGAGCGCGAGTATTCGCCTCACTCCCAGCCGCGCCATCGCGAAGGACAAAATGCCCGAGCCGCATCCCACGTCCAACGCGCTGGTGAAACGGCCCCGGCCGCATTCCGTTTCCACCGCGATCAGGCTGGAGCGCGTGGTCGCATGATGACCCGTGCCGAAGCCTTGCCCCGGCTCGATGATTATCGGTACACGGCTGGAGGCATTCGCAGTCTGCCAAGGCGGCACGATCATCAGGCCGTGACCGATCTTCAGCGGTTTGAATCGCTTCTTCCACATCGCGGCCCATCCGGGATCGACCAGTTCAATCGCCGATGGTGGCGGCGCGGAGGAGTCGAGCATTCCAGCCGCGTTCAGCGCCGCACGATGGGCATTGAGTTGTGTGTCCGTGAGGCGGTCGAAAAACGCCTGGAGCGTGATCGGCCACGCGGGTGAGCGTTTGGCTTTGTGCGGCCATTGGGTGGCGCATCCCAGCGCACCGCGCGCCGTCAATATTCCGGCGACCTCGTCGGCCAGACCCGCGGGAACGCGAAACTCGGCTTGAATGAAAGTTTTGGAGCGCCGGCGAGGCGTCTGGTCGAAAGTGGCCACTCACCAAAATAGTGATAGAGACTTGCGGCTAGTCAACAGAGGCCAGGGCGCGTTTCTTTACCCCCGCTAAACCGCGCTGTTAAAAAAACGCCCTCTTGAATTTGCGTGGACCGCGTTCGAGATAGTTAAATTATTGGATAAATATCCGCTCAAAACGAATCAGGCGCTTTTGTCTTTGAAATGTATCAGGCACCCTCACCCTCGCCCTCTGCCACGGAACAATAAGGGGACAGGGGTTAGTGGGCGGTGCTAAACATCGCGCATCGCGGGGCCAGTGGTGAATTTCCGGAAAACACGCTGGAAGCGTTCGCGGCAGCGATCGACGCCGGTGCGCAGATGTGCGAACTGGACGTTCAGCTCAGCGCCGATAGGGTAGCGGTGGTGATTCACGACGATACCGTCGATCGGACTACCGACGGACGCGGCGCGGTTGCTGCGATGAGTCTGGCGGAGCTTCAGCGCCTGGACGCAGGGCGAAAACTAGGCTCGGCCTTCGCCGGCGCGCGTGTTCCCACTCTCGACGAGGTTCTGAGCTTCGTCAAAGGCAGATGTGCGCTGGACGTGGAGCTTAAGGCCGCGGGCGTCGAGCGCGAGGTATGCCGCCTGCTGCGCGCGCATGATGCGCTTGCTGATACTATTGTTTCCAGCTTCGACTGGAACTCGCTGGCGGCGGCGCGCGAGCTTGAGCCCGCGCTTTCGTTGGGTGTGCTGGCGGACAAGCGCGCTGCAGCGATGCTGGATACGGCGGCGCGGCTCCGCGCGGTAAGCGTCAATCCGCGCTACGACATGGTGAGTCCGGTTCTGGTGCAGCAGGCGCATCGCGCCGGATTCAAAGTGCTGGTGTGGACGGTCGATAAGGCGGCGCGGATGCGCCAGATGATTGCGATGGGCGTGGACGGAATCATGACTAACCACCCGGGCCGGCTGGCGGCTTTGCTCAAGGCAAGCGCCGCGCGTGCAAATTGATGGCCCCTTTCAGCGACACCCAAATCGAAGAAGTACGCGGCCGCGCCGATATCGTGGAGGTGATCGGCGCGCATGTGCGGCTGCGCAAGGCCGGGCGCAACTTCGTGGGCCTGTGCCCGTTTCATGGTGAAAAGACGCCGTCGTTTACGGTCAACCGCGAGAAGGGGTTCTTTCATTGTTTCGGATGCGGCACCGGGGGCAACGTGTTCAGCTTCGTGATGAAGATGGACGGCGCGACTTTCCCCGAGGCGGTGCGCTCGCTGGCTGGTCGGTACGGAATAACGATTGCTGAGGAGCGGCGCGACCCGCGCGCCTCCGCCGAGCGCGACGCGATGCTGCGCGCGGCGGAGGTGGCGAACGATTTCTTTACGCACGTGCTGTGGGAGGAAAGGGCGGGCACGCCCGCGCGCGAGTATCTGAAAAGGCGCGGTATCGATAACGACACGGCCAAGTCTTATAAGCTGGGTTTTGCCCCGGCGGGCGCTTCTCTGGCCGCGGCGCTCAGCAAGCGCGGACTGCTGGAGGCGGGCGCCCGCATCGGTGTGGTGAAAGGCGCTGGCTCACAAGCCGCCGACATGTTCTGGGCCCGCCTGATGTTTCCGATTCACGACGCAACCGGCCGCGTCATCGCGTTCGGCGGCCGGGTGCTCGATGAGCGGCTGCCAAAGTACATCAACTCGCCCGAATCGCCGCTCTATTCCAAAGCGCGCAATCTCTACGGACTGGCGCAGGCGCGCGGAGCAATCGCCAAGGCTGACCGCGCGATCGTGGTTGAGGGCTACATCGATGCGATCGCGCTGGCGCAGGCCGGCTTCAAGGAAACCGTGGCCAGTCTCGGTACCGCGTTGACCGTCGATCAGCTGAGGCTGCTCGGCCGCTACACGCGTAATGTCTTCGCCTGCTTCGATGGCGACAAGGCGGGTCACAACGCGTCCCTTCGAGCGGTGCGGACCTACTTGGAGGCGGGACTGCTGGGCCGCGGAATCTTCATTCCGCAGGGTTTCGACCCCGACACCCTGGTAAAGGAGCGTGGCGCGGAGAGCTTCGCCGCGCTGATCGGTTCGGCCGAGTTGCTGGTCGACTATTTCGTGCGCAGCGAAGCCGCGGCGGCGGGAACCTCGCTGGTGGCTCGGGCGCGCGCGGCCGAGCATGTGTCCGAAGTCCTGGCCTTGGCGGGCAATGCTTTCGAATTTGACCTGCTGACGCGCAAGGCGGCGGAGTTGCTGGATGTGCGCGAGGAAGTGTTGCGCGCGCAGGCTCGCAAGGGAATCCGCGGTCCGACCCGCTCCGGGCGCGATGCGCCAGCCCCCGCGCGGATGCCGGCGCGCAACATGCGGGTGATCGCGGAGCTGGGCCTGCTGGCGATCGCGGTGGCGTATCCGGATTTGCGCGAGGAAATGCTCGCCTCGGGCGCGCTGTCCGACTTCGAGGACCGCGGACTGGCGGCATTGACCGCCGAGCTCTGCGGCTCCGGCGGCGAGCCGGCGCAGGCGCTGGTGGCGCAGCGCCTGGCTGCGGAGCAACAAGGCGCGCTCAGTGCGCAGATGCTTGATCCGGCTCTGGAGAACGCGGAATCCGCGCGGCAGATGATGGCGGAGTATTGCCGGACGCTGGAGCTTTTGCGCGGAGAAAAACGCGTGCAGAGCGTGCTGCGCACAATCCGCGAACAGCAGGGAACCGAGCTGCAGAGCCGCAAGGCCCAGGAAGCGATCCTGCTGGCGCGAGCCCAGCAAAAGCTGCGCTCGACGCGCAAATGATGGGCGGCGGGTTCCAAAAGCTCAACCGTAACCGCACCCTGCCATCGCGTACCCTGCCGGCCTTTAATAAAACCTAAGAAAACTGGTACTATAAACAACTGTTCATGCCTTCTCGTGGGCCCATAGCTCAGCTTGGTTCAGAGCTGCCGGCTCATAACCGGCTGGTCCCAGGTTCAAATCCTGGTGGGCCCATATCCAATTGCCGCCGTCGCCCTCATGGCGGCGACTTCGATGAAGCAAACATCAATAAATGGAGGTCGAATTGCGGGAGGAGATAAAGCGGCTCGCCGGTCTGCAGGCTATCGACCAGGAGCTGCGCTCGCAAGAGCAGGAGTTGTCGAGAATCGGTGCGCGAGTCGCCGAACTGCAAGGGCGCGTTGAACAAACGGCCGCGGAAGTCGAAGCGCTGAAAGTACAGGAGCGCGAGAGCGCGCTGGCCAGGCGGGAGTTGGAGCGCACACTCGCCGAAGGCGAGGTCCAGATCCGGAACAAGCGGATGCGCCTCAGCCTTATCAAGAACGAGCGTGAGTTGCAGGCGCTTGGCCACGAAGTCGAGATGCTCAAGGAAAGTAATCAGCGCCTGGAAGCCGAGTTGCTGACCCGGATGGACGGCGGCGAACAGAACGCCACAAGGTTGCAGGAGCTGACCGAGACGCTGGAGCGCGACCGCACCGAACTCAAGGAAGCGCAAAAGGAGATCGCCGGCCAAATCGAGGAATTGAACGCGCGAATTGCCGCGCGGCAGAAGGAACGAGAGCAGTTGGCCGCTAAGATCGACACTGGTCTGCGCCAGCGCTACGAGACGATCTTCGAACGGCGTGGAGGTTTCGCGGTGGTGCCGGTCAAGTCGGGAACTTGTCAGGGATGCAGGATGCGAATTCCGCCTCAACTCTTCAACCTGATCCAGAGATTTGAAGCCATTCACTTCTGCCCGAATTGCCAGCGGATCCTGTACCACGAGGCCGACAAGCAGACCGAAGCTTGATGGGCTTTGACCAGGCGCGCGCCACGCCGCCGTCGAGTATAATATGCCGAGCCGGAGCGAGCCGGGCGGCCGCCCCATATTCCGGGGAGGAAAGTCCGGGCTCCATAGGGCAGGATGGCTGCTAACGGCAGCGCGGAGCGATCCGCGGAAAGTGGCACAGAAAACAGACCGCCCGTAAGGGCAAGGGTGAAATGGTGGAGTAAGAGCCCACCGGCGCGCGAGTGATCGCGCGCGCATGCTAAACCCCATCCGGAGCAAGACCAAATAGGAGAGAATGGGTGGCCCGCCCAACTCTCGGGTACGGTCGCTAGAGCCGCCGAGCAATCGGCGGTCCAGAGGAATGGCCGCCGCCCGCGTCAGCGGGTACAGAACCCGGCTTACAGGCTCACTCCGGCTTCTTTTTCAGCCGCCGCGCGCAGGCGCGTCATTTTCAAGGCGGGTCCGTCCAGATAACCGGCGAAGCGGGCGAGCTGCCCCAATCCCAGCACTCCGCGCCGAATCTCGGGCGCAATCGTCAGCCTGACGCCGGCGGGCAGTTCCTGCGCAAAGGCAGCTGTGCGCGCGATATCGCGATGAGCGCGCAGGCGATAATCCTCCAGATATTTGACCAGCGCATCGAATCCCGGACGGCGGTCAAGGTTGGGCCGCAGCGTGGCGCGCAATTCGCCCATCGCTTCCAGAGCCGGCGGCATCCCATCGCTGCTGCCTGCCAGGTGGCGCCAGATTTCCTCGTCCAGAAAGCGGTTGATTATAATGGCGGACAGGTTGAGCCGCTCCGCGCGCATCTCTTCAATCAGCATCCGCGCCTGGCGCAGGCGCTGGTCCTCGGCGGTCGTTACCAGAACAAAGTTGACGTGATCGGAATGCAGTAGCACCTCGGTCTTGCGCAGGCGTTCCACCAGGCCGTCCACGGTTTCCTGGGCCGCGATGAAAAACTCGGAAATCGAGGAGAGCGCCGTCGCCCCGGCAAATCGTTCCAGCTCGCGCACCACGAAGCGCGCCGCTCCGCTGGCCAGGCGCATCGCAAAGCGTCCAGCGGAAAGATAGGGCGCGAACAACCATCGCGCCATCCGCGTGTCCAACAGGCGGGTCAAGTGAGCGGGCGCCTGCAGAAACTCGAACGCGTTGGCGGCGGGCGGCGTATCGACCACGATCAAATCGAATTCGCCGCATGAATGCAGATCGTAAAGCTGCTCGAGCGCGGCGTAGGCCTCGGAGCCCGCAAACTGGCTGGTAAGCTGGCGATAGAAGGGATTGTTGAGGATACGTTGCTGCGCGGCTCGGTCGGTCGTGAAGCGCTCAATCAAAGCGTCCCACGCGCCCTTGGCGTCCAGCACCATCGCAAAAAGTTTAAATGAAGGATCAAGTCCGACGGCCTCCAGGCGATGACGTCCCAAACCGATCGGCTTGCCACGCAGATGCTCCAGGCCCAGCGCGTCGCGCAGCCGGCGTGCCGGGTCCACGGTGATCACGGCAGTTTTCAGGCCTGAGCGCGCCGCCGCCAAACCTAACCCGGCCGCAACCGTAGTCTTGCCGACACCGCCGGTGCCAAGCACGATCAGGGTGGCGCCTTTTTTCAACAAGTCCTTCAAGTTATGCCCGCACCCGCAGCAGCCGGGCTAGTAAAGATAGCAGGGCGGCCAGCTTCGCGCACCGCGGCTTCAACCGATCGTCTCGCCGGTGCGCCCGCGCCGATGACAATTCTCTGGGCAGCGTAGCGGCGCCCATCTCTCCCTGTCAGGGCAATAAAGTCACTTGCCCGAAACAACCTTGGGGATAAAGCAGGAGCCTCAATTGTGGCCTGCTCGTGCCAGGAGCTAAACTTGACACAAGTAATTGCGGTGCAAGGGGGCGAGGCAGGTGTGGATGGAGCTGCTATTTGCGGCCGCGTTGGCGGCGGGTGTGGGCGGAATGCTCGGATGGATCATTGGGGCGGCGCGGTCCCGCACCGGATCACAGGAAATAATTCGCCAGCTTGAGGCCCGAGCCGCGGCAGCCGAGGCCGGAGCCCAGGAGTTGCGTGCGCAGATCGGACCGCTGCGGCATGAGGCTGACGCCGCTGCGCAAGCGTTGCGCGGTGCCGAAGGCGCGAAGGCGGCTGCCGACGCGCGCATCGCGGAGATGCAACGCAGCTTCGAGCAGCAGCGCGCGATTCTCGATCAGGATCGCGAACGGCTGTCGGAAACCTTCAAAGCCCTGGCTGCCGAAGCGCTCCACGCTAGCAACGAGGACTTCCTGCGGCTGGCCGGCGAACGGCTGGGTATGGTGCAGAGGCAAACCGAAGCGGGGCTGGCCAGCGCTCAGAACGCGATTGCCGGAATCGTTGAACCGGTACGCGAATCGCTCGGGCGCGTTGATCGGCAATTGCAGGAAATCGAAGGCTCCCGCCGCGAGGCATACGGCAAGCTTACCGAGCAGGTCGATTCTCTTGCCCAGGCGCAGCGCATCCTGCACTCGGAAACCGCCAACCTGGCGCAGGCGCTCAAGTCACCGGTCGTGCGCGGCCGCTGGGGCGAGGTGCAGTTGCGGCGCGTCGTGGAGCTGGCCGGGATGGCGGAATACTGCGACTTCGAGGAGCAAGTCGAAATCGGCGGAGGGGAGGGCGGCGGCGCGCGCCCCGACATGGTGATCAAGCTGAGCGGCGGCCGCCAAATCGCGGTTGACGCTAAGGCCTCGCTGCAGGCCTACCTTGAGGCGCTGGAGGCGCACAGCGAGGAGGATCGGATCGCGAAGCTGCGGGAGCATTCTCACCAGGTCAAGGCGCGCGTCAACGAGCTGGCCTCCCGCAGTTACGCGCAGCGCCTGGAGCGCAGCGTTGAGTTCGTGGTCCTGTTCATTCCGGGCGAGGTCTTTTTCAGCGCCGCCTTGCGGGCGGCTCCCGAGCTTATCGAGGAGAGCGCCAACAAGGGGATCATCCTGGCGTCGCCGACCACGCTTTTGGCGATGCTCAAGGCGGTTGCCTATGGATGGCGCGAGCAGCGGCTGGCGGACAACGCGCAGCGGATAAGCGAGTTGGGGCGCGAACTGCACGACCGTCTGGCGCGGATGGTCGAGCACATGGGTAGATTGGGCCAATCGCTGGAAAAATCGGTGGAAGCATTCAACTCCACAATCGGCTCCTTCAACAGCCGCGTGATGCCGTCGGTGCAGCGCCTGGCCGACCTCGGCGCGGCGGGCCCGCGCGAAGCGCCGATGCTTGAGGAAGTGGACAATCGCCCGCGCCTGGTAGCGTCGCGCGGCGCTGTCTAGTAGCGGCGCAAGCTGCGCGTCCCGTTCCGGCTTTCAAAAATTCCGCTTGAGGCTTGCCGACAAGCGACGTCTAACAGGTTCAGCGATTTGTCTTCATGAGAGACCTCATTATCCGCCCCGGCTTGGCGATTTTTTCGCTCATGGTTTTGGCCTTCATGATCGCATGCACTTCCGGCGGGGATAGTCAAAATCAGTCGACGGCACCTGCCGCCATACAGACGATTTTTGACAAGCCGCTCTATAAGAATGCGATTTGGGGGTTGCGGGTAGTTGATCTCGACAAGAATGTGGCGCTGATAAACCAGCTTCCCGAGCGCCAGTTCTTCGTCGGATCAGTGCGAAAAGTCTTCAGCGTGGGCGAATGGCTCAACCAGGTGGGGCCGGCCACTGCTTACAACACACCGGTTTTCCGCAACGGCGCCGTTGATAGTAACGGCGTGCTCCACGGCGACCTCATCCTGGTTGCCTCCGGTGACCTCACGATGGGCGGCAGGACCAATCCCGATGGCAGTATTGCGGTAAGCAACTACGATCATAACGAGGCTGATTCCTTGGGCAATGCGGTGCTGACCTCGCCCAATCCGCTGGCTGGCTACGCCTCGCTGGCTCATCAGGTTGCTCAAGCCGGTGTAAAGGAAATCGCCGGCCAGGTGATAATCGACGACCGCCTCTTTCGGCCTTTCAACTTCAGGGGCCAATTCGACGTAAGACCGATCTTCGTCAATGACGACGCGGTCGATATGTCTATCAATCCTGGAACGGTGGGAGGGCTCGCATCGGTCGTATCGCGTCCGGTATCGGCCGCGCTTAGGGTCAACAGCACGTTGTCAACCCGCGGGCCGGGCGCAAAGACACTGCTCGAATTCAACGCGTTCCCCGCGCACATCGGCACTCCAGGCTGCACGGCGTCAATCGGCGGAGAACTGGCTACCGACTACCTGCCACCCCTGACCAACCGTTTTCCGCTGGTCCAGACTTTCCGGATCGTGCAGCCGTCAAATTACGCGCGCACCGTTTTTATCGAGCAACTTCAGGCAGCAGGAGTGAAAGTTGATGCGCCGGTAGTGGCCGAAAATCCAACGCCGCTGCTCCCTCCCAGGGGTTCCTACCCTGCGTCTTCCAAAGTTGCACAACTGGCCGGCATGACCGTCGCAAACGACGCCAAATTGATTTTGAAGGTCAGCTATAACATCGGCGCCGACACCTCCCTGGTCCTGTATGGGCTCACCCAGGGAGTCGATAACATCAATGCGGCGTTGAGTAAGGAAAAGGTCAATCTTTCAACCAATTACGGAATACCTGACTCCCAGTACGCGTTCGTGGACGGCAGCGGCGGCGGGAACACGACCGCCACCAGCGTCGCGGTTACCCAAATGCTCACCCAACTGCGGTCGCGTCCAACCTTTACGTCGTTTCTTGACGCCTTGCCGATATTGGGAGTGGACGGTTCCTTGTCCTTTGTGACGGACTTTGAATCCGACTCGAGTCTGGCAGGTGCGAAGGGACAGGTGCACGCCAAGACCGGGACATTCGTAGAGGGATCCGCGAAGGTCCTGGTTCTGAAGGGTCAGGATTTTGCGGGATACATCAACGCCAAAAGTGGAAGACATCTGGTTTACCAACTGGTTGTTAACAATGTGCCGATCAACGAGGTGACCGACGTGATCAAGGTTTTCCAGGACGAGGGCACAATCTCGGCAATCCTGTGGCGCGACTTCTAAGGAAGACCGAGACAGCTTTCGATCCACTTTTTTCCCATCGATCACAGCTCGGCACCGCGGTAACAGGCGGCGCCGAAGCGTCGGTGCGGCGAAGATGGTTATTGCGAAGGCGTTATTTGGGTGATTTTGGATCCCTCAATGCCGACGCCGCCCATTAGACCCTCCTGGTCGAAGACAAAGGCATACACATCGGAGCGCATGTTCGTGGTCGTCAGTGAACGCGCGACGCCCTGATCGACGACGACCAGGCTCGGACCGGTGCCGATTGCCCATCCTCCACTGTTATTGAGGTAGTCCAGTCCCGCCCTGGTCATGAAGAACAGGGCATAGCCGAATTTCTTGACCCCAGCCTGAAAGCCGTAAGAGGCGGCGCCAGTGCGGTAGTAGCCGACGGTTCGCCCGCGCCTGAACAAGGCTCCGAAACCGTACTGCGCGCCGACAATAAACGCTCCTTTCTTAATGTCGGGAAAGACAAGCACAGCCACCGCCTTCGAGCCGAGCGCCCGGGCCGCTGCGTTTTGGGAATACAGCGCAGAGATTGCGGCGCGAGAGCTGCTGTCAATCTGAGACGCGCTTGGCATCAGCGGACCCTGCGCGAACGCCGCGCCGCGCGGCATCAGGCCGTAAACCAGCGCCAATGCGGCAGCCAAAACCAGCGATTTCCAGTTCATACGCTCCACCTCATTCAGAATTTCAAACCTCATGACTTGTATGCCACGTTTGAGCCAGTAGCTGCCGGGAACATGAATATAATTTCGCTCGGCGCCTTCGGCTCTTCTTCAAATTTCATTTGCTCAAGCTTCAGGTCGCTTCCCTTGGCCGGCACCACGGGTGCTGGACAAGATTCGTCGCCGTTTACCCCTGCCGTGTCCCGCCTTCCCTCGCGAGCCCGATTTCAGCCCGCCGTCCATCGCCTTGTAACGTCTCCTTCAGTTAGACTCGCCAGAATACCGCCCTTGATCAATTTCCGGGCGCCTCAATGCTTAGCACATACCGGAGAGCGGCAAACAGCGGAGCGCCTAACTTGACGCCGTCCTCTCTATTCGCTAAGAATCCGCCTGTTTGGAAAGTCCAGTGGACATTCCGTTAAATACGAGGCCTGGACCGGTAGGCGGCCCAAGCTGGAATGGACGCCCGCCGGGTTTGACCCCGCGGGCGTCTTTAGTTTTGGGGATGGCACTTTGGAAGTCTAAAGGTGCGCGGGGAGCGCCTCCTTAGTCTTACCAAAGCTGCGACAAATCTGCGAAGGAGACATCGCGGTGATCGGACGAATAGTAATGATCGTTCTACTCGCCATCGACGTGATGGCGGCGCAGGCGGCGGCGGGACCTGCCACGATCCCACCCGGAACCAAAATCAACGCGCAGAACTGGCGGCAGTACAAGGATTTTTTTCCTGAAGGCATTCAGGTAGTGCTCTCCGGACAGCATCGAATCTGGAAATTGCCGGCAGATTGGGAGATCGATGTGGGCCCAACCATCGATTACCCGCTGCCCAAGTCATTTTTGGAAGCGAGCGAGAAGTACAACGGCCAGGCACGGCTCAAAAAACTCGACAATGGAGCCTACACCATCGAGAATTATACAGCAGGCATGCCATTTACCGAGATCAACGGGCCCGACGCGGCATACAAGCTGCTCTACGATCAATACTATCACTATAGCGGCGCGATGGATTACTATCGTACTACAGGGTATGAAGTCGACCGCTACGGCAATAGCGTAGCCAATGATTCATACCAGGTATACTTGCAATTCACTCACGTAACCGATCCCGGTTTTCCCGGCTATGCCAACGAGATGCCCGGTTACTTCGTGAGCTACTACGACGAGTTAGTGACACCCGAGCAGTCAAAGTACACCAGCCCCCTTGAGTTGATCTACGATGATCCGCAGAGGGTGCCGGAGTTTTATGTATTCCTGCCCTCGTTGCGGCGCGCGCTGCGGCTGTCCAGCAGCGCGCGATGCGCGCCCTACGCGGGCGGCGACTACGTCGGAGACGACATCTATGGTACTCCGCTGCCGCTGGGATATTTCCAGGCCAAAATAGTGGGCGAGAAGAACATGCTGCTGTTCCGGCCGGAGCCGGGAAATCGAGCTCAATACGACATACAGCACAACTATTACTTGCCGATGATGTTTCCGAAGCCGGCGATCGGCAAGTGGATGGTGTTTCCGGCCTACGTTCTCGACGTGCAGCGCGTACCCAGCCTGAACAAGGGCTACTGCTACGGGCTGCGCCGGATGTTTCTCGACAAGCGCAACCTCGGCTTTGCCTTCACCTGGACCGACCTCTACGATCAGGACCTCAAGTTCTGGAAGCTTTTTGCCGGATGGGAGTCGCCAGAGAAGGTGCCTCGCGGCGACGGCTACTTTCTGGGCGTTAAGGGACTGAACTGGATGGTCGACTTCCAGAACGATCATGCCAGCTTCGCCATGGTCGGCAAGGATATTTTTACCCTGAACGAGACGGTGCCGCAGGAGTTCCGCGATGTTAGCCGCTATGGCTCGCCGGCCGGCTTGAGCAAGATCATGAAGTAGGTTGTGGCGTCCAGGGGGTTGGGCCTTTCAGGCAGAGATCCTGTGGAGTTTTGCACGTGCGCGGCGTCATTCCGGCCGCGAAAGCGAGGGACCTGGAGTAATCTCCGCGAGAACCCGTTTGGCGAAGGTCTTCGAGATTCCCCAACTTTATTTTCTTGCCCCGAGATCTTTGAGATTCGTCACTTCACTCCGAATGACTGTTGCGTGAGCGCAACGACGCTTGGAATGCCTGTCCTCGACAGGTTTGGAAAGCCAGCCGCTATGAGGTTGGCCTTTCAGCCGCAACCCATGCGCCGTAAATATCGGCTTGCCTACCCGCTAACACGGGGCTCCACGGCCTGACTTGCCCAAATTGTCCACGCACGCGCTCTCAAGACGAGCGAGCGGCACAGGACGCTTCCAACCTAAGCTGTCGCGTCTCACCTTTTCAGGCATGTTGCATACGTAAACCCATCGGGAACAGCGCCGCTCTGTCTCACCTAATTCCCTGATCCTGGATTAGGGCGAGGGAAGTGGCGCTTCGGTCCACTGATACGCAGTTGGAAAAAATGCGCATCGAGCACCTGGGGAGAAGCCTCCTGGCAGTCTCCACAAACTCCGCTAATATTAACGATATTTAAGTAATACTTGGATATTTATTTAAAATATAACTGTTCTAGTGAGTTTTTTCATTTGCTTATCAATCTTGGCATATGTTACACATCCCGTTCACTTTAGCTGCTATCGAGACGGTGAACCGCATGTCCCTATCACATTATCACCCTCGCTCCGTCGATTCTCTTCTCTCGCCTGCCTTCCTCACTTCTGGCCGCGACTATAACCCGCTTTGAAGCGGGTTATCGAACTTCGGCTTTTTTTCAGGATGTGGCTCGCGAATCCCTGGTCACGCCTTCCGTTAAGACAATACGGGACGAGACGCGTAAATGATCTTCGCTTCCTGATGGTGGCCCCTAAAACGAGGTTGAGACTGATGTATGGCCGCACTTTCATCCTTCTGCTTGCAATAGTTAGTGTTTTGACCGCCCCTGCGTTCGCGATGATCATCAATCCGGCTCCGAAAGCCGTTATTGTCCATCACCAGGGTATTGGAACAGTCCCGGATGTGGTCGTAACGCCAACGCCCGTCCCGGTCTCCGGCAAGGCCGTGCTCATCACCGCTCCCGCCAGCCAGCACACCGTGTCGGGAACCGTATCGATCGTTTTGCAGTTGAGTTCCCAAACCAATCAGGTGAACGTGTTCATCGACGGGGTTTACTTGGCGTCAACCCCGCCTTCTACCCTAAGCTGGGATTCGACCAGGGTTCCCAACGGTATTCATGAGATAGACGCCGAGGCGTTCAACACGGTTGGCTCGTTCATTGGCTTTGACGAAATTGTAGTCATAAGCAACAACCCGACGCCGACACCGACCAGGACTCCGACTGCCAAGCCAACGCCAAGCAAGACAGCGACTCCCAAAGCGACGCCGAGCATCAAGCAAACGCCGTCACCAACGCCGACTCCGACACCGGGACCGTTGTTCGTGTCCGATCAGCAGAACAACCGTGTGCTCGAATACAAAAGGCCGTTTCTCAACGGCATGAACGCCAGTGTGGTCATTGGTCAGCCGGCCTTCACCGCGAGCTTTCCCGCGACCACCCAGAGCGGTTTGAATTTTCCGTGGTACGTTGCGCAGGACAGCGCCGGCAAACTCTATGTCGTGGATAGCGGCGCTAACCGCGTACTCCTGTTTGCGCCCCCATTTTTCAGCCATCAGAACGCCAGCGTCGTTATCGGCCAGGCCGACTTTGTTTCATCCGCTCCCGCCACGACTCAAAGCGGCCTGTCGTTTCCGGCCGGCGTGGCAGTGGATAAAACGGGCAATCTCTTCGTGGCGGAACGTTCCAATAACCGCATACTCGAGTTCACGCCGCCGCTGTCCACCGGCATGAACGCGATTACGGTAATTGGTCAGCTTAGCTTTACTTCGAGCGTGGCAGCCACGACTCAGAGCAATTTATCGTTTCCCGCGGGTCTTGCGCTGGACCGGGCGGGTGATCTGTTCGTCGCGGATTACTCGAACAACCGGGTGCTGGAGTTCAAGCCGCCATTTCTAGCGGGCATGAAGGCCAGCATCGTAATCGGTCAAACCAGCTTTACCTCCCGAACTGCCGCTGTCACGGCAAGCGGGTTGTCAGGACCATTGGGCGTCGCATTGGACGCAGCCGGCGACCTCTTCGTAGCCGACTCGCACAACAATCGGGTGCTGGAATTCAAAGCTCCGCTTGCCACAGGCGAGAGCGGCAATGTGATCATCGGCCAAGCGGCTTTTACCACCAACGCCGGCGCCACCACGGCATCCGGATTGGTATTTCCAGCGGCGGTCGGGCTCGATGGCAGCGGAAATCTTTATGTATCCGACAACGTCAACGACCGAGTGCTCGAGTTTGAGCCGCCATTTTCCACCGGTATGGCCGCGACGGCGGTGATCGGCGAGCCCGACTTTACCTCCGCCGTGTCCAACACCACGCAGGGCGGTCTGTCCGGTCCCGTCGGTCTCGTAGCGAAGCAACCGTAGTCGAAGGAATGAGGATTTTGGCGGCGCTACTCAGCGCGGCGTCGCAATCAACTGATCAATAAATAGTATTGAGCAAAGGGAAATAACGGCACATTTCGAAAAGGAGTATGACATGAGCGTTCGTGCGAGACTTTTGAGTGGCATCAACTCTTTTGGGGTGCGGGCAGGTGTTGGTATTTTCGTTCTTTCCGGACTGCTGGTTGAAATTTGGGCGAGTGCCGCGCTGGCCGCGGGAACGGCGACCACTCCAGCCGCCTTCTTTAACTTTTCGAGTGTTATCGGGTTGAATAAAGAAATTACTGCAACTCAGGTCCCGGTCCAGACCAGCACCGGAACAATCATTTATAAAGATGTGACTATCCAGATAAACGTGGACGCCGCGGGAAATCTGACCTATGCGACGGCCGCGCCGATCGCGACCCTGTCGCCGACGTTGACCGCGTCCAACATTCGCGCAGGCATATACACTGACGCGGAGAGCGCCACTTTCGGATCCCAGATCACTGGACCGGCCATAATCCCGGGAGGCGGTGGAGAGGCACAGTGGTCGATCTCGGCCGCAGCAGGCCTGAACTGCGTTCCGCCGCAGCCTGCTACCTTCTACACCGGCCCATTAGCCGACAGCCCGCTCGCCGCCCGAGTAAAGAAGGCACTTATCACTGCCACCCAGTATTCCTTTGGGGTAGTAGATGGAGCGAGCTGCGGAGACGCCAATTGGAGAGCGAACGGACTCATCGGCGTGACCGCGGTCGGCAATCAGGTGATGGTCTCGAGTTTCACCAACCCCTCGGGCGTGGATACCACTGCGCCGGTCGAGACAATTATCTATAACTTTTTGAAATAGTCCCCTTTTTCAGGGAAATTCGGTGAAGAGGGGTGGCGGAAAGCCTCGGTGCCGGCCCTCAATCGGGACAGGGCGGAGTCGTGAGACTCCCTGTCCCCATTGACGGCGCGCCCGGTGCGAAGCCTATCTGACGCATTACTCAAAAGCTGACACGAGCCGGCCCTACTCAGTGCAGGGCTCGAATCGTTAGTTGGCCGTGACGGAACCGGCTTTTGAATTATCGCTTGGTTTGGTCCTTCGTCTTGAGCCGCGACTTGTTCGCCTCGATGAACTCGCGAAGCTCAGTGGCGTGGGACAGCAACGCATCCCATTGTTCCAAGTAGAGAGTTACCGGGAACCGGCCAAGACCATATACCGAGACAGCGCCTTTTTCCGAAACCTTGAAGCTGATGGTTCCGCCCTTGGCCAGACGCCCCTCCAGCTCCGCGATCCGTGCCGCCATTTGCTCGGGCGTCATGTTGCTCCTTGTCTCATCGGCCATGGTTCTGAATCCTTTATTTTTTTGAGAAATTGGCGCTGCGCCGCAACAACCGCCAGCCTCCGCGAGAGCCCCGCCAGCGGCTTATCGGGTGGAGGATAATGTGAACTTAGAGATGAATCGAGGGCGTTAGCGGAGAGCGCTCTACACCAGCCGCGGGCTGCCGGATGTTTGCCCTGGCGGATGTCGAACTTCACCGACAATTGCAAACCGTACTGGACTTGGTCGAACCGGAGCAGATGCCAACGTAATTCCTCCCTCTCCGATTCAAGGGACACTCCTGCGGCAACCAAGGTCAGTGATCAATAAATACAACGTGCTTAGCGACGGGGTCGCGCCCGATGTGCAATTTGTTGGCCGGGAACTCTGCGTCGGGATAGCCGATGGCCAGGCCGCATATGATCGTGAGCTCCGGCGCGATATTGAGCTCGCTTCGGACGACGTCAGGATACCCCGCCACCGAGACCTCCACGCAAGTGCCCAGCCCTCGTGCCGTCAGGGCCAGCATCAGAGTCTGCAGATACATGCCTACGCTTAGGGAGTCGGCCGGGCCAAGGTCCCGGTGCATGGAGATGATAGCGGCCAATGGTGCACCGAAGAAATCAAAATTGCGCTTCACGGCGGCAGCGTGTCTGGCCGTGTCCGCGATCGGGATGCCCATCGCGCCGTAAACCTCCGCACCGAGCTCAAAACGGTAATGCTCGAATGCCTTTGGCAGCGCGGGAATGTGCGGCGCTTCGCGGTCGGCCACTCTGAATAGGGCGTCCTTAAGGCGGGCTCGGGCGGGCCCGCTGACGAACACCAGGCGCCATGGCTGGATGTTAGAGTTCGACGGCGCGTGCTGGGCAAGGGTAAGGGCTTCGTCGACAACCTCTCGGGGCACCGGCTGCGGCAGAAACTTCCGTATGGAATGCCGATCAAGGATCGTTCGGTCGAGGATAGACACTGTCTCTTCCTCCCGTTAGCTCAACCCAAATTTTCGCTGGAGTGATTTGTCCACTCTGACAGTTCCATTTCATCTCCTCAAACATTTAGTGTTGCTGCGTGGCGGCCAACCCTTCGCTCAGTCAGAAAGCCGACAAGACCGAGGGACTTAGCGATTAAGGCGATCAGTGCGCGTCAGCGGTTCAAAATTATGCCCAATAAAGCCTGTTAGAGGCGATAGAACCCGGAGCCAACGGATTAGCTGTCAGTGTAAGAGAAGACCATCCCGTTCCCGGTTCAATCGTCTTTAAATAAGCAGTTACGTCGGTACGGTCTTTATGGACCGACGGGGGCATTTGGCAGTAAGCTCCAGCTTGCTATTGTTTAAGAGGGCACGCTATGGCGTCGAATTTGGAGCGCTTTGAGAAGGCGAGGACCGAAAGCATTCAGCTGCGCGCAGCGTCGGCGGCAGCGGTCAATTCGATGCGCGCCATGCAAAGCTTGATCAGACGCACGTTGAGTTCCTTCGAGGAATTGGCATCAACTTCTGCGCCGGCCCTTCGAGCGGTACAAAGCCCAGCCGAGCACATGTTCACCATGCGCGGGCCGGTTAGTGCCGACGCGTCTCGGGAGCCCACAACTTCGGTTCCGAACCCGGCAGAGCATGGCCGCCCACTGCTCCGCTTGGTCGCCGCAGAGAGCGGGTCGGTAGCGGTCGAAGAACATCAGCCGGCGCGCCAGGCTTTTGAGAAGGTTCTGCCCTGGGTCTCCGCACCTCAGCGTGAAGCTCTCGTTCGGGCGGTGTCTTTGCGCAGTGTCAGAAAACGCCGCCCGATCGCCACCGACGCGGAGATCAGATCGCGTCTGCATCTGCTGGTTTCAGGCCAGGCGAAGTTTGGCTTTGTAAGCAGCAAGGGAACCCGCCGGCTGATCGCGATTCTTTCCTCGGGAGATTTTCTGGGTGCCCTGCATTCCGCAATGCAAGAACCTAACCACTGGGAATATGCCATCAAGGCATTTTATTGTGATGCCATCAGTGACTGTGTGGTGGCAGAACTCGATCCCCTTGAACTGTACGCACTGATAGACGACGCCAATGCTCATGCCCTCTTAAAATCGATTCAACACAGCGCTGACCCATGGCTACGACTGTTCATTTGGCGATTAGCCCTCTCAGAACTCGACGTCCGCAGCCGAGTGCTGGCTAACCTTGTCGCACTGGCAAAAAGGTTTGGAGTTCCAAGCGAGCAAGGCTTAACGATCAACGTCAAGTTGGCCCAAATCGATCTGGCCCAACTGGTCGGGGCGTCCCGTCCCAAGGTGAGTACCTGTCTGACCCTGTTAGGTCGCGAAGGGCTGGTCTTGCGTGATCGGCGTCGCCTCACCATAACGACGAAGGCAATGCAGATCGCAGCCCCGCTGCGACCTGCCGGAATCGGGGCTAAGCGTCGCAAGTTGAACGGTCGGGTGTCTTCATTCTCTCTGACTCGAATCAAGAAATCACCGTTGCGTGGAAAGTGACACGGCAGCCCTCTCTTAACATGGTCTTACCTCTGGGGCCATCAGCTCAAGGCTATTCCCAAGATCGGGTTGTCCCGATATTGGGTTCTTCCTAAAAAGCATGTTCTCTAATTGACCAGGTGTTATCGTGATTGGTCACACAGGGCCTGACGTGCGGATTTGGGGTGCCCTCCAGCTTCCGTTCAAGACTTCCGGTCT
Source organism: Binataceae bacterium (SeqCode) (assembly GCA_035262365.1). Lineage (GTDB taxonomy): Bacteria > Desulfobacterota > Binatia > Binatales > Binataceae > JAJPJA01. Next base: position 21,103 of record DATFSZ010000108.1, read on the forward strand.
CGGCATATAGAGGCGCATCACCACCGCCATCGGCCCGTTTGGCGCCGGCAGCCAGTTCGATTCTACATCTGCGCCAGGAGACTTGTGCTGGAGATACAGTGTGATGCTTCCATTCACTGCCTTCTTTAGTGCGGGAAGCATCATTGAGTTGATGAGATAACGATTCAGAGGGTTCTCGACCAGGAACCGGGTCTTTCCGTTGTACATCGTGACCGACCAGAAAGCCTTTACAGGAGGAAGCTGGCCAGGCTCGAAGGTAAGTGTGTAGTTGAATTTGCTCGTATCGAGAACCTGCCCGGAGGAGTCTCGCTGATAGGAGGGATAGACAGCTTCTTCCGCGGTGTTTCCATAGATGCCGCCGAGGGCTCCCAGAGCACGCTGCTTGTATTTGCCCGCCATTTGTTCAGGAGTCCCGAATAGCCCAACAGATGTGGTCAGTTTCAGCACATCCCGGTCGAGTTGCTTTTTCGCATCCCGTCCACCCGACTTGATCGCTTCAATCACGCTGTCGGGCATTCCTGGGGGCGGCCACGGTGCTCCGGCCTTCAGGCCTATGCGGGAGAATTTCTCGCGAAGCTCGGTCTCGGAAGGAAGCGTCGGGCAGAACTGCAAAAGAAAGTTGGTGTAGTGCCAAAACCGCGGTTCGAAGGTTTCGTAGTCAATAGCAGGGTAATGCAGCTTCGGAGAAGGAGGGCGCGGCTTCTCGTGCAAATAGGCGCTGAGGGGCCGTGCTTTGTATCCGCTTTGAATCTTTTTCACCTTCTCGATGTCGTCTGCGTCGATCAGTTGTGTCCGGAACTGAGAGAACATGAGCGTCGTTGAAATATTGACGACCCGTTTGATATCCGCAGGCTTTGTGCCCCGCCATCCCGGGCCTGTGATCAGGAAGTTACCGCCTCCGTTTCCGTCTTCTCTGGTTCCGATGTAATCAACGTTATTGGTGTAGAGATCGACTAGTTGCAGCGAGTAGTAGCGCTCCCTGTCGATTTCGGGGAGGGTTACGACGATCGGTTCCGCCCTCAGATCCATGATGAGATATGAATAGGGGGTGTCGGAGTTCGGCGTAATGATGGCCGTGTCAGCCGGTGTAAACACGCGAGCCACGTTATGAACTTCGTTCAGCGGTCCCTTGTACTGCCTGCCGTCTGGATCGAGAGCAAGCTGATAGATACTGAGGTAATTTTGGACAATCGGAAACGCATAGATATAGGCTTCGTAAGCGATCCGTTTTGCGTCCGTTGGTTCCGGCCACTTCGTGCCGGCTTGTGACCACGCACGGAGTGGGTTTCCGATGCAGGTGACGGCGACAGTTGCTGCCGTGAGTCGGCACATCTGCCTGCGGCTCAATTTTGGGTTCATGGCCGATCCTTTCTCGTTTATCCCTCGGGTTGAGCTTCCGGGAACTTCCACTGTCGATCCAGGATTTCGGCGCGTGGTCTGTATAGGCGAACCAGGTAGTTCCAGCCCTTCATAGTCGGCAAGCAGTTCGGTATCTTTCCGTCGCAGCCACCGAATTGAATCGTGATGGAACCGTCGTCATTCTTGCGGGCGGTAAAGTTGTTCAGCGAATAAGCGTTGTAGGGGTTGTGCTGAAAATAGCCGTCGCCGTTATAAACGCTGACCGACCAGAATCCGTCCACCGGCACATCCTTGACCTTAAGCTTATAGACCGTGCTTCCGTCGTTGCGCTTGGGGAAAATGTTGAGGTAGAGGGCCTCCTTTGGAGGATTGGCTCCCCAGCCCGAAGCTGCTCCAATTACGAAACGTACCGGATCGACCTCGTCTTTCTTACCGTACATGCGGCTGGTCTCGGGTAGAGTTGAGGCCAGTACAAGGAGCGCATCGCGAACCTTCGTCTGGCTGACCGGATCCCACTTCGGCACCTCAAAGGTTCCCGGGCCACCCGTCTGCACCGCCTCCAGGCCATCCTGCAGCTTATGCACCCGCTGAACATCCTCAGAGTCCGACGGGTCTACCAGAATACGAACCGCCACCACGACATAGCGCGTACCGATGTCTTTCTTATCCAGCTTACAGGTGCCGCCGCCGTAATGAACAGCGTGAGTATATTGATCTTCGTCGATCAGCTGGAGAGACATGAAACGTTTGCCGGAGTCCGGTAGGGTAATCGTCACCGGTCCTGCATCGAGATCGAATACCGCGGCCGAGTAGAGGGTATCCCGGTTGAGCCGGATCACCGTCTGCTTATCCAGAGGAGCTGGATCGCGCGTGTGATCGAATTTTCCAAAGCCGCCATTTTTGACAACTCTACTGAAATACATGTCTGACTCGGCACGAACAAAGTTGTCGGGGGTTACTGCAATGCAATCACTACACTGGACTTGCGATACCGGTGATTGCTGAACAGATGGTTGAGCACCAAGTGCTTGACCCGGTTTACCGTGGCAACCAACCACAGCAACGAGAACCGTTAACGCAAATCGAATAGCCCTCCGGTTTGGCAGATCTTTCATCCGATTCCCCTTTCCAGCGATCCTTGGTCAATGCTTCACTCTTCCTAAGCGGTGAAGTGTCTTACGCCCAGGGGGGCCTGACGAGCAACACGATACTGAGCGCCTTTAAGCATTTGAATTCAACCTTTATTAACATGCGATTTACACGCATCAACCGATTATGCAACCTCCGCTCTTCTGGCAACCGACGCAAGTTCCTGCGAGCCGAGCAACCGGCGCAAGTTGATCCGATCCCTGCGCAATAGCCCGAACAGCAAGTGCAGAACGGCTTCCTCGTTCGATAATGAGGGCTGGGTCTTGGTCCGCCGGCGAAACTCTCTGGTGATCCGCTCCAGCGCGTTGGTGGGACGCAGCGCCTTCTAATGCGGGGCCGCAAAGGCACTGAAGGTGAACGGCTTGTCGCCGGCCTCCCTCGAAGCTCTGGGAGACGGCCTGGCAGCGCTGCTTCCACTTACGCGCAAACCCACGCCGCGCCAGAGCTGCCGCCTCGCGTCTATAAGCGTCATCCTCCCGGGACGAGAGCTACTGTCCCCGGGTGGCGATATAGGCGCGTCGCGGAGTTGGTGGAAAAGTGAAAAAGCGCAAGATTCGGCAAGTTAAGCGACAACTCACTCCTGTTCGGAGCGGGTGCCCGGCAATCATACCGAAGTCTCGGCTACCGCGATTGAGGCGACCCTTCCTAAATGTCTCTGCCGTGTGTCCGATTGGCTTGCGGATCGGCGACGGGATGGCCCATCACGGCCTTAATCTGCTGACGAACTTCTTCGGCGTTGTGCTGAACCAAGATGACGATGCGTCGGGTATCTTCCTTTATCAGACGGACCCGCTCCTTTAACCCGTCGAGGTCCAACTCTGGATCCTGTCTCATGAAGCCCATCTTAATAGCCACGGTCGTTTACGTCCGCACAAGGACTTAACTCTGGCCAGAATCCGGCCACTTGCCATTTCGCCATGGGATTTCATGGCTTAGGCGAGCGACCGCGCGGCTCACCCTCTCAGCGTCCTCGTGCACCAGTGCGACAACCTCGCTGGTCGCCAACTTGAGCAATTGGAGTCGTTCGCGGTAGGTGGCAATTTGGGCGACGTGTTCGCGCTTCATCGCCATATTTTACACCTCCTCGACTCCAAGTATGCGAAAGGGGAACCCTTGCGAGGCCGACCTTCGCGCACCGTTTTGCAATCCGGGATGACCGTCGGGCCGACAGCGGCACCCGCTGGCGGGCTTTAACCGGATCCCTGGTGATCAGTAAGGGCCGCGACAGCCTGCTCAAGCTCATCGCACCTGCGTTCGAACAACGCTTTTAGCGCTGGGCTGAGGTAATTGCTTTGGATGAAATAGCGGGTCGTTTCGATCGCTTTCTCGGCGTGCGCTTTCGACCGGTCACCATCGCGCCGATTGCCTCTCTGATAACGCCCCCGCGCGATATCGATTAATGTGGAGACAAGCGACAACTCGGCTTCCAGGAAATACCGTTTGTTCGCGGAAAAATCCTGGCCCCACCAGATTCCTTGATTGGATTCTTTGAGCGCCATGGAGCTACGGCAAAACAACAGCCCCTCCGACTTGCCCTATAAGCAGAATACTCCGAAGGCCAAGTCTGAAGGCAAGGAATTTGTTCATCGCGGCCGCAGTCGAGAGAAGGCGCACTCCTCGAGCCGAGTCGGGATATCGCACTTCCAGCTGAAATGTACTCCCGTGCAATGGCTGCACTCCGGCAGAACCGTTGGCTCCGTAATAATATGCTCGTGGGGCAGGCAGTGGGCAGGATCGCGGTGGGCGACGATGTAAATGCCTGGGGCGCCAGCACGCCAGGTAATAGGCTGTGGAGTCGGTTGTTGCTGTTTGTGCCCGCCGTCATTTCAGAACAACTTCTCGATCGTTACCTCGGTAACCGCCGCGTGAGCCAAGAAACACGAAAACCCGGCGGTCAATTCCCGCCGGGTCCATGGTAATTAACTACTCTGCCCGCTGGCAGAGCGCAAATTAAGCGAGGTGTCGATAGCCGGATGACCGCGAAAAATCGCTACAGGCCGATAGTATCTCGGTTGCAATCATCGGGCGGGGATCAAATTCCCCAGGCTATCCTTTCATCTCCTTCTCAATCGCCCCGCGATGCATTCACAAAGCTGCAGTTTGCGTTCTTCGCCTGCATCTTCTGCTCCAGCGACGAGAGGCGTTGTCTGTCTTCGGCGGCTTTCGCGCTCAACTTCTGGATTTCGTTGAGCAGCATCGGGACGAGCTCGTGATAGTGCACGGTAACCACCTTGCCCGCCGCGTCACGACTGACCAGGTCGGGATACACTCGGGCCACCTCTTCCGCGACCAGTCCGTATTGGCGCTGCTGGCTCGGATCGTCCTTGTAGCGGAACGTCACCGGGCGCAGTTTCATCAGCGCTTCACTGAAATTACCCATGTCGTGGATGTCCCGTTTGTAGCGCGCCGAGGACACCACGATGCCGAGTTGTCCAGTGTTGTTCACCATCACCGCATCCCCGGTCACCATGCTGCCGAAAATTCCACCCACAAAAGTCCTGGTGTGAGCGCCCTGAGTGCCGATCCGGATGGTGCGGGACTCAGCCGCGACACCCGTGTTGCCGATATCTATATTGTTACTGCCAGTGGTAAGGTTGAACCCGGCGTTGACTCCCAGGCCGATATTGTTGCTGCCGGTGGTGGAGTTGCGCAGCGCGTCGTGTCCTACCGCGGTGTTGCTATTACCCACGCTGTTGCTGAGCAGAGCGTTCAATCCGGCGCCGGTATTGAATTGGCCGCTGTGTTGTTGTACAGCGCGGCCTGTCCAACCCCGGTGTTTTGATTACCGGTGGTATTGAGTGCCAAAGCGGAAGCCCCCGCAGCGGTATTGAAGGCTCCGGTGGTATTGAGCGCCAAAGCGGTATCTCCCGCAGCGGTGTTGAAGTGGCCGATGGTATTACTGAACAGCGCCTCCGCTCCCATGGCGGTATTATGGGCGCCGGTGGTGTTGCTGAAAAGTGCTTCGACTCCGCCGGCGGTATTGCTCTCACCAGTGGTGTTCATGCCAAGGGCGTCGGCTCCGCTGGCGGTATTGAAGTTACCGATGGTATTAGTTCCCAGCGCCCCTGCTCCTGTGGCGGTATTCTCGGTGCCGGTGGTGTTGCTCGAAAGTGCGTCGGCTCCGCTGGCGGTATTCTCGCCGCCGGTGGTATTGCTCAAAAGTGCGGCGACTCCGCTGGCGGTATTGCCGCCGGTCGTGTTGCTGAAAAGGGCGCTTTGTCCGTTGGCGGTATTGTTGCTGCCGGTGGTGTTGCTGAAAAGGGCGTCAACTCCAGTGGCGGTATTGTTGCTGCCGAAGGTATTACTTTGCAGCGCCAAACCTCCGATGGCGGTATTGTCCGAACCCATTGTGGGGCTATGGAGGGCGTTAAATCCGAACGCACTGTCAGTAAGTTGGCCAATGGCGCCCGCAAGAGCCCCACTGCCAAAGGCCGTGTTGCTTTGAGCGGCAGCCGTGCGCACACCCAACACCGCAATCGCCAAGAACAACGACAGAGACAAGCGCCCTAGCGACCTCTTCATTATTTCCTCCGAATTCTCCAAAAACTTAAAGATTCCAACGAATAGCAGATAATAATACGATCGACCACAAAATTTCTTAAGGATACTTGGACCGAGCAAAGGATTCTTCCGAAGCGCGACGCCGCGCTTCAGAGGAAGCTTCGCCAATCCGCGTACATCGGGGAGTCTGATGGACGACTGGCTAAGGTCCAGACGCCTGGCACCTCAGGAGTTCTGCCAGTATGGGCTGATTGCGGAAGAAGTTGTGCCGTTGTACCTCGAACTGGTGGGCTATGGCCCTGACGGCAAAGTCCAGACGGTGCGCTATCATGAGTTGATTCCGATGCTGGTGAACGAGCTGCAGAAGCAGTCCAAAGAAAATCAGCGCCAAGCTAAACAGATCGAGCAGCAAGCCGCGAGGAACCGGCAGTTGTCAGCGCAATTGGCGGAGTTGAAGGGCAGGTTGAGCAGGCGATGACCGCGCAGCGGAAAACGACCGGCGTGATCGAACCACGGCCTTTACAATGGTCTAAACAAGTGGGAGACCCCCAGGCGCGGCTATAGTAAGCCCAAGCGGTTTAGCCTTTCTCCCGCAGTGATTTGGCTGATCGTTCGTTTTTTCTGAGATTCCAGCATATAATCGGCCAAGCTCATTACATCCGCCGTCCTGCGATTATTTCAGTTTCCGTGCGTCGATTGGCGAGGTTCTATTATATTTCCTTGAGGTGAATGGTACTTTTGGTTAACTCTTGCCACTTTCGAAGCATGAGCCGATGAAGCCTTCCTGTTAAGCCGTGGGGACGATAGCGGATAAGCGCGACCAGCATCGCCGCCGCGTCAAGGCGCCCTTTCAGGAGCCGATCAACCAGTTCGCTGCAAAGAGCTGGGCCGTAACACGTGTCTTTCCAGAACCTGATCCCCTCCTCGTAGGCCGTCACGTACTCTGGCCTGCCA
>DATFSZ010000109.1:0-8582 GCA_035262365.1 Binataceae bacterium (SeqCode)
GTGTCGCTCATGTTCAGTGCCGCGAAGCGCGCACTAAGCTGCTGCATCTGGTCCGGACTGACGGAGCCGTTGGCCACCTGAGTTTTCAGACTGTTGAGCTGATCCCCCGAGACACCGAGCTGCGCGGCCACGGTGTTGAGAGTGTTCTGATCAATGCCGCCGACAAGATTGGAAAGGTTCCCCGGTCCCGTTCCCAAACTGCTGCCGCCGGGTCCGCCGGGGCTGCCGAAGCCGCCGAGGCCAGGGCTGCCCAGGGCGCCGCCCGATCCAAATGCTGGGGTCGACTGGCCCAAAGTGCCGGTGTTGGGGAATCCGCTGGCTGGAGAAAAACCACTGGCCGAGCCCGGGCCATTGAGTGAAGGCATCTGCGTATTCGCGAGGCTGGCCGAACCGGCAGAAAAAGCGGAGGTCCCAGGCGCAGGCCCAACATACCCCATCGGCGCCTGGCCATAACCTCCAAATCCGTTGCTGCCCATCATTCCGCCCATCGGACTCCCCGAGGGGCCGCCCATCTGACTGCCCATCGGCGAATTACCCATCGTCGGCCCGAAAGTGCCCGGCTGAGAAAAAGGCGCGCTGCCCATCGGTGCGCCATATCCACCCGGCTGTCCATAACCATAGGGATTCGGCGCCCCGTAGGTGCCAGGCGTGCCGTAGGGGCCCATCGACGAACCGTACATACCGGGTGTCCCATAAGGGCCCATCGACGTAGGCATCCCGTAGGGGCTCATCGAGGAATAGGAACCTGGCTGGCCATATGGGCCAGTGCCCATCGTTCCGAGGGTACCGTACGTCGGCAACATCCCGGGGGTATTGGGACCAAGATACCCATTGAAAGGAGCATTGGTGCAGTTGCGGGGATCTCGCGCGCAAAGGGCAGCTCGCCAGCTTGTATAGGACTGGGTTCCGAGGTAACCGCTCGAGACATTGGGTGCCGCTTGGCCATAGCCACCGCTGGGCGCACTGTATCCTCCAGCGCCGTAGCCTCCTCCCGAAGCGCCGGAAGTAGTCCCTCCCCCGCCGCCGGCCGACCCTCCGCCAACCTGCGCGAATGCCGCGGCGGAAAGCAGAGCAATGGCGCTTGTGGCGATCACAGCTTGCGTTAGCCAGCTAGAAAATCGGGTAGAATGGTGAGCCATCACAGAATGCCCTCCGGCCTTCAAAAAATGCCTTTCAGCCTTTAGGTTTTTCGGATTCATGTTGGGCCTGGCGATGCCAAGCTCAGCTTTTACTCCCCGATTAGCCCCTGACCTTCCGGTCCGCGGAGGAAAGGCGCAACCTTCAGGAACTAAGAGGAGTGCAGAATGCTGCGATCTTGAACGAAAAAGCGTGGTGATAGGGTTCACGCCTGCTGGCGTCAATGGGTAATTCGGGAGATGCTCTAATCCATTAAGAGTGCAGTGAGGCGGACGAAGGTGCTCTTCCAATTTGAGTCCTTAAGACTCATCCGACTTCACTCAGTGTCACGAATCAGTTGAGCCAAGCGTCCGCCCTCCGTGCTGGGAGATGACCAGCACAGCTTCGCAGCACGAAACGCCTGCCACGTAAGACACGCTTAAGACGCACGCGCGCCACGACAAGCCGGGGTCGAGAGAGGGTCCCGCAAACCACGGACCCTCACTACGAACTACGAGCCTCGGTGCCGGACGCTTCCTTGAATCGGCACCGTGTTTCGAGTCCTTCGACGCAGCCCCCAGGCAGCCCAATCCTTGGGCTTCGCCCCTGAGGCATTGGCCACGGTTCGAGGGATTAGCTCATCACCTCCCGGCCCGAGGAGCCTGGGTCAACAACTCGCTACGAAGGCCTCAGCCCCGGCATTCAGCCCCGATGACACCACCCAACCCACAAACATCGCCCGCCCGCAAACCATCGGAAAGCGGAGTCTAGGCTGCAAAGACGTCTAAAACGTTCGTCTTCAGCGTCCCTGTCTGTTTTAATCTCGCCCATGATACACACATGAGGGGCTCACCGAAACGACGAATGCAAAAGCAACTAGCATCGTTCCCGGTTTGATGCGGCAAAGACAAGTATCAGATGCAAACTCTAAGGTCAATCGCCCAACTTAGGTCTCATTAGCTCGCATGAAATGCCGTAAAACCAAGGACAAATCGGCGTTCGCGGAGCCTGAGGAGGGCACTATCTGGACCGCCGATTTTCTAAGCTCAATCTGCCAGCGTCATCCTGCCTCTGGTTTTAACATTATTTTACGTCTTTGCAACAACTCTATTCGTCTCAAGGCCCGTTAGCTAAAAGCCACCGGAGAGCCAACCGCGGCCCATCAGCCAGACTCGCCTTTTTAAAGCGGAATGCAGCCGAAGTCAATGGTAATCATTGCATTGCGATGATGAAGGTCAGTTATGACTGGCAGGCCATTTAGGCTCCCCATCTTGGGCGAACGCGGGGAATTGGCTGAGTTTCAGGCTGGCCGGAGGACGTGCGTAAAGGCAAGAGCCGCAGACCGGCACATCCGTCCGTTCAATCCGATTCTAGGTCCAAGGATTTTGAGACTTGTTGCGGCGTACGGCGATCGGGGGACCAGTTCAGTTTGCCCTGTCAAGGTTGGCAGGCAACCCGTGCTCGTAGTACCTACTGATTTCGGATGAAAACCGGCACGGAGGACACAATGAGCGACGACGCGATCTTGTATGAAAAGGACGGTCCCGTGGCGAAGGTTATTCTAAACCGCCCGGAACGGCGCAACGCGTTGACCGACCCGATGTTCACCCAAATCGTCGAATGCTACCACCGGGCTGAGCAGGACGATGACGTCAAGGTGATCGAGCTGATGGGCAAGGGCGACACCTTTTGCGTCGGCTTTGACCTGCGCGATCCTGACCTGTTTTACGAAGGCGCGGACGTGGGCGAGAACAACGTGCGCGACGGGATCTACGCGCTGCGCTTTCGAACCGAGGTGATGCGCGACATGATGTTCGTGCTCAAGCCGACCATCGCCCGGGTCCACCGGCATTGTATCGGCGCAGGCCTGTTCCTCACCTTGGTCGCCGACTTTGCTATCGCGTCCGACAATACCGTGTTCGGCTTCCCTGAATCACGCTATGGCGACGCCGGGGGAGTCTGGTGCTTTCCGTTCGTGGTGATGCAATGCGGGCTGAAGCGCGCGCGCGAATTGATGATGACCGGGCGCAAATTCACCGCTCAGGAAGCCGAGCGCTTCAATTTCATCAACCACGCCGTCCCGATGGACAAGCTGGACGACGAAATCAATGAACTAATCCACGCGCTTTGCAGCCTGCCGCGCGACAGCCTGGCCTTCAGCAAGTCCTTCCAGCATGAGATCTATGGCACCATGGGCATACCGAGCTTTTTCCTGCCCCATTACACGATTCATCCGCTGGCCCTGCAGATAAAACGCAAGTCCGACGAATTCGACTTCCGCGAGACCATCCGCGAAAAGGGCCTAAAGGGAGGGATCGAGGAGCGCAACAAGCGTTTTTCGGGACGTTATTGGAACTGGTGAGGGCGGCAGTGGATTTTTCCCTTACCCCGGAGCAGGAAGCTTTTCAAAAGCAGGTCAGGCAGTTCATCCAGGAACACCTGACTACCGAGCTTCGCGACGAGGTCGAGCGCGAGCAGTACGCGATCGGCCCACTGGGCAAAAAATTCGTCCGGTTGATGGGCCGGCAGGGATGGCTTGGCATCGGTTGGCCCCAGGAGTACGGCGGGCAAGGGCGCGGCGCGATCGATCAGTGGCTCTTCCTGGAGGAGATGGCGGCCGAGAACCTGCCCACCGGCGGACTGACGCTCAACTCTGCCGGGCCGACCCTGATGCGCGTCGGCTCCGAGCGGCAAAAGCGGGAGTACCTGCCCAAAATTCTCACCGGCGAGATCGAGTTCGCGATCGGCTACACCGAGCCAAACGCGGGGTCGGATTTGGCCTCGCTGCAAACCCGGGCGGCGCGCGAGGGCGACAACTACGTAATCAACGGACAGAAAATCTATACCTCAGCCGCCCATCACTCGACTCACATCTGGTTGCTGGCGCGCACCGACTCCAAGGTACCCAAACATCGCGGACTTTCCATCTTCATAGTTCCGATCGAGCTTCCAGGAGTGACTATTCGGCCACTCGCGACAATGGGCAGCGAGCGCAGCAACGAGGTATTCTTCGAAGACGTCCGGATTCCCGCGCACAACCTGGTTGGCGAGGAAAATCACGGATGGAACTATGTGACGATGGCGCTGGACTTCGAGCGGCTGATGCCTCACACGCGCACGCGCCGCTACCTGGAGCATCTGATCGATTACGCGAAAAATACCGTGGTTGACGGACGCCCGCTGAGCAAACAGCCGCGCGTGCGTATCGCGCTGGCGCGGCTTGCGGTGGAGATTGAACTCCTGCACCTCTTCTCGCTGCGCAGTGCCTGGATGATCCAATGCGGCCTGGTGCCCAATGCGGAGGCCTCGGTTTTCAAGGTCTTCATGAGCGAACTCAACCAGCGAATCGCCGTCGCAGCCCAGGATATCATGGGCCCCCACGCCGCGCTGGCCGCCGAAGACCCGCTGGCACCAATCGGGGGGCGGCTGGAGAAGTTGTACCGAAGTTTCCCGCTGTATAAGTTCGCGGGCGGCACCAACGAGGTGATGCGCAACATCATTGCGCAGCGCGGTCTCGGGATGCCCCGGGGATAATGTGGCCGCAAATCTGTTTGGTATCGAACCGAACCCTTGGAGTAAGTCGTGATTGATTTGGGATGGAGCGAAGCGCAGGAGATGCTGCGCGACAGCGCTCGTGGTTTTCTGGCCAAGGAGGCGCCCAAGAGCGTCGTCAGGCAAATCGAGGTCGATCCGCTCGGCTACTCGCCGGCGCTGTGGCGCAAGATGGCCGACCTGGGATGGCTCGCGCTGCCGTTTCCGGAAAGTGCCGGCGGGATCGGCGGCAGTCTGATCGACGCCGGCCTGCTGGCCGAAGAACTGGGGCGCGCATGTTTGCCTTCTCCCTACATTCACACGGTGGCCGCCGGCTTGACGCTGCTGGAAGCGGAAAGAACCGATCTGGTTGCGAAGATCATCGCGGGAGAGCTGATTGTGGTGCCCACCTTCAGCGAAGCGGACCCGCGCCCGACGCCGCAAGCCGTCAAGCTGGCGATTACTCCCAACGGCGACGGATACCGCCTGACGGGCCTAAAACGCTTCGTTGAGTACGGCCATGCCGCCCATTTGCTGCTGTGCTCGGGCCGCACCAGCGCGGGCGATACCGAAACTGGCGTCACGTTGATGCTGGTTGGCGGCAACGCTGCCGGACTAGCGCGGCGTAGTCTTGCAACCACTGGAGGTGATCCGGCCGCCGAGCTGGACTTCAAGGGCGTCGCGGCCGCCGCCGGCGACCTGGTGGGCGAGCGCGATCGCGGCTGGCCGATCGTAAATCGGTCATTGAACCGCCTGGTTGCTCTGCGTGCTGCCGAGATGGCGGGCGGAACGCGTCAGGTGCTCGACATGACCGTGGAGTACACGAAGATGCGCGTCCAGTTCGGGCGCACGCTGGCCTCGTTTCAGGCCGTGCAGCACATTTGCGCCGACATGGCGATCATGGCCGACGGCGCCGAGCTCGCCGCGCGCCAGGCGGTTTGGGCGATGGACCGCGGATCGGGAGGCGATTACGAAGTCAGCGCGGCAAAGGCTTTCGCAGCGCAGGCTTACACCATGGCAACCGCCAACGCAGTCCAGCTCCACGGCGGAATTGGCTACATGCAGGAGTACGACCTTCAATTCTATTTTCGCCGCGCCCGCTCCGAAGAGGTTTTGATGGGTACCAGCGAGGACCATCTCGAGCGGGTGGCCGCTGCGCTGGGGCTTTGACTGCGCAATGATCGCGCACCGGCGCCGGTTCATAACGCGCTCTCCATGGAGGCATTCAGATCAAGGGATAATCGCAGGTGGCTGACATAATAATTGATAAGAACGTTCCCGTTCCGATGCGCGACGGCGTGGTGCTGCGCGCTGACGTGTTCCGCCAAAGCCCAACAGCCCGCTACCCGGTGCTATTGGAGCGCACTCCCTACGGCAAGACTCTTCCGCGCATGGTGCTGGATACCGTGCATGTCCTGAACGCGGTCGAAGCCGGCTACGCGGTGGTCATTCAGGACTGCCGCGGCCGCTTCGCTTCGGACGGCGAGTTCGTGCCTTTTTTCTGTGACATCAACGACGGTTATGACACGGTCGAGTGGTGCGCCGGACAATCCTGGTCAAATGGCAGGATCGGAATGTTCGGTACCTCCTATGTGGGCGCCACCCAGTTGTTGGCCGCGATTTCCGCGCCGCCCCATCTCAATGCGATCTGCCCGGTGGTTAGCGCCGCCGATTTTCACAACGGATGGATCTACGAAGGTGGCGCGTTCAGGCTCGGTTTCGTTGCCGCATGGGTCGCGCAGTTTCTCGCACTCGGCCAACTGGATCGACTACCCCTGTCAGCCACCCAGCGTGAGACGGAGCGGCAGAACATTCTGGATAGTGTCGAACGCCTGCGGCGCACGCTCTCGCATATGCCGCTGATGGAATTGCCGTTGTTCAAGCTCGAAGGCCTCGCCCCCTACTTCCAGGATTGGCTGGCCCATCCCGACGACGGTGAATATTGGCGGCGCTTCAACATCATCGCTCATCACGACCGCGTAACCGCTCCCGCGCTCCATATGGGCGGATGGTACGACCTGTTCGTGGCCGGGGCGCTGCACAATTTTACCGGACTGCGCAAGAACGCCGCGACCGAGCGCGCTCGCGCCGGTCAGCGCCTGCTCTTCGGCCCCTGGGTGCACGGCTCGCTGCAATCGCAGGTCTCGCCCATCGGTGAGCGCGATTACGGATGGCGTTCGTTGGTGCCGCTGAGCGAAACCAAGCTGGGCTGGTTCAACCACTGGCTGCGCGATGTCGACAACTGGGTCGCGTCCGACGCACCGGTGCGCGTTTACGTATTGAACAAGGGTTGGCGCCATGAGCAGGAATGGCCGCTGGCGGGAACCCAGTGGACGGCATTTTACCTCCAGAGCGCCGGACGGGCGAATTCGCTTAACGGCGACGGACGCTTGAGCCGCGACACAGCGAGCTCACAGCCCCCAGACGTGTTTCTCTACAATCCGTTCAACCCAACGCCGACCATTGGCGTGGGCGGTATCTACGACCAGCGCTCGGTGGAAGCCCGCTCCGAGGTGCTGGTCTACTCCACGCCGCCGCTGACCGAGGCTTTGGAAGTAACCGGCCCCGTAATCGTGGTGCTTTACGCCTCGAGCTCGGCGCCGGACACCGACTTCAGCGCCAAACTGGTGGACGTAGCTCCCAACGGCTACGCGGCCAATCTATGCGACGGACTGCTAAGGGCGCGCTACCGCAATTCGCCGTCGCATCCGGAACTGATGCAGCCGGGCGAAGTGTACGAGTTCAAAATCGACCTCAACGGGACCGGGAACGTATTCCTGCCGGGGCACCAGATCCGGCTGGAGATCAGCAGCAGCAACTTTCCCAAGTTCGACCGCAACCCTAACATCGGCGAGCCGGTGGCCCTGGCGCGGCACACCCAATCCGCCATACAGACCGTTTTCCACGATTCAAAATATCCTTCCCACGTGGTCTTGCCGGTCATCCCGGCCAAAAATCGTTAGCAGAATACGGAGCAGATTCGAAAATCACCGAGGAGAATCGCAATGGCGCAAGAATACAAACTGGTCGACCCATTCATTGGCCTTCCACCCAAGGCGCCCAATCCGTCACAGGACCCCAACATCGCGCGGTGGTTCCGCAATTCGAAGGCGCTGATGGAAGGGGCGACGGTCGAGCAGATGATTGCCGACATGGACGAATGTTCGATCGAGGCGGCGATTCTTACCGCCACCGGGCAACCCGAACTGCCTACCGGTCCTTACTCCGTTGGACAACGCATCGATGACGAACGATTCAACGCCGCCTGCAAGGAAGTGGCGGACATCATCAAGCGCTTTCCCGGCCGTTTGTATGGATGCGCCGCGATCGATCCAACCGGCATGATGCGCGCCGTGCGGCAGGTCGAGCGGGCGTATAAGGAATATGGCTTCCGGTCGATCTGGATGATGCCGGCGCTGGTCGGCTTGCCGGCAAATCATGCGTGTTATTTTCCCGTTTATACCAAGTGCGCCGAGCTGGGCATGACGATCAAGATCAATTGCGGCGCCCCCGGGCCGCTGCGTCAGGCTCGGCTGCAGCAGCCGATGAATCTTGACGAGGTCCTGATAGCGTTCCCCGAGGTGACTATCGTTGGCACCCATGTCGGCCACCCCTGGCACGTGGAGACCGTCGCTCTGCTACAAAAGTTTCCCAACTTCTACATGATCACGTCGGGCTGGGCGCCCAAGCACGTGCCACAGGAATTGTGGAACCTGGCCAACACGCGCGGCGCGAACAAAATCCTGTGGTCCAGCGACTACCCGATCCTCCCGATGCAGCGCTGCTCGCAGGAAGGATGGGCGGTGCCAATCAAGGACGAGGCCAAACGTCGCTACCTGCGCGACAACTCGATCGAGGTGTTCAAGCTGAATCTGAAGTGAGGCGGGCGCTCGGTTTTTGGACTGCCTCCTTATATTTTCGAACGGTTACGGGCT
>DATFSZ010000110.1:0-12394 GCA_035262365.1 Binataceae bacterium (SeqCode)
GCAAAGCAGGCGGCCCGCCGAGAATGCGGGGGCCAACGAATATGTCACCGTCACCGCAGCCCACAGAAAATAGCAGCTGTAAAGGCCAAAGCCTGCGTGCGCAAAGCTCCGCCTGCGCCATGCCGCGGGAAGCAGGGGCACGCAGAACAGCGCTATAAGCCCGTAGTGAAATATTGCGCGTGGCGCGCCGACGCCCAGAGCCCACGAAGCGGTGAACATCTCGATCAGTAAAAGCGGACAGACCAGCCACTTGGGATGATAGGTGGTGTAGCGCACCGCCCACCACAACATCACGGCGCCGAGCACCCCAATCGGCACGAGCGCCAGAATCGGCGCGAAGCTGATCGCGCCAATCACCATCAGGACGGTAATGAGCAGCGCGCCCCCCAGTGCGATTAGCTGATACGCTCCGAGCGAAAAGCCTCGATGCGCCGACGCGCCGGAGAGCTCCAACCCTCTACCAAGGCCCACTGCTGTATGCCGCTCCTGCATCGGTGATCTTTCGCGGGCCTCAGCGCCGGCCCGACGCCATCGACTGCAGCCGTTTCCACCGGCGCCGAATACCATTGAGAACACGCCGGCGTGCGATTCCCATCGGGCTGTCCGTAAGCAAAGCGTTGAAGTCCTGCAGTGTCGTGCCGGCGGCGATCGAGAGACGGGGAAGCACGTTGTTTCCGGCAACCGCCAGCGCAAAATCGGAAGTCATGATGGACCGGTAGCCGGCAGCAACCGCGGCGCTAACTACCTCATCGCGGTAAGAGCCGTATGGAAGCGCCAAAGCCATGACCGGTTTTCCGAGCAGGCATTCCAGACGTTCCCGGGAGCCAACCAATTGATCGCGCAGCTCCTCCGGGCTCAACTCGCCAAACCGCACGTGGGCCAAGCCGTGGGATCCGATCGTAAAACCCTGCCGGTCCAGTTCGATCACCTGGCCGCGGGTCAGGTACCAGCGGCATCCAAGACGCGACCAGGTAACAAAAAAAGCCGCCGGCACGCTGCGGCCAAACAACTCCTCAGCCGCGACCAGGTCGCTTGACCCTCCGTCATCGAAGGTGATGGCCACGCTCTTGCGCGGCACCGAGGCCTGTTCAAGGGCGCGCAGCGCAACTACGCGCCAAGCGCCTTCGGCCAGAAAATTCAGTTGCTCGCGAAACGCCGCCAGCGAAACCGCATGATAAGCGCTCCACGCCGGCGCCGGCTTTTGATCCTCCGCGACAATCGCATGGTAAGACAGTATGGGTACGCGACTGAACACTTTATTGGTTACCTTGTTTTGATTCCGATGCTCACGATCGGGACAACTGCGTGCCTGGGAGCCGGTTAAAGTCGAAGGCTCCCGCCAGTATCGACACCAGCGTTTGTCCCTCGAGCCACACAAAGATCGCTGCCGGCGGCAGCACGATAAAAGCCAACACAAGCGGTCCGGTAACCCCGCACAACGCGCCAATCAGTTTGCCGGCACCGGTCGCAAAGGCGCAGGCGGCAGCCAGCCGCAAACCGGGCGTCGCGGCGGCGATTAGAGTACCGGGGCTGAGTTTTACCAGCGCCGCAGCAATCAACAGGCCGGCGATGCTGATCAAACCTTCCACCCCGCTCATGGCCGCGCTGATACCCATCAAGCCGGTGGCCGACATGCTGCAGACCGCCACGATGATCATGAACAGGCGCGCGCTGTGCAGATAAATGTCGATTGTGGGGCGTCCTTTGGCGTAATAGACCGCCCCTATACCCGTTCTGAGACCGACCAGGGCCAGGCCGATGGAAAGCAAGCGCAGCGGCGCCGCGGCGGGCAGCCAGCGGGCGCCGTACACCGTGCCGATTAACTCCGGCGCTGCCACGGCGGCGCACGCGGCGACCGGCAGCACCACCTTGCCGATATACTCGACGAAATTCCGATAGCCGCGACCAAGCTCGGCGTCGTCGTCCTGGAGCAGACAGAACGCCGGGAAGGCGACCCGGCCCGCGACTTTATACAAACGGTCGGGAACGAAACGCAGCAGGTCCCACGCCAACATGTAAAAACCCAGCGCGGAGGCTCCGAGCAGGCGCCCCACAAGGATGTAATCGGCATTGCCGGAAACGACGCTCAGCATGCTTCCCGCCCATACGGTGGCGGCAAAGCGGCGCAGGTCGCGCATGGCGGCAAATGTGGGCCAAGCTCGCGGGAGGCGAGGCGCGGCGATCAGCAGGATCAGCGCGCGGATCGTCATGCGCGCGGCCAAAGCGGCCATCAGGCTCGATGAAGCCAGCGGACTCCACGCCAACGCGAGTCCGGTCACCATAAAGGCGACCTCGGCGGCAACTTCGGCCGCCGCGAGAATCCCGAATCGGAGCTCCCGCTGCAGATGCGCGTTGGAGGTTACCGCCAGGCAGTCGAGAAATATTGGCAGGCAGATGAGGCGCACACCCGAGGTCAGGCGCGGCATCAGCATCAGCCGGGCGATAATCCAGGCGCCGCCATAAAGGATGCAGACCCCGCCAAGCCCGAGGACAACAATGACGAACCATGCGGTGGACTCGTGCTCGACGCTTAGATTTTTGCGCTGCACCAAGGCTTCCGCCAGCCCCGGTTCGAGCGCGGTGATGGAAAACATGCCCACCACCATGAGAACCCGGAACACGCCGAATTCAGCGGCGCCCAACACACGCGCAAGCACCACCATCGCGCACAACCGCACGCCCTGGATCAGGCATTCGGCCACGACGTTGTCCCTGACGCTGCGCGTGAACCTGCGATCAAGCGACGCGCGGTCGATTGGCGCGGGGCTTCGTTGCAACGCAACCACTTCAGTATCCGTCGGGCGGGTCATCCAAAAACGTCCGGTTCAGTTCTCGCCAATCGCGCGGTCGTGATGAACGGGCGGTCCGGTCTCCGCGGCGCGCAGTTCGTTTGACCTGAGCGCGGCTTCAAGCAGGCCGGCGGGCGCGATCTGAAGGAGCAGGTTGATGTTGGGAATCACGCAATGTCCGCCGATAAAGCCCGGGTAGTATTTGACGCGCGGCAGGAACTCCACTTCTTCGAAAAATTCCGTCACTTCCTCGTAATCCGCCCCGGTAGCACGCGCGTAACGCTCCAGCTCCTGGGCAAAGGCAATGATCACTCCGAAGTAGGTCGTTTCAGCCAGCTTGGCCAACTCAAGGGTTTCGGGCGCCGCAACCGGCCGCGTTTTCATGCCCACCACGGTAAAGTGCGTCCGCGCCGTTTCCGTCCACGCCGGGTCCACCGCACTGACGAACTTGGTGTAGTTCAGCAATTCGATAGTCATCCGCGCATGCTTGCCGCGCACCGGGCTGTACACGATTGGTTCGCCCGTGGCTTGCGTCAGGTTGCGTGTCGTTCCAGGTAGAACGGTGCTGTTGATGATTGTCACTCGCGGCGAAAAGCGCCGGATGTAGCCGCGAACCGTGCTTTCGAACTGATGGGGCGAAGTGAACGGAAAGCAGATGTGCATCGCCTCCACCGGTTCATCAATCGTGACAGGTTTGAGGTCGAGCCTCGTCACCCGATGTTTGCGCTCCAAAACCTTCGCCAGCGCGCCGCCTACCTCGCCGACGCCAACCACCAATGTAATACCGGGTTCCACTTGAAAGCCTCCTCTCGCTTTTGAACTCGCAATCGGCCAGGGTCCGACCAGGCCGGATCCGATGCGGCGCATGCCTACTTCGCGCCGAGCGCCCGCCCATCCTCCTCCACGTCGCGCCGTGAAGGATTGTTGTTGCGCGGCACCGCCGCGCCTCGCGAACCGTCGCGGCGCTTACCTACCAGCTCATCGATCGCGGTCAAAAAGTGCTGCTCCTGGTTTTCCCAGGCCAGGTCGTGAACAATCTGCTGTGCATTGTGTGCGAGCCCCGCGCGCGATTTCGCATCCGCGTAGAGCTCTTCGATAGCGCCGGCCATCGCCTCGGGGTCGCCCGGGGGGACCAGTCGGATTGCGTGGGCGGGAAAATAATGCTCCACGGTGCGCAGCCGCGATGCGATCACCGGAATGCCGAGGGCCGCGTACTCCATCAACTTGACCGGCAGCATCAAGTGGGTGGCAGGATTGGCGTGATTGGGTACCAGGCCGATCGTGACATCATTAAGCAGCAGCGGCAGCTCCTCGATCGGCACCGCCCGCTCAAACCGCACCTGATCGGAAACGTTCAGACGTTCCGCCAAAAGCCGTGCTTCCTGCAGGTAATCCCCCCCTCCAATCACCCGCAGTTGCAAATCGGCAATTCGTCCGACGAGCAGGTTGACCGCCTTGATCGCGCAATCGATCCCGAGACGGCGTGTGATCGTGCCGTGGCAAACCAAGACGCATCGGCTGGGCTTCGCGATGCGAACTTTCGCCGCTTGGAAAATATCAGGCTGCGGCGAGTTCATCACAACAGTGATTTTGCGCCCTGGGATTCCGGCCTCTTGCAGGCGCATCCGATGAAGCTGATGGACCGCGAACACCCGATCGGCAAGACCGGCACAAACCCGCTCCACGAGCATCAGCATCCTGGCGCCCATCGCGCCGCGGCGGCCCCCGAATTTGTCCTGGTAGAGTTCCGGCATCGTATCGTGCATGTCCAGAATCACGCGGCTGCCAAGCAGGCGCGCGGGCAGAGCGCTCAGCACGGCGACGTCCGGCAACGTGCAGGTGATAATCACGTCGTAGGGATTGCCGCGCCCCAGCTTGTAAGCCAGCCTTGCCGCATAGCTGAAAAAGCGCAAATAGCTCGCCAGATAGCTCGCACGGCTAGCACCACGGTAGCGGGCAATCGGAATTCCGATCACATTGACGCCGTTTTGCACGCCCTCATGCCCGTTGCTCAGCGCCACCACGTCCACGCTGTCACCGCGTGCGGCCAGCGTTTCGGCGTGGCGCTTGACCCGGCCGTCGTAGATGAAGTTGGTGTAGGCGATGATCAGTACGCGCGCCATGCTTTGCACTCCCAGCGCGCAAGCGGCTCCTGGCTGAGCCGGCGCGCTGCTATTTCGCAGCACCGGCTGCTGACCACCGGCTGACCGTTGATAAGATTCAGCTGCGCGTCCGCCCGCTGCCGCCACCATTGCGCTACCTGCGAGGGCAGCGCGTGCCACGCGTTTTCGATACCGGCCAGATACTCCAGGAGCTTCTCATAAGCCTCGAAATAAATGCCTTCACCGGAATAATCGGGATGGATCAGGGTGAGAATCATTCCGCCCAGCGACGCGACCCACCGCGCTTTGCGAATCCAGGTCGGAAGCAACTCGCGTCCCAGCAGATGAATCAGCGTGTGATCCTGCGGCAGCGTGTACGGCAATTCGACCATCGCGTCCATAAAGAAGGGAAAAATGCTGCAGGTGCCGCCCGGTTGGGGCTCGAAAATGTCGGTATCGGCAAAGCTGCTGTCAAAGTCGAATTCAAGATGCGGAATCCAACGCGCGCGCCGCAGCGTGGAGGGCGCGCGAAAGCCCTGCAGATCGTGCTCGCGTGCGATGCGCTTGATGCGCGGCGCCAGCGCAAGAAAATCGCGCTTGCTGCGGAACAGGCGCCCGTCGTGCTTGAGCCCGTGCGCGCCGAATTCAAACCCGCGCGCGCGCAGATCCTCGATATGCTTCCAGTCGATCGGGTATTGCTCCAGCGCCAGGTTCCACGCCGAGCGCAAGCCGTAGCGCTCTTCGAGCCGCACCATACGCTCCATCGCCGCCAGTCCCTGCGCGCTCTCCACGTCGTGGGTCAGCACGATGCAGCAGCTTTTGCCCTCGGGCCAAAACCCTATATGCCAGGCGTCCTCGGCCTCCCAGCGGTCAAGCAACATCGCAAGTCCGCGGCGCCATACCTGCAGCAGGGCGTCCTCGCATGGCCAGTCGGGAAATGGCGGCCGGCGCCGGCAGCTGATGGCAACCGAGTTAAGCCGATGGCGCAGACCGGCCGGGATCAGATCCTTTACACTGTAATAGTATTGGAGCATGCGCGACGGCCGGCGATTGCGGTCTTCTAGGTATTCCTCGAACAGGTAATGACGGGCGCTGTCCTCGGACTCTTCGATCAGGGCCTCCATGCCCGAGCGCCAGGTCTCTGGCAGCTTCCAGAACGAAAAGGCGTCATTGCGGAAATTGTCCGCATTGGCCCACTCGCCGGCGACCCCCTCTGCCGGCCTGGATTCGACTTCATCGGTATTCAGGTCCATACGCTTTTCATGAACAGCAGACGCCGGATTTGCTGCCGGCGGATGAATTTCACAAGTTCAGGTGGAGCGGCGCGCCGTTTGCCGCGCATGTACCCCTCCAGGTAACCGCCTGCCAACCATGCCGCTCCCAGCAACGGCGGCCACGCCACCATGTGCCGGCATGCGCGCACCGCCATGAACAGCGGCGAATACCCGCACTGATACGCGGCCTGTCCGGCCGCGAAGCGTCCGTGCAAAACACCGGCGGCGACACCCTGCGGACGATGATGGTGCGCATGAATATGACGGAAGCTGCGCGTGGTGAAACCCAGCAACGCGGCGTGCGCTTCATCTATGGTGTCCCAGCCCAGCCCGGCTTCGATTCCGCCAATCGCCTCCAGGCATTCATGCGAATACATTTTGATCGCTCCGCGAGTGTGAAACCGCGGCGTCCTCATCTCGCGCCAACCCTCGCGGTCCTGCTCGTACAAGGTGCCGGCGGCGATGCCCAGGCTGGGATCGCGGCTGAATTCCGCCAGCATCGACTCCACGAAATAGGGTTCGAAGGTAATGTCCGCGTCGACCCGAAAGATCATGTCGCAGTCGCTCCACAACGCCGGGGCCAAAAAACGTTGGAGCGCGGACTCGCCGCCCGGCTCACGTTCGCCGCCGCGGCGCACGTGGTGTACGCTTATCCATTCATAACGGCTCGCCGCCTCGTCCAGCAGCGCGGGCGTTGAGTCGGTTGAGCCGTCGTCGATTATGATCCACCGGATTGGCCGCAAGGTCTGCGCGACCATGCTTTCGATCAAACCGGGGAGGAACTTTTCCTCGTCCCGCGCGGGTGTAATTGCTCCATACGTTTTCATGAACGGTTTCCGTAAAAATCCTGCCGGAGGATGTCTCCGCCACATGCAGGTGTGGTTCGCGGCGTGCGCCTCATAAGCCTCCGCCGCGAACCAGTTCGGGCATCGTCAGAGCCAGGATTTTAAGGTCGGTCGCGAGCGACCAGTTCTCAAGGTACTGCACGTCAAGGCGGACCATGTCCTCGAAAGACAGATGGTTGCGACCGCTGACTTGCCACAACCCGGTCACTCCGGGCAGCACTTCCAGGCGCCGCCGATGACGCGGCTCGTAATGCTCGACTTCGTAGGGCAGCGCAGGCCGCGGCCCGATCAGGCTCATCTCGCCGCGAATCACGTTGATGAGTTGCGGCAATTCATCGATGCTGAAGCGGCGCAGCCAGCGTCCGATGGGCGTGATGCGATCGTCGCCAGCGAGTTTGAACACCCGCGCGCCGTTGTCCTGTTGTCGTTCCGCGCCGCCGCCCGACGAGATCCATTGGCGCACGAAATCGCGATGAACGTTGTCCGCGGCTTGCGGCTTCATGGTGCGGAACTTCAGCATCTGGAAGGGCCGCCCGTGCATCCCGATGCGGCCCTGGCGATACAGGATCGGCCACCCGCTGGTGATTGCGATCGCGGCGCCCGCCACGGCCAGCAAGGGCGACACCAGCGCCAGCACAACCACGCCGACCGTCAAGTCGAGGCCGCGTTTGAGCAGGTAATTGATACCCTCGATATTGGAGCCCCGCGGTCCAATCAGCGGAATCGCGCCCATCATGTCGAGCCGCAGCCCGGAGGCCATCGAACCGAAGAGCCACGGCACGATGCTCCATCGGATTCTCAACTCTTCGCACAGCGCGACCAGCTCGGCCTGCCGATCCGCGCCGGCCTCGGGGAGTGCGATGATCGCCTCGATGGACGTATATTCGGCCGCGAGCTGATGCAGGCATCCCGAAGATCCGAGCAGAGGCAGCCCGCGATAGCTGGCGCTGTCGGCATCGTCATCGACGAATCCTAACGGTTCGTAATGAGTCAGCTCGTCGATCACCTGGTCGCACAGGTAACGCCCGACGCGGTTCAGCCCCAAAATCACCAGCGGAACTGAAACTTCCTTTCGTGCGTACAAATGCCGGATCGACAGGCGCAACAGCAGTCGAAACGTCAGCACCGAAGCGACAGCCAGCGGATAGGTGAGCAGGGTCGTGATGCGCGATACATCTAGATGGGTGAGGAAACCCACGGTGATCGCGAGCAGAGCGCCAAACGCGTTGCCGCGGCACACCGCCAGCGCCTCATCGATACTGCCGCCGCGCATCCGGTAGAGATCCAGCCAGCGGAAAATCAAGATCCAGCAGGCCAGCACGCCCGACCCCACCAGCACCAGAGCCGCGGGATCGGCCAGCATCTTGTCGCGCATCGTGTGGGAAGGGTCGTGAATCGCCAGCGCGCCCCACACAGCCAGCAGCACCGCCGCCGCATCGACGGAGGCAAAGAGATATTTTTGTTTGCGCAGTTCGTCACCAAACATCGGTCGCCACCATCCAGCAAATCATTGCGCCCGCGACGCCATCGCGACGGTATCGACGACCATCGAGACTTCGCGATCCGTCAGGTGGGGATGCATCGGCAGCGATATGACGGCGCCGGCCAGATGCTCGCTGTGAGGGAAGTCGCCGCTGTGATAACCAAGCTCCGCGCAGGCGGGCTGGAGATGCAGGGGTATTGGGTAGTGAATGCCGCATCCAATCTCGGCCCGCACCAGCGCTTCGCGGATCTGATCGCGCCGCGGGCTTCTAATCACAAACAGGTGGTAGCAGGACTCCGCCCCCTCCGGTTCGATTG
Organism: Binataceae bacterium (SeqCode); assembly: GCA_035262365.1. GTDB lineage: Bacteria > Desulfobacterota > Binatia > Binatales > Binataceae > JAJPJA01. The sequence continues at coordinate 8,811 of DATFSZ010000110.1, forward strand.
GCGTCTGCAGCCCGCATCCGGCGAGCAATTCGCAGTAGCGCCGCGCGATCGCACGCCGGCGCGAGTTCCATTGCTCCAGGCGCTCCAATTTCGCCAGCAGCACCGCCGCCTGCACGGTGTCCATGCGCGCGTTGTAGCCCGACTCGCGATGCAGGTAATGGGACAGGCGGCCGTGATCACGCAAAACGCTAACGCGCTCCGCCAGTTCCGCATCGTTGGTGACTATGGCTCCCGCCTCGCCCCACGCGCCCAGGTTCTTGCCCGGGTAGAAGCTGAAGCATCCCACCGTGCCCACGGTTCCGGCGCGCTTCCATCCGCCGTCAACGTAAACCCGCGCGCCGTGCGCCTGACAGGCATCCTCGATCACCGTCAACTCGTGGCGGCGCGCAATCTCCATCAGGCGACCCATCCCTGCCGGCAGGCCATACAGATGGACTGGAAGGATCGCGCGCGGGCCGTTGGCGCTACTGAAATTTTCCGCCTCGATATAGCGCTCAACCGCATCGGCGCTGATTGCCCCGGTGTCCGGATCGATGTCGGCAAATACCGGCATCGCTCCGGCCTGATAGATTGCCTCCACCGTTGCGACAAAGGTCATGGGTGTGGTGATCACTTCGTCGCCGGGCCCAATGCCGGCAGCGATCAAAGCCAACCTTAGCGCGTCCGTACCGCTGCCGACGCCTACAGCGTATTGAGCGCCCAGGTAATGCGCGAAGCCGTTTTCGAACTCTGCTACCTGCGGGCCACCGACATAAGAAGTGCTGTCGTGGATGCGCTGAAGCTCGCTCTCGACGCGCGCCCCGATCTCCTGGTTCTGCGCCGCGAGATCCAGAAATTTAATCGGCATCGGCGTGGCTCCTTTGGTCTGCGGCCGCGCGCGCCAGGAGCCGCGCGGGAACACCTGCGACCACCGCGCCTGCGGGTACATCGCCGGTAACTACAGCGCCGGCGCCGATGAGTGCCCCTTCGCCGATACTTACTCCGCACAAGATGACCGCGCCACTTCCGATCGAGGCGCCGCGCCTCACCGTCGTGCGCTCCATCAGCCAGTCATCGCCGCCCTGTAGCGAGCCGTCGCCGTTGGTGGCGCGCGGCCTGCGATCATTGATGAAAATCACTCCATGGCCGATGAAAACCTCATCCTCGATGGTGACCCCGGAGCATACGAACGTGTGAGAGGAGATCTTGCAGCGCCGCCCGATCGTGGCGTCGGCCTGCACTTCGACGAAAGCGCCGATCCTTGTGTCGTCGCCGATCCGGCAACCGTACAGATTGACAAAATTGGCCAGCCGCACGTTGGCGCCCATGCGCACATCAGCGGCAACGCTCAGATAAGTCGCAGTCTGCATCGCCCTCCTCCGTGGCCGCCTCAGTGCGCCTCGCCCAGCGGTATCGCGACGCCGCCGTTGCGCAGCGACTTCTGTGCCGCTTCCAGCACCGCAACCACGCGCAGCCCGTTAAGTCCGTCGGTAGCCGGCGTCATATTGTTGCGGATGCAGTCCACGAAATGTTCGCACTCGCGCTTGATGGGCTCGACTTCCTCGATGCGCGGGATGTGGATATCGCCATAACGGTAGGCGTATTGGAACTCGCCGTAATTGTCGTAGTAGGGCCGCATCGTGACGCCGCGGTCGTAGATTCGGATTTTCTCCTGCAAAGCGGTGTCGTCGTACACCAGCATCCGGCGCGAGCCGACAATCGTGGTGCGCCGAATCTTGTTGGGATCAAGCCAGCTCACATGCACAAACGCGATCACGTTGTGCGGCAGATGCAGCGTAATCAGGGCAACGTCTTCCACGTCGCGACGGAAATGGCTCTGCCCCTGGCAGGCCACCGACTCCGGCATCTGTCCCAGCAACATCAGGATGATCGAGATGTCATGCGTGGCGAGATCCCAGGCTACGTTGACGTCATGCTGGAAAAGACCCAGGTTTGCCCTGACCGAACTGATGTAGAGCACCTCGCCGATCTCGCCGCCGGCAATCAGTTCGCGCAGCTTGATCACGGGCGCGCTGTATTCGAAGGTGTGCCCCGCCATCAACACGCGGTCGCGCAGGCGCGCCAGGCGCACCAGGTCCGCGGCCTCCACCCGCGAAGTGGCAAGAGGTTTTTCCACCACCACCGCCTTGTCGGCCTCCAGACATTGCTTGGCCATCCGGTAGTGCGTACTGACGGGGGTGGCGATCACTGCGCCGTCGATCTCGGGATCGTGCAGGATGTCATCGAACTTTTGCGTTACTTCAACGCTGGGATAAAGGTTCTTGATGTGCCCCAGACGCTCCGTGCTGAGGTCGCACGCGACCAGCCGTCCAGCGCATTGCAGCGAATAGAAATTGCGGATCCAATTGGGACCCCAGTATCCCAAACCGACCACTGCCAGACCGCGCAACGGCTTGACCCCTGCGCGCATTTGCTTGTTTTCAACGGGCACCAACAGAGCTCCGTTATGGTTAACTATTTCCAACTTCATTTCCTCCTCCTCGGAGAACCTTCGCCCAGCCGCGGAGCGCCGGCGGAACTTCCGGCACTCCATTCATAATCACGCCCGCTATAGTTCGTGACGCCGCCTTGAGCGCCGCGGCAGTGGTCGCGAGCTCCTCGCGAGCGGTTGAGCCGTAACGCGTTACCACGATGACCGGATCGGTCGGCCGCGCCAGCGCCAGCAGCCGCCCATCGAGCCGCACAACGCCGAGATCGACGACAGCCAGCAAAAACCCATCGAGCAATCCCTCATAGCCCTGTGCGTCGCCGGGCTTCAGCGCCGAAGCCGTCATCGGCAGACAACTGGCCAGCTCCAGGCGCGGCATCACGGAGGGCCGCACCACGAATTGATCACCCAGCAGCAACGGAGCATTCGATCCCGGCGTGGGTGGAAACATCTTGTGCAGGGTGGGCTTGCGCAGGTGTGCGTCCACCAGCAGCGTCCGCAGCCCCAGGCGCTGGCTCAAGTCGAGCGCCAGCCCCATCGCGACAGTCGATGCGCCGTCGCCCGGGCGGCATCCGGTAATTAGCAAGCGGATGCTCTGGCCGACGCCGGTCAACGGCGCCACCCGTTCGTTCAACACCTGAAGAGAGCGCGTACGCGAAGCTTCAAACGGAGTACGAGCCTGGCCGAGGACCGGGATCGGCGCGAGTGCGTTGGAGGACTCGCAATTCGGCTCGATTACGGTTTCTTCCTCGTCTGAATTCCACAAAGGCGCGTGACCGTTGCGGCCACGGCGCATGATTTCAGAGTAATTCACCATTGCACCTATTCCACGTCGGAGTCGTCGGGATTTTCGGTTGATGCAACCGGGGCGGCCGCCGGCAGGTAGACTTTCTCCCCCGGATATACGTGGCCTGCGTCGGTAATGTGCGGATTGAGCCGCATCAGGCTCCGCACTGCACTGAGCGAGCCGAGATGCCGGATGGCGATAGTGCTCAGCGTGTCGCCGCGTGCGACGACCACGAACCGGTGCGACGGACGTGGCGCCTCGGCATCCGCTGGCGGCGCGGCAACAGCCGCTGGCGCGGGGTTCTTTATCGATGCAGCTGAGGCCGCACCTTCCCCCGCAGCAGGCGCTGGAGCCGGGGACGCGGAAGAG
>DATFSZ010000111.1:0-50700 GCA_035262365.1 Binataceae bacterium (SeqCode)
GAATTTCGCCAGCGACAGGCGCGATTCGAACGCCAATACGATCGCGAATCCGACCAACAAGGCCAGCACCAAGGCGGCGAAGAACATGGTCGAAAGGCGGAACAGACGATCGCCCAGAAACGAAGGGCGGCCGGCGGCGTGCGCCGGATGCGCGAGCGGGGCTAAGTCAGCCCTTCCCTCCGCCTCCGCCGTGCCGGATTCCGCCCGCAAGGACAGCTTCCTTGAGGGCTCCATGTCGCTAGCCAAAACCGGCGTCCTCACACCTTAATGATAAGCAGTGTTTGTTACGGATGTGTTACGGATGAGCGAATTCAACGCGAAAGCCGCTTGGCTCAGCGGCCGCCAGCGGTAATCGCTTCGATTCCGCCCAAGTAAGGGCGCAGGACCGGCGGCACCAGCACCGAGCCATCGGCCTGTTGATAGTTCTCGAGCACGGCAATCAGCGTGCGGGGGAGCCCCAGTCCCGATCCGTTCAGCGTATGTACGAAATCATTACGCCCGGCGGCTTCGTTGCGGAACCGGATTTGTGCGCGCCGGGCCTGAAAATCCCAGCAGTTGGAGCAGGAGCTGACCTCCAGCCATTCGCCGCATCCGGGCGCCCAGACTTCAACGTCGTACTTGGCGGCCGCCTGGAAGCCCAGGTCACCCGTACCCATCCGGATCACCCTCAACGCAAGTCCGAGCCGGCGGCAAACCTCGCACGCGTCTTCCACCAGGGAATCCAGCTCGGTGTCGGAACGGTCCGGATGAACCAGCTTGACCATTTCGACTTTGTCAAACTGATGACCGCGCTTGATTCCGCGTACATCGCGCCCGGCGGACATCTTTTCGCGCCGGAAGCAAGGTGTGTAGGCAGTCAGGTAAATCGGCAGCCGCTCGGGGTCGAGGATCTCGCGCGCATGAAAATTGGTCAGGGGAACCTCCGCGGTGGGAACGAACCAGTAATCATCCTCGATGTCCCGGTACATGGTATCGGCAAACTTGGGCAGATGGGCGGTGCCGGTGACGGTCTCAGTGTTGACCATCAGGGGCGGTGCGACCTCGGTGTAGCCCTGCTCGCGCTTCAGATCCAGCATCATCGCCACCAGCGCACGCTCCAGCCTCGCTCCCATCCCGACCAGGAAGTAGAAACGGCTGCCGGCAAGTTTCACGCCGCGCTCGAAGTCGATAATGCCTAGCTTCTCGCCCAGCTCCCAGTGCGGCAGCGGGGTGAAGTCCAGGCGGCGCGGCTCACCTTCGCTGCGCACGACGGCGTTGGCGCTTTCGCCCTCGCCTTCCGGCACCCACGGCCGCGGCAGGTTGGGGACCAGTAACATTTGCCGGGTGAATTCAGCCTCGACTTCCGCCAGTTCACGCTCGCCCTGCCCGATTTGCTCCCCCAGCGCGCGCATCTCGGCGCGTCGCGACTCGCGCTCCGCCGGGGCCATCTTGCCCAGTTCCTTGGACTCGCGGGTGCGGCGCGCGCGCATCTCGTCCAACTCGTGCTGGAGCTTGCGGCGGCGCGCGTCAGCGGCCAGCAACCGGTCAACGTCCTCGGCTGGAAATCCGACCTTCCTCAACTCCGTCTTGATGCGGTCGGGTTCTTCGCGAATAAGCCTGATGTCCAGCATCAAAATGCGTCCTTGATAATCTCCAGCCGCCACCGGCCCTGGATGCGTGATACCGCCACCACGTCAAATCTCATCGGCCGCTCGTCCATCGCACGAGCGCGCACGTATAGTGCGGCAGCCCGCCGGATACGGTACTGCTTGAGGCCATGCACCGACTCCTCGGGCGTCCCGGCTCCAAAGCTCGCGCGGGTCTTCACCTCGACGAAAACCAGCGTATCACCGTCCCACGCGATAGCGTCGATCTCGGCGCCGCCGGCGCGAAAGTTGCGCGCCACGACCCGGTAGCCTTCGCGCCGCAGGCGGCGCACCGCAAGCCGCTCGCCCTTGGCGCCCAGCGCTATCCTGCCATCATCAGCGCCGCCAGCGAAGAGAAGCTGCTTAAGTCGAGCAAACCAATGCGGTGAACGCGTTCCCATCCCCCTTTTGATTCTGCCCGGTGTTCTAACCGCGGCTGGAACCGGACCTGCGACGCACGCCCCAGGTTAGTTCTAGGCATTTAGACATAAGGACTCAAGATGCAGCGATATTCGCGCAGCAGCCTGCTCTTTTGTGTGATTGCAAAAAATATCTGTGCCTGCGAGATCGTGGAGAAATCGCCGGCACCCGCTCTTCGTGCCGATCTTTTTCTTTGGATTAATTGAAGCCTTGCCATTTGACGGTTAGGCTGGGAAGAGCGTAGCTTCGTACTGTACAAAGGACTGTGGTACCGCCCTTGTTTGCTGCTCCGCAAGCAAATGGGCATGGGCAAGACGCCAGAACCGGGCGCATCGCAACGATTTGAAATCACGCCGAAGCCGTTCTCCGGCGGGAGGCGAATAAGAGAGGTGAATCGATGGAAGCACTCAAGTACATCTCGGCGGATTCGCACGTCGTCGAGCCCGCCGACTTTTGGGTAAAGCGCCTGGACAAGAAATATGAGGACCAGGCGCCGCGCGTGATCGTTAAGGAAACCAAGGAGGGCCCCACCTACGCATTTCGCATCCCTGGATTGTTTGATCTTCCGATCCTGGCGGAGTTGTTCGCCGCCGGCCAGAACGTGAATCGGTCGGGCGAATTGCTGCGCGAGGCCAGCGACGACTTCAAAAAATTCGTCACCTCCTCGGCCGGTTACGAGCAGGCCCGCCCTGGCGCATGGGACCCGGTGGAAAGAATCAAGGACCAGGAACTCGACGGGGTGAGCGCCGAGGTCCTGTACACATCGCTGGGGATGCCGCTGTTTCAGATCACCGACCAGGAATTGCAGGGGGCGTGCTTCGGCGCGTACAACACCTGGTTGGGAGAATTCTGCTCAAGCAATCCGAAGCGGCTGATTGGATTGGCGCTGGTTCCGATGTGGGACATCCCATCCGCCGTCAAGGAACTGACGCGCTGCGCCAAAGCTGGTCTGCGCGGGGCCGAAATATGGGGTAATGCGCCGGACGACAAGCCTTATTCGAATCCGATGTACGATCCCTTCTGGCAGGCAGCGCAGGACCTCAACATGCCGGTCTCGCTGCATGTGGGGACCAGCGTGATGCCCCGGCGGCCTGGCGGCAATCCCTTAACCTCGCGCATGGAAGGTTTCACCAACGCTATTCACCCGATTCAGCAGGCCATTACCGCGCTGACCCTTAACGGCGTCCTGGAGCGTTACCCGGGGCTCAAGATCGTGTCGGCCGAAAACGACATCGGCTGGCTTCCGCATCTGGTGTGGCGGCTTGACCATGCGTATCGGCACTATGGTGCACTCTCCGGCATCAAGCTGAAGGAAATGCCGAGCCACTACCTGAAGCGACAACTCTTCGGCACGTTTGAGGACGAGCCGTTCGGCGCGGAATCCCTGCAACGCTTTGGCGCCGACAATTACATGTGGGCGTCAGACTATCCGCACGGCGTCTCGACCTGGCCGCGCTCGCGCGGAGCAATTGATAAGGATTTCGCCGGCGTGCCCGCGGCGACCAGGAACAAGATCATCCTGGACAACGTCAAGCGCTGCTACAATCTGGACGCGTAAGCGTATCGCATGCGGGGAGGCGTCGCCTTCGACGGCTCCCCGCGCTCTTCTCGACTCGGTAAACATCGTTGCAATCATCGCGAAGTGTGCGGCGGCGCGCTTCGCGAGATTCGTTGGTGAAGAAGCTTATTGACGGAAGCTTAGGTGGTGGCGGCGGTAGGACTTGAACCCACACCAGAAGGTAACGACGGGACGTCTGATGATGAAAAATCGGAGAACCGTGATGAGGCTCAATTTCCCGAACCCGATTGGTTCGACGTCAAGCGTTCTCCCAACGAGCACGTCGCCCTCGGCCACGGCGAGCATTTCTGCCTCGGCGCCAACCTGGCGTGTCTGGAACTGATCAAACATATACCGGTGAGATTCACCCGTCCCGCGCGGCCGCATGATGAAGCGGCGACATGAATCGCCTCACGATATCATCAGGCTCAGGATGTATTAAAACATCCGCGCGGAAGGTGCCGGCTGTGACCGGCTGAAGTATTTTGTTCGCTCACCACCCCGGTGTTGATCGCAAGCTTAACCAGAATTAGGGCCGGACTTAGAATCTTGTTGGGGAAAAACAGCAGGGCGACCGGAACAGTAAGAGATCGGCCTGGCGGCCACCATCAGCGAGGATGGCCGCGAACACTTCGTGGGGGTCGGCCGCTGCCTGAGGCCAAGGCCCCAAACCCGTTCGGGAGACAAAGGTTGGAGCTGAAGTGCCAGCGGAGAGCGACGAGTCCCAATCTGAAGCCTCACAATCATGCTTCCCGCCGAATGGAAACTCGGGAACGCCCCCGTTACCGGTAATCCAAAATGGTCCGGGTACCAATCAGCGAGTCAAATAGCCGGTGTGACCCATCATCAGCATTATCGAAAGCCTACCTTGTTGACCCTCGTTCAGTCCATGCGCTCTATCGCTTTCCCGTCGTCGTTCTCCGGCATTTCGGTTTCGTTCGAAGCGCGGAGTTCATAATGGCAAAGACCTACGCGGTGCCGGCTCGGGGAAAAGCGTCGACGAACTTGTCCGTGAGGGTGCCAGGGTGGGTTGGACGGTAGTTGTCGCACGGCCCGTTGTGGAAAAGAATGCGCCAACCCCATAGTGCGCGCCCGGCGACGCTAACTATACATGCAGCCTTTTTAGTAATCTTCCAGTTGTTAACGGCCCGAACTTGGCGACGAGGGGATCGCCAAAGTGCGCGGGGAGGCAGCCGGCGTGGGTGTACCACTCGATTATCGGCGGAAGAATCCGCTGCTTGAGCTATCGACGTAGTAGCTCGAATCGACGCGGAGGGTTGTCTGATTGTGGGAAAGGCAGGGGCCAAGGAATCAACTCAACGTTGGGTCACTCGCCATGGCGTGCTGGATGCGCACGGCGAAGACGTGGCGACGCTGGTTGGGGCCGGGAGTCACCTGTTCTGCAGGCTTTCCAAGAGGGGCAGTCGCATGAACGCATGCGTCGTCAACGTCCGACTTCCGTCATCCGAAATAACACCGGACATCCCTGTGCGCACCAACATCGAGGTAATCGAGGCCGAAGCCCGCGCCAAGGGCTGGCCGGCCGAAGCTACTGAGGATCCTGCTGCCCGGAGTGGGGCTGGAAGGCGATTGGGTGAAATTGGCTAATTTTCGTCGCACCCATGCATGGGGGATATGTTTGTGGGGGCTGGCATTAACTCTAATCGTATTCGGCGCCGGCGGGGCTTTGGCGCAGCAAGCGCTGGAGGTGCCGATGCCGAAGACCCAGTCAACTCGGTTATTGCGCAAGCAGACCGATCCGACAGCTCTACCGCTGACCCCGCCCGCTAATAATGTGCAGACCATTCCTGCTGTCCGATCGCCTCCTCCCCCGACTTCGAGCGCCGCGCAGCCCGTGGCGGAACTACCCCAGGCGGCGACTCCGCAGCCCGAACCAGCACTGCCTGCGGTCTTTCGCGGTTGCTGGCGCGCTGTAGTCGAAGAGGTGGATCAGATGCAGCGGCTACCCAGCGCTTCTCATTTGGGTGTGTGGATGCGGAAGACCTATAGGCTGTGCTATCGCCGCGTCGGCAACGGTCCCTTTCGGGCGACCTTCACCGAAGCGGGCGTTGAGGGCAGGCGTATCATCAATAGCAGCGGACGCCTGAACCTGGTCTCAACAGACGGGCGCAGTTACGCCAAGATGCGCGGCTATTTGCATTTCGATGAATTGAGCGATTCCGCGGCGCCGATATGGTGGGGCACGTCAACCTTCGCGGTCGATGAAGTTACAGATCTGCAATGTACAATCGAGCCTGACGGCATACATGCGACGGGAGTTGTCTATGGCGAGCGCGATGGTACGCCTTGGTTTCGTGCGTGGTGGCATACGACGTTTCTACACGTCGCCATATCCGAATAGTGCGCAAAGGTGCTGCAGTCGAAACGCGTTTAAGGGACTTCATGGTCTTCTTCCACCTTGATTATTGAGGCACACTCGGTATCTACCGTCCTAATCACCGGAGCATCGGGAAACCTTGCAGCCGCCTTCCGCGCCGGCTGTCGTGTGAGCCGGTTAAGCTGCGCCTGATCATGCATTGCACGCCGTTGCCCGGCAATTTAGTTGACAACGCGATGAACGATCTTGTCCGCGCTCACCTGGCCCAGCCGAATAGACTAGACACCGCACTTAAGGGGTAGACTGTGTAGTTCATTTCGCGGGAGTCCTTTTCAGGCCGCAGCCAGCCAGATTTCTTCTCGAAACCAACACTCGATATTTTTCCAATTTGCTTCGAGCTGCTATGGCGGCCGGCGTTGGCCGGGTAATTCTGATCTCCTTTCCAAATGTTGAGAGACCAACCATTCCGGAGCATCCGAGCACCGATCGGTTAGACCGTGTGCCAATTTCGGTTCATGCGCGTACGCGGCTTGAGCAGGAGCGCCTGCTATTCGAAACAACACACGGAACCAACACGGCTCCCGTCGTCCTGCGTTCGGCTACAGTGTACGGGCCAGGCATCCTGATGATCGAGGCCGCGCGATGGCTGGCGCAGCGAAGATTGCTGGCAATGTGGCGTAAACCCACATGGTATCATTGTTATTCAAATCCGGGATTTCCTCGACGCGACAGCAGCGGCGTGTATCAAGCCGTCAATCGGCGGCATCTACCAGCTCGCCGATGAGTCACCGATCACGATCCAACAGTTTCGATGAGGCAACCGGGCGTGTAGGACGTTGCACGCCCATGGCGTCTGCCCTGGTGGATGATCCTGACCGCTGCGGCTTCCTGCGAGCTGTTCGCGACGGTCTTCAGAACCATGTCTCCGCTGACAATGGATTTTGTTCGCCTGGGTCGCGTCGATCACTGCTGCAACACTCGGCGGACGCGGGCAGAACTGTTACCGCAACTCAGCTATCTGACCTACGAGCAGGGAAAATCTACTTTACGATAGGTCGAATTGGCTCAAGCGTTCTCCCAACGGCTGCGGACGTCGCGACCCTGCTGGGTGTCAATCTCCTCCGCTTCCAGCACGAGGCAGTGCGAAGGAGTGATCAGGTTCACTCGGAGCTGGGCATCCCCGTGATGGACTGAAAACTGCCGAGCCGTCCATCTGATATACTCGGGCCCCTTTCGTTTACAGCGACACGCGCCGTGAAGTAGCGGACCACATCGAAAATCATCGCACTGCTACTGCCGTGGCTCCCTCGCCATCGAACGGCCATGTAAGCGGGTTGCGCCAGCTAATAGCGCGGCGATCAAAGCACTCCTGTTCCAGGGTTATCGTCCCTAGTCGCTGTTGAACGCTGCCACAGCCGCCGGGTACGTCCTCTGAGCGGACACAGCGTGCTCAAACATGCTCTTCAACTGCGCGACCTGGTTAGACTGATGCTCGAGGCGCACGGTTAACTGCCGAATCTGCTCTGCCTGACGCCGGTTGTCTTGGATTTGCTTCTGCAGCCGTTCGTCGTGCTGCTGCAACAGGTCGTCCTGCTGCTGCAACTCGTTCAGCAGCATCGGGATTAGCTCGTGGTAACGTACGCTAACCAATTTGCCATCCGCGTCGTAACTGACCAACTCGGGATAGATGCGCGCCACTTCCTCCGCAATGAGTCCGTACTGACGCTCGCCGTGCGCGTCCTGCTTGTAGCGGAAAGTCACCGGACGCAGCTTCATCAGATTGTCGCTTGCGCTATCCATGTCGTGGATGTCGCGCTTATAGCGTGCCGAGGACACTACGATGCCCAGCTGTCCAGTGCCGTTTACCACTACGGCGCTGCCGCCCACCAGAGTGCCGCTGATGCCGGCGATAAAGGCCCTGGTTTGAGTCCCTTGTGTTCCAATGCGAATCGTTTTGGACTCGGCGGCTGCTCCCAGGTTTCCGATATCGATATTGTTGCTTCCGGTGGTCAGGTTAAAGCCGCCTGCCGGTCCGACTGCGATGTTGCTCTGGCCGGTGGTGTTGTTGGCGAGCGCCAAACGCCCCAAGGCGACATTGAGGCTGCCGGTGGTGTTGGCGAATAGAGCAGTGCGCCCGGTCGCTGTGTTGTCCAGTCCCGTAGTATTGGCGCGCAGAGCGTTCAATCCCATCGCAGTGTTGTTCGAGCCGGTTTTGTTGTTTTGCAGGGCGCCAAATCCAGTTGCCGTATTATTGGCGCCGGTGGTCGTTTGCTGTAGGGCATTCGCCCCGTCGGCGGTGTTGTTGGAGGTGGTAGCGAACAGAAGGGTATTGATCCCGGTGGCGGTATTGTTGCTCCCTGTGGTGTTGCTTTTAAGTGCGCTCAACCCGGTCGCAGTGTTGAAGGAACCGGTAGTGTTGGCCAGGAGAGCGCCCACTCCGGTAGCGGTATTCTGGGTGCCGGCCGTGTTCTGCTGCAGTGCGCTCACCCCGGTTGCGGTATTGTTGTCGGCGTTGTTGTTCCTCAAAGCGTTGACGCCGGTCGCGGTGTCGCTGGATCCGCCGGTATTAAACACCAGTGCGTTGGAGCCTGTTGCCGTATTGCTGTTGCCGGTTTTATTTTCTCTGAGGGCATTCTCTCCCGTGCCGGTATTGCTGATCCCTATGGTGTTTTGTTTCAGTGCTTCGAATCCGGCCGCGGTATTGTTGAAGCCCGTGGTATTAAACACCAGCGCGTTAACCCCGGTAGCCGTATTATCGTTGCCGGTAGTGTTCTTTTGCAGAGCATTTTCTCCCACAGCGACGTTGAAAAAGCCGGTGGTGTTTTCCTGAAGCGCATTAAAACCGACCGCGGTGTTGTCGCCGCTGATGTTGTGAAAAAGCGCGCCACTTCCAACAGCTGTGTTGTTGCCGCCGGAAGTGTTGCTGAAGAGTGCGGCGTCCCCTAAGGCGGTGTTGAAGCTACCGGTCGTGTTGGAAGCGAGCGCGTTGATTCCGTGGGCGGTGTCTTTGAAGCAGGTCGTGCAGTTTTCGAGTGCGTTCGCCCCAACCGCGGTGTTGCTGCCGCCGGTGGTGTTGGATATGAGCGCCAGGAAGCCAACAGCGATATTGTTGGCACCGGTCGTGTTGAACTCCAGGGCGTCCACGCCAACCGCGGTATTGTTGCTGCCGCTGTTACTGTTATCGAGGGCGAACACTCCGACGGCCGTGTTGTCGAAACCGGTGTTACTCCTGAGCGCGCTGATTCCAACCGCGGTGTTCTCCGCGCCGCCGTTGCCGCTGAGGGCTCCATTCCCGTACGCGGTTTGGAGGGCCGAGCAGAAACCACCGCAGCCTTGCGCGGCTGCTCTGCCCGCGACAGAAAGCCCGATCGCCACGACGACCGATGCAATGAGAGCCGTTCTTGCCGAGCTGTCCAATCTATGCAGCACCATTGTTGGATCCTCCCGAGAACTCATTGTTTTTGCTTGTTCGTTTTTCTTCTGAATTTCCTTCTAATCCCTATGATTGTTCCACCTTCAACCTAATATTACTTGCTCTGAAAAGGCAAGGATTTACTTACGTGTAAAGCAGTACACTCACCATCCAACAGGCGAGTTCTACCCCGCAATCGCGAGCTCCCTAAAGGCGACGCACTGCAAGACGCTGCGCAAGGCGTTACCGGATAAGGGCGCTCAGGAAAGACAGCACGAAACGTGTTCGGCGTTCTGCCTAAGGCGAATGGCCGATGCTGTCGAGGACGAACTGCTCACAGCGAATCCGGTGCCGCAGTGGGCCCGGAGGAAGGCTGCGCGAGTCGCGCAATCAAACTCAGACCCGCTGACAGTCGCGGAGGTCGAGGAATTTGTTCTGCCGTGCCGGAGTGGTATCGAGATCTCTACTACATCTGGTTCCGGGTTGGTTGGCGCCCTTCGGAGATCCTCGCGATTCGAGTCGACTGGCTGGACTTCCACCGGCAGATGGTTCATTTGAAGCGCGGACGGATCGCGAGATGGGGCGGACTGGAAGCTCCCCCAAGACGGGCGAACGGGAAGTTGATTGCAGCTACGATCTCACTATTTTTCATACCTTCATTCAGCTACGGCGTCGATCCCTGGGGACCGGCAAGCGCTGCTACAGTCTGGACGCGTAAAGGTATCGGATGCGGGGAGGCGTCGCCATCGACGGCTCCACGCGCTTTTCACGACTTTCTAAACATCGTTGCAATCATCGCGAAGTGTGCGGCGGCGCGCTTCGCGAGAATCGTTGGTGAAGAAGCTTACTGACGGAAGCTTAAGTGGTGGCGGCGGTAGGACTTGAACCTACGACTCCGCGGATATGAGCCGCGTGCTCTAACCAACTGAGCTACGCCGCCACTGAATTGGACAGATTAGCTGGGGACGCCGAGGGACGAAAGGGGGCTTGCCTGCTAGTGGCGCAGGGATTTCAGGCGATGGCTGCTCACCTTTCGGCTGCCGCGGTTGACCTGGAAGCATCGCGCCTCGGTAAATTCCACGCAGCTCAGTTTTCCCCCGTACACTAGTCCGGTATCGAGTCCCACCTTGTACGGCAGGTCCAGCATCACGTCGCGCATCGGAGTATGGCCGAAGATCACCGTATGCCCCAGGTCATGCGGATTCGCGATAAATTCCTGGCGAATCCACAACATGTCCTCGGCGTCCTGATCCTCGAGCGAGCGCAGCGGATGAACTCCGGCGTGGACAAATAGATAGGGCGGGCGCAAATAGCTGGTTTCCAGCTTTTGCAGGAAATCGAGATGCTCCGCCGGCAGCAGCTGGGCCGCCTCCTCGAGATGCATTTCGTCGATGTCGTAGCTCGCCATGGTGGAGAAGCCGCCGTTGAAAAGAAACGATTCGCCGTAATGCCCCGGCATCCCCAGGAAATGCAGCATCATGTCCTCATGGTTTCCCTTGAGGAAAACGGTCGCGGGATTGCGCTGCTTATAGTCAATCAAAATCTCGATTACGTCCCGGGCCGAAGGACCGCGGTCAACGTAGTCACCGACGAAAATCACGGTGTCGTCCGGGCGGGCATCAACCGCCCTCAGCAGACTGTCCAATTCCTGTGGACAACCGTGAATGTCACCAATGGCGAAAACGCGCGCGTCCCTTCTCCAAGCCATTATCTAGCAGTCTAGCACTGTTTTACCGAGCAATGCACCAATCGCTGTTTGGTCGTCCAGCAGCATGCGCGCAGCCGTGTAAGGATTGAGGCGGCCAGCGCGCACCGACTCCACCAGCTCGCGCGCGCTGCCGTTGCCCAAAGCGTTTTTTGCCCGTTCTTCGAGTTGGCCGGTAAGTATCTCAACGAACTCATGTGCCCGATGCTGGCGCTCGGCTTGCGGGTCGGTGTGGGTGCGCAAGTATTCCAAATGACGGTCCAATTGCTGCATCAGGGGTTCGATTCCGCGGTCGTTAGCCGCCTCCGTCAACAACACCGGAGGCCGCCATCCGTCGCCGCCGCGCAGATGAACGTTTAGTTCCAGTTCGGCCTTGACCCGGTCGGCGCCGTCGCGGTCGGCCTTGTTGACCACGAAGATGTCCGCGATTTCATTCAAGCCCGCCTTCATGATCTGGATACCGTCTCCGCCTTCCGGCACGGTTACCACGACCGTGGTGTGAGCCAGATCCATGATGTCGAGTTCGGTCTGCCCCACTCCCGCGGTCTCGACAATAATAGCGTCGAACTTGAACGCCTCGAGCAGCGTTACGATTTGGCGCGCAGCCCGGCTCAGACCGCCGTGGCTGCCACGCGTTGACAAGCTGCGGATATAAACCCCGGGGTCGCTGTAATGGTCGCCCATCCTGACGCGGTCGCCGAGCACGGCGCCGCCCGAAAAGGGGCTTGACGGATCGATCGCCAGCACGGCGACCTGCTGCTTGCGCGCCCGCAGCTTGGTCACCAGACGATCGATGAGGGTGGATTTACCGGCGCCCGGCGGCCCCGTGATGCCAACGACATGGGCCTGGCCCGCGCGGCTGTAAAGCCGCTCCATCACAGTGGCAACGTCGGCGCTGCGATTTTCCACCAGCGTAATCAGGCGGGCCAGCGCCAGCCGGTCGCCTTGCGCAAAACGGCTGAGCAGTTGCTCCAGCCGGTTATTGGTCGCGTCGCTCATCAAGCACCAAGGTTATCTGAATCAGTAATCTAAGTGTACCAGAGGGCGCGCCGTCGCACTCGCATCCCGGTCGAGCACTGGTAATTGCGTCGCTTTTGGATAAGGTGCCGCGCTCGCGCCGGATAGCGGCGTTGTTTTTGATCCCCCGCGTCCGTATTCTGATTGCTGATATGAAACCGCTGGAGCTTTACAGCGACTGGCGTATCGTGGCCGGCGTGGTTCTGATCCTGCTCGGCACAGGGAACTGGCTGGTCGGGCTCAACGGTATCGTTCAGTATCGCCGCCTGGTGGTTGCGACTTCGCCCAACGCGGACCTTTACCGCAATTTCGACGAGTTGGACGCGCGCACCGACGGCGCGGTGCTCGCTCCGTTAACGCAGGATGAAAGGACAGTCTCCTATGCCGCCGCGCAGATGGATTTCTATCACGCGGTATACCTCACCGGATGTATCCTGTTTGCGCTGGGCATGATGGTTTCACTGATGGCGTTCATCGGCACGATTCGCCGTGAGGCACGCGACGCCCTGGACGCAAGATTCCGCAATCAGATACCGCACGCCGATGATCAAACGCTTGGAACTGCTGACGCCCGCCAAAATCAACCTCTTCCTGCGTATAACAGGGCGCCGCGCTGACGGCTATCACGAACTTGATTCGGTCTTCCTCCCGGTGTCGCTGTTCGATCGCATTGAGATCGAAGCAGGCGACGCCGAAACCAGCGCGGTAATAATCCACTCCAACTCGCCGGATATCCCGCTCGACGATACCAACCTGGCGGCGCGGGCCGCCAGACTTTTCATGAATGAAAAGGGCTTACGCTGGCGGCTGGAAATCTATCTCCATAAGAAAATTCCGGCGGGAGCGGGGCTGGGGGGCGGTTCCAGTGATGCAGGCGCAGTGCTGCGCCTGATGGCGCAGCTGCATGGAATCGATCCGTCGCAGCTTGCCCCCCTGGCGTTGCAATTGGGTGCGGATGTTCCCTTTTTCCTTGATCCGCGGCCAGCGCGCGTCGCTGGCATCGGCGAACGGATCGAATATCTGGAACCCGAGTGCCGTTCTCACCTCGCCATAGGCATACCGCCGATCGCGGTATCCACTGCGGAAGTATATCGCCACCTGGAACCGCGCAAATGGAGTGGTCCCGGACCGGCCAACCTGCCAGAGACGCTTGAGAGCCTCTGCGCAGCACCGAACCTTCTGATCAACGACCTGGAAAGTGTGGCTCTGGTGCGCTATCCACTGATCGCCGAAGTTAAAGCACAGTTTCAGAATCTCGGCGCGGCGGGTACTTTGATGTCGGGCAGCGGAAGCGCTGTTTTTGCGCTGTTTGGAAGCGCCCGGGAAGCCGCGCGGGCAGTGGAGTCGGCGGCCGCACGGATGCCTGAAACAAGATTTTTCACAGCGTGGGTTCTTGGGGCCGGCTAGTCATCAACAAGCTTTGGCACAGTTGTTGACCTATGTTAAAAGCTTAATTGACAAAGTTTTAACCCGGCCATAACATCGCGAGCGAATCCATCCTAGCAGGTGCGGGTCGCCAATCGCTTCTCCTTTGCGACGGAGATAAAGTTGAGGAGGAGCGGGCTACGGGAGCTTTTCCGCAACCTGCTGGAGCTGCGCAACGGCCTGAACGCTCGGTTCAAACCCAGCTCGGGTTTTGCTTCCTACGCCAGGGATCGCGTTAGCCGCTGCCAGGGAGTGCAGGGACGGCGACGCAGGCTGGTCTGTATTGCAATGGCGCATGGCTAATGATGGCCACCATTCGGGATGCGGGTTACGGAAAGCGGCGGGCATTAGTTGGGCGGTCGCCAAGCTGGTAAGGCACCAGGCTTTGGACCTGGCATTCGAAGGTTCGAATCCTTCCCGCCCAGCCAAACGACCCAATCCTCGGCACAGCCGGGACCACGACGATAAGGGACGAAAGAGGTCGGAAGAGCGATGCCTGAGCGGGCGAAAGATGAGCTGAAGATTTTCACGGGCAACTCCAACCCTGGGTTGGCGCGCGAGGTGTCCGCGGTTCTCGGCGGGCGTCTGGGCAATGCGGAGGTGGGCCGTTTCCCCGATGGTGAAGTAATGGTTGAGATTCGGGAGAACGTGCGCGGCGGCGACTGTTTCGTGATGCAATCCATCTGCACCCCGCCCAACGACAATCTGATGGAGCTGCTGCTGCTGATGGACGCGTTGCGCCGTGCCTCCGCCAAGCGCATCACCGCGGTGATTCCCTACTTCGGCTACGCCCGTCAAGACCGTAAGGTTGCGCCGCGAGTGCCAATCAGCGCCAAACTGGTGGCTGACCTGATCACCACCGCCGGAGCATCGCGCGTGATGACGGTCGACCTGCATGCCGGCCAGATCCAGGGCTTTTTCAACATCCCGGTGGACAACCTGTTCGCGATGCCGGTGCTGATTCCGTATTTGCGCAAACGCATTGATAACAAACGCGTCACCGTGGTGTCGCCCGACGCCGGCGGTGTGGAACGAGCGCGCGCGTTCGCCGGCCGTCTCAATGCCAGCCTGGCAATCATAGACAAGCGCCGCCGGCGCGCCAGTGAAGTCGCCGAGATGCAGTTGGTCGGCGACGTCACCGACGCGACCGCTATCCTGCTCGATGACATGATCGACACCGCAGGAACGGTTACCGAGGCCGCCAAGGTAGTGCTCAAGGCCGGCGCCGTTGAGGCGATCGCATGCGCCACTCATCCGATCCTGTCGGACCCGGCATGCGAGCGGCTCAATCACTGCCAGGTTCAGGAAGTAATCACCACCAACACCGTTCCCCTGCGGCCCAAGGCGGTGGCTGAACTCCGCAACATCAAGGTGCTGTCAGTGGCGGAGCTAATCGCCGAGGCCCTGCACCGCATTCATAATGAGGAATCAGTCAGCTCGCTGTTTCTGTAAGATGGCCGCTTGCAGAAGGCCAAGTTTTTCCGATGGTATCGGGCGCACCGAAACGTCAAAATGAATATTCGGAGTTCTTAATCGATGGAGACACTCGATCTTAACTGTGAGAAACGTGAGTTGGGAACCAAGGGGCAGGTCCGTGCCCTGCGCCGCACGGGCAAGGTTCCCGCGATCGTTTATGGTCCAAAAAGGACCGCCACGCCGATTGCGGTAGCCGGCTTGAGCCTCAGGGCCTCTGTCACCACCGACGCCGCGCAACGCCTGCTCAGGTTGAAAGCGGCCGAGCCCGATCTCGACGGCCGTCATGTGATCATAAAGGACGTACAGCGCGCTCCGTTATCGGGCGATTTGCTCCACGCCGATCTTTACGAAGTCGATCTCACTGCAAAACTCCAGGTGACGGTACCGTTGCGCTTCCACGGCAAGCCCAAGGGCGTCGCGGATGGGGGAATCCTGCAGCCGTTGGTTCGCACGATTGATGTCGAATGCTTGCCGACCGATATTCCCGAAGCGATCGACGTCGATGTTTCCGACCTGGGCATCCACGATGCGATTCACATCTCCACCCTGCAGTTCAGCCCTAACGTGACGCCGGTGTTCGACAGTGACATCGCGATCGTCACGGTATTGCCGCCCACCGTCGAAGCGGCGCCTGTGGCCGCGGAAGCAGCGCCGGAAGAAGGAGCCGCCGCCCCGGCAGAGGGAGCCGAAGCCGCTGCTCCGGCTGCTGGCGACGCCAAAAAGGCCGCACCACCCGCCGGCGAAGCCAAGGGCGAGGCCAAGAAGGCGGAGCCTGCCGCGAAGAAGTAGGGCCCGAAGTGATAAGATGGCATTGCGGGCAGCGAAGGTATTTCGGTCCTTCCCTGCCCGGAATGCCGCGCCGTGAGCTAATCCGATCGGCGTTGCGCAGTTCCCCAAATTTCTCCGAGGGAACAGACGATGAGGGGTTGAGGGGTCGGCCATGAGCTTTGTCCATCTCCACGTTCACACCCAATACAGCCTGCTCGACGGCGCCAATAAACTTGGTCCGTTGCTTGACCACGCCAAGCAATCCGGGATGCCCGCGATTGCGATCACCGACCATGGCAACATGTTCGGGGCGGTTGAGTTCTACAAAAAGGCTGTGGAGCGCGGGATCAAGCCGATTATCGGCTGCGAGGCCTACCTGGCGCCCGGCAAACGCACCGACCGCAGTTTCGCGGTCAAGGCCGATGACGTCGAAGGCGCCGGCAACTATCATCTGATTCTGCTGGTCCAGAACCACGCTGGTTACCGCAACCTGTGCCAGTTGCTGAGCGCCGCCTATCGCGAGGGCCTGTACTACAAACCGCGCATCGACAGGGAAATCCTCCAAGAACATTCCGAAGGCCTGATCGTGCTCTCCGGATGCCTGTCGGGTGAGTTAGCCCGTGCGGTGCGCGCCGGGCGGACCGACAAGGCGCGCGAAGTGGCCGAGTCTTACGCACAGATGTTTCCCGGCCGCTTCTACATCGAATTACAGGACAACAAGCTTCACGGACCCTACAACGAGGCGCTGCGCGATATCGCCAACAGCATCGGCCTGCCGATGGTAGCCACCAATGACTGCCATTACCTGCATCGCGAGGACGCGCGTGCACACGAGGTTCTGCTCTGTATCCAGACCGGCAAGACGATGGCGGACGAGACCCGTTGGCGTTTTGATACCGACGAACTCTACGTCAAGACGCCCGCGGAGATGGAGGCGGCGTTCGCGGATGACAATTCACCGGTGCGCAACACCGTTGAGATCGCCAACCGCATCGACTTCCAGTTCGACTTTAGCAAGTTCCATTTCCCGCAGTATCAAATGCCGCACGACGACGGCCATTCGTTAAGCGGCCACCCTGGCGCGGAGGCTCTGGCGGAGGAAAGCGTCGAAGAAAGCAAACTTCAACGGTTACTTGAAGAACGAACGCGGGCCGGGCTGGCGGCGCGGCTGGAGGAAATCCGCGCTCGGCGTGGTGATTTTGACGAGACCCCCTATCATCAACGACTCGATCGCGAGTTACCCGTAATCCGCGAGATGGGCTTTTCGGGTTACCTGTTGATCGTCGCCGACTTCATCAATTATGCGCGCGGCCTGCGTATTCCGGTGGGGCCGGGACGAGGATCGGTGGTGGGCAGCCTGGTTTCCTACGCACTGCGAATAACAGAACTCGATCCCATCGAGCACAAGCTGCTGTTCGAGCGATGGCTCAACCCCGGGCGCCGCTCGATGCCCGATATCGACGTGGATTTCTGCTTCGAACGCCGCGACGAGGTGATCGAATATGTGCGGCGCAAATACGGCGAGGAGCGGGTCGCGCAAATCATCACGTTCGGCACGATCAAGGGCAAGCAGGCGATCCGCGACGTAGGGCGGGTTCTGGGGCTTTCGTTCGCCGACACCGACCGCATCTGCAAACTCTATCCCGCGCCCAAGCAAGGCCGCGACTTCCCGCTCGAGGATGCCCTCAAGATGGAGCCGCGCCTGCGCGAGGAACGCCAAAAGTATCCCGACCTGTTCGAATTCGCATTCAAGCTCGAAGGCCTGCTGCGGCACGCCTCGCGCCACGCCGCCGGCGTGGTGATCGCCGACGGGCCGCTGGACGAGATGGTCCCGCTTTACGCCGACAAGGACCGCGCCCAGGGTGCTCCTGCGATCACGCAGTACTCGATGAAGTTTGTCGAGGACATCGGACTGGTCAAGTTCGACTTCCTCGGCCTCAAGAACCTGACTCTGATCCAGGATACCCTCGAGTTGATCAGGGCCAGCGGCCAAACTCCACCCGACCTGAACCGCTTGCCCCTGGACGACGCCAATTCCTACCGATTGCTGGCGCGTGGCGACACGGTCGGCGTGTTCCAGATGGAAGGCTCGGGGATGCGCCGCTTCATTTCCGATCTCAAGCCGAGCTGTTTCGATGACATCATCGCGGCTGGCTCACTCTTCCGTCCCGGTCCGCTCGACGCGGTAGAAGACGGCAAGACCATGGTGCAGCATTACGTCGATCGCAAGCACGGACGCGAGACAGTCAAGTATCCGCATCCGCTGCTCGAGCCTGTCCTGCGCGATACCTACGGCGTCATCATCTACCAGGAGCAGGTGATGCGGGTGGCGCAGGCCCTGGCCGGTTACACGCTGGAGCAGGCCGATATTCTGCGCGCCGCGATGGGCAAGAAGCAGAAGGCGGTCATGGAAAAGGAGCGTGAGCGGTTTATCCAGGGTGCAATCAACACCGGGGTCGACAAGGAGACCGCCCAGAGCATTTTCGAGCAGGTCGAGACCTTCGCTTCCTACGGATTCAATCGCTCTCACGCCGCTGCCTATGCCCTGACCACTTACACCACCGCGTATCTGAAGGCGCACTACCCATTCGAGTTCATGGCCGCTCTAACCTCGCTGGACATGGACGACGTGGACAAGACCTACAAGAACATCGCGGCGCTGCGTGAGATGGGAATCAAGCTGCTGCCGCCCGACGTGAACGAAAGCCGGGTGAAGTTCGCCGTCGTGCCCGACGCGATTCGTTTCGGCCTGGCCGCGATCCGCGGAGTGGGGACGAAAACTGGAGAGGCAATTATCGCCGCACGCGAGGCCGGCGGCCGCTTCGGCAGTCTGACCGATCTATGCACGCGGTCCGACCCGCAGCAGCTCAATCGCAAAGTGCTCGAAGCTCTGGTCAAGTGCGGCGCGTTCGATTCCACCGGCGCCGGCAGGGCCGAGACGATGGCGCAAATAGAGGACGCCCTCAAACTGGTGGCGCGGCGCGCCGATCCGGCCGCCGCCAATCAGATGGGGTTGTTCGGCGCGATGGCGCCGGCGCTGCGCCTCGCGCCGCGCGGCCCGGTCGCGCAATGGGACCTCAAGGAGTTGCTGCGCAATGAAAAGGAAGCGCTGGGCTTTTACGTCACGGCTCATCCGCTGGACAAGTACACAGACAAGATCGGCCGGCTCAGTGACCTGACCACGGCCGACCTGCCTTCCGCTCCCGACGGCAGTTCGGTGGTGCTGATTGGGGTCGTGCAGGCGGTCAAGCTCAAGAACAACAAGGCAGGCAAGCGCTACGCCACGTTCACGCTTGAGGACCGGCTGGGCGCGGTCGAGGTAATCGCCTGGCCGGAGACTTACCAGCGTGTCGAAGCGACCATCAACAGCGACGAGCCGGTAGTTGCGCGCGGCAAGCTGGATATCGACGAAGAGCGCGCGCAAATCCTGCTCGATGAACTCAAGCCGCTGAGCGTGGTGATGACCGACAGCGTGCGCGAGGTTCATATCCGGGCGCCCAAGGATCTCTTTGACGCCGCCTCGCTGGAAAATCTCAAGGCGCTGTTTGGACGTTATGGCGGAGGATGCCCAATTTATCTGCATCTGGAACTTGACGCCGCACGCGAGGCGATTTTCCTGCTCGGCAACGACTTCAGAGTCGCTCCCACCGAAGGGTTTGTCGGCGAAGTCGAACGGATGCTGGCGCCGGGCGCAGTCGAATTGAGGGCGCAGCAAGGGGCTGCGATATGATACAATCAACTCAAGCCTATTGTTGAGAGCATCACCCTGGCCCCGACATTTCAAGCAACCATACCCGAGCGTGAACGTGCCGTTTTGGTCGGCGTTGCGATAGGCGGTGCCGATCGGTTTGCGGCCGAGGACTCACTGGGCGAACTCGGCGCGCTGGCCGAGAGCGCCGGTGCCGTGGTCGCGGGCGAGGTTTTCCAAAATCTCAAGGAAGTGGACCCGCGCACCTTTATCGGCCGCGGCAAAGTGGCCGAATTGCGCGAGCTGGCTCGCCAAAAAGACGCCTCCCTGACGATTTTCGACGAGATTCTGACTCCAGCACAAGCCCGCAATCTCGAAACCGAACTTAAACTGCGGGTCATCGATCGCACCCAGCTCATCCTCGACATCTTTGCCCAACGCGCCCATAGCCAGGCCGGCAAGCTGCAGGTCGAGGTGGCGCAGCTTGCCTATCTGCAGCCGCGCCTGACTCGGCAATGGACCCATCTTTCGCGCCTCAGCGCCGGAGGGGGATCTGGCGGCCGGATAGGAACGCGCGGCCCCGGCGAGACGCAGCTCGAAGTCGACCGCCGCCGCCTGGCCGAGCGCCTGACCAGGCTACGCCGGCGACTGCGTGAAGTGGAACGGACCCGTTCGATTCAGCGCCGACGGCGTCTGGAGGTGCCCTACCCTGCCGTTGCGCTGGTTGGGTACACCAACTCGGGCAAATCGACCCTGATGAACGCGCTGACCGGCGCGGGCGTGGAGGCGGCCTCGCGGCCGTTTTCAACGCTCGATCCGACCATCAGGCGGCTTAAGCTGCCTGGCGGGATGAGCGTGATGTTGAGCGACACCGTCGGCTTCATCCATCGCCTGCCCCATCAACTGGTCGAGGCGTTCAAGGCCACCTTGGAGGAAGTACGAACCGCAGATTTGCTGCTGCACGTGGTGGACAGCAGCTCGCCTACGCATACCGAGCAGATCGAGGTGGTGGAACGGGTGCTCAAAGAGATCGGCGCGGACACGATTGCGCGCATCATGGTTTTTAACAAGTCCGATCTTGCCGACAGTCCGCTTTACAGGTTACATAGCGAGGGCGCGATCAGAATCAGCGCGTTGCGCGGCGAGGGTCTCGAGGAATTGGTGGCGATGATGGCCAGTTTCTTTGCAAAGCTGCGGGAGGAGGTCTCGGTGACATTGCCTGCTGCGCGCGGCGACCTGGTAGCCGCGGCGCGCCGCGACGGTCAGGTGCTTAGCGAAGATTATCAAGACGGATGCGTGCGCGTACGCGCTTTGGTAACCCGGCCGATGGCGGGGCGGATGCGCAAGGCGTCCGTTCCAACCCGCGCGAGGTAACCGGTGCCCTCTCCGCTACCAAATCCGGCCGACCGCCGGCCCAAAGCGGTCATACCCGCTACGCCACTGCATCATCATCTGCTAAACCTGCCCAACTTCCTCACCCTGTGCCGGATCATTTCGATTCCGTTCTTCGTTGCGCTGCTCAGCCGCAACCGCCTGCGCGAGGCGCTCTACATTTTCGCCGCGGCGGCAGTGACCGACAGCCTCGATGGCACATTGGCGCGATGGACCAACAAGCGCACCGAGTTGGGCGCCTTTCTCGATCCCTTTGCCGATAAGCTGCTGCTTTTAAGCGCGCTCGTCATCCTGACCGTGCAGGACATCCTCCCCGGATGGGTTCTGGGTGTGATTGCCGTGCGCGATGTGGTGGTGGTGTTCGGCTACCTGATGCTGGTGTTCTTTATCGGGGAGCGAATTCCGGTGCGGCCCAGCTATGCCGGCAAAGCCGGCACCTTTTTGCAGATCGGATGCATTGTGGCGGCCCTGCTCGGATGGCCGCAACTGGACCATGTGCGCCACATCTGGACCGGGCTGCTCCTGCTGACCGTCCTGATGACAGGGCTATCGGGTTTGCAGTACATGTATCGCGGCCTTGTGCTGCTCAACTCCCGCGAACCTCAGATGTTCCAGTAGCATCAAGGCTTCCCGCCGATCGCGATTCAGGAAGCCAAAAAAAACGGCACGAAGGCCGGCGCTGTGGACCACTCAAATTCCAAAAGCCCCAGTTTTAGCGGGCCGACTGGAAAGCTCCGCTATTCGGGAGCTGAGAACTACCTACGCGGCGTGATTGAGGTGGTGGTCCAGGCGACGTTGGAAAAGAAAGCCGCCGTCTTACCGATGACCGCTTGCTGAACTTGACGCACACAATTGCTTTTCTTCAGCGCCAATGACTTTCCTACTCGAACGGATTCATAAACTCTCGCACCGGCCATCTCCTCTGGAATAAGGGAGAGGGAAACAAGCTGGGCACAGCCAATACGCCCGCCCTGCTCTTTTCCGCACCCCCGGCTTCGGTTTTTTCGCGCGCTACCTCAATATCTGCGCCAATCCCCCGGGCGTGGAGTATTTGTCGAAGTCCTGGTACTCGACGGGTGCCGTGTTGTTGGGCAACAAGTCGTGGCCAAACCTGTCCTGGGTGGAGACGTTGGTCATGTGATCGTTCTGGAGGTCCCAGACCGTCGATGTGACGGGACCGGGCACAAACCCGATCGCAGGGTCCTTGACCTGCCCTTGCGCCACCAACGACGACTTCCAAAGCTTAAGATTCGCGTCGAAACTGTCTTCCCACAGCGCGTAGTGATTTTGCGCATCCTGGTAAATGATGCGGCTGCCCACGCAATACCCGCTGCGTTTGGAAGGCACGCGCCGCACGTCGATTATGTCAACGTCCCGCAGTTGCCACGCACCCCACGACGGCTTGGGCCAGCCCACCGGCATGTAATAATTGTTAGGGAAATCGCCGGCCAGCGGCTTGTAGTCACCGAACAGTGTCAGGATTTTTCGCCGTCCCAGAAATTTAGCGTCGAACATCGCGATCCCGCCATTGAATCCGATGCTCTTGTAGTCGTCCTGAATATAGTCTGTTCCCAGCACCGGGCTGCATCGCGCAGTCACCGACAACCTGATCGAGCGGCGCAGCGACGGCAAAAAGACGTACAGCTCTTCATTGCGCTGGTTGTTCCTCGGAAACAGGGTCAATTGAGCGGTGTACTTCGATTGCTCCGGCGATTCGACCATGATCCATTCCGTAAACCACATGTCAGCCGCCTGCGGGTCCTCGCGCGGAACTCGCGGATCGGTATTGTACGCCAACTGCCGGTACACATATTCAACCGTCTGACAGAAGATGCTTTCGAAACGGTCCTGGGTGCAGGTATGCAGCGGATTTTCGGCGCCTCCTACTGACAGATAAGGCGCATAGGCGAACCACAGATCGGTCAGTAGCTTGTAGCCCTTGTCCGGCTCTTGCGGTTCCGGAAAGGGCTCGCCGCCGATGTAGTTGCTGATGTCATTGTTGCCGTCCGGGAGGTGAACGACCCTCACCTGCCCGCTGTTCTTCTCGGTGGCGTCCACGTAGAAACCCGGCACGGGATAGTTGACCGTGGGGCCGACAACTATTTCGATGCTCTGCGGCATTCTCCAGAAATGCTTGCCCTCGAACAGCTCTATCATTCCAAGCGGCATGTACTGCTGGTACTGCCGCCAGTCGCTCATTGTGATCCTGGTGCCAGGCGCTATCCCGCCCCCCTGATGCTTTGTCTGGGCAAGCCAGTCCTGCATCACCGGGACTTGCGGTTCGCCCGGACTCTGGGCAAATGCCACGTTTGCAGCGAAAAGAAGCAACAGACTCAAAAAGAGACTCACCCACCGGTCGGTATTGATGCTGAACACTACAAAACCTCCCCCCAATTCGCATTGAATCTCGGCTGGTACGACTGGAAGCTTGATTGAGCAACGCATATGCCAATTATGACATTTGATCTAACAAGCGCTCCACATCATTTCAGGCTGATGCGCCGCTTTCACCGCTCGCCGCTTTGAAGAACGAGGATGGGTAGGAGAACCGAAACTGTGCGAAGCTGTCCGAGGCTTGTTTTAGAGCAAGCTACACGATGCGGCCTTCCGGCCTTGGGTCGTTGTTTTTGGTGAGAATCATAAACGGCCGTCCAGCGGGAGCACCGCTAATACGACCGTTCTTTCGACAGGCCTAGCTGGATTCTCCAGGCGCCAGCAGGTTCACCTTACCGGCGTACTCTTCCAGGTCCACTTCGGTGGTTTCCAACAAGCGCGCTACCATGCCCCAAAACCCGATCGACAGGATCAGCTCCACAATGTCGGTCGCGTCCAGATGCTTCTTTAGCGCGGCCATAGCTTCGTGCGATGCCTTGACGTTGCCTGCGACCTCGTCGGTGAAGCGCAGCACCGCACGCTCCAGCTCGTTGAAGCACTTGGCGTTCTGCCAGTTGTCCATCGCCGCAATTTGCGCGTCCGTGACGCCGACGTGTTTGGCCATCGGCACATGCTGAGTCCATTCATAAACTGAGCGGCTGACCTTGGCTGTGCGCAGGATCGCAATCTCGCGCAGCTTCGGATCGAGCTTGGTCTTCATCACCAGCGCGTTGGCCATCTTGGCGAACGGCTTCGCGACGCCGTCCGAGTTGCCGATCATGCGGGCCACGTTGAGCTTGACCGCCGCCTTGCGAACCGAGTCCTCACTTCCGTACGGTAGCAGAGCCATTTGACATCTCCTTGCGCGGCTTAGCGGTTGGCTTCCAGCAGGTTCACCTTGCCGGCGAAATCTTCAAGGTCAACTTCGGTCGTTTCCAATAATCGCGCCACCATTCCCCAGAAGCCGATCGTCAGGATCAACTCTACGATCTCGTCCGGCTTCAGATCCTTCTTGAGCGCCTCCAGCGCTTCGTGCGAGCCCTTGACGTTGGCTGCCACTTCGTCGGTAAAGCGCAGAACCTTGCGTTCCAAATCATTGAAGCACGAAGCGGTCTTCCAGTCGTCCAACGCCCCGACCTGTGCCTCGGTGACGCCGACATGCCTGGCCATCGGCACATGCTGCGTCCATTCGTAAACCGAATGGCTGACTTTGGCTGTGCGCAGGATCGCAAGCTCGCGCAGCTTTGGATCCAACTTGGCCCGGCCCATCAGGGCGCCGCCCAGTTGAGTGAAATATTTAAACACCGCGTTGGAGTTCGCGATCATACGCGACACATTGAGCGTAATGCGCCCGGTTCTCAGCAGTTTAAGCGTTTCTTCGGACGCCGCGCCCTCGTCGCCATAAGGTAGTTGAGCCATCCTGAGCATCCTCCCGCTTTTCGCACCTGGAGATCGGCGTTGAACCCCCTTCGGCTGCAGCCGATAGAGACTGGCCGCAAGCTACCATCGCGAGTTGCGCATGCGCAAACGGGAGCTGGTTTACGAGTTGAACGGCGGCAGCGGCGGATTCAGGATTCGATTCGCGGTGCGGCGCGGTAGCGCACCCACAAGGGGTAGAGCGCGGCCACTATCACTATCGCGCCGATCATGACCCATGGACTTGCCGAGTGGACCTGGCGCGCGAAGCTCTCCCACTGATCGCCGAGGACGAATCCGAGGTAGGTTACCACCCCGCACCAAACCGCGGCGCCCGAGACGTTCCATCCGAAGAAACGCCAGAACGGCATTCGCAGCGCCCCCGCCATCGGACCTGCGATAAAACGCAGGCCGGCGATAAAACGCGCCAGAAAAATTGTCTTGTTGCCGTGGGCGTCGAAAAACGATTTGAACCGCAGGTAGCGCCAGCGCAGCCAGGTCGATGAGTTGGCGACCCGGATCAAAACCTGCCGTCCGCCCGTCCGGCCGATCATGTAGCCGAAGTTGTCACCCACCACTGCGCTGATGAAGACGACCACAATCACCGCCTTGAGGCTCAGAACGTCGCGTCCGGCGAGAAAACCGGCCGCCAGAACGACTGATTCTTCGGGCACGGGCAGGCCGAGATTGCCCACGAATACGCACACGAAGATTCCGACGTAACCCCAGGTTTCGAGAACCTGGGCGATATTATGAGGATCTAAGGCGTGATGCATCGACGCAGTCTACTCAAACTTCCCCTCCTCCCATCAAACCAGTTTGGAGATCATATCATGACCGGGGTGCGGTGAGGGAGCCGGGCGTTGCTTCGGGAACACACGAGGTGTCACAAGCCCGTTTTTTTGAAGGGTCGGTCGCGTTCCTCCAGCGCCTCGCGCAATCCCCGCTCGCGGCACAGCCTGACCCAGTTTTGCACCGGGTCCGTCTGATGCGCGATCACGTCCAGGTCGCACGCGGACTGTTCCGCGGCGCGAATGCCGATCACCTCCAGGTAGCGGTTTACGGCAGCCTTATGCAGGCTCAGCTGCTCCAGCGGAACGAGGGCAACGCGACGGGCGTATTCGAGCGTCGCTTCCTCGAGGCGGCTGTCCGCAACGGCGCGATTTATCAAGTCCCACTTCTCCGCCTGTTTGCCCGTGAACGTATCTCCCGTAAAGAAAAATTCCTTGGTGCGGCGGGGCCCCACCAGCGTAGGCCACATCGCCATGGTGGGCAGGATCCCCAGCGCGCGCCCGGCGGGATTTCCGAACATGGCGTCATCCGCCGCGAAAACTAGGTCGCAATGACCCGCTAGTTCCGTGGCGCCCGCCACTCAATGACCGTGAACCTGCGCAATCGTGGGTTTGGGCAGGTCGTACAACCTCAGCCAGTGCGCAGTCACTTTATGCATCGCGCGGCGATCGGTTGCGACACGAAACCCGCCGCCCGAAACTGCGCGTCCTGGAGGTCATAGCCGGCGGAAAAAGAGCGTCCGGCGCCGCGGATTATCAACACGCTGGCGCCGGCGTCGTTTTCAAACTCTTCCATCACCTGATCGAACTCGGCCAGCAGTTCGAGCGAAAGGGCATTGAGCCGCTCGGGCCGGTTGAGCGTGAGGCGCATTACCTTGTCGGCGGCTGGTTCGTAAATCAGCGTTTCGTAACGCGCCATCGACTCGCCCTCCCGGCCGCGCGCGAGAAATGCGCGCGGTCAGTGCGGAAATTCGATCAGAACCTTGGCTTGAGTGGTCGGCTTGCGCAGCATCTCAAACGCCGCGGGCACCTGCTCCAGCTTGATAACGTCGGTGACCAGCGCGTCGGCATTGAGTTTCCCGCCTGCCAGGGCGGCGATTGTCTCGTCGAAGTCGCCGAGCGTGTACGCCAGCGCGAAATTGATGTCGACTTCCTTGTAGAAGCATTGCAAAAGCATGATTTGGTCCGGCTCCATACAGACGCCAATCACCACCACCTGGCCGCACTTGTCCACCAGCCCGACCGCCTCGCCGAGGGTGGATTTGACCCCGATACATTCGAACACGATTTGCGGTAGCTTTCCGCACAGCTCCTTGACCTTGGCGCCGGGGTTGTATTCACGCGGGTTGACCACCGCGCTGGCGCCGAATTTCTGCGCCAATTCGCGGCGCCCCGGCGCGATCTCCGACACCACCACCGGGTCCGCGCCCTTGGCCTTGCACCAAAGCAGCGTCGCCAGACCCACGGGTCCAGCGCCCATGATGACGCACGGCGTACCGGGCTTCAGACGCGAACGATTGACGCCGTGCAACCCGACCGACAAAGGCTCCACCAGTGCGCCCTGGCGGGAATTCAGTCGATCCGGCAGTTTGAGCACGCTGGCCTGCGAGCACGCGATGAACTCGGCGTACGCGCCGGGCAGCGGACCCAATCCCACCGACTTCATCTTCGCACAGTGGTAGCCCTGGCCGCGCAGGCAAAACTCGCAAGCGCCGCAGGAACTGAAGGGAACCACCACTACGCGCTCACCGGTTTCAAACCCGCGGACGTCGCGACCTATCTCCGCGATCTCGCCGCAGAATTCGTGGCCCAGGATACAATCGGGCTTCATTCCCAAGCCGAATTGCACGGCATGCAGATCGGAGCCGCAAATCCCGCAATTATGGACCTTGAGCAGCACCTCTCCGCTGCCGGGACTGGGTTTTGGCACTTCGCCCATTTGGAGCTGGTCGCGGCCTTTATAGAGGATGGCTTTCATCGTTTATGCGTCTCCTCCGGCGCGGTCTTCGATCAGCTCGATCCGGTAGCCGTTCGGATCCTCGATGAAGGCGATTACCGACGTGCCATGAGCCATCGGGCCCGGTTCGCGCACCACTTTGACGCCTTTGGCGCGCAGCTCGGTGCAAACGCGATAGACATCATCCACGCCGACCGCCAGATGGCCAAACGCGTCGCCAACGTCGTACTTGTGCTTGCCCCAGTTGTAGGTGAGTTCAATCACGGTGTGGTCGCGAATCCCGCCGTAGCCGAGAAAGGCCAGGGTGAACTCGCCGCCCGGATAATCATTTTTGCGCAGCAGCTTCATCCCGAGCTTGTCGCAGTAGAACTTCAGCGACTCGTCCAGGTCGTTGACCCGTATCATCGTGTGCATCAGGCGCATAATGAGTCCTCCCTCGGCGCGCCGCCGCACCGCAGCCGGCTTGCTACCCGGCCGGGCGCACGGCGAAGCGGAAATTTCGTTTACAGACCATAGCTTGACGCATCGCGCCGCCGCAACGCCATGTTCGCATCCCAATTTTTGTGTCGCGCGCGCTTTGCTCCGGCCCGCAATGATGCAAAAACTTGAGGCTCATTGCCCGCCAAACAACAGCGGGCTGAAAGGCGCGCGTATGGCGGTAGAAGGCAATCTGGTCCCACAGCAGTTCGGTCCCTTGCGGGGCGTGCGAATCCTCTCTTCAGGCACTGGGATTGCGCAGCCGTTCGCCGCTGCGTTGGCGGCGGAAATGGGCGCCGAGGTGATTCACATCGAACCGCCCGGACGCGGCGACCCTTACCGCGCGTCGGGCATGAAGATCGAGGCGCCGGATGGCGCTTCGGCCGGATCGAATTGGATCCAGGAAAGACGGAACGTGTTCTGCGTAACTCTCGATCTGGCTTCGCCACGCGGCCGCGAATTGATGCTGCGGCTACTGGCGCGCGCAGAAATCTGGATGGACAATACCGCGCCCGGCGCGCAGGAAAAGGTCGGGCTCGGCGACGCTCAAGTGCTCAAGGCCTGTCCGCACCTGGTCATCGCTCACGTCTCCGGCCGCGGCCAAACCAGCTCCGCCTCGCCAGTCCTCAGCGAGCACGAGACAATCGCCCAGGCGTTTGGCGGCCTGATGGCGAATGTGGGCTTTCCCGATCCGCAGCCGCCCGGCCGCGCGATGCCGTCGATCGCGGATTATATGACAGCCTTGTGCGCTCTCTGGTCCTCGCTGGCGGCGCTGATTCATGCCCGAACCACCGGCGCGGGCCAGTCGATCGACATCGCGAAATACGAGGTCGTGCACAAGCATCTCGGCCCCACGATGATCGAGTTCTTCCAGCGCGGCGTGGTGACACAACGTGGCGGCAACAAATCGCCTGGCGCGCAGCCGCTCGACACGTTTCGCGCAAAGGACGAATGGCTGATGATCGCGGCGCTGCGCGAGCAATATGGGCGGCTGTGCAGGATGCTCGGATTGGATCCCAAGGAGCAGAAATGGCAGCACGCGGCATGGCACGTGAACTCGCCCGAAGGGCTGGAGTTCGACGCGCTCTTCCGCAACTGGGTCGCGCAGCGCAGCGCCGACGATGTCATCCGCGAATTGGGCGAAATCGGCGTGCCCTGCTCCAAAATCATGTCGCCCAGTGAATGCGCGGAAAACCCGCATTACCAAGCCCGCGCGATGCATATCGAATGGCAGGACGGTCAGGTGGGAAAGGTCAAAGGTATCGGGGTGACGCCCAAGTTTTCCGCTACGCCGGGCGCGATATGGCGCGGCGCAGCAGCGCTGGGACACGACAATTCGCTGGTCTATGAAGAATTGCTCGGGCTTGACGCCGGCGAGTTGGATGAATTGCGGCGCTGCGGAATTATTTGAACGGCCAACGACTCGCTTCAACGAAAGGACGGGCGTCATCATGCGTCTTCAAGGAAAAATTTCTCTGATCACGGGCGCCGCTTCGGGTATCGGTGAGGCAACCGCGAAAACCTTCGCCCGTGAAGGCAGCATCGTCATGATTGCGGATCGCGACGAGACCAACGCCGCCCGTGTGGCCGATGAGATCCGTGCCGCAGGCGGGAAAGCGGACTGGGTGATGGTGAATGTCGCCAAGCCATCCGACGTTGAGCGCATGGTGCAAACGACCGTCGAAAAATTCGGCCGTATCGACGTGCTGCTCAACAACGCCGTTTACACGGCCGTCGGGCGCGTCGCCGACATTCCCCTGGATGAATGGCAACGGACGCTCGACGTCAGTCTGACGGCCTATTTCTATGCCACCAAGCTGGTGCTGCCCATAATGGTCAAGCAGCACAGCGGCGTCATCCTCAACACTTCATCAACCGCCGGGCTGCTGGCCGATTACAAGCTGGCACCGTACGCTGTGGTGAAAGCCGGCGTGCTGGCGCTGACGCGCAACACCGCGATCGAATACGCGCGCAAGGGAATCAGATGCAACGCGGTCTGTCCGGGTTCAACCGCCACGCCGGGCTTTCTGCGCACCCTTACCCGGCCCAAGGGCTTCAAGGAGATCTTCCAGGACAAGATTCCGATCGGTCGCCTCGCGCAGCCTCAGGAAATCGCCAATGTGATGCTATTCCTGGCTTCCGAAGAAGCCTCCTTTGTAACCGGAGCCTACATTCTGTCGGACGGCGGTTTTACCGCCCACTCGGGCAATCCGTACGTGGCCGGCCAAGGCCCGGATTGGGAGTAGTGGTTTCCGCGCGGCGGGATGGATTGTTGCGAGCTCTGGCCGACCCTTCTTCGGCTGCCCAACCAATCTGGGCCAAAATCAGCCGGCAAATTTTAGACTCGCCCGTGTGGCTATCGATCTTCCGGAACGCAACGCCCTGGGTTGCCCACCCCTTATGACCTTGATCCGCCAAAACGTCGCTTAACCCGCAGGTGCCGTGTCCTTGTACCGCCCACACGGGCGAGTCTCCCCCCCAACCCCCTTAAGCGGCCTGCGCCGATGGCTCTTTCAGTCCACAAGCGCCCATTCAATCCAGAGCCAAGTCCGCAGCTTCCAGGCTGTCGGCAGCTCGACCAGGCCTCACCACCGTCTGCCACCAGATCAGCCCGATGGGACAACCACCGCTGCTATTTGTATGCAGCAATTAGCTATCGCCTGTCAAGTATTTAAGGGCCTGACCTACAAAAATGTTAAAATTCCCGTATTTATTGGCTCTCACGATAAAAATTGTCTGTCAAATTTGATTGAAGTACGCGTCTCCGAACGGCAAAGCGGTACCCCCAGGCGTCTTCTCCACCTGCCTTGCATACCGGTCTTGCGTTAATTAATGCCGCCGCTCGCGCCGCATATGATGATGGCGCAGACGGCCCAGGTACTTGCGCAGCGCATGATGGTCCAGGCCGACCGCATCGCATGCGTCTTCGACGGAGACCGAGCCGTTGCCAAAGCCCAGGATCCAATCCCAGGCCTGAGCGGCGGCATGATGCTCGGCGGGGTCTTCGCGCAGGATCAGAGCCACGGCATCGGTCAGCAGAGCAAGCATCAGATGCTGTTCACTGGTGAGCGTTTGGCGCGGGTCAAGCAACGCGTGGTAGCGATGATGCAGCGCTTGCTCGGTGCTGCCCTGGGAGGTTTCTTTTGGAGCCATCGAGCTCCCCTCCGCCGTAGGATTGCGCGCCATAGGGCGAGCTATGCCTCACAATAATCCCCATTGCGCGTAAACTGCAAGAACGGAGCGCGGGCCGCGGGGTGACTGCAGGTGCGAACCCTACTCGGCCTTCTTTCTCATGGTGACCAATTCCTCGGCAGCGGTCGGATGAATAGCGATCGTTGCGTCGAAATCCGCCTTGGTGGCATTGCACTTTAGCGCTACCGCGAAGCCCTGGATGATCTCGCCGGCGTCAGCGCCGATCATATGACATCCGACCACCCGGTCTGTTTTGCGCTCTACCACCAGTTTCATGAGCGTGCGCTCCTCGCGCCCGCTTATCGTATGACGCAACGGACGGAAGTTCGACTTGTAAACGTCAATTTCGCCCAGGCGCCGGCGCGCCTCGGCCTCCGTCAGTCCAACCGTTCCCAGGCTCGGCTGGCTGAATACCGCAGTCGGCACCAGGGCATAGTCCACCGCGGTGGGCTTGTGGTTGAAGACCGTCTCGGCCATCGCCTGGCCCTCCGCGATCGCAACCGGCGTGAGCATCGCGCGATTGGTGCAATCGCCGACCGCATAGATGTTGCGCTGCGAGGAACGCGAAAAGCTGTCCACCACCACCGCGCCGGCAGCGTCCAGCTCGACGCCGGCGTGCTCCAGCCCCATATTATGAGTGTTGGGCGCGCGGCCGGTGGCATACATGATGAGACCGGCGTCCAGGACCGTACCGTCGGTTAAAGTCGCCCGCACGCCGTCGCCCATCAGTTCGATCTTTGTCACGTCCGTGTTGAAGCGCAAATCGATACCCCGCTTGCGCATCTGCTCGCCAAGGAAAGCGCGCAGGTCATCGTCGAAGCCGCGCATGAACAGCTCACCGCGATAGAGCTGCGACACTTTTACGCCCATTCCATGAAAGATGCCGGCGAATTCACTGGCGATGTATCCGCCGCCGACCAGGATCACCGACGGCGGCAGCTCTTTTAAAAAGAACGCTTCGTTGGATGTGATCGCATGCTCGGCGCCCGGAATCGCCGGTACGACCGGCCAGCTTCCAGTCGCGATCAGCACATATTCCGCGCTGATGCGCCGATTGCCCACCGCCACCGTATGCGCGTCGAGCAGCGTCGCGCGCCCATCGATGATCGCTGCGCCAGCCGAGGTGAGCACCTCGCCGTAAACCCCGTTGAGGCGCTGTATTTCGCGATTCTTGTTGGCTATCAAGCGTGCCCAGTCAAAGCGGCCCGGCGCGATATTCCAGCCAAAGCCCGGCGCCTCCTCCAGCGCGGGACCGTACTCGGAGGCGTACACCAGCAGCTTCTTGGGGATACATCCGACGTTCACGCAGGTGCCGCCCAGGTAGCGCTCTTCCACCACCGCCACGCGCGCGCCGTAGCTGGCCGCAATCCGGCTGGCGCGCACGCCGCCCGAACCGGCACCGATCGTAATCAGGTCGAAATCATACTGAGGCATGCGGCGATCCTCCCCAAGGAGAATTTACCCGCCATCTGCGCCGCCACACCAGAGCCGTGTATGTTCATACGGTCAGATAGGCTTGGCCGAAGGCGGCCGGCCGAACGGCAGGAAACGCTCACGGATAGAGGCGTGTAACCTCGTCCGCCCTCTCCCAGGATTGAGGATAGGGGACAGAAAGCGCCTGTCCGCCATAGAGTTCGTCGATGCCTGCTTAAAACCTATTTTTTGTTCTGCGCGGCTACTTCCCTGCCTTTGCAATCTGCTCGCGGACCGCTGCGATGACGTGGTCGACGGTGAAGCCAAAATGCTTGAGCAGTTCCTTGATCGGCGCCGACGCGCCGAAGGTATGCATCCCGATGCTGGTGCCGTCGAGGCCGACATATCGCGACCATCCAAAAGTGCCCGCGGCTTCCACCGACACTCGCGCCTTCACAGCGGGCGGCAACACGCTGTCGCGATAGTCCTGGCTCTGCAGCTCGAACAGCTCCCACGACGGCATGCTGACCACGCGGACGCGCATGCCTTCCTTGCTCAGCCGCTCGTACGCTTCCACGCACATCGAAACTTCGCTGCCGCTCCCCATCACAATCACGTCGGGCTTGGCGCCGGGCGCGTCGGCCAGGATGTAAGCGCCCTGTTTCACCCCGGATGCAGGTGCGTACCTGGAGCGATCCAACGTGGGCAGCGCCTGGCGGCTCAGGATGAAGGCGGCCGGCTGATGCTGTAGCGGCATCACCGCGCGCCAGGCCTCCACCACCTCGTTGGCGTCGGCGGGCCGGATCGTGATCAGATGCGGGGTAGAGCGCAGCGCCGCCAGTTGCTCGATTGGCTGATGGGTGGGGCCGTCCTCGCCGAGACCGATCGAGTCGTGAGTGAAAACGTAGATTACGGGCAGTTCCATCAGCGCCGACAGGCGCAGCGACGGCTTGAGATAATCGCTGAAAATCAGGAAGCCCGATCCGAAGGGCCGAACCTTGCTCAGCGACAAGCCGTTGCAAATCGCGGCCATCGTGTGTTCGCGAATCCCGAAATGAAAATTGCGGCCGACGCGATCATCGGCCTCGAAATCACGGGCGCCCTCAAACGTAAGCCGGGTCTTGGTTGACGGAAACAGATCGGCGGCTCCGCCGATCAGCCACGGCACGCGGCGCGCAAGCGCATTAAGCACCTGACCCGAGGAGTCGCGGCTGGCAATTCCCTTGGGATCGGCCTTGAAGGCCGGCAGCTCCGCGTCCCATCCGGCGGGCAACTCGCGCCGCTGCATGCGCTCAAGCGCGTCCGCAAGATCGGGATACGCCTTTCGGTATTCGCCCAGACGTGCGTTCCAGGCTTCACGCATCTCGCGCCCGCGCTTGCGCATCGCCGCGGCGAAGTGCTGCCGCACGTCGTCGGGAACAAGAAACTTCGCGTTCTCGGGCCATCCGTAATTGCGCTTGGCGCCGCGGACTTCGTCTTCGCCCAGCGGTTCGCCGTGCGCGGCGCTGGTGTCATGTTTATGCGGCGCGCCGTAGGCGATATGGCTGTCCACGATGATGAGAGTGGGTCGATCCGTGGTCTGGCGCGCGGTCTGGAGCGCCTGGTCCAGCCATTCCATCGAGTTGGCGTCACCCACCCGCAGCACGTTCCAATGGTAGCCCAGGAAGCGGGTGGCCACATCGTCGCTAAAGGCCAGCGCCGTATTGCCCTCGATCGTGATGTGGTTGTTGTCGTAGATCCAGCACAGGTTGGACAGCGCCAGGTGTCCCGCGAGCGACGCCGCCTCGTTGGAAATGCCCTCCATCATGCATCCGTCGCCGGCCAGCGCGTAAACGCGGAAGTTGAACATCTCGAAATCGGGACGGTTGAAATGCGCCGCCATCCATTGCGATGCGATCGCCATCCCGACGCTGGTCGCAACCCCCTGCCCCAACGGTCCGGTGGTGGTCTCGACTCCGGAGACCATCCGGTACTCAGGATGCCCCGGGCATTTGCTGCCCAATTGGCGGAAGTGCTTGATGTCGTCCAGCGTAACCGACGGCTGTCCCAGAACCTCGTAATGCGGATCGACGGACTTGACCCCGGTCAGATGCAACATTGAGTAGAGCAGCATCGAGGCATGCCCCGCCGACAGCACGAAGCGATCGCGGTTGGGCCAGATCGGATCTTCGGGATCAAAGCGCAGGAAGCGGTCCCACAGACAGTACACCACCGGCGCCATCGCCATCGGGGTTCCCGGATGGCCCGAGTTGGCCGCCTGCACTGCGTCGATCGCCAGTGTTCGAATGGTGTTGACGCACTTCAGCTCAAAGCTTTCCTGCTCGGTCATGGCAATGAAGCCGCTCCCTTCGGCAAAGGCCAGTCAGCCCGAATTTAAGATGTCCTGCCCTGGTTCAAGGTTGCGCCCTGGGAAGTTGCACGTCCAGTGCTGTCGTGCATACCAGGCAACCGGCAAACAGTTTTATCCGAAAGTTTGATGATTCCTTTTTCAGGCGGGCCTATCGCCGGCCCCACCGATGGCGGGCGCGGAGGCCTGCCCCACTTTGCAGCCTACAAGCCGCGAAAACGCGGGGCGCGTTTTTCCAGGAATGCTGTTATTCCTTCGCCCGTGTCGGCGCTGCGCGCGCGGTCGGCGATCGTGCGCGCCTCGGCCTGCAAATGAGTCTCCAGCGTATTGCTGAAGCTTTCGCGCAACAGGCGCTTGGCTGCGCCGAAGGCTGCCGTCGAGCCGCCGGCCATCTCCCTGGCCAAACCCTGGGCGGCCTCCGCCAATTCCGCATCCGGCACCACCCGATTGACAATACCCCAGTCCATGGCTTCGCGGGCGGAGAGCACACGATTGGTAAGCGTGAGGTCCAGCGCCCGCCGCAATCCCACCAACCGGGGCAGAAAGAAGCTGGTCGAAGCGTCGGGCGACAACGCCGCCCGCGTGTAGGCCATAGTAAAGCGTGCCGACTCGGCGGCTATCACCAAATCTGCGCCGAACACCAGGCCGAGTCCGCCACCGGCGACGGTGCCGTTGACGGCGCTTATCACCGGCGCGTCCATCCGCGCCATCAGGGAAATGGCGCCATGAATGAAGTGGGTCAATAGCTTGAGATGGGCCGGCAGGTCGCCCTTGCGCGCGGCGAAAGTCTTGAGGTCGCCACCCGCGCAAAACATCTTGCCAGACCCGCCGACCAACACCACGCGCACCTCGGGATCCTCGTCGCATTTTAGCAACGCTTCGTACAGTTCCTGGGACAGTGCCAGGTTCAGTGAATTCGCCGCGTCCGGCCGGTTCAGCGTCAGATGCGCCACACCGTCGCGTACCTCCAACAAAATGTTCTTGTAATCCATGTTTCCTCCGCGCCGTAAAGGCTGAAGTTGGGAAGCGCGCGTTCCGGGGCGAGGTCTGCGCGCCTAAGAAAGAAACGACGATATCAACCGGTGAAGATTGCTTGGACCGGTCAGAGGTTTTACGTCCTTTACCGACGCGCGCAGCATGGCCAATTCCTGGCGCGCGGGTTCGGTGCCGAACACCTTGTCCCAGAAGTTGGTGACGACGCCCAGGCACATCATCGGCCGGCGCAGGTGATGAACCAGGTGATGGTCCCGAAGGCGGCGTTCGAACGGCATCAGCGAAGCGGCGAAGTGTATCCGGTAATGGAGGATCTCATAGGCCGCGAACCCGCACGCCAGACCTAAATAAAAGACCACCCCGGGCGCCGGTCCGAACAGGCCAAGCAGCACTATCAGTATCGCAACTGATGGCAACCACGCCTTGATCGCGAAGACCGCATAAGGGTCGCTATGATGTATCGCATGGATCCGCGTGACGAACGTGTTGCGCAGATGGGCCATCACACCGTGGATGACGTACTCCAGCAGAGTCCAGGTCATCAGGCCCGCCACGAAGGCCGCGACTGTTATGCCCATAATCAGAGTTTAGTGCCCGATGGTTAATCCGGCAACGCTCGGGCGTGAAGGCGGTCTCAAGAAATTTGTGCTTTATTCGCGAACTTGGGCTGGCGTGCTCAACAGCCGTTTGCCTGATGGGCGGTCTTGGCTCTTGTGCCGGCCAGGGCGTTCAATGGACGGCGGCGCGCACGCGCCGCGGCTGCTATCCGGCGCAGCTCGTTCAAGTCGATAGGCTTGGTCAGCACGCCCGAAACAGAGACCGAAGCCGGAATCTCCTTTTCGACGTCGGGACCCCATCCGGTTACGATATAGAAACTCGCGTCGCCGGCGATCGGACCAACTTCGCGGGCAACATCCCATCCGCTCATCCCCGGCATCCCAAGATCGCAGAGGATGACATCGTAGATAGGGCCGGAGCGGAGTCGCTCCAGCGCATCCGCACCGGACAACACGACGTCTGCCTCCTGGCCGTCGCGCACCAGAATCTCCTTCAGGGAGTCCACATTGTCAGCGTGGTCGTCAATGAGCAGAAAGCGGCATCCGCCACCCTCCGCGGTGGAGGGCGTAGCGGAAGCTATTGCAGCCGGTTCGGCCAACGGGAACTTCAATACCATCACGGCGCCGCCGCCGGTCCGGTTGGCTGCCGTGATACTGCCGCCGATTTTCTCCATGGTCTCGCGGGCGGTGGACAACCCCAGGCCGCTGCCGTGTGCTCCCTTGGTGGTAAAGAACGGCTCAAATATACGCTCGATGTGCACGGCCGGGATGCCAGTGCCGTTGTCCGATACGCGGACGGTCACCACGTCTTGCTCGACGCTCGAATCGATCTCAATTTCACCCTGGCCGCCCAGGGCGTCGGCGGCGTTTAGCAGCAGATTGAGGAATATCTGACGCAGGTCGGAAGCAGGTCCCCTTACGGAGGGCAGCGACTCGGGCACCTGCGAGGAGATTCGAATCGAGGCGCCCCTGAGCGACGGCCTTCCTTCGATACTGCTGCGGGCCAGATCGATTGCCTGCGCTACAATCTCGTACAAATCCACCGGTTCGTCACGGCCATCGCCGCGCGCTTTGCCCAAATCGCGAACGCGCGCCACGGTCCGCGCCGCATCCTCGATCGCGCCTTGCAATGCCTGCAAACGGGACCCG
Source organism: Binataceae bacterium (SeqCode) (assembly GCA_035262365.1). GTDB lineage: Bacteria > Desulfobacterota > Binatia > Binatales > Binataceae > JAJPJA01. The sequence goes on from DATFSZ010000111.1 coordinate 37,490, forward strand.
TGGCGCGATTTTACGGCTTCGTCCTGCGACAGCACGGCCAGCCGCAGCTTCACCACGTTCAGCGTGTTGTTAAGGTCATGCGCCACGCCCGACGCCAACTGGCCCGCCACCCGCAGGCGCTCCTGCAGCAGCAGCGTTTCGCGTCCCCTCACTACCTCCGCTTCCGCCTCCCATCGCGCCCGCCTCAGCCGCCGCTCCAATGCAGTTGAGAACAGTCCGATGGCGGCCGCGATGAAGATTCCCAGACCCTGGTAAGGATCGAAGGCGGAATTCGGTAAAGCGAGCATCGTGACGCCGAACGCCACAAAGGCCACCGCCGAAAGCGCCGCCTGGGTTCGCTCTCCCCAGGACAGGAACGGCCCGGTTCCGGCCAAAAAAAGCATTAGGGCAATGAACAGGGGCTGGGTTTGGCCGGTCAGGATCGTTATGGCTGTGGAATTGGCGATCATGATTGCGCTGAAGGTGAACGCAACCATTTTCCAGTGCTTTCGCATCCACGGCCCTACGTTCAGCGTCATGATTACGGCTGCTGCGAACAGCGCGACATTGACGAGGTGAAAAATCAGAATCGATGGACGGCTAAGCGACAGGAACTGTTTGTCCAGCGCTAGATAAGCTACCTGGTACAGAAGCGTAAGCAGCGAGCCCGCGCCGACCAGGCGGGCAGCCCATTTGGCCTCCGCTGCGCGACTTGAAGATTGCTGGGCCGCCGCTATCCCGCTGCCCGCCGGGTCAATTTCACCAGCGTTTACGGGCGCAGCGGCGGTATTAGTAGAGTTTTCCACACCTTACCCGTGTGGGGCCGCAATGATCTTCAAGTGCAGAGTCCCCCCAAGGTCAGTCGGGCCGCCTTCGGTCGTAGCGGATGATGTTCCGGCCGGAACGTCGTTTCTTACTGCGTCCCCGCATTGTTTGTTCTCCACCCGCCGCTACGATGCGTCATGTCCATCCTCAAAAAAGTGCACACGACATGACGCTTCTGTTTCCATACATCAAAGGGTGCCCGAATGATAGAGGCCGTGCAAAAATTAGCGAAACTTCTTTGCACTCGTCACGTTTGGTTTTGAATCTCCCGCTTTCGCTACCCAACCGGGAAATCGGGTTGCATTGCGCAACCGATTGACCAATTCTTGGGAGCGCCAGGGCGGCTCGCCAGGATGCAGCGCGCTCGCAATTTGAACAACCGCGGGAGGTTCCGCATGAAAGTTGGATTAATTTCGATAGGAATCGGCGCGGGAACCGCCGCCGACTCGATTAAAACGATTGCTATGAGCGCGGAGCGGCTTGGCTTCGCTACGCTGTGGGCGCCTGAGCACGTCGTCCTTATAGAGGGTTACAAATCGCGCTACCCGTATGCTCCAAGCGGCGAGGTCATGGGTCGGTTGGACTCGCCCCTACTCGATCCGTGGGTTGGCCTCGGGTACGCCGCAGCGTTCACCAAGCGGGTGCGCCTGGCGACCGGGGTCTGTCTCGTGCCCGAGCACAATCCGCTGGCACTCGCCAAGGCGATTGCTACGGTTGACCACCTAAGCGGTGGCCGCGTGGTGGTCGGTATTGGAATCGGTTGGCTGGAGGAGGAGTTCCAGGCGATGGGAATTGCGTGGGAACGCCGCAGCGATCGCACCCGCGACTATGTCGCCGCGATGAGGCGGCTGTGGGGCGAGGACGTCAGCGCGTTCAGCGGAGAGTTCGCGCGCTTCAGTAATGTGCGCAGTTTTCCCAAGCCGGCCGCCGGCGGCAAGTTGCCGGTCGTGGTAGGCGGCAACTCGATGCCGGCGCTGCGCCGGGTGGCCGAATACGGCGACGGATGGTTCGGCCTCAATTTGAGTCCCGATGCGACCGCTGAAAGGTTGGTCAAGCTGCGCGGCTTGCTCTCCGCGCAGGGCCGCAAACTCGACGACTTGGAGATCATAATCGGTCCCGCCAGCCATCAACCGACCTCTGATGATTTCCGCAAATATCACGATCTCGGCGTTAAGGAGTTGGTGCTGCCGCCCTTTGGACCCCGCAGCGAAGCGGATATGATCAAGCGGTTGGAAGAAATCGCGCGCCGATGGGTCGAGCCGGCGGCAGCGGCCGGCTGAACAGCTACGTTGACATTTGTCATCGGGCAGGCGATACAAAACCTAAGCTAGGACCGGGCTCAACCAATCAGGAGGGCTTGTCATGGGACGTACATTCTTTACCGCCGCAAACCTGCTGGACGGAGTTAATCCTCCGCAGCCGAATACCACGGTCGTGATCGAGGACGACCGTATCACGGCCGTCGGCACCAACGGCAACATCCCTGAGCCCACCGCACGCGACACGGTGTACGACCTCGGCGGCAAAACGCTGATGCCCGGGATGAATCAGTGCCACTTCCACGCCGGTTACATCAATATCAACAGCACGATGGATATCGAGCTGAAGTATCCGCCGACCTACCTGGCGCTGGCGGCCGCGCGCAACGCCGAGTTGCTGCTGCGCTCGGGCTTCACGGGCGCCGTCGGCGCCGGCTCGCCGCATAACGTTGACGTGGCGCTGAGGGACGCGATTCGGGATGGGCTGATTCAGGGTCCGCGCATCGTTGCCTGCGGCCACGACATCGTCACCACCGGCGGCCCGATCGACGTCAACCCGGATTACTGGAAGCTCGGCATCGAGGGTCTGTGCCGTGTGTGCGACGGCCCCGACGAGTTTCGCAAGGTGATCCGACAGGAGGTCAAACAGGGCGCCGACATTATCAAACTCTATGTTACCGGCGGGCACGGCTTCGAGATGAAGGCCAATGAAGTGCCGATGACGTTTGACGAAATCCAGGCTGCGGCGCAGGCGGCACACGAGCGCGGCAAGATGGTGCGCGGGCACGTGGTGGCGAGAAAGGCGATCCTGGATTGCCTGCACGCAAAGATGGACTTGATTGACCATGCCGACGCGATGGACGACGAATGCATCGATCTGATGGTCAAGCAGGACACCTACGTTACTCCCAGCCTGTACTTCAGTTGGAAGACGATGGACTTCATGCGCAAGCGCATGTCGGCCGAGCGCCTGGCGCAGGAGGAGCGCTGGCTCGAGCAAGGTTACAAGTCGGTAGAGAAGGCCAATAAGGCCGGTGTTCGGCTGGTGATCGGCGATGACTTCGGCACTTCGTGGATGCCCCACGGTGACTACGCAGTCGAGTTGGAGTTCTACGTGAAGTACGCCGGGACCTCGCCGCTTGACGTAATTCGATGGGCGACGCGCAACGGCGCCGGACTGCTCGGTATGGACGATCAGGCGGGAACTATCGCAGCAGGCAAAATCGCGGACATGCTGGTCATCAATGGCGACCCAGTTCGGGACATTTCGGTGCTTCGGGACCGCACCAAGCTGGATGTCGTAATGAAAGGCGGGCAGTTCGTCGAGTCGCACCTGACCCCGGCAACCGCTTCGGTGAAAGCGGCATAGGTTTAGAACGTTAGTTGATTCGAGGTTCTGGCGGGCCGGCGACTTCGCCGTCCGTAGATTTTGACTTTATCTGTCAATTTTGAACCTTAACGGGACGTGAAGTTCCGCGTATAGTGAATATACGGGTTCGCCGTTCGAATACGCTCGAATCGGCCGCCAGATGATGTCAGCCTTCGACGAGCAACAAGATAAGCTTGAATTGTCAGCGCCTCGTGTGTTGACTAACCGCCGTTTGGTCGCCTGTGCGGAGTGCGGATGGGTTCACTACGCCATGACGGCCGAGGAAAAACTGGCAGCCGACGCCCACGCCATGGTGATAGCGGAACGCTACAGGATGAGCGAGTCGGAATTGGTTCTGTTGGAACTTTCGATGCGCCAATGCCTGCGCTGTGAATCCCCGGCTGCGTCCTTCCGCCCGGCCGCTCCCGAAGACGTCGCGCATGCCGAAGGGCACCTCGTCACCCCGGTTTACGTTGAGTCCGCCGCATTGCCGAATTGAATACCCGCGGTTTCCGGCTGGGCCACACCTTGACCGTTTGAGCGAGCAACCTTCCCCGGCTGGGCGGCGCTTGCGAGAACGCAATTCCGGCGAGGCCGCGATTGGATCACACCCCGTGGCCCTTCGGCCACAGGAAAGTGAACATATCCTTCAAATGCGCGCGCCAGCTTGTCCAGTTGTGGCCGGCGGCGGGGACCACCGTTAGCATGCAGCGGCATCCCTTACTCTCGAGTATTGGCACTATGCTCTGCAGCGCCGGGATAAACCGCGGCTCGTATTCGCCGACGTCGAAATAGAATGCACCGGGCGCTTCAAGCCGCTCGATGAGAGATGTGAGCGTCCCGGTTGCGATCATTAGTGCGGCACTCTGGCCCCCGACCTTGGAAAAAAGTTGCGGGCGTGTAAGTCCCAGGTAAACGGAAATCAAACCGCCCAGTGAAGCGCCCATGACGGCGCGTGCGTCGCGATTGGTCTGCGTCCGGTAGCGGCGCTCGATTTCCGGCAAAAGCTCCTCTTCCGTGAATCGTGCGTAATCCTCGTCCGCGCGATACTCGGTGGTGCGTCCCACCGGGTCCACCATCACCGCGACCAACTGCGGGGTGGCGCCCGCGTGGGCCAGGTTGTCGAGGATAAGCGGCAATTTCGCCCGGCTCAGGTACTCGCCGCCATCATGAACATAGAGGCTCGGGAACCTCAATTCGGGCTTTTTGCCATAGGCGGGCGGCAGGTAGACGTACACCCGGCGCTGATTGCCAAGCAGCTTGCTGTCGAAGTCGAATTCCTCGACTTCGCCATGAGGCACTTCCGGCCGCCATTCCAGCTCCGGCGGTTCGCGGAAATCGCCGATCACGAAGTAGCAGTTCTCGCCGCCGACGCCGTTATCGATACGGTTGGGGCAGAATGGATCGACGATCCAGGCGCCATCGACCAAGAGCTTGTATTCAACGCGGGCGGAATCAGGGAATTGGTGCGAATAATGATAGAAGCCCGAATCGGCGATCGGAGCCATTTTAATCGGGCGGGCGGCCCATTGCGTAAACTCACCGGCTACCGCCACATCGCGAGCGGCGGGGTCGTAGTAGACGAAATGCACGTTTGGACCGTCGATCATGGGAGTGCCCAACGCCCTCAATACCTCGAGGAACGCCACGGTTTGGGTTTTTAGTTCCTCCCTTGCCCCGTTCGCCCTCGCACAGACACCTTCGAGGCGGTCAAGCCAGGTTTCGAAACTGGGAGCAGCTTCCTCACGCACTGGCCGTCTTGAGGGTTGCCGTTTTCGTTTTGCCATGTTCGCCAACGCTTTTTGGATCGCGCCCGATCTCACTGCAGACCAATCAATTTTAACGCCGCCCCACGCCGAACGGGAAACTTTCTTTTGATACCCAAAAAAGGCCCGCACCCGTTTGCAAAAGATTTTAGCGTTTGCAACATGATGATTTGTGCAATCTGCGCGGCTGACTCCGGCTGGCTCAAGAGAGGTGCGACATGTTCCAGCTAACCAAGGTCTGGATCGATCCGCGGCCCGATTTCGAAAACGTCGAGATTCGCTACAAGTGGTCGCCGCTGGGCGAGCATGTCACCTTCAATGGCGACGAAGACGCCGAGGTGATGGCGGTGGTGCCGAACACCAATCCCAGGGTGCGCGAAGCGGTAATCGAAATTCCCCGCTACCTCAACAATAAGGACAATTACCTGTTCCATTATCAGTTCCTGCCCGGCGGCACGCAGGGACACGGCCCGATCTCACAGATTTTCACCGAGGAAATCGTCGCGCGCGAGGTCGAATACGTCGACCACGACGGATGGGTTACGGAAGTGCGCGTGGTGTGGGGAGTGGACGGCTGGGCAGCACCCAATTTGACCCAGGCGCAACTCAAGGGGTTGGAACTCAATCTTCCGCCCGACACGCCCGGACACGACCGCGAAGGCGAGGGCGTAGCCGACGCGGCCATCTATGAATTGGTCCAGACCGTCCCCCTGCCGCGCCGATGGGTGGGAAAGGTCTGGGGGCCAAAGGGCAGCACGGTCGAGCACGCGTTTCAGCTTTTGCGCAACAACACTCCAATGGTGGGCGACGAGGGCGAGCGCTGGGACAACAACAACGCGGAAAACTACCGGCTGTCGCTGTAGGGAGCGGGAGCCTCGCCGATCCGGATTTCGCGGTCCAGCCCAAAGACCCGTCGCGCATTGCCGCTCATCACCATTCGTGCGGCCCGCGGTCCCAGTTCGCGCACCAGTGAGACCATCCCGGCGGCGTAAGTCTCGTTGCCTTCGACGTTGGGAGGATTGCGGTTGTAATGCGACGGCCCGTCTATCACCCCGTCGGATCCGAACATCACCCGATGTTCGCCGAGTTGATCCACGAACGACATCACCTGCCGCCATCCGCACCACGACGTCTCCAGGTAAAGATTGGGCTGCTCCATCGCATGCTGGACCGCGCGGCGCCGCCCTTCTCGCGGTCCGAGATAGGTGTGATACAAAATCACCGGGACAGTGGGGAACCGTTCGGCCAGCCGCCGAATATGATCCGGATCCGATTCCCCGGGCGCGCTATGGCAGGCCACCGGGCATCCCATTTCAGCCGCGATAGCGATGTAAGGGTCGAGCGCAGGATCGTCAGCGCGATAGTCGTCGCCGGTCGGATGCAGCTTTATTCCGACCGAGCCTGCGCCCAGGCGCAGCCGCAGGTCGGCACGCCGGGTGGCACCCGGTCTGACCCATACCAGCGGATATAACCCCGCGTCGGCCAGGTTCAGGCGGTCCAGCAGCCGCGGCTCGGGCCATGAAACGATGCCGGTATCGACCCCTGCGGAGTCCGCGGCCTTGAGGTAGCTTGCGATTCCCAGGTCACCGCCGCCGCTGCCGCTGATGTGCAGATGCGAATCAAGCACGTCAAGCCCAATCCACAGCCGGTAATCGAGTCCGGAATTGTTGTCCCATGACTCTCCGTCTCTGATAGCGCAGTCCAGCGCAACGTGCCCTTCCAGGTCATGCACCTCGCCAACCCAAAGTCCCGGCCCCGCGTAGTGCAGCGGTGTGTCGCGGATCGGCTCCTGCCATCCGTCGAATCCATAGTGAAGGCTGGGATTTGGGCCAGACAATTCCTGCCGGCAGACAACCATACTGTGCGAGGCGTTTCCGGCCGTCTCGTCCAGCCAACTGATCATTCTGCTTCTACCTGTCCAACGCATCCTCACGAACCTTTTTTCACCCGCCGCGGCTTTGGCGCTCTATCGAGCGTCCGCGCCTATCCATTATCCACTTTTTTCGGGAGCAGTCGGGATAAACGAAGGCTGCGGCCGTGACAAATCCACAGGCGCCGACGTTTCGAGAGTCAGGAATGACGCCTTTTCAACGATTAGAGCACCACCGATGTGTGGTAGCGGTAGTCCTCCCATCGGTCTGCCAGATTGGGCGACCAGAAAGGCCCGGTGTGCCAGCAATAATGCACTGTCGCGCCCTTTGGCCCCTGGACCCGGCTGACAAAACGGCGCGGCGAGGGCAACGCGCGAATCATTTCAGACCTGATACGTTCGAAGGTTTCCTTGTCTTCGTAGCCGTAGAACTTGTGCGAACGAAATTGGTTGTCGTCACCGTAGCGCTCGATAAACCGCGGCTCTTCGCTGGGCGTATATTGCGGCGCGTCCCAGTCGTAGATACTCCAGTAGCAACATCCGCCGCACAGCGTGTCGTCGAAGTTGATGAAGTCAACTTCGCGCAGCACGATCTCCTCCGTAAACAGCTGGCTGTAGTCGCGATGGCCGTTGCGGAAAATTTCGAAATAATGATGGAAGAGGTAGTTCTCTTCCCATTTGCCGGAGGCCGGGTTCTGCACGTCCTTGGGCAAGCGGATAATCTTGCGGCGCGTCCCGTCGTCGGGCAGCTCGATCTTTTCCATCGTGGTCTGCACGCTGTTGCCGTGCTCGTCGATCGTGGTCCCGCCCATGCCGCGAATGAGGGTGCCACCGCGCGGCATCACGCGGGTCTCGCGATGAGCCTCCCAGTTGGGCGGCGCGCCGATCGGCGTCCAGGTGTAATGGATGTTGACCAGTTCGATTCCAGGCTCCGTATCGACCCACGACTTCTTGAGATAGAAGGACATTCAAGGGCCCTCCCGTTCGAATCAAAGGACTCCCACAAGAGCAACAATACAACTGCGGGATCGCTAGCACACGCAATTTATGAAGACAACGAAAGCGGAAGCGGGGCCTCACTGCCGGCGAGCAACCGTCCGCGGTGCAAACGGCCGCTTCAGGTTTGCGCTCGGAAGCCCAGGCGCACTATGATCGCGGCCCGGTTCCCAATCATACCGGCTATGGAACGCAGCGAGGAGTCCAAGCTCATGTATACGCGCCTCTTCTATGGAACCATTCAGCCCGGCAAGAGCGATGATGCCTGGCGAGTGCTCAACGAATTCGTTCCCCGGGTAAGACAGCAAAAGGGCTGCGTGTTCAACCAGGTCCTGCAAAGCGGAAGCGAAATCGTCGGCATCACCAATTGGGAAACTCAGGCCGACCTCGCTGCATATGCCGACAGCGAATTGTCGCGCGAGCTGTTCCGGCGCATCACTCCGCTGTTCATGGGTGCTCCGACAGTTCGCAGCTACGAAGTCAAAATGAATCTCTAGGGCAGCCAACTGCCGAGCATCGCGATTGACTGGCGGCACCGCCGGCCCGGAGCGCCACAGGCCGCGCGGAGGGATCGATGAAGTACGGGGTATCGATCATTCCCAACACCGCGATCATGCCGATCACCGAGTTGGCGGCGGCGGTGGAACAGCGCGGACTGGACGCGCTGTTCATGGGCGAGCATATCCACATCCCTGTCAAGCCGCGCGTTGCCTATCCGCTGCCAACCATGTCGGCGGAATATCTGCGTGAACTCGACCTGGTGGTGGCGTTGGCGAGCGCCGCCGCCGTTACGCGGCGGATCAAGCTGGCCAGTGGGGTGTGCCTGGTGACCGCCCACGACCCGATCATACTGGCGAAGCAATTCGCCAGCCTCGACGTCCTTTCGGGCGGCCGCATCATCATTGGAGTTGGCACCGGATGGGTTTCGGAGATTGAGACTCACGGTACCGCCTTTGAGGATCGATGGCACGTGTTCAAGGAGCGGATCGAGGCCATGAAGGCGATCTGGACCCAGGAGCAGGCCGAATATCACGGCCGCTTCGTCAACTTCGATCCGATTTTCTGTCCGCCCAAGCCGGTGCAAAAGCCCTATCCTCCCCTGCTGCTGGGCGTCGCAAATCCCGTCAACCAGCATATCGATTACCTCGACGGATGGTTCCCACCTCGCATGCCGCTCGATCAGTTTGTCGCAATCCGCAACAAGCTGGCACACCGCATGGAGGCCAAAAGCCGGGACCCGCGGTCGATTCGGATAACCGTGCATCAGAATTTTCCCGAGCGCTGCTTCGATACCGAAATGAAGGCAATCGACACCTTCGGGCAGGCGGGCGTGGAACGCATCGTCTATCGGCTAACCGGCCTGCCACCCGACCTCATTATGCCCCGGCTGGACGAACTCGCGCGGCTCGCTCACTGAGCTGTCCCTGACCCAGGATGAAATAATTTGAGGTCTGGAATTCATGAACACATTGGCGCAGAAGCCATTTCCGTTCTTCTGGGTAGGGTGATCGAGAGTCGTGCGATCCATCGCCGATGCGCGCCTCACTCGCGGCGGGACCATCTGGCAAGTATCGGGCTCAAGCTTTGCTTTCAAAAAATGGGCATAGAGGCTTCGGCGTGAGAATCGCCCCCGTTTGTGCTATAGAAATTCCAGAACATAAAGGTGTCCTGCGGCCTGCAAAACTTCAACAGTCGATAGGAGGCTCTCATGGCCGAGTATGATGTGTTGATTCGTAACGGCACGATTGTGGACGGCACCAGGGTTCCCGCTTACCACGGCGACATCGGTATCCGCTCCGGGCGGATCGCCGCGATGGGCAGGATCAAAGGCGGCGCCAAGCGCGAGATCGACGCCACCGGACTGATCGTAGCCCCGGGTTTCATCGACCTGCACACGCATTACGACGCCGCCCTGAGCGGCGGCACCAAGTGGGATCCGTACGCATCGATTTCCGGATGGCACGGCGTGACCACGGTGCTGATCGGCAACTGCGGCTTCGGTTTCGCCCCGGTGCGACCCGAGGACCGCGAACGCGCGATGCGCCGGATGGAGCGCACGGAATCGATTCCGCTCTCCTGTATGCAGGCCGGGATGCGATGGGACTGGGTGACCTTTCCCGAATACCTCGACAGCCTGGAACGCGGACGCATGGGCGTCAACGCCGCCGCGATGGTGCCGTACTCGCCCCTGCGGGCGTGGGTGATGGGCAACGAGGCGGCGCGCGATCCCGAGTACAAAGCCTCCACCGAGCAGGTGGCGGAAATGAAGCATCTGCTCCGCGAGGGTCTCGAAGCCGGAGCCTTTGGCTTCTCGGCCACCTTCAGCCCGGCCAATCGCGACTACGACGGCGGCTACCTGCCGACTCACGTGGCGCCGCGCCAGGAATTTCTGGAGATGGCGTCGGTGCTGGCGGACTTCAACCGCGGCTCGCTCGAATGGACGATGGGCAAGCACGTAGAGCGGCTGGGGATGGATTTTCTGCTCGAGCTGGCCAAAACCAGCGGGCGCCCGGTCAACTTCAACGGTGTCGCCCACAGTCCGCTCGATCCCGACGGATGGCGCAAGATTCTGGCCTGGACCGAGAAGGCCTGCCAGGAGGCGACGGTTCTGCCGGTCAACATTTGCGTGCCGCTGGACTTCGAATTCACCATGGACACTATTGGACTCTTCGACCAACTGCCGGCGTGGAAGGAAGCAACGATGGGCAGCATCGAAGAGCGCAAAGCCAAACTCGGCGACCCGGAGCGGCGCGAGGCGCTTAAACGCGATATGGAGGGGCGCCGGCGTTCCAGGCAGCCTGACCGCTACGACGGCGAAGCCGCCCAGGTCTCGATGTTCCGCTGGGACACGACCTTTGTGGCCGATGTGGAACTGGATAAAAACCACGGCTTGCTGGGCAGGTCGATCGGTGAGATCGCAAATGAGAGCGGCAAGCATCCGGTGGACGTTTTGCTCGACCTCGCGGTCGAAGAGGACCTCAAGACCGAATTCAGGATGCCCGGCGTGGCCAACTGCGACGAGGACGCCGTGGCGCAAATCGTCAAGCATCCGCTGACGCTGGTGGGGGCCTCCGACGGCGGCGCACACACCAAGTTTCTCACCACCGGCCGCTATCCCACTTACTTCCTGTCGCATTGGGTGCGCGACAAGGCGGTGATGACGCTGGAGGAAGCGCATTGGCGGCTTTCCACCATGATCGGATGGGCCATCGGGATTCGCGATCGCGGCTGGCTGCGGGAAGGGATGCCGGCCGATATCGTTATCTACGATCAGGCAAAGCTCAGCGTGAAGCCGACCGAGCGGCTCAACGATCTGCCCGACGGCGACTGGCGCCGCGTGCAGAAGGCCGAAGGCTACCGCTACACGCTTATCAATGGGGAAGTCACTTTCGAAGACAATGTTTGTACCGGCGCGCTTCCGGGCAAGGTCTTGCGCAGTTGCGATATCGGTGGATAGCCGAAGTCAGGCCTTGCGCCGCACGTTTCCGCTTTAGCTCCGGCATCCGGTCCCTCCCGCTGCCGTGACGACGGCGGGAGGGCCCGATCCGTTTAGGGCTGGGAAGCGCGGCTTCTTTCTCTTCATTGCCATAGCAGCGGCCGCCGTGCTGGCGGCCTTCTGCTTTGGCGATAACGTCTCGGCAGGACAATCCGCCGCTCCGATCTACAATGAGATCGTCGGAACCGGTCAAAGCCTTTCCACCGGTTTGTTTGCGAACCCTGCCATCTCCACTACTCCGGCGTGGCCGACCAACGCGCTGATGACCAACCTCGGCGTGCGACAGGTGATGGACCGGGGAGAATTCCATTCGCTCAAACCTACCCTGATCACCGGACTGGTGCCCCTGGTCGAAGCACGAACCGCCGACCACGACGGCGAGACTATAGGCGCCGGGATGACCTTCCAGGTAAACCATCTCGTGTTGAAGGCCGGGCAATCTCCCTGGCCGGTGGTGTTTTCGGCAAACGGCGTAACCGGCGCTTCCTACGCGATGCTGAAGCGGGGGACGGTCCCTTACCGCAACGCACTTGAAACCGTAAAGCGGGTGGCGGCGATATTGAGCGCCAAAGGAATCCGCGACGTGGTGCGGGCGCTAACCGTCACTCACGGTGAAACCGACGCTGAATTCGGCGCCAGCGCCGCTGAGTATGAAGCCGACCTGGTTCAATGGCGCGACGATTTCGACGCCGACCTGCGCGCAATCACCGGACAGCACGAGCGTCTGTTGCTGTTCACCGACCAGATGAACAATTACACCAGCCGCGGCTTTGGCTCATACGCCGCCACAACCTCACCGATCCCGCTGGCGCAGCTCAACGCCGCACTGGACCATCCGGGGTCGATCGTCATGGTCTGCCCGAAGTACTGGCTGCGGTATTACCGCAAGGACGGCGCTCACCTGACGAACCGGTCGGAGGAATTGCTGGGTGAAAAGTATGGCGAGGCGATCAAGCGCACCTTCGTGGACGGCGTGCCCTGGAAGCCGCTGTATATCGTCGGCGCCACTATAAACGCCGGTGTGATCACACTTTCCTACAACGTCCCGGCACCGCCGATCGTGTTGGACACGACGCTGGTTAGCGACCCCGGCAATTTTGGCTTCGTCTATAACGACGACTCGACGGCGCCGCCCTCAATCCGCGCCGTCGAGCTAAGCGGGGATCATAACCATGTGCTGATCCGTCTGAACCAGGCCCCCGGCGCGCCTCCCGGTCACCGGCACATTCAATACGCATGGGTGGGATCACTGGCCTGCGCGGGCGGCGCATGCGACGCGGGGCCGGTCAGTGGTCCGCGCGGAAACGTGCGCGATTCAGATCCGCTGATGAGCCGGCTGGACGGCGGCGATTCAATTCATCTGTACAATTGGGCTGCAAGCCAGGATTTTGTATTCTAGCCGCAAAACTCCGGCACTGACGCCGGCGCTACCGCAGAAAAGGATTTCTTGATCCGCAGCTCCGCCTCGTTTGCCGTTCTTTTTCTCGCCGTCGATGCCGCCCTGCGCCGTCACCAATCTCGTCGATACGACTCGTCTTCACGCGAGCGCGTTCCCTGACGATACAGATGGATCCTGCTCTGCGTGTGCTCCACTGAATCGATGCGGTTCCAGTCGTGGAGTACAATGCGGCGGGCGATTTTCCATTGGCCG
>DATFSZ010000112.1:0-2517 GCA_035262365.1 Binataceae bacterium (SeqCode)
ACCGTCAAGGTCGAGGCACGCGATGGCGATCTGTTTGAGTCGCCCGTGGCAGAGTCCGTTGAGCAGCGTCGAGGTTCGGCACAAATAGCGATCGACGTAGCCAGCCCGGGCTTCGACTTGCTCGTGTTCATGGAGCGCAAAGCCGCGCATGTCGCTGTGGCAGCAACTTCTGGGGCGGCCAGCGTCCGAGTCTGGCAGATTACGTCAGGGGGGCTGCCGGCCCCCGAGAGGCGCCGCAGCGTGCTAATGTTGCGTACGCTCTTACGATCCGCTGTAGACACGCGGGGGAGTTCCCATGGCCCGTGAGCAGCGCAAATTGGCGGCGATCTTGGCTGCCGACGTTGTCGGCTACTCCCGCCTGATGGGGCGCGACGAGAGCGGCACGCTGGCAAGACTGCGGGAGCACCGTAAGGAACGCATAGAGCCAGCACTTGCGCGATTTGGCGGCAGGCTGGTCAAGCTCATGGGCGATGGCGCGTTGGTTGAATTCGCAAGCGCAGTTGATGCACTGTCGTCGGCGATTGAGATTCAGCAGGCCGTAGCCAACCTCAATCGAAAGCAGCCTGAGGCCGAGCAGATCGTCTTCCGCATTGGTCTGCATCTGGGAGACCTGATAGTCGAGGGCGACGATCTGTACGGTGATGGCGTGAACATCGCCGCCCGCCTACAGTCCGAAGCACCACCAGGTGGGATTGTCATCTCCCGCGCAATGCACGAAGCAGTGCAGGGGCGGCTCAAAGTAAATCTCATCACTCTAGGGGAGTTGATGCTCAAGAACATTGAGCGCCCGATCCGGGCCTTCCGGGTTGAGTGGGAGGAAGCCGATTGGTGCCCAGCGGTCCCGGCGGCTTCGACGGCATCCGACTCCGCACCGCCGAAGGAAGCCACACTGGAGAAGTCAGGCCCGCCGCGACTTTCCGCTGTGGTTCTGCCCTTTGCGAACATAGGTGGCGATCCCGAATTGGAATATTTCGCCGATGGCGTGACCGAAAGCCTGACCACCGACCTGTCGCGCATGAGCGGCATGCTGGTGATCGGCTGCAACACGGCGTTCACCTATAAGGGAAAGCATGTCGATCTGAAGCAGCTCGGCCATGAACTCGGCGTGCGCTATGTGCTTGAAGGCGCCGTGCAGCGCGGCGGCAATCGGATGCGTGTCAATACACAGCTTATCGACGCTGCGAAGGGCACACACCTTTGGGCCGAACGCTTCGACAAGCCTTTGACCGATCTCTTCGCCATGCAGGACGAAATCATCGCGCGGCTCGCCAGTCAATTAGGCACGCAGTTGATCAGCGCCGAGGCGCGGCGCGCGGAACGGGCACCGAACCCCGATTCCCTGGACCTTTATTTCCAGGGCATGGCTTGGAGAGCCAAGGGATTCACTCCCGAATATCTCTCGCAGGCGCGCGGCTATTTCGAACGCGCGTTAACGCTCGATCCCGGCAACATCGAGGCGTTGGTGTGGAGGGCCTACGTAGATCTGGCGAATGGTACCTTACATCAGACCGATGATCGGGCGGCGCTGTACGCGGCGGCCGAAGCGGCTTTGACCAAGGCGCTATCCCTGGCTCCCGAGCATGCTTTTGCCCACGCGGCCTTTGGGAGCGTTCAAATTCTGACCAACCGCGCGATCCAAGGCATAGCCGAATGCGAACGGGCGTTGGGGCTGGATGGAAATCTGGCCTTTGCTTACGGAAGTATCGGTATGGCAAAGTTTGTTATCGGTCGCGGCGAGGAAACCGAGGCACATGTCCAGGAGGCGCTCCGCCTCAGCCCTCGTGATACGTTCGCCTATCAGTGGATGGCGTTCGCGGGTACCGCCAAGCTCTTCATCGGCCGCGACGAAGAGGCGGTCACACGCTTTCGTCGCGCCATCGAGCTGAATCGAAATCATCCGGTCGCGCATTTGTTTCTCGCTGCCGCACTGGCTCATCTCAACCGGCTGGATGAAGGGCGATCCGCGGTTCAGGCGGGACTTGCCCTCGTTCCTAATTTCACCCTGCGTCGGTTCCGCGCCGGGGCGTTTGGCGACAATCCGATCTATCTGGCGCAGCGCGCGCGGGTCGTTGACGGCCTGCGCAAGGCGGGTGTGCCAGAATGACCGAGCAGCGCTGCCTTGCCGCCATCGCCTCGGCCGACGTCGTCGTCTTCTGTGGCATCGGCTCCTGGGGCGGCCGGCGTCCGAGTCTGGCAGATTACGTCAGGGGACGTAGGCCACCGCGAGACGCCCGCCGCCGGAGCCGGCCAAAAGGAACCTTATGGCGCATGCTTTGGTAGCGTCTCCTTTCGACGGGTCTCCGACTGAAGGCACGCGATACCACTGGCGAAAACGTGATCGTGACTAAGACACGGGTTCGAGCGCCTCCACGCTAGGTCCGCAGGGCAGCGCCCTCCAAGGAGAAGCGCAGGTACTGGCCCACCAGGTGGCAAATCCCGTTGGGGCCGCCACCGTCGTTGCAGGCAAACCGACCACGCGAGTTCCGGTTCGAGGTGAATGTCTGATGCGACGAGATG
>DATFSZ010000113.1:0-15462 GCA_035262365.1 Binataceae bacterium (SeqCode)
GGCCAGACCGCCCAAACCGGTCGAGATCAGGGTGAGGCAGGCGAAGATTAGCGGCACCAGTCGCATGGCGCCCTAGACATTACCCGGTTGGAATCGGCCAAGCGACTTACCGGCTCACCCGGATTGGCGCTCGAGCGCGGCAGGATTTATCACATTGATAGGCCGGCCGGCCGCGTACTCCAGGATCTGGTCGAAGCACATCGAAAGGATGAATTCGAGCTGAGTGCCTTCCACGTAACCCAGATGCGGCGTGCAAACGACGTTGTCCATCGAAAGCAGCGGGTACCCGGCCGGGGCAGGTTCCTCCTCGAACACGTCCACCGCTGCCCTTGCGGGGCGGCCCGCCCGCAGGGCTGCCTCCAGCGCTCCGGGCGCGATGATTCCAGCCCGGCTGGTATTGACCAGCAAGGCGCCAGGCTTCATGTGCGCGAGATCGGCGGCGGTAACGATGGCGCGGGTTTCCGGAACCAATGGAATATGCAGGGAGAGCACGTCCGATTCAGCGAATAGCGCTTCCCTTGAAGGCGCCACTTCAAATCCGCCGGCCACCGCGCGGGTCTTCGATGCCTCGCGTCCCCACGCGATTACCTTCATGCCGAAGGCTTTGCCATAACCCGCTACCACGCCGCCAATCAGACCGTATGCGTAAACTCCCAGCGTCTTGCCGCGCAGACCGACGCCGACCGGATACGCCTGCCATTTACCGGACTTGAGCGCGGCGACCTCCTGGGGGATGTTGCGCAGCGCCGCAAGCACGAGCCCCCAGGTGAATTCGGCAGTGGCGTAGGACGGCACACCGGCGCCCATCCGCGAGCAGAAAGCCACACCCCGGCGCGTGCAGGCGTCAACCTCGACGTGCGGATACGGTCCAACGTGGCTGATGATCTTCAACTGGTCCAGCCGCTCAAGCAGCGGCGCGGTAATCGGCGTGCGTTCGCGAATCAAAACAAGCGCCTGCGTCTCCTTGAGCCGGCGCGCGAGAGTATCGACATCCTTCGTGTGGTCGTTCCAGATCGTGACGTCATGACCGGAAAGTTTCTGGAAACAGGCCATGGCCCTGACCGCGTTTTGATAGTCGTCAAGAATCGTGATTTTCATAATGATCCCACCGCGCCTTCAGGCGGGCCATCACTTCATTGTCACATATCGGCCCGAGGAGAAAGGGCAGTATCGGGGCTGAGAGCCGGGCGCGCCTCGCCACGCCTCTCATGACTTTTCAGAGGACTCACGCAGGCGGCGATTCTCCGCCTCCAATTCCTCGATTCGATGCTTGAGCTTCCCGATCGACGCGGCCACATCGGCCGCGTCGATCTTCTGCGTGATGTGTTGCGGACAGTTGGTGTCCCAAGCCTCGACCGTGAAAACGATCGCCTGCTGGACCCGCGCCTTGTAGCCCTGCGGCGTCAGCCGCGCGATCAGCTCCGGATCATCTTCAACGACGCGCGCACGTCCCCAGATCTTCACCCGCTGACGATGCACATAGTCCATCAGGAACAGAAACGCCCGATCATTCTCGGCCAGGTTGCCGGTCGTGATGTATTGGCGATTGCCCACGTAGTCGGCAAACGCGAGCGTCTTTTCGTCGAGCACATGGATAAATCTTTTCGGACCGCCGCGATGTTGGATGTAGGGCTGCCCGGCCGCACTCGCCGTGCCGAGATAGACGCTGTCGCGCTGTGCGATGAATGCGGTCAGCTCCGGCGTTATGCTGGTCTCCCAACCGCCGCGTTCTTCCATGTGGCGGTATGCCTGCCGCGAGCCTCGACGTTCCTGCACCGCTTTGACCGCGGGAGAGAAAGCAACGTCGCTCGATGTTTTACCGCCCATGGTAATGATCCTCCCTCACGAAATAAGGTCCTGGTCTCGCTTTTTTCAATTAACGCGCCACGCGGGCGAGAAACGTCCTGATTCGCCCTGCGATCTCCGCTGCATGCGTTTCCAGCGCAAAGTGGCCGGCGTCGAGCAGATGCGCCTCCGCGTTGGGATTGTCGCGGGTAAACGCCTGCGCTCCGGCCGGTAGAAAGAACGGATCGCTCTTGCCCCATACCGCCAACAGCGGCGGCTTGCTCGCGCGAAAGTACTCCTGAAATTTCGGGTAGAGCGCGACGTTGCTTGCGTAGTCAAGGAAGAGGTCGAGCTGGATGTCGGCGTTGCCCGGCCGAGCTAACAGCGCAGCATCCAGGGTGTAAGATTCCGGTGCCACCAGCGTCTGGTCCACCGCGCCGTGCACGTATTGCATCTTTGTAAATTCCGCGGTCAGTAAATCGCGCAAAGCCGCGCGATTCGCTTCGGTCGGCTCGCGCCAATATTTCTGGATTGGATTCCAGCCGTCGCTCAGCCCTTCCTCGTAGGCGTTCCCGTTTTGCGAGATGATCGCGGCAACGCGCTCCGGATGCTTCAGCGCCAGGCGGAACCCAACGGGCGCACCGTAATCGAAGACGTAAATTGCATTGCGTTGAACGCCCAGCACGTGCGTGAAGCCATCTATCACTCGCGCCAGGTTGTCAAAGGTGTATTTGAAGCGGGAGCGGTCGGGGGCGTCGGAAAAGCCGAACCCGGGAAGGTCGGGTGCGACAAGGTGAAATCCGTCCGCCAACAGTCCAATCAGTTCGCGGTACATGTGAGAAGAAGAAGGAAAACCATGCAGCAGCAGCAAGGTCAGAGCGTCTGGATCACCAGCGCCGCGGTAGAAGATGTTGACGCCGTCCACGCTGACAGTGCGGTAATGCACCCGGTGTTCATTTTTGGAAATCGCCGCCATCGTCTTTTTCCTCCGATTGATGGAACTTCGGTCGATCTAATGATTCGAAGTTAACCGCTTGCGCCGATCGGGGGAATAGCCGATTTTCGGAAGGCACTATTGCGAGAGTTGCAATAATCGACATACTAAAGGCATTGCGATGGACCGGATCGATGCGATGACCGCCTTCGTTGCTTCGGTGGACGAAGGCAGCCTGGCCGCCGCGTCGCGGCGCCTGGGCCGTTCGCCCGCGGCGGTAACCCGTGCGATCGCCGCCTTGGAACGCCGCACCGGCACGCGCCTGCTTTACCGCACCACGAGAACCGTCAGGCTCACAGAGGCGGGCGAGCGATATATCGCAAGCTGCCGGCGCATCCTTGTCGATCTTCAGGAGGCGGAATTGGTCGCGGCAGGCGAGCGCAGCGCACCCCGGGGAGTCCTTAATGTTACCGCGCCGTTGTTGTTTGGCCGCCTGTACGTTCGTCCATTGCTGGACGCCTATCTAGACATTTATCCCGCGGTTCAGGCGCGTCTGCTCCTGCTTGATCGGGTGGTCAACCTTATCGATGAGGGAATGGATGCCGGGGTGCGGATCGCCCATCTGCCGGATTCGGGACTGATCGCGGTCAAGGCCGGTGAGGTCAGGCGCGTGACGTGCGCGAGCCCCGCGTACCTGGGGCGGCGCAATCCGCTGCGCGAACCGTCCGACCTCGCCTCGCATGAGTGCATCTCTTTTTCCGGCGCTTTTCCGGCAGATGTATGGACCTTCGCCGGTGGAAAAAGCGTACGAGTGCGGCCGCGGCTGACCGTAACCGAGGCCGAAGCCGCAGTTTCGTCGGCGGTCGAGGGACGCGGCGTAACCTGCGTGCTGTCCTATCAGGCCGAGCAGGAACTGGCGCGTGGCCGGCTCAAGCTGATCCTGGAGCAATTTGAACCGCCTCCCCTTCCAGTTCACGTGATCTACCCTGAAGCGCGGCTAAGCGCCGCTAAAACGCGGGTCTTCGTGGACTTCGTGGTGCCGCGCCTTAAGAAGGAGCTGGCGCGGATCGGCACGCAGGTCGCCGGCGTCGGCAAACGCCGGGCCGGTTGAGCACAGCGCGGGAAAGGCTGGCGGCCGCTTTGCGGATGACGTATGAATCGGCAGCGTGGCCATCAATGCCGCGACGCGACTCGCAAAGGAGGAAGCGATGATCAAAGTTATTGGGCTGATCAAGCGCAAGCCTGGTATCAGCCGCGAAGAGTTTCTGCGCCATTGGAAGGACGATCACGGGCCGCTCGTAGCCAGCATTCCTGAACTCGCCCGCCATGTACGCAAGTACATCCAGGTCCATCGGGTCAGTATTCCCGCCCTTGACGCGCAGGAGCGCTACGGTCAGACGTCGCTGCCCACCGAATATGACGGCGCGGTTGAGATGTGGTTCGACAACGCCGAGGAAATGCAAAAGGCCTTCGCCGTGCTCGCAGACCCGGTCATCTGCAAACGCCTGCGCGAGGACGAGGACAGCTTTATCGATAACAACGTGAGTCTGTCGGTAATGGTCGGCCAGGAATTTCCAATCTACGAGCGGAAGTAGAGCGGAACTCAGCGGCCGGTAAACTTCGGTTCCCGCTTCTGTGCGAAAGCGAGGAGTGCTTCCTTGAAGTCGGCCGTGTTCATGCATGCCACCTCCGACAGCACCTCGAGTTGGGTAGCTTCCACGAAACCCGAGTTGATGCCGGCGTGGATCGCCTGTTTGGATAACTGCAGCGCCAGCGGAGTCGCCTTGAGAGTCATCCGGGCCATTTCACGCGCCTCATCCATCAACCTTTCATGCGCTACAACCTTGTTGACCAGACCGACTTCGGCAGCTTCCCGCGCGTTTAGCGTGCGACCCGTGAGCACGAACTCCAACGCTTTTGCCAAACCAAGGATGCGGGGCAGCATGTAAGTCCCGCCGAATTCAGGAATCAGCCCGACACGCGCGAAAGTCAGCGCCAGGGTGGCGGTTTCCGAAATGATCCTGATATCGCACGGCAGCGTCATATCGACGCCCGCGCCGACGGCAATACCATTAATCGCCGCAATGAGGGGCTTGGGAAAACGCATGACCTTAAGCGGCGCAGTGGTGGCAAGCTCGCGCGCCTCGGCGATTCGCTCCTGCGTCATCGGTTGACGCTGCTCGGCCAGATCGAGGCCGGCGCAAAACGCACGTCCCGCGCCGGTCAGGATTACGGCGCGAGTATCGGTGTCCGCGGCCAACACGTCCAGCACAGCCATCAGGTCCAGAATCATCTGGCGGCACAGGGCATTGAGCACCTTGGGCCGATTGAGAGTTACAACCGCAATCCGATCTTCCTTGTCAACGAGCAAGGTCTCGTAGCCACCGTCCTGGGCCATCGCGCTGCACCTCATCTGAAAACGCCAGGGGCGCTGTGGTTGCCGCAGCGCCCCTGGCTTAACAGACCCTCGATTTGCCGAACCGAATTACCTGGAATTGTTCTTCAGCTTGGGCTTCACTTCCTTGGCGAGCAGCTCTATCGAACGCATGATCTTGTCATGCGGCGTGGTGTACATCTGCATGAACAGCAGCGCCTCGTCCACGCCGGCGTCGGACAGGTATTGCAGAACGTTGCGGCAGGTCTCGGGGCTGCCGATGCACGCGCCACCCGCCTTGACGATTTCCTCCATCGGCACGGTCTGCGCTTGTTTGCGCCCCTCCATGAACTGTTTCATGAAGAATTCGTATGATTTCGGCGGCTTGCCGTCGATCCATGGCGCGAAGAGATTGCGCACCGCGTCGTTGTAGGTCCTGAAGTTCGCGCCCTGGATCTTGAGCGCCTCCGCGTCGGTATCGCAGCAAAGCGTAAACGTCAGCAGCGCGAACTTGTCATTGACGAAGGAACCTATCGGCTTGCACTTCTTGATCCGTTCCCGGTACATGCGGACGTAATCATTTGATTGGCCCTGGCCGATACCAAAACCCAGCACTCCGATTCCGTGGTCGCCGGCAAACTCGATACTGGCCGGCTGCGTGCAGGCAACCCACATCGGCGGATGGGGCTTCTGCACCGGCTTGGGCACCACCTGGCGCTCCGGGACTTTGATCGTGGGGCTTTGCCAGCTGAACGTGTCGTCGGTCCATGCCTTGGGAATGATTGCGAGCGATTCCTCCCACTGGGCGCGGGTTAAATCAGGATCGACTTCAAAGCCGCTGAGTTCCGATTCGGAAATCGCGCGCCCGCCGCCGAAGTCGACGCGTCCGTTGGATAGCACGTCCAGCGTGGCGATCCGCTCGGCCACCCGCACGGGATGATTGATGCGGAAAGGCAGCAGCACAATACCATGGCCCAGACGTATATTTTTGGTTTTCGCGGCCAGATGCGAAAGCACCAGTTCAGGGGACGAACTGTAGGAAAAGCCGGGGAGAAAATGATGTTCGGTAAACCACACTCCCTTATATCCGAGCCGGTCGGCGAGCATCACCTGCTCCACGCATTCGTCGAAAGTGCGTTTGACGCCGGCTTCGGACAAATCCGAGGTTTCGAGTTCAAAAAACAGACTCAGTTCCACACGCGATTCTCCTGTACTCTGATTTTACACAAACTACTTTTATTTGATCGCCAGCGGAGCGACCGGCGATCCCACCGCTCCCGGGATCAACAGTGGCTGCGCCACCAGCATAAACTCGTAAACCTTGTCCTGCGCGCAATCAGCCGCCAGTTCGTCCAGCGCCCATATCTCTCCCAGCATCATGCCCATCTCGCGCAGCGCCAGCATATGGAACAACAGCGAGGTTCCTTCGATCTCCGCCGGCGCGACCTCGACCGCAACATTGTCCACCGCCACCGCCGCCGCCTTCTTGCCATGCAGCCACTCGGCGCAGCGCCACGAGAGGCCCGGCGACCCGGTAAGAAAACCCGCGCCGTCGCGAGTCTCCAGGAAGTGCCCCCACCATCCGGTCCGCACCAGCACCACGTCCCCCTGCTCGACCGCGATACCCTGCGCCTTGGACGTTTCTTCCAGTTCCTCGGGCGTAACGATGGTATTGGGATTTAGATGTTTGAGGCCGCGCTTGCCCGCCACGTCCAGCAGCACGCCGCGCGTGACCACCTGGCCCCGCTCGGCCACTCGCTCGATTCCGTTTTTGGTGGCTCCGAGGCCGGTGACTGCCGAAGCCGGATACCCGTTGTACATCTTCTGGTCGTACCAGACATGCGACAGCGCGTCCCATTGGGTGCCGGACTGCAGATTCATCACGATCACGTCGTCGGCAAAGCGCATCGGTCCCGCATACATCGCCTTGAACGCCTCACCCAGGCTGCCGCCGTATCCCTCCAGATGGTCGGTGATCTGCTCGTCGCCGCCGTGCACGATCATCAGACGGATGGGATTGCGGCGGAAGAAGGAACCGCTCCACGGCCCGTCAGCGTCATAAGGCGCGCACAGCGGAAAGCTTCTTCCCCGCTTGACCAGGCGGCTCGCCGCGGTGACCTTCTCCGGCGTTATATAGTTGAGGGTTCCGACCTGGTCGGAATTGCCCCATTTTCCCCAGTTGCGGACCCGCGCCGCTACTTCACGCCACTCTTCCGGCATTTGATTCTCCCTCGATTGAATCTCAGTGCTGCGATGCGCCGCCGTCGATCGTACAGGTGGAGCCGGTAATGAACGCGGACTCGTCCGAGGCCAGGAACAGCGCCAGGTATGCGACCTCCTCTGGCTGTGCGATACGGGGGATTGTGCCCGGCCGCGAACTCATGCTGGTCAAGCCCAGCTTCTTCATCGAGATCTGCAGCATCGGCGTGTCCACGGGGCCGGGGCAGATTGAATTGCACCGGATGTTGTCGGCGGCGTTCTGGAAGGCGACCGCGCGGCTGATCGCGGCAACGCCGCCCTTGCTGGCCGTGTACGAAGTGCCGCCTCCGCCCCCTAGCGCCGCACCGGAGGCGAGGTTGACTATCGAGCCGCCGCCGGCGCGCTTAAGATGCGGAACCCCATACTTGCACAGCAGAAAGATGGCGCGGAGGTTCACCGCAATGGTCTTATCGAAGGTCTCCTCGGATACGTCCACGATCTTCGTATCCTGCATCATCGAGATGCCGTGGCAGTTGGCCATCGTGGTGAGTTTGCCGAATCGCGACACCGCCCGGTCGATCGCGCGCTGCACATCGCTGGAGCTGGAAACGTCGGCGGGAGTGAGATAGGCCTGCCCCTCGGCGATGGACGCATGCGTTTCCTTCAAGCCTCCTTCGTTGATGTCAACCAGAGCAACCTTGCATCCTTCCCTGGCAAACACCTGGGCCACGCTCCTGCCGATACCGGATGCCGCTCCGGTCACAATCGCGACTTTGTCTTTAAGTCTCATTGGATTCGCCTTCCAGCGACCGCCTCGTCAGCGGCGTGCTTGATCGTTGTGGCTCGGCATCGACTAAACGTCAGTTCCGGGAGAAATGTGGAATCACGTGCTTGCCGAACAGCCGAATCGATTTCATGACCTTCTCGTGCGGTATTGACCAGAACTGCTGCATCCCCATCAGGTGGTCCAAACCGGTGACCTTCTGAATGTGCTCGAGTTGCTTGATGCAGGTATCGGGACTACCGCAGATAACCGTCCGATTGTTGATCAGGTAGTCCATGTTGATCTGGTCCTGCGTCACGCCCTTGGGCAGGTTGGCGCCGGCGCGTTGAGGTACGTCGCGGGTGCCCTCCTTTACTGCGGCCTGGAGCTGACCGTTCACGGTGAAAAGG
The DNA here is from genome assembly GCA_035262365.1 of Binataceae bacterium (SeqCode). Taxonomy (GTDB): domain Bacteria; phylum Desulfobacterota; class Binatia; order Binatales; family Binataceae; genus JAJPJA01. The sequence goes on from DATFSZ010000113.1 coordinate 8,466, forward strand.
GTGTTCACGTAGGACATGAAGGCGCGCTCCGCGTTCTCCCGCGCTTCCTTGTCGGTTTCAGCGCAATGAACCATATAGAAGACGGCGGCGCGATTGTTGACGTAGGAACCCACCGGCTGCGCTTCCTTGAGCGCGTCGCGATAAATCTTGATACGCCGGGCGACCTCATCGGGATCGACCATCACCACCAGAGTCAGAAGTCCAAGACCAAGCTTGCCGCACAGCGTGTGCGTGTCTTCGTTGCTGGAGGCGAGCCACAGAGGCGGATGAGGCTGCTGCACCGGCATCGGCACCACGGTGCGCTCCGGGATATCGAAATAACGCCCCTTCCAGGAAAAGGTGCCATCTTTGCTTTTCCACACGTCCACCAGGATGCGCAATCCCTCTTCCCAGCGCGCGCGGGTCTCTTCCGGGGGGATGCCGAAGCCGCCCAGTTCCTGGATCGTGGCAGAGCGCCCGGTTCCGACCTCGACCCGGCCCTTGCTGAGAATGTCCAACGTCGCGATTCGTTCCGCAACGCGCACTGGATGGTTATATGGGAACGGCAGCAGGACCACGGCGTGCCCGATCCGAATCTTGGAGGTGCGTTGGCTCAATGCTCCATAGAGAACTTCGGGGGCCGAACAATGGGAAAAGCCAGGTTGAAAGTGATGCTCCACGCTCCAGAAGTTGGAAAAACCAGCCTCTTCCGCCGCCGCCACCTGCTCGAGCACCTGGTGAAAAACCTGGGCCTCGCGCTCGCGATGCTTTAGCGGGCTGTTAACTTGAATTTCATAAAAAATCCCGAAGTCCATGCCGCTCTCCTTCAAACCTGACTTTAGTCCGGCTGGTGCCAAACTTCCAATCCGAGTCAGATTATCCATTTCCGATGTGGCGGCAAAACCTGCGGGGATTCCGTGCCCGTACCCTGTTTCGAGGGCGGGTACACACCAGCCCGGCGTAACAATTGCGACTGGTCGACTCGTTGGTGGCATTAGTTTGCCATAGCCAATCTGACTCGGAGGGCGGTCCCGCCAGCTTCCATGGAGCAAGACGACTTAAGCCGGAAGATCTGAATGTGAGGCAGGCAGTACACCAGGCGCCACTTTGGCGCGATAGCCAGAAACACGGTGTTATGAGTCATACGACGCGGATTATGTCTGCCAGAATTGGCAACCAGGCGGGCAAGCGCTGAGACTGTAGGACGGACAAGGCAAGGAGGCGTTTCGTGAATCAGAGCAGGTCCGGTATCTACGACGCAATTGTCATTGGAGCCGGCCACAACGGACTCGTCACCGCGGGATACCTGGCCAAAGCGGGCCTGAAGGTCGCCGTTTTCGAAAAAAGGCATATCGAAGGCGGTTGCGCTGTGACCGAAGAAAAATGGCCCGGCTTCAAGATTTCGACCTGTGCCTACGTCAACAGCTTGTTCCGCCCCGAGATCGTGGCAGACCTCGAGCTCAAGAAATTCGGCTACGAGATGTTGCCGCGCCACCCGTCGAGTTTCACCCCGCTTCCCGATGGGCGGCATCTCTTCCTGGGCGCGGACCAGAGGATGTGCCGCGAGCAGATTGCAAAATTCTCCACCAAGGATGCCGAAGCTTATCCCGCCTACGAGGCCTTCCTGGTCGAGATCGCTGACCTTCTCGAACCGATCATGCGCATGATTGCGCCGAACTTCAGCCGGCTCGGATGGTCCGATTTTTCGAGCTATGTCCCCTTCATGCTAAAGAAGCGCGCCGTTTTGAAAAGACGCTGGCCGGAGATCGTGCGTCTGTTAGCGGGCAGCGCGGCCGACATGCTCAACGCGTGGTTCGAGAGCGACGAACTCAAAGCGACGCTCGCCACCGACGCAATCATCGGCATGAATGCAAGCCCGAGCACGCCGGGGACCGCCTACGTCCTGTTTCATCACGTGATGGGCGAATGCGACGGAGCACGCGGCGTGTGGGGCTACATGAGAGGGGGAATGGGAGGTCTGAGTCAGTCGATCGCGAAGGCATGCCGCAATCTGGGGGTAGACATTTTCACTGACGCCCCGGTCGAGAAAGTTTTGATTCGCCGGAGTTCGGCGGTAGGGATAGTTATCAAGGGCGGAGCAGAGTTTCAGGCCAAAGTAGTAATTTCCAACGCCGATCCGAACGTCACTTTCAATCGGCTGATCGGCAGTCACGAACTTCCGGCCGAGTTTATCGAGAATGTGCGGCTCATCAACTACGACAGCGCATCGGTCAAAATCAACCTGGCGCTTTCGCAATTGCCGGATTTCAGGGCCTGCGCCGGCGCCGAGGCCGGACCTCAGCATCGGGGCACGATACATATCTGCCCCGGCATGCGTTACATGGAGAGCGCCTTTGCCGATTCGATCGCAGGCATGCCAAGCAGGGCTCCGATCCTCGAATGCACCATTCCAAGTGTTATCGACGACACCCTGGCCCCGGCGGGCTGCCATGTGATGAATATCTTCGTGCAGTATGGGCCATATCAGCTGCAAACCGCGACGACCTGGGACGAACAGCGCGAAGCGTTCGGCGATCGCTGCCTTGACGTCCTGGAAGAATACGCACCGAATATCAAGGACGCGATCCTGCACCGGGAAGTGCTCACCCCGTTGGATCTGGAGCGCGAGTACAGCCTGACCGGCGGCAACATTTTTCATGGCCGCCTGACGCTCGATCAGATGTTCAGCATGCGACCCGTCCCCGGCTTCTCCGACCACCGTACACCGCTCAGAGGACTCTACCTTTGCGGCAGCGGCACCCATCCCGGTGGTGGGGTGATGGGCACGCCGGGATTGAACGCCGCACGCCAGGTGATTCGGGACAAGGCGTGGAGACATTAAGGCGCCTGCCTCTTGCGCCTATTTAAAAGAAACGGCGCCTCCCTAATCCAGACGACATCTCGGCGGCGATTGGCTGCTGGAGCGAAGGCACTTGGACCGAGGCTCTGCCTTTGGGCGCGCGAGGTCCCTCGCCTGGACTGGGTCTGCCGCCTTTCTTGAGCGCGAAAGCTCTGCAACAAACCACGACTGGGATCAACAATACGGCAACAGGTTTCGGGGCTCTGCAGAATAACACTACCGGGATAAATAATACTGCGGGTGGGTTTTCAGCCCTGCGCGGCAATACTACCGGCATCTCCAACACCGCCACGGGACTCAACGCTTTGATCCGCAACAACAGGTATCGGAAACACGGCGCTGGGAGTGCAGGGGTTCGGCAACAACACCACCGGCCAGGGCAATATCGGCATCGGATTTCAGAGCGGTATTAATCTGACCACCAGGAGCAACAACATTGACATCGGGAACGCAGGCGTAGCTGCCGAGGCGAACACGATTCGCATTGGCAAGCAGGGAACTCAAACCAAGACTTTTATCGCCAGCATCAGTGGCACCCTGGTGGGCCGAAGCGCCGTCGTAGTGAGCAAGATTGGACAGCTCGGCATCGTAATGTCCTCGTCTCGCTACAAACGCGAATCCACGACAGGGACGATGCGAGCGGTAATCTGATGAAGCTGCGCCCGGTGACGTTTCGCTACAGCAAGATCCGCGGGGGCAGCGTCAATACGGGCTGATCGCGGAAGAGGTGGCACGGATCTATCCATATCTCTTCAGTTACGACACGAATGGCAAGGTGGTTACCGTGCTGTATCACGAAGTCCCGATGCTGCTCAATGAGGCCAGCGCCAGGCCGCTCAGATTGAAAAACTCAACGCGCAGGTCACCGCGCTTACCAGGCAGATGGCCCAAATCGAAGCGCAACATCAGCAGGACGCACGAAACTCTGACGCAACCGGGATCGACCGCAGCTTTTCGGCGTCCGAACACGGAACCCAACCCGGCGCGGTTCGGGTCAACTTCTGAGTCTCAATCTGAGCGGGGTGGGAACAGCTAACCGCAATGGCAGAAAACGTTCTCACTCCGCTCCAGCACCGAATCACTGTAGCCCGCTTAGACGGATCGGTCCTGCAGCCTTCGCGGCTTTCGCATTTCCGGCATCTCAGCGCTGGCGCCCGCTGATGCGGACCCGCTCATCGTTCGCCCATCCATCCTTGAACGGCACGATGAAATGGGGCGTAAAGATCATGCGCGTAAAGCGCCAGCGGCCGCCCGTCTTTCGACACTCATCATCATATTTGCCGGCGACCATGTGGGCCTCACCGTTGATCACCGGCCGGGCCTCCAGGTAACTGAAGCCTTTGGCGCGATCGCCCTCGATCTCGACCACATGATTGTGGATGTATTGTTTGACGAAGGAGAAGTTAGCCCCGCCGTCCGAAGCTCCGCCACGAGAGGGTGGTCCGAGACGCTTGAAAAACGCAACAATTCCCTCTTTTCCCTTCGCCTTTCCCAAGGGCCCGAATTCCAACTCTCCGTCGTCCGTAAACAGATCGACAATGCTGGCGAACTTCCCCTCGTTTATGTACTCGTGGTAGCGGTAACGAAGCTCGCGCAGAGCTTCCCGATCGTTGAGTTCCTGAACTTTGCTTTCCAACTCCTTGACTCGCGCTTCAAGGTCTGCGGCCATCGGCTTGTCCTCCTTGGCGGGCTGACCGCAACCATAGCACAAACCACACACGCGGCCGCGGCGGGAGGTTCTCAAAGGCGGCGCATTTCGGTTAGAGTCAGCCGCGGCCAGGCGGTGTTTTGCCGGGGTGCCGGGGCTCGGCACGTTCTCGAGTATTGTTTGGATAAGGAGGAACTCCAACATGCTGCACAAGGACAGGGTGGCGGTCATCACCGCCGGAGCGGGCGGCTTCGGCAGCGCGACCGCCTTGATGATGGCGCGCGAGGGCGCCAGGGTCGTCATCGCCGATATCGACCGGGAATCCTCTGAAGCGCTGATCAAGGAAATCCAGCAAGCGGGGTCGCAGGCGATCTTCGTCAATACCGACGTGAGCAAAAAGGCCGACGCCCAGAATCTGGCAAAAGCCGCGGCGGAGAAGTTCGGCCGGCTCGACATGCTGATCAACATCGCCGGCATCGGCGGGGGCGGCCTGCTGGAAGAAATGAAGGAAGAGGACTTCGACCGGGTAATCGGGGTCCATTTGAAGGGCACCTTCTTGTGCAGCCAGGCGGCGATCCCGCACATGAAAAAAAATCAATGGGGCAGAATCGTGAACATCACCTCGCGCGCCGCGTACAAGCCCCGTGTCGGCGTGGGCGCTTACTCGGCGGCAAAGGGCGGCATCCTGTCCATGTCGCGCGTGCTGGCGGCCGAGGTCGCGCAATACGGGATCAACGTCAATTGCGTGGCGCCCGGCACTGCCGAAACCAAGATGGTCAAGGCGAACTTTTCCACCCCGGAGGCGCGTGCGCAGGAGGCGACGTTTACCGGTGTGCTGACACGGCCGATCCGCCTGGCTCATCCCGAGGAAATCGCCGCGGCAATCATGTTTCTTTGTTCGGAGGCCTCCGCGCACATCACCGGAACCACGATTCATGTCAACGGTGGAACCTTCATGCCATGATGGAAAAATGATCGCGCCCCCGACTCCCCATCGCACCCTGGAACTCCGGATGGAGGACGGCGCGATCATTTTCGTGCGCCAGCACGGCAAACCGGGCGCGCCCCGGCTGGTGCTCAGTCATGGCAACGGCCTCGCGATCGACGCTTATCTGGCGTTTTGGGGTCCCCTGTGCGAGCGCTACGAAGTGATCGTCTTTGACTTCCGCCAGCATGGCGCAAATCCATCCAATCCCGCATGGTCCCACGATTGGCCGACCTTCGTCCGCGATATGGAGCACGTCTGGCAGGCCATCAACCATAGCTTCGGCGTTAGGAAGGCGGCGGGCGTCTTTCATTCGATGTCCGCCATTTGCTCGATTCTGCACACCTTCGAATACGGACCGCGATGGGAAATGCTGGCATTGTTCGACCCGCCATTTTCCGCCCGCGACGGCCATCCACTGCGCGCGCTGAACCAGCCGGCCAAGAACGACCTCGCCGCCCGCGCCAGACGCCGACGGCCCAGTTACAACAGCCCCGAGGAGTTCGCAGGCCAACTGGCGTCGGTGCCGATCTTTCGCAGATGGGTGCCCGAAGCATACGCGCTGTTCGCCAAGGCGACGCTGCGCCACGATCGGGCCTCGGGCGCATGGAGGCTGGCCTGCCCGCGAGAACTCGAAGCCCGGGTCTTCGAGGCCGCCGCCGATCCCACCATTTGGCCCCGGATGGCGAATATGCCGGTGCCGCTGGAGCTGATCTGTGCCGATCCTCAAGCCGAGGACGCCGGACCGCCGGCGCTGATTGGCCAGGCGATGGCGGTTGAGTTGCCGATCGAATACGAATCGATCGCCGACACGAGTCATTTTCTCCAAATCGAGCGCCCCGATGAATGTATCCGGGCGACCGAGCGCTTTTTGAACAGGCACGGATTTTCAGCCAGCCAGGGCCAATGACCGACCTGTTTGAAGCCGTTGGTTTTCTAAAACGCAGCGCTCCAGCGGAACTCGCGCGCCTGGCCAAATCAGGCCGGGATACATTGCACGCGGCAATAAGGTTCGAGGTCGTATTCCGCCGCGGCGCGAGCGCCGAAAATGGATCAACGAGGCGCAGTTCAGAATCGGAGAGTGCGGCTTTGGGGCTCAGCGTCGTCGCCGGCGCTCGGGGCAATGCGGCGGGTTACGGCTACAGCGGGATCGAGATCGGCCACGCGGCTTTGAAGACCAGCAAACTGATCGACGCAGTCCGCGGTGGATTCAAGGCAGCTCACGAGCGCGCGCGGCTGAACGCAAGCCGCAACTCCGCGTTGATGCGCGAACATGGCGCGGCCACCGGCACGCCCGCGTGGATTCCGGTAACTCCCGCCCAGGCCGATGTCGCTGCTTCATACCAGCGCGATCCACGCTCAGTGACAAACGCCGAGATCACCGATTTGACCCTTGATGCTTCGCGTGCCTTGTCGAAACTCGGTCATGAGCTGGCGTTCAACGTGGTCAGCGCGTTCACGGAATTACGCCATGAGCTTTTCGTCGGCAGCGACGGAGCGCTGATCCTCCAGGGATTCGCTGTAA
>DATFSZ010000114.1:0-69062 GCA_035262365.1 Binataceae bacterium (SeqCode)
GGTTGGAGTCGGTGTCGGCGTCGGAGTGGAAGTTGGTGTGCTGGTAGGCCTAGGAGTCGGCGTTGCAATTGCGCCTTGTCCCATAAGCGTGACGTTATACGGGCTGGTGGCGTCGGGGCTGTCGCTTACGGTCAGCATCCCGATGCGGGTGCCAGTCGCGGTCGGCTGGAAGGCGATCGAGATGCTGCAACTCGCATGAGAACCAAGTGTGGTACCACAGGTGTTCCCGGTTTCTGTGAAGTCGGCTGGGTTTGCGCCCGCGATGCTCTGAGTCAGCGTCACATCAGTAATCTGATTGTTCGTCACGGACACTGTTTGGGTGGCGGTCTCCTGGTGGATAACTTCAGGCCCGAAGCTGAGCATTGTTGGTAAGACCGTCAGGTTGACGAACTCGAACGCGCCGATATCGCAGATAGGATCTCCAGGACGCGAGCGTGGGAAACCGCGCTGGTCGACACCGCCCAGACCCCCAGGCGGCGGCGCCTGGCATATCACATTGTCCCCGGCGCCGATCGCCGGGCTGCCCTGCTGCAACGCTACGGTCTCAGTCGGTCCGCCGTTGTCCTGCAGACCAGTCGGATCCAACAATGGGTCCACCCCCAGGATGTTATGGCCATTGTCGGTGATGATTGCACCTTCGGTTTGACTCATCAGGGAATAGGACAAAGTGATCGCGCCAGAGACATCCGGACCGCTGCTGGCGCCAGAGGTAGGGTTCGTGTTGCTATTATTGCCTATAAGCGTGCTATCGCCGACCAGGCTCGTAGCGCCGGAGTTACAAATCCCGCCACCCAGACTCGAACCACGAGGAAAACCACCGTCCTTCGCGTGGTTGGACGCGATTGTCAGCCCGACGAGATTCACGCTGCCACCGGCGACGAACAGCCCGCCACCGGCCGTGTCACCTCCGTTGGCGAAACGACCAGACGCATCACCCTCCCCACCCTGGTTCGCTGTGTTGGCAAAAAACGTGCTGTTAGCGAGGCTAACGCTCCCCCCGGCGACGAACATCCCTGCTCCTCGAGAGTTTCCGCCGCGGGCCGATAACACTCAAAAACCGCCCCCGTCACCGCCCGTTACCGAATTGCCGGAGACCGTGGAAGCTGAGAGGGTCAGACTGCCGCCGCTAACGAACATACCACCCCCATCCCCGTCTCCCCCGGCTCCGTTTGGCGCCCTTCCCATCCCCCCGGAACCGCCGCCTCCGCCGCTTCCTCCTGCAGTGCTGTTCCCGGACATTGTGGATGCTGACAACTTGACGCTCCCAGAGAGTATATAGAGTCCGCCGCCTGCTCCCATTCCCCCCCATCCGCCCACCCCACCTGCCCCAGGTGGAAAAAACCCGGGTCCACCGTTCCCGCCTCGCCCTGCGGTCGCGCTGTTACCGGACACCGAAGATGCTGACAAGTTTACGCTCCCGGAGACGACATAGAGTCCACCGCCCGCTCCCAATCCCCCCGATCCGCCGCCCCCACCCCCATTGGTGCTGGCGGAGCCACCATTCCCTCCCGAACCTCCGCTCGCGGCGTTCCCAGAGACCGTGGAAGTCGACAAGTCAATGGAGCCGGAAGAAGAATAGATGCCGCCGCCAGCTGCCGCTTGACCAGCTCCCCCGTTGCCGCCGTTAGGCCCGAACGCACCGTTCGCTCCGTTCGCTCCAAGCGCACGATTCCCCTTGAGCGCCACCCCATTCAGACTGGCCTGGCCTGTGCCTTGGACCAGGATCCCGCCACCGAGCGCAGCGGTGGTTCCGGGTAGCGCGCCTGGCGTACCGTCGTCCCGCGCAACTCCACCTACTATCCGCAAGTTGCTGAAAAAGACTTTGGCACCGCTTAGAACGTCAAATACCCGATCGATTCCGTTGCCGTTGACGAGGCTCAAGCCAGCTCCCTGCCCCTGAATCGTCACGCTATGTCCGGCATCCGCTATATCGAGGTCCCCCTGTGCGGCAGCGTTCTCGTGGCCGTTGGTGTTCTTTGTGGTAAGCGTGTATTTCCCCGCAGTCAGCGTAATCAGACAGTCCTGGCCGCTGGCGTTCGCCATCTGGATCGCATGGCGGAGACTCGCCGGAGATCCATCCACAGTGGGATCGGGCGTGGGATTGAAGCTGCAGGTCGTAGAGCGCGCAGACCGCGCGTTCAACACCAGAAAGACAACCACCAGAGGCGCGGCCTTAACAATCCGCCGCAAGCGCGGGTTGGACCATCCCATGCTTCGGATGAAAGCCAACTCCTGCTCAAGGTACCGGTATCGGGCCATACCCTTCCCTAAAGGAAGCTGAATTCTGATACGATTAGCTTAAAAAATCAACTTTTTCGCGTTTGGCAGATGCTGTTGAAGGAGAGAGCGGATTAGGCAAACCTCTTCGCCATAGACATGTTCCGAAATTGCGAGATAAAGTAGCTATTCTATTAACAATGCCCTTTTGGGGAATTGTCCAGTGAGTTGTCAGTACCGATGGAACGCAGGCTGCAAAATGTCCTGAAGGAGGCGCTTGCACAACACCAACAAGGGCGCATTCTGGACGCCGATCGGCTCTATCAAGAGGTGCTCCAACACCAACCCAATAACGTCGACGCACTTCATCTTTCCGGAGTCCTCGCCATGCAGGCCGGGAACCCCGGGCTCGCGGTCGAGCGAATCCTGCGAGCGATCGCGATTGCGGCTAACGCCGACTTCTATTCCCACCTGGGCGAGGCTTACCGGCGCCTGGGCGACCTGGGGCGTGCTACCGAGGCCTGCCGGGCCGCGCTTCGGATCGATCCGGGCCACATCCACGCGCTCAACAACCTGGGTGTCGCTCTTCTGGATCAGGGGGCAACCGGGCAGGCGCGAGATCTTTTTGCGCAGGCCGTACAGATCAGCCCACGCTTTGCCATCGCGCTAAACAATCTCGGCAACGCTCTGCGTTTGCTCGGCGATCGTGACGGCGCCCTGGCCGCCTTCCAGAAAGCGGTGCAGGCGGATCCTGCTTATGGCGACGCCCACTTGAACCTGGGTCAGATGCTGCAAGATTCTCTCCAACGGTCTGCCGCCCTGGGACACTGCCGGCGCGCTGTGGCCCTGCGGCCAGACCTGGCGCAGGCGCATAACAACCTGGGAAATGCGCTTCGCGAAGCCGGACTGCTTGACGCGGCGAAAGAATCCTATTCTAAAGCACTGCGCCTCGATCCTTACAATGGGCTCATCCTGAACAACATGGCGCAGGCTCTTCAGGAGGAGGGCCACTTGGGCGAAGCTCTCGTCTGGTACCAGAGATCAATCCATGCCGATGAGTCCGCGGCCCGGACCTATGCGAATCTCGGGAGTTGCCTACAGGAACTTGAGCGCTTTGCCGATGCGCGCAAAGCGTACGAAGAGGCTCTGACACGCGATCCGAACTGGGCCGAAGCTAACTGCGGGCTCGGCAGAATCCTTGGCGATGAAGGCGAGTACGATCAAGCGCTTGAATACTATCGCAAAGCGATCGCGGCGAGGCCTGACTTCTCGCCGGCCTACGCCGGGCTCGCCACGATCTGGGCGGAACTGGGACGTCTGGAGGAAGCCGAGGGAGCGTCGCGGAAGGCGCTCCGCTGCGACCCCGAGAATGGCGCGGCTTTCGCCTTGCTTGCCCAAGTCCTGGGCCGCCGTCTGCCCGACGAAGATTTGGAATCGATGCGCGGGATTGAATGCAGCGCGGCGGCGCGAGCAAGCCGCATGCAGCCATTACATTTCGCGCTGGCACATGCACTCGATGCGCGAGCACAATTCGCACAGGCCGCCGAACACGCAAATCAGGGCAACGCGCTGCAAGAGGAACGATCGAAACGCGGAGGTCAGGCGTACGGTAGCGACGGCCATCGCGCCTTTGTCGACCAGCTTCGCACCACGTTCACGCCGGAGCTCTTCGAACGCTGCCGGGGACTAGGCGTTGAGAGCAAACTTCCCGTATTCATTGTCGGCCTGCCACGTTCGGGCACGACGCTCATCGAACAGGTCCTGGCGAGTCATTCCCGCGTTCACGCCGCGGGCGAGCTGACGCTGGCAACTGACTGCTTTGACTCGCTACCCACCATTTGCGGGATAAGCGGCACTCCCTTGGACTGTATTCCAGGCCTCGACCCGAAGAGCGCAGCAGACGTAGCTGCGCGCTATCTCGCGGGGATTTCCTGCCTGGGCGGGGGAAAGGCTCGCGTCACCGACAAGATGCCGGACAATTACCTTTACGTGGGCTTTCTGCATATCTTGTTTCCCAACGCCCGGATCATCCACTGCCGACGTGACCTTCGCGACATTGCACTCTCATGTTGGCTCACTGAATTTCGCTCCATCCGCTGGGCGTCAAAGCAAGAACATATCGTGGAGCGCATAAAGGAGTATCTCCGCATAACCGAACATTGGCGGCGAGTCCTGCCGAATCGGATGCTGGAAATCCGATACGAGGAGACGGTCGAAAACCTGCAGCCGGTAGCGCGCCGGATGCTCGAATGGCTGGGCATAGAGTGGGAGGACCAATGCCTCAAGTTCCACGAAAGCCCACGTCCGGTTCGGACCGCGAGCCTGGTTCAAGTCCGCGAACCCGTTTACCAGGGCTCGATTGCTCGCTGGAAGAACTATTATCCATTCATGCAAAGCTTCTTCGACAAGCTGCCGCCTTCCGCTTGAAGTTCCTTGTTGGTTCTCTTGTCGGGTGCGATCAAACTGGCAAGCAAGGCCGGTCGATGGCGAAACACCAACGCTGCGTGCCCCTATTACGCGGCTCACACTGAGGTATACCGGGATACCTTGGGCGACGGTGCCGGGGGGCGGACACCGCATCGTTCTCTCTCAAACCGACCCCGACGCCGAGAGCAGCGACCTTCGTTAAATCATCCTTGAAAGACTCCTCCGCCAAGGCATCACCCATATGATGGCGGTTTTTTTGCATCGCGCCCGCCCGCCAATGCAGCCGACTAAATCGGCGATGGACTTAGCTCGATCGCTACCACTTGGCGAAGGTCGGGGCCGTCCCATGTGCGGGAGTAGTCGCCAGTCTCGAGCGTAGTCCGGAGTTCAGAGCTTTGGCTGTTTCGTTGCCAAGTCTGAGCACACAGGCCGAAAGAAACACGACGCTACAAGCCTTTAAGGTCAAAAGCAGGCTCAAACTTCCGTTTGCAAAGAGCTCGGGGTTTGTGCGAGTTTGAATCGGCACTCCAAAATGAAGACTTTCTAAGCAAAAAGGAGCTAACCATGGGAATCTGGAACAACAAGAGATTAGCGGTCTTGTCAGCCATCCTTCTGATCGGCCTCAGCTGTTCGCGTGCCGCGGCCGCTCCCACCAACGTTACGGCATGTGGCACCTTCGGCGCGGGCTCTTATATCGTGGAAAACAATATTTCGGTTGGTACCGTAAACTGCCTGACGTTCAACGCCGGGCCGGCGACGCTCGACCTCAACGGCTTTACCGTGTCAGGGAGTGGCGTCAGCACCAACGGTGTCTTGGCGATTAACGTTCCCAACCTGACCGTGCGAAACGGGACCATTAAAGGGTTCTCGAGGAGCATCTATGCGACCGGGACGGGTGTGGTCGTTGATGGAGTGAGAGCGTTGAGCGGTAATCTCAACGCCATTACGGTGGGCTCTAGCAGCACGATTGAAAACTGCCTGGTCAGCGGCCACTCCGGGGGCGGCGTTCAAGCCGGCAGCAGTGCGACGGTGGTGAACAACACGCTCACCGGTAACACGGGAGACACGATCGTCGTGGGGGACGCAAGTCTCGTTAAAGGCAATAGGACGAGCCTCAATACCGGAGGTTCGACCGCCGCGATCCGTATCGGAGCAAACTGCAAGGTCGTGGATAACGTTGTTTCAGGCAATTCCTTCGGAGTAGATGCCACGGGGGTTAAAAACCTGATCACCGGCAATACGATCTCGAACTGTGTCGAGGGGATTCAAGCCGGCAATGACACGACGATCACCGGGAATAATGTTAGCGAGAACACTGACAATGGTATTTCGGCCGGCGTTCAATGCCTAATCAGCGGGAATAATGCCAGTGACAATAGCAATGTCGGCATCACAAGCGATATCAACACGCTATTCCTGAACAATGTTGCCTCCAACAATGGTAATTTCGGAATTCATGTGAATTCTGGCGGCTCGGCAATAGCAAACGTCACCGACTTCAACGGCGCTCCAGGGTTGGAGGTAGGGTGCCCAAGTAAAGTTGACAACAATACTGCTTTAAGCAATGCGGTCGCCAACCTTCAAACGTCCGGCGCCGGATGCCTCTTATCGAATAACCTTGCGCCGTAACTCTTGCAGTTGAAGGGACAAGCCGGGGCCAACAGCCCCGGCGAATCTCCGTTCTTGTGGGTGCGGGAAAGCCTGCTTGCGCCGGAATAAACTTCGCTTGCTCATCAGTCGCCCGTTAGTATTGTTGACACCGCCGGCGATCAATACGGTTCCATTGAGCAGCCGGGCCGCGGAATGGAAGATGCGCGTTGTCGAGCTACCTCGTACAGTTTGGCAACTTTGGCCTGGCGGCGCCGACTCGGCGCGTTCGGTGTACGACAAACTTCGCTCCCAACGATGGCAAGCCGCCACCGCGCGTATGTGCAAATCCCGCGGATTAGCGCAAATCCCCCGCTGCAACCACGAGTTAGCGGGTTCTCACATCATCCAAAAAGCGGGCTTCGCTTACAGTTCCTTTAGTATCAGCCATCCCATCCATCGCTTGTTGAGCATGACGCGCGTCAGCGCCGCTTACCGGCTCTCGCCCTTGCGCGCAATCCGGCGATAAAGGAGCCGTGTCCCCCGCTCTGGCCAACATGTCCGCCGGACCTGGGCTCATCCCGCAAAAGTTTTTGTTGATGGGCGCTTTGTAACACTCGGCTGCAAGATCCTTAGCGGCGACACATGGCGGCGAGGTATTCGTGGTCGGGCCGCACGGATCGAGCATCGGGTTCCAGGGGTTGGCATCGGTCGGGAAACAGGAGGCTTGCGGAGGCGTCGTATCGTTGGCTGCAAAGTTCTCCGGGAGCGTGAACTGGAATCCGATGCAGCCCGCGGTCGGACAGGTGACGTCCTGGCCCGCATAGCCGCATGTAAGATCGAGTTCTGCCTGGCTCAGGGGCTGAGCCACTTCCTGCGGGCTTCTGCCCACACACTTCTTGGCCGAGGCGTCCCACCGGCAAAAGGTCTCGGGTAAACATTCGTTCATGGCGGTCGTTTTAAATTCATCCGTGAAAGGCGCCAGGTCGAGGGTTACGGTCATCAACGGGTCGGTGTAAACCGCCTTCAAGGCCGGGGAGCTGCCGGGAACGGTCGTAACCGTCAACTTCGTATCGGGAATCCCCACGCGAATCAGCTCTACGGCCGCCTCGGCTTTCTTTTTATCGAGGCCCGAACCGAAGTAGAAACTGTAGGTCTGCTTGGTGTCCGGCTTGCCATAGACGAGGAAGACATCGTATTTCTGGTTCTTCTCAAAGACATTTACATTTGGGAAACCGTTCTGGCTCTCTCTTTTAGTTGTCGTATCGATGTAGTACTTGCCATGGTTAAGCGTCAAAGATGAGCGCTGAAAAAAACTTTCTCCTGCCATTCTGATATTTGGCGGCCATATCGATCGCTCCGGCTTGGGAGGGTTATTCATCTTGTCTTCTGTGCCGGTCAGATATTCCCTATACAGGGGCACGCCGTAGCACTCGGGTGTGGCGCAGTCTTCGCTCCACGCAGAACCACAGCCCGAGCCGCCCTTTTTTGCACAATCCGGGAACACCACCGATGTCACGTAATGGTAGGGGCTGGTTCTGGCCGTGGCGCCTTCCTCAGAGCCCTCATCCGATTTGCATTCGGCCCCCTCGACTGGAGCAGCAAAGAAACCATCCAGGTTGATCGAGCTGGTTTTTCCGTAACCCGTAAGTGAGCCGTCATCGTCGGTCAGGAAGGTTTGGCGGTCTATATCGGTGAAGTTGTTGAACATCGTAGATTGCTGAGTGCAGTAACGTACCTTTGCCTTGTCTGCATCGGTGCGGTACGTCCCGGCTGTAAATAGCGGTTCGATGACGTAATGACGGATGTCGACCTTGTCGAAGAAGAGGTTGTTTGAATGGAAGGTAGGTGGATAGTAAAAGCCATTGGACTGCTTCCACGCAATCGCCGCGTTAGGAATGTAACACTGCTTGGTCTTGCTGTCCCTGGGGATCCCGTTGAAGGATTTGTAGATTGACTTGTCTGCATTGTCTCCCAGTGTGACCTGCTTGATGTCGAGATAAGCATTGGAGTCCTGATTGGCGGGGCCATCGTAGATGTTGAACAGGCGCTCGCTGTTGGCAAAGGCAGTAAACTTTCCCAGGACGAATCCGTCGTCCCTGGACATACAGTAGAGGCCGTTGTCTGAGTTATCGCATTTGAGCCCGAGCGCGTCCGTATTGAACGGACTGAGGACGGATGCATAGGCATAGTCCTTGGTTTGCGGCTGGGTTTCGCCCGCGAAAACGCTCTTCAGCGCGAGCTCCCACAGCCCCGGGAGGCTCGAGGAGGCGGTATAGTCACCGCCCGATACGAAGCTCAGGCCCGCATTCTGCACGTCGGAAATGAAGCTGTTGCTGAACAGATACCAGCGCGCGCGCAGCCATACCGCGGCGAAATTGTACTCGGAATAATTGAAGCTGGTGGTATAGCCGTTGATTACGCTCACCATGCAGTTGGTTTCGTTTTCATTGGTGCAAAGCTTGGGTTCACACAGTCCCGTCGGGTTGGCGCATTTGGTAGCTTGATGTGCGTTTCCCGGGTCGATGTCCGGGTAATAGTCATTTTTGCAGACCTGCCACTTGGGGTCCACCACGCATTTTTCGCCGTCCAGGGAAAGCTCGCCACACTTCCCTTTATCTTTTCCTGTACCGTCGCAATAGAATTGAGCATCCGGAGCGTAGTCGTTCTTGACAGGTTGCACGATCGGGCCGACTCCGGGACAGCTCTGCGTATAGCCCACGCTCTGAAATGAAGTCATCGCCGAAGTGCAGAAATTGCCGTCAAAGGTCTTCAGCGGCGAGATGCCGGCATGACTGAAATCAGCCCTCGGGTCCGTAGATCTCTGCTCGGAAGCGTAGGACTCCCACTGCTGCTTGCGCGAGCCGCTGCTGATATTCGCCGGGACTTCCCAGAAACAGACTCCGCACAAGCCGGCGCCGGCCGCCATGTTGCCTACGAAGTCGTTCCAGCCGTTGGTGATCCAAAAAACCGCCGGCGTATCCGTGTCACTATTGTATATGACATTCTGGTTTGCTTCTCTATTAACATAGGGCTTCGGCGACGTGAGGATGCCGGGCACTTTGCGCGGGTTCTGCGGGTTATCGACCGCGGCGCGGGCGAAAATTCCAATGTTTGCGTCCAGCTTGTTGTTGGCCTCGGTCGCATCTTCCAGATAGTAGCCGTGGCCGATCGAGAGATAGCCCACGTTGCGGGCCAGCGTAACACCGTCGGTCGCGTGGATGGTGTAGAATCGCGTCATCGATTCACTGACCGAAGAGTCTTTGACAAAAGTGTCCGCGGGGACTTGCCGCGCCATGTGGAAATGGACCGGGTAGTGCCCCAGCCGTCCGCCCTGTCCCAGCTGATGGAATTCAACCCCCTGCATCTGGAAGACTTTGAATCCCTGCCGGGCAACCGTATGACCGCCGAAATAGTAGCCTGTTTTCGCGTCTGGGAAGGGCGTCATGGCTTTGTCGCCTTCGGACACGATGCGAATACTGCGAGTCAGCAACGCTACCGCCGCGCGCGTTTCGGCTGAGGTCCGATTCAACTTCAGGCGTGAGATGCCCTTGTGGTCCGCTTCGGCCAGGGAATATTTAGCGCCGTTGTGGGTCCACCGAACGCCTTTGGAGGCGCAGGCGCCGGCCTCGGAGCAGGCGGTGTGGAAGGTAATATTGTCGCCGTCAAACGTATCGATGACCAGTTCTTCAGAGTGGTTGGCCAGATAGTCGGTAGTCGTGACGACGATATGATCGTTCTTTTCCCAGTCGATGGGAACCGTGCTATCGACCTTGAGTTTGGTGGCCCCGGGCAGGATCGTCCCGTCGAGCCTGCCCCAACTCCGGCCAGGATCGTTTTCTTTAAGCCTCCGGAGAGTGACCGCGCCTTTCTTGCCAAATAACTGCAGCGTGCCGCCGAAGGAAACCGCCAGCACCTTGTAACCGAAGTAGCCCGCATTTTTCTTCTGATCGGTTCCGTTGTCGGAAGGCAGCGGAGAATACTGATAGAAGTAGTCCGTGACGCCATTTCCGAGAGGCACCTTTGCATTGCCGTTCGAGCTCCAGATGTTGTCGGGAATACCGCAGGTCTTGGGATCCGATTTGCAGACGATTCCCAGCCCGCCTGCTCCCTGGTCTTTGCCGTAAAGATAAATCGTCAGTTTTCCGCCTTCTCTGCCGATAGGCGCGTCGTCGTTGGCGCTCCCGGCAATCAGGCTCCCCCCGTTCTCCACGAGGATTGACTGGGCGTGAAAATTGATCTGTGCATCTTCGAATCTTAGCGTTCCGCCGATGTTGGACTGGGGTTTGGTGTAGATGTTGACGTTACGGTACCAATACGTGCCGCCGCCCACCTGGCCGGTGACCTGGCAGTCTCCGGTGACCTCCAGGTCCTCGCCGGCGCCGGGCTTCAAAAATCGGTCGCCTTTGTCCGGGCAAGTTACTATTGGTACTTCCGGTTCTTCCCGGACCACCGCGGCGGGTTGCGTGTTCATGCCTACTTCCGGTTCATTGCGGAGGGGCAAGCCGGGTTGCTCCACGCCCTCGCTGGCGCCCGCCGCTGCATCAGAGCAGATCGGAAAGACCGGCTCCTGCGCCAGTTTACTTCCCCGAAAGAATAGACCATGCAACGCGGGGATTAGGAATATCGCCATCACCGAGGCGATGAACAGCTTGGTGCGCCTGAGCCTTTGTTTGCTGCCTGCCATTTTCGGTTCTCCCCTGGTCCGACCTCAAAAACGTTTCAGCGACCATCAATGGCTCGTGGTGGTGTTTTGGTAAGCAAACGCCAGTGCCCGCCAATGCCGCTATTTTCGGCGGGGTCAGCGCCCGGCCTGAGGTTGCCCCTGTTACAGGAGCACCCTGATATATCTCGCGTTTGAAAAATGACCAGGGCCCCGGCGAGCCGCTCCCGCCTTGCCTTCGTTAGGTTGGGGGGAGGGCGGGGTTTGGCGTCGCGTGCCAGCTCGGAGGTGGGCGGGAACTACGATGCCGGATCGGTCACACTTCAACATGATCGTCAGCGCAACCCTTCTCTTGGGTACTCTCCCAAAGGAAGAAAAGCAAGGATCGCAAGGCGAAAGCAAGGATTGCAAAGTCGCCCGTGTAGAAATATTTGCTCCGTTAAAAATGACTTGGACGGGCGACGGAATAGCATCAACCCTTTCCATTTGGCACTCGCACGAATCCTGAAAATCTGGCTGTAGCGCTTGCTGTGGCGCAGGCCCGACTTACGCGAGCAGAACGCGCTCGCCCGGAGGATGAGCGAAAGGCCTGGGGAACTATGCACAACCATCAGCCTCGCGCGGCTGCTCGACCGCACCGGCCGCCGCGACGAAGCCTGCCGGATGCTCGCGGGATCTACGGCTGGTTCACCGTAGCGGGCTGACACTGCGCGATGCCCGCAGTGCAGCACGACCCCGCCGGTGGAAACCCCTGCGCCACGCCTACCGCAAACGCCGGGGAGTTCCGATCAAGGGTGAGTCCGGAGAGCTTGATGGATCACGCGGAGGGTGCGTTTGCCGAACTCGACGATGCCCCAATAGAGCCAAAGACCGGATAGCCGGTCAGCTCTCGGGATCGAACGGATTCACCCACAGGCGGTGCTTCACGTCCAGCGACCCCCTACCGGCGATGCTGTGGAACATGCTGGTTCAAAACCGGGCCAAAGCCACGCCGAATGGGTCGTTTGGTCTCAAAGCATCTTGAGATCGAGAATCAAAACGAAAATCGCGGTTAAAACGAATCAGATTGTTTCCAAAGCTTTACATTTAGTCAAGTCCTGTTAAAATTGTGAAATCCGGGTACTAAAACCGTCTTAAAATTGAGGGATCAAAAGGCAAATTTGCGCTCGAACGAATCAGATTGTTTTGAATCTTTACAATTCGTCCAATTGTGTCAAACCTCCGCCGCACAAAGGTTGGGCGCGCGATGGGAAAATCAGGCCGAGATAGTGGCGTCTGCTGCCTCGCTGTTCTGAGTAAGAATGAAAATACAACTGTTCATCGTTCTGGCGATTGTGGCCTGTGGTTTGTGGTCCTGCGGCGGCCGTAGCGGCGGCAACACGGTCAATCCGGCTTTTACGGGTGCCTGCGCGCAATTGCCGGCGGCTTCGGCGCCTGACTTTAATAAACGCCTTACTGATTTCGTAGAGCAGAGTTGTTACACAAAGCGGCTGGGGCTTTTCCAGGTTTAATGTGTCACTCCGTTGGGTCGCGTCTACTAACTCGAATGGTGAATAGGATGAAGAAGCTCTTCGTTATCTTTCTGCTGATTGTGGCGGGCGGTTCCTGGTCTTGCAGCGGCGATAGCGGCGGCAATACGCCCCTGGTAATCGCAACGCCGTCAGCGACCGCGACCGCGACGCCGTCAGCGACCCCGACGCCCAACGTTTCGGGTGCATGCGCAACCTTGCCGTCGCCTTCCGCGCCAGGGTTTACAGCTCGCTTTAATCAGTTCGTCATACAGCTGTGCTACCAGAAGCAGAACTGGGAGCACGACGTGAATCGGCGCACCAGCCAGGGCCTTCATGCTCCTTTCGTGAAGCTGTGGTACTCGCCCTCGCTGTACAACTGGATGACCGTTCAGAAGCGAGTAGGACCGGTACCTGACGGCGCGATAGTCATCAAGGAAGAGTATGCCGATACAGATTTGACTTCCCCCATCCTCTTTTGGAGTGGGATGGTCAGGGATTCAAGCCTTTGGTGGGACGGATGGGATTGGGCGGTCGTTGGGAGCGAAACCGGAGGCACACCGGCCCCGACGCCCACGCCTTCCGCCAATGGATGCGCCGCAGTGGTGTATCCGGTTAATGGCCCCACTAGTGTTAACTGTATAGGCTGCCACGCGTCGGCAATCTCAACCGCCCCCGGAAGCGGAACCTTCTCCACCACGAATTTTCCCTTGACCCCCTCGGCGGTCGGGCACGGATCGCCGGCTGACTCGACGAACAGCTCGGCGGGCGCGGCCGCATCATTGCTTGCAAATGCGACGCTTCCGGCCTTCGCGCCGCAGTGGCAAACGCAAGCCCATCCGAATCCAGTATCGGGATTCACCAGCCGACTGCCGAGCTCGATATTTGCCAATGTAAGGATGCTCCCCGCCTCGACCACCACGGTACCCTGCATGGTGCCCCAGACGCAGGATTTAGTGGCCTCGAAACCTGCTAAGGTGGGCGGGCCTTCGCTGTTTGTTACTTCGAATCAATGCGCCAGTTGCCACGACGCTACCGACAACACGCCAAAGCCCACCCACATGCTTTATACGCCACCCGGATCATCGGCTCCGCTTAACCTCTCGACCGCCGGCGAATGGCAATATTCGATGATGGGGCTCTCGGGCCGCGATCCTATATTCTTCGCCCAACTGGATACCGAGTCGACCGTACATTCCAACCTCCAAGGCAAGCCCAACGCTCCCGGGTTCGTGCAGGATACGTGTTTATCCTGCCACGGAGTAATGGGACAGCGTCAATTCCACCTGGACAAAGGAAACGCACCTGATACGCTGTTCACCCGCGACCAACTGCAAGATCCCACCTCGCCATACGGAGCGCTGGCGCGTGATGGGGTCTCGTGCGCGGTTTGCCATCACATGTCAGACGATAAGCTGGACGATCCCTCTGTTTATACGGGGAAATTTAACGTCGGCCCTGCCGACGTAGTCTATGGTCCCTATCCCTCCGGCGATTCCGACGTGAAGGTCGGCGACAATGTAATTCCGCGGCCGATGAAAAACTCTGTGGGAATAGTACCGGTATTTGGAGCTCAGGTCGGGCAGGCAAAACTGTGCGCCTCTTGCCACACGATCGTGCTCCCGGTCTATGACGCCGACGGCCATCAGGTCATTGAGCATGGAGTTCCCAAGACCGACTTCGAGCAGACCACATACCTCGAGTGGCTCAACAGCTCCTTCGTTAAGCAACCGTGCCAGGACTGCCATATGCCTGATAATTTCAAGGGCGCGAAGCTGGAGTTCCAAGTCGCCAATATCGAGGACAGCACATTCCCAGTGGTACCAGACATTGGTCCACCAACATCGTTGCCGCCTGATCAATTGATTCTCCAGACCCGTACATTCTATGCGCGTCATCAACTCAGCGGCATCAACCCCTTCGCACTTGAAATGTTCGATCAGTTTCAGGCCGATCTGGGCGTGTACTACCAAGATGGGCTGTTACCGCCGGACCTGCGGAGTACACTCTTCGCCCAGAAAAATGCGGTAGCGGCAGCGGTCAATCAGGCGCAGACCATGACCTCCCAGGTGACAGTCGACGCCGTAACCAAAAACGACGGACAGCTTATAGCGGACATCCGCGTCCAGAATCTTGCCGGTCATAACTTCCCCTCGGGAGTGAGCTTCCGCCGCGCATTCCTGGATTTCCGGGTGCTCAACGCTGATGGGCACGTTCTGTGGGAATCCGGCGGCACCAATGGTGACGGTGTGATCACCGACACGGTCGGCAACCCACTGCTTACCGAATTCTTCAGTCCGTCCCAGCAGACCTTTCAACCGCACTTCTGGACTGGCAATCCGATTACCAGCGACAAGCAGGTGGAGATCTACGAGGAGATGGTACGTGATCCTCAGGGACAATTGACCACCAGTTTCCTCAGTCTCGATAACAAGGTTAAGGACAACCGAATTCAGCCTAAAGGAAGGTCTTCCACCGGCCCCAACGCCGATATTCTTGTTCCGGTGGGCACCGGCGCTGACCCCAGCTATAAAGAAGGATGCGGCTGCAGCGTGGTGCGTTACCAGCTACCGCTCACGGGAGAACTCACGAACGCGGCGCAAGTCCAGGCCACTCTGTATTATCAGAGCATTCCTCCTTACTATCTGCGCCAGCGCGCCCAGGACGCCAGTGGCCCGGACACTGCGAGACTGGTCAAGTTCACGAACGAGTTGGACGTGAATAAATACACTGAGATTTCCAACTGGAAACTAAAAATCGCCAGCTCCGGCCCTGTCGATATAAAGTAAGCGAAGTCGGATTGCGGTAAAGCGAAGCAGTTTACCCGGCATTCTGCGCACGCGGCACGACAGAACGGCTGAACGGCCACTGTGACAGCCAATGCGATGAAATGCCGGCGCCCAGTTCGGTCGGCCGGTTCCAGAGACTCGTCTTCGAGATTCGCTGATGCTCAGCTTAGGCGATAGTTTTATCCAGCCTAGTCAGGGAAATTGTGCCGCCACTTAGGCTCGAGGGGCTGAAGATAACATCGCTTAAGAATAGCTTGTCCCCACCTGAAACAACTTTGGCAGCAAGATCACTGTGTCGATTTTTGGTTGGGAAAGATCTGGAAGGTCAGGCCTCTTAGAGGACAAGACAGCTGAAAGAAAGCTTCAAGCCATTATTTGATGTCCGCAACGTAATAGGCCTATCTTTTAGAAACTCAGCGACGATCTAGTCAATCGCATAAACTCTAGCGCATCACACGAAGAGCGCGCGTTCGGAGCAAGTGATGCTCCGCTTCTATAAACCTCTCCCTGCGTGACGTCTTTCTTAAACGAAAAGCGGTACTTTGCGGCGCGATGGATCGATATGCGTCATTATTATAGCGAACCATTTTGTGTAGGGGACGGTCATGCGCGGAAGTACCCAATCGAACCTCATTTCCAGAGCCTGGTTTTGCGTGGTGGCAGGTATTCTATTGTTGACCGGCTCGTCGAGCGCCACTGCCTTCGGCCCAAACGATGATCTTCCACCGATGACCAAGGTCGTATCCGTGGAAGGCGGATGGACACATTTCAGCACGGGCCGGCTGGCTGGCAACTACCTCAATGCCTGGAATGTTGGTGCTAGTTTATCGCTGCTACCATTTGGAGTGATCCATAATGAGAGGTTTTTGCACGGCGCGCTGGACGGCGCTTTGGAAATGGGATTGCAGCCGGCATTTGAGCGCTTCAATACCGTCCATCAGAATTTCGCCGGCGTCCTGTTCAAGCTGAGATATTACCTGTTCGGGCTCAGCTATGGGCCATTCGTGCCCTGGATTGGCGGCTCAATTGGTCCCGGCTATTCCGACCTCAATATCGGCCGCGTGCACGACGATAATAAATTGAAGGGTCCTTTTATGGCCGTGATTCTCGGCGAAGTGGGCGTTGCGTACTTTCTCGAACCGCAAAAAGCGTTCTACGTTGGACTTGAGGCGCAGCACGTGTCGAATGGCGGCTTGAACGGAAGCGAAGCCGAATTGACCACCAACGCCAGCATCAACACACCGTGGGGAATGGTCATAGGCTTCTCCTGGTTCTTCCGCTGAAACGCTCTTTCATAGTGGGGTGGGTCTCGTTAAACGAGCGGCGGGAGGCACTCGCTCAGTTCCGATCGCTGTTTGTCCCACCCAGGTTAACAAATAAGTAGGAGACGCTGTCCCAGGCGTTGTGAATGCCCACGAAGAGCAACAGCAGCGCAAGCGGCTCCGACGCCAAACAGAGCCTCGCGTGTACGGGAGGGAGCCGCCGTTGCAGACAGCGTACCCGCCGCCCTATCGTACCGACCAAACCGTAAGTCACAGTTCCTGGCGCTTGGGCCGGAACACGATCTCGGCCGACTGAAGATCGCTTCAATGAACGATGTTAAATGAGAGTGCCTTCTCCCGATGGCCTCTCCACCGACTCGACTGGCGCGATTAGGAAGCGAAGCGATGCTTCAGCCAGACAGACACTTCCTCCATCGCTTTTTTCGATTTGTCCAGCACGGCTTGCATTCCGAAGAACCCGTGATGCACGCCCTCGTAGCGCGTAACCTGAGCGGGCACGCCGGCTTCGGCCAGGCGTTTACCATAGTGCTCCCCTTCGTCGCGCAGGACGTCCAATCCGGCGGTGATAATCAACGCCGGAGGCAGCCCGCTCAAATCTTTCGCGCGCACCGGCGACGCGTAGGGATTATCGGCTTCGGCCTCGTCATTGAGGTAA
The DNA here is from genome assembly GCA_035262365.1 of Binataceae bacterium (SeqCode). Taxonomy (GTDB): domain Bacteria; phylum Desulfobacterota; class Binatia; order Binatales; family Binataceae; genus JAJPJA01. The sequence goes on from DATFSZ010000114.1 coordinate 17,130, forward strand.
TGACCCCAGTACCATCTCATCCCCGCCGCCGTGAGGCCGTAGCCCTGGCCGTTCTCCACATAAGAGGGATAGCCGGGTTTGGGATAATCGATGACTGGAACGATCATCAGTTGGCCGCACAAAGCTGGACCTCCGCGGTCACGGGCCATCATCGCGGTCACCGCGACCAGATTTCCGCCTGCGCTATCTCCGGCCAAAACGATATGCGCCGCGTCGGCGTGAAGCTCATCGGCATGCGCCGCGGCCCACTTGGTGGCCGCATAACAGTCCTCGGGCGCTGCCGGAAACTTGTTTTCGGGCGCCAAGCGATAATCGACCGATACCACGACGCATCCCGCCGCGTTGCAGTAATTGCGGCATCCCCGATCGTGCGTGTCGAGGCTGCACATAACGAAACCGCTGCCATGAAAGTACATCATCAGGGGGAACGGCCCCGTGCCGTCGGGCGTGTATATCCGCACCGGCAATTCGCCGCCCGGTCCTGGGATTACCCGGTTGACCACGGACGCGACCGGAAGCGCGGGCGCCCTGCCGGCCGCGTTGTATTGCGTAGCCAGAGCACGCGCCTGCTCGACGGACAGGGTCTCGAATCGCGGTAGTTTGAGCAATTCATCCAGTATCGGTTTGAGCTGCGGGTCCACTGGCATGAAGGTGCCTCCTTGTATCTGTACCGATGCGGCTCCCGGCCTACCGGCGCCGCCTGGCTTGTTTCACGGTGTACCAATCTAGCGCGGCGCCACTTGCCAAGCATGCGGGGTTAGAGCGTCATGGGGTGGAAGATGGAAAAGCGTTCAGGGCAGGGGGAAAGATTCTGCTAGACTCCCACTGGCGATTTTCGAAAGGAGCGATCGTGATGGCCAACCCCGATGACTTAGCCGCTGAGATGCATGCCTTCTATCCCCGCTACATCGATTCGTTCAACGGCGACGATCACGCCGCGTATGCCGCGAACTTTTCGTTTCCCTGCGTCCTGCTCGGGGGCAAGCAGGCAGTGAGCGTCGTCAACGACGCGGCCACGTGGATCACCATGATGGCGAATACCAAAGCGATCATGAGAAGCAAGGGTTGGGACCACACCGGAATCGAAAAGACCTACGCGTGGCCCACTGCTCCCGATATGGGTCTGCTGATGTCGGACTTCTTGCGTTACCGCAGCGATGGCAGTGTGCTGATGCGCGGCCGCGCCTGCTATACGTTGCGCCGCGAGCACGGCCGACTGAAAATCATCGCGATGATGGAAGTGGCCCCTCCGATGCTCGGACCCGGCGATATCCCGCGGCCCTAGCAAGGGTTCTCAAAGCGGGCATGGACGCCCGTCTCACTTTGTTCCGGTTTACGGTCAAGGCTGAATCGGCCCATTCCCTTGACGGCGGCCCATTGTCACATGGTTGAGCAGGCAGATAAGCTTGAAGTCTCAGCTCGGCCGCTTGAACGGGACGCTGGCTGAAAATTCGCCTCCAAGGGCTGACCGGATTACCGGAAGCTCCGAGAAGAGCTTTCGGTGGACAAAAAATTTCTCAAAATAGCCCCTAAATCCTCGCCGCGTGCCATAAAGTTCGCCGCACGCTGCAACCGCCGCGATTTATCTAGCCGCGATCGTCAGAGTTTCAAATAGGATCTTATGTATGACCGCCATTTTTGAAACTGGAATTTTTCAAACGGTCGCAGCCACATCCCCGCTTGTGGAGCTGAACAACCGCGCTAGGACGGTCGCAATCGTAGGCGGCGGCGCCAGCGGCGCGTTGGTTGCCGTCGGACTGATGAAAGCCGCCGCCAAGCCGCTGAACGTTATCATTATTGAGCCTTCCGCGAAGCTCGGGCGCGGGATTGCTTATGCAACGACCTGCCCAATGCACCTGCTAAACGTGCCCGCCGGCGCAATGAGCGCTTATCCCGATGCGCCGGACCACTTTGTGAATTGGCTGCGGGAAAATGTCGATGCGGCGCTGACCCCAGAATCCTTCGTGGAGAGGCGTCTGTACGGAGATTATATCGAGAGCGAGTTGCGGCAAGCCGAAATCGCCACGACGCCGCGGGTGCGTTTGCGCCATGTCCTGGATTGGGTGAAGGCAGCACGATGCAATGAACACGGGGCCGTTCTCGAGCTGGCCGGTGGCGCGCGCATCGCCGCGCACAGTGTCGTTTTGGCTCTCGGAAACCCGCCGCCATCAAATCCGATTCGCGGGGCCGGCGCTGATACTGTACGGACTGCATGGCCCGCGCCTCGCGGCTACCAAGTTCAAAAGCAGGATTCAGTCCTGCTGATTGGCTCAGGTCTGACCGCGGTTGACGCAGCGCTGTCTCTCAACTACTTCGGTCATCGAGGCAAGATCCACATGGTGTCGCGCCATGGCCTCTGGCCGCTGATTCATCCCGAATATGGTGCGCCGCTGCGGAGCTTTACCAACGTTGACGATCTGACAAGGTCGGTGCGCCGTCTGACCGCTGCTCTACGGTTCGACGCGGCGAGTGTGACGGATGACGGTGGTTCGTGGTGCAGTATTGTGGACGGGCTGAGAGCCTGCACCAGCGAAATCTGGAAGCGGCTTGATTCGGCTGAAAGGCGCAGGTTCCTGAGCCATCTGCAACCTTATTGGGACATTCACCGCCATCGGATGGCGCCCGAGGTGGCGCGGCGGTTCGCCGCGATGTGCTGCGAAGGCCGGGTTGTTTTACACGCGGGCAGGATTGTGGAGACCGCGCAGGCCCCGAATGGATTGATGCGCGTCATCGTCAAAGCGCGCGGGCGCCGCGAAACGCTGATGCTCGAGGTCGCGCGGATAATCAACTGCACCGGTCCCCAAACCGATTATCGCGCGATCGCTCAGCCGCTGATTCACGATCTGTTCGCTCAGGGTGTCGCTGCCCAGGACGAACTCAAACTTGGGCTTTTAACGGGACCCGATGGCGCGCTGCTCGGCGAGGACGGGCTCGCGTCGCGGACCTTTTTTACTCTCGGCCCCCCGCGCAAAGGCACTCTGTGGGAGACCACCGCGATGCCCGAAATCAGGCTGCAAGCGTCGGTTCTGGCGCGCCGTCTGCTTGGGGATGGCGACGACTGCTAGGGGATATGCGGCGCATACTCCGTGCCGATATGGCCCTGTGCTTCCAGTTCCTCGTACTCTCGATCGGAGTATCCGAGCAACTCCTTGTAAATGTATTCATTATGTTCGCCGAGGCGCACCGGCGGATATCGGATCTCGACAGGGGTTGAAGACAGCTTCCAGGCCGGGCCCGGATAAAGGTGTTCTCCGCAATCGGCCTGCCTGAGCCGGACGAAGAAGCCGCGCGCCTGCAGATGCGGATCTGCGTAAGCATCGGCGTCGTCCAGCACCGGGCCCGCGGGAACACCGTGGGACTGCAAGATGGCGGCCGCCTCTCGATGCCCGTGTTGCAACGTCCAGCTCTCGATCAGGGGATCGAGCGCGTCCTGATTGCGGATGCGTTCGCAAACCGTGGCGAACCGCGGATCGTGAGACCACGGCGGATTCCCCGCCGCATCGCGGAAGCCCCGCCAATGTTCGTCGGTCGCGATGGTGATTGCGACCCAGCGGTCGTCGCCGCGGCAGCGGTAGGCGCCCTGGGCCGCGTCGGGATCGCGATTTCCGAGGCTCTCCTGAACGCGGCCGTTCATCGTGTAGTCCATCACGATATGCCCAATGTCGTTGAGGAACGTCTCGACCATCGAGATGTCAACCAGTTCTCCTCGTCCTGTGCGCCGGCGCCGGATGAGCGCGATCATGCAACCCATCGCGGCCGATAGCCCGCCGGCGTGGTCGGAAGACACAGCCCACGAATTATGACTCGGGTCGCGATCGCGATAGCGGCGCAACAGGTCGTGACCGCAAAACGATTCGGTCTGAAGACCAAAGGCGCGGTAGTCGCGATAGGGTCCGGTCTGGCCAAAAGAGGAGAGGCGTACGAACACGATGTCGGGTTTTATGCCGCGCAGCCATTCGTAGGTTATACCCATCCGCTCCAGGGAACTGGGCGTGTTGTTTTCCATTACCGCGTCGCTGATCCGGACCAGGCGGCCAAACACCTCAAGTCCTGACGGCTTGCGCAGATCGATGGTCATCCCCAGTTTGTTGCGGGCCATGTAATTGAAAAATGGATAGCGGTTCCAGGGGCGCTCGCCGGGATCGCGGTTGGGATATCCACCCGACGTGGTTATCCATTGCCGTGCCATTTCACGGGTGGGACGTGCGAGCACCCCGCGCGTTTGATTGGGAAAAACCTGGGTGGTCTCGACGCGAATAACCTCCGCGCCCATGTCCGCCAGCACCATCGTGCTATAGGGCATCGCCGCGACCAGACCAAGGTCAATGATTCGAATCCCTTCCAGCGGCAACGGCGTCATGAGAGTAGCCTCCGGCTGCGCCTTCAGATCACCGCGGCGGCGCTGAGCGCGGCAAGGTCTTCGGGCCCGTAACCCAACTGGCCGAGAACTTCCGCATTGTGCTGCCCGAGCAAGGGGGCAGAGCGGCGAATGACATAGGAATTCTCATTCATTTTCAATGGCGCCCCCGGATAGCTGAGGCGGCCCGCAACCGGATGGTCAATCGGGACAAAGAAGTTTCGTTCCATCAACTGTTTGTCGTCGACCAAATCAGCGACTGTGTTGAGCGGTGCGCACGGCAGACCTCCGGCTTGGAACCGGTCGCATAGCTCGCGTTTGGTGCGTGCCATGCACCATGGGATCCAATAACTGTTGAACCGGTCGCTGGACGCGCGGTCACGTAGCGGCGGTCGAAAGCCGGGATCCTTGATCCAGTCTTCATCGACCGCCTGAACAAACTCGTCCCACCGGCTTATACCCACCGAAATCTCAAACAAGCCATCCGCGCATGAATTTAAAAAGGGCGGCGGGTCGAGGCCCTGGACGGCGGGCTTGCGCTGCAGCCGATCGCCGCAATACTGATAGGCAACCAACGCCACGCCGCGCCGGTCCGGTGCAGCAGCCAACGTCTCCATGATCGACAAATCGACCTGCTGGCCAACCCCGGAAAGCTGTGCGCCGTAATAGACGCACAACGTGGCGACGGCGGCTGCCTGGCCGGCCAGGTGAAGGTTCAGCTTGTTGGCCATCGTGGCGGGCTCGGCATCGGGTGCCCCGGTGCCCCACATCTCATGGCCCATCGCATAAAGGACCAGCTCCGAGGCGTTCCAGTCCCGATACGGGCCGGTCTGGCCGAAGTTGCTGATCGAGGTCATTACCAGCCCCGGATTGATCTCCTTGAGCCGCTCGTAACCGAGACCGAAGGACGTCATCGCACCCGCTCGAAAGTTTTCTACAAGGATGTCCGCCGATCGCGCCAGCCTCAGAAATATTGCCCGGCCCGTATCGCACTTGAGATTCAAGGTGATGCTTCGTTTGTTGGTGTTGAGATGCAAAAACAATCCGCTGCGCTCGGGATGGGGCACATCGCCTGCAAACGGCCCAAGCCAGCGGGCCGGGTCGCCGCGCCCCGGCTGCTCGATCTTCACGACATCGGCACCGTAATCGCCTAAAAGCTTGGTGCAGAATGGACCAGCCACGTGACGGGTCAAGTCAAGGACCCGCACTCCTTGCAGTGTCTGGGTTGCCGTATCCACGATCCTGCACCTCGCGTAGCCGCACGCATCACGCAGCGCACGCGGCCGTAGGCTCTTTGTAGCGCAGTTCCGATGCAGTTGCGCAACCCCAGGATCGGGAGCAGTCGAGGCGGCAAATCGAAAAGAGCCGATAGCAGACAGGATCTAATCTTGGATCGGTGCGCGTACACCCGAATGCTTATCTACCATAATGCTGCGCCTATGATGCCGAAGTTCCAGGAGGCGCTTGAAAAGGGCGATCTCAATGCGCTCCGGCATTGCGCGAAGAGCGACCTTCACAATCACGGCATTGGAGGCGGCGACCGGGCCTTTCTTCTGGAGCGCACCGGACGCGATATAGCGCCGCTTAATCGCAGTCTCTCATCGATTGCCGGGATGCACGCATGGGTCGATGAGAACGTGGACGGAATTTTCGCGGGCCGCGAGGGCCGTCTGCTGGCGTTTGAAGCGGCGCTGGTTCTGGCTCGGCGCGACGGTGTGACGCGCCTGGAGATCGGTGAGGACGTGTGGGCATCCACGCTTTTCGACGGCTCGGCGGCTGAACTTACGCGCGAGCTCAGGCAGGTGCATAGCCGCGTCGCGCCGGCGATGGAATGGATTGCGCAGATCGGACTTTCCCGCCATTGCGCGATCGGCGACCTTGAGCGCTGGCTCCCGCCGTTTCTGGCGGCCGGCTTTTATCGAACACTCGATTTGTCGGGGGATGAGTTCGCGCAACCTCAATGTCTTCCCGACTTCCAATCTGATGCTCGGACGCGTCGGCGCCCTGGAATCACATCCGATCCGAAAGCTTTATGATGCGGGCGTGAGGGTGACCGTCAATTCCGACGACGCGCTGATCTTCGGCCGCACCGTGTTCGGAGGAATTCCTCGCTCTTTATCGCGCCGGTTTATTCAATCCCGCGGAGCTGGACGAAATCCGGCTTAACGGATTGAGCGATATCTAGCTGACCGGCTTCATCCCATCGCCATCAAAACGCGCGCGGCGCAGGCTCCATGGAATCCTGCGACACCTATATTGAATCAGGTGGAAGATTCCTTTCGCCGTCTATTTTTTAACGTGTTGCAGCAAATATGTACAAACAGACAAAGCTCGGATAGAACCTAACAATCCGAACCCTGGCACGCAACCCGATCAGTTTTGGACACCTACTTACAGTTTGTCAGAACTTCTATTGGGGGTCGCGAAAATGCTCAAGAAAGTTGAATTGGTTGGCATACTAGCCGGCGCTATTTGGTTCTGCTCGGGTTTCAGCGAGGTCTTTGCCCACGAGCCACATGTCTGCCCGCCCGGAATCAACGATAGTCCTGCGCTGGCCGGGCATCTGAACCAGAGCGACGTCATCAAAATGCCCTTTGCCAAGGTTTTCGCCGCCGGACTGGTGCTTTTTGTGACCAATTTCAACGCCTGCGACGGAGCGGGCCGTCCCGGCACCAACGGCGGCGTAACACCGCGTCCGTTGGACCCGCTGAAAGGACCCCGCTTCACGCGGCTTTCCGCTCCCGAGGCCAATTCCTGTGCGGGCTGCCACAGCCAGCCGCAGGCCGGCGGCGCGGGCGACTTCGTGGCAAACGTATTTGTGCTTGCCCAGAATCAGATCCCGGTCAGCGGTATGCTGCTTAACCCCGACTTCAGCCAGACCTTCCTGGAGCGCAACACACTGGGGATGTTTGGTTCGGGCGCGATCGAGCTGCTGGGACGGGAAATGACCGCCGACCTTTCGGCACTCAAAGCTCAAGCGCTAAAAAGCGCCATCGCCACGCGCAAGGACGTGTCAACCACGCTGCTTACGAAGGGAGTTTCCTTCGGCTCCCTAATCGCTCATCCCGACGGCACGATCGATTCCAGCGGAGTCGTCGGCGTCGATGCGGATCTGATTATTCAGACCGTTTTCGCGCAAGGGCGCGATGCGCTCGGTGCGCGAATTCAGCGTTAACGCCTTCAGCCAGCATCACGGAATGCAGGCAGTAGAGCGTTTCGGACTGGACACCGATCCCGATGGCGACGGAATCACGAATGAGTTGACAATCGGCGACATTACCGCGGCGTCGGTTTTTCAAGCCGCGCTGCCGGTGCCAATTGAGTCAACCAGGAAAGGAAACAATAAAACCGCCGCGCGAGGCGAAAAGCTCTTCGCTCAGGTCGGGTGCACCGGATGCCACATACCGGCGCTCCCGCTGGACCATACGACCTTCTGCGATCCCGATCCGGCCAACCCCGGCAGCGGACCGTTCAAGACCTTTAACGACACTTCGCAGGCCGTTTGCTTCGATCTGCGCCACACCTCGGGGCTGGCGGATGACGGAATGGTGCACGCGTACACTGATCTGAAGCGCCATGTGATCTGCGATCAGAACAAGGCTCATTACTGCAACGAACCTGCCTCTCCGCTGCAACCCGACGACGGCATGCAGGCGTTGCCGCAAGACCAGTTCCTGAGCTCAAAGCTGTGGGACGTAGGAAACTCAGCGCCGTTCGGGCATCGCGGAGACCTCGACACGATTTACGCCGCAATCGTGGCGCATGGCGGCGAGGCGACCAGTTCGGAAGCGCAGTATGAAGGATTGCCGGCCTCCGACCAGGCTGCGATCGTGGCGTTTCTGAAAACGCTTGTCATGCCCATTATCAAAGGCGACCCCAATCCCCAAACCGGTTCGCCCTCGTCCTGAGCACATCGCCCCCGGAGCCATAACCGAGGTCGGGGCTGAGGGGCCTTTCTTCGCTCCGAAATCGGATGATTCGCGGCGAGCTTTGCGGATAAGCGCGGAGCTCGACCTTTATGCTATTAACCCGATGTTACGCGACGGTACGAGTGGAGTTGTCGCCAGTTTACAAGGGTCAAAGGAGGCGCTCATGATGGAAGCCCGCCGAATCAGACGCGTCGCGATTGTGCTCGCATTGATTGTTCTGGCGAGTTGGACAATGCCGGCGGCCCAAGAGGGGTCGTCCGATGCGATGGCGCAAGTGAAGTCGGCGGTTGAAAAGGCGCGCAAGATCCTGGCTGATCCCGGTTACAAATCCGCACCGCAGAGCAAGCGAACCGAACTGCTGAAATTGCTGGATAATAATTTTGCTTTCGACGACATGGCGCGTTCATCTCTCGGCTCTTACTGGAAGAAGCTGAATCCAGACCAGCGTGGACGCTTCGTCGAACTCTTTCACCAGCGCCTGGAGCGCCGCTACGTCAAGATCATCGAAGACTATTCGGGTGCACAAATCAATTTCGTAAGGGAAAGTCCGAGCGGACCCGATCGCGCGGAAGTTTATACGAACGTAGTAAATCCGATGCTTGCAGAGCCGCTCCAGATGAACTACCTTCTCCAACGGTCCGGCGGCGCCTGGAAAGTGTACGATCTGGACATAGGCGGCATCAGCGAGGTCGACAGTTACCGCAAGGAATATGTGCAGATCATCAACAGCCAGGGCTACGACGCACTACTTAAGCATATTGCCAATCCCGCCTAGCAGGCTGGCAGGCCAGGTGCCTGAGGCTTGGAAATCCGCACGCCTTTGTTCCGGACCAAGCTCTTTCAGTTCGGAACGCTCTGGTCCGGCTTGATTCCCCAGATTCCAGTGGCGTACTCGGCGATCGCGCGATCGCTTGAGAAGCGGCCCATGCGAGCAACGTTCAGGACCGCTTTTTCTAGCCACAGTTGGCGATTTGAATAGTCCTCCCACACGCGATCCCGGATCGCCAGGTAAGAGGAGAAGTCCGCGAGATGGAAGTAGTGGTCGGAGCTCAATAGTGCGTCATATATCCATTTGAACAAGCCAGGCTCGTTGGGGTTAAACCGGTTGGCGGCAAGTTCGTCGAGCACGCGCCTTAACTTGGGGTCGCGTTCATAGATTTCACGCGGGCGGTAATTCCCGCTCTGGTTGAGAGTTTCAATCTCGTCGGCAGTGAGACCGAAAATATAAATGTTGTCGGCGCCGGCTTCCTCGAGGATTTCGATGTTGGCGCCATCGAGAGTGCCGATGGTGAGCGCACCGTTCATCGCGAACTTCATATTACCGGTTCCGGACGCTTCGGTGCCCGCGGTCGAAATTTGCTCGCTGAGATCCGCTGCTGCCACCAGTCTCTGCGCCACCGAAACCTTATAGTCGGGCACGAAAGCGACTTTCAGCAAGCCCTTGGTTGCGGGGTCGTGATTGATCGTGTCCGCCATCGAATTGATCAGTTTGATAATCATGCGCGCCGCCCAGTAACCCGGTGCCGCCTTTCCCGCAAAGATGTGCGTGCGCGCCACCTGGGGCGTTACTCCATCTTCGACGATAGCCAGATAATCGTTGATAATCGCGAGCACGAGCAGCAACTGGCGTTTATACTCGTGGATGCGCTTGGCTTGCACGTCGAACAAGGATTCGGGGTCAACGCCGACATGGCCGGTCTTTTCGATAAGGGTCGCCAACACTTCCTTGTTGGCGCGCTTGACGGCGGCGAAACCGTCGAGGAAGCCGCGCTGGCCCGCGTAGCGTTCCAGTTCGCGCAGTTTCTCCAGGTCGCAGATCCAACCGGCGCCGATATTGGCGGATATGAGCTGCGCGAGCCCCGGATTGGCCTCCAACAGCCATCGCCGCTGGGTCACGCCGTTGGTTTTGTTGTTGAATCGATCCGGCCACATGCGGGCGAAGTCCGGAACCAGCCGCGTTTTGACCAAGTCGGAGTGCAGTTTCGACACGCCATTGACCGAATGCGAACCGACGATCGCGAGATTCGCCATCCGTAGGTGCCGCTGTGGGCCCTCCTCGATCAGCGACATCCGCGCGATCCGCCCGCTGTCATCGGGCGAGAGGGCAATGGCGTCGTCCAGGAAGCGCCGGTTGATCTCGTAAATGATTTCCAGATGGCGTGGCAGCATGCGCTCAAGCAGTTCCACCGGCCAGCGCTCCAGCGCCTCCGGCATCAGAGTATGATTGGTGTAGGCGCAGGTCGCGCGCGTGTGGCGCCAGGCGGTCTCCCATTCCAGATCGTGTTCGTCCACCAGCAGACGCATCAATTCGGCAATTGTCAGCGCCGGATGAGTATCGTTGAGCTGGATAGCGACCTTGTCGGGAAATGCATCGAAATCTTTGTGCAGACGAAGATATTGCCGAACGATATCGCGAACGGCGCACGCAACGAAAAAATACTCCTGCTGCAGCCGCAATTCGCGCCCCGCAGCCATCGAGTCGGAGGGGTAGAGGACCTTGGAAATTGTTTCCGAGACTATCTTATCTTCAACGGCCTTGAAGTAGTCGCCCTCATTAAAAATTTTTATGTCAAAATAATCCGAAGCGCGCGCGGAATACAGGCGCAGCAGATTGACCGTGCGGCCGCCGTAGCCCACGATCGGCAGGTCATGCGGGACGCCGACTATAACGCGCCAATCAAGCCACATCGGGTTGTAATTCCCGTACCGGTCGTGAGACTTTTCGATTCGGCCGTAAAGCGGGATTAAGCAGGCTTCCTCGGGCCGGGCAATCAGCCACGGTGAGTAGGCGGGGGACCACTGGTCTGGCTGTTCGAGTTGGTAGCCATTTTGTCGATTTCCTGCTTGAACAGCCCGAACTCGTAATTTATTCCGTAACCGTAACCGGCAATACCCAGCGACGCCATCGAATCCAGAAAGCAAGCCGCCAGACGGCCAAGGCCCCCATTTCCCAATGCAGGGTCGGGTTCGTACTCCAAGATCCGGTCCAGGTCGACTCCGTGCCGATTCAGCAACTCGCGGCATCGCCGGGTAAGGTCCAGATTGGCCAGGTTGTTGTCCAACGAGCGGCCGACCAGAAACTCCATGGAAAGATAGTAAACGCGCTTCGCGTCGGCGCGGTCGAAAGCGTTCTGGCTCTCGACCATCCGCTCGACAATCAGGTCTCTGACCGCCAGCGAGACCGCCTTATACCAATCGCCGTCGCACATTTGCGAGCTGTCCCTGGCGATCGAGTACCGGATGTGCCTCAGCACACGCGCCTCGAAAGCTTCAGACCGGGCTTCGAAAATGTTGCTCAAAACTGCCTGACTGGCGCGCTGCGCACTAGTTGCCATCGACGTTTCCCCCCTGATGTTTCTTCAGCCCAAGCCGGTTTCAGACGCGGCCGGCGTCATCGTAAAGCGCGGGCATAAGCGCGGACACCTTCCTGCCAAGGCGGGAGTACTATCGCCGGCTCTTGAGCGGTGGTGAGGACGGAGTTGTGCGGGCGCGGCGCCGGCGCCGGAAACTCGGCATGAGACACCGGCACGACCTCCGTCTCCAATCCCAGGCTGCAGAACAGCATCCGCGTCAACTCAAATCGTGACGCGCCTCCCTGTCCAGCCAGGTGATAAACGCCATAGGCCTCGGAACGAATCAGCTCCGAAATTGCCTGGGCCAAATGAGGCGCGTAAGTCGGCGAACCGTACTGGTCACTTACCGCTTTGACTTGGGGCCGTTGGCTGAGCGAGCGCATCGTCTTGAGGAAGTTCCTCCCGGCCGGATGAAACAGCCATGCCGTACGCACGATATAATGGCGGCAATTCAACTCCTTCACCGCAATCTCACCGGCCAACTTGCTCAAGCCGTACGCGGAAAGAGGCCGCGGCAGGTCGAATTCGTGATAAGGACGATCGGCGGCGCCGTCAAATACGTAGTCAGTCGATACGTGAAGCAGGGGAATTCCGGCCGCCGCCGTGGCCAATGCGAGGTTTCGCGGACCCAGCGCGTTGATTCGGTATGCCTGCGCCGTGTTGCTTTCCGCCCCGTCCACGTCGTTGTATGCGGCGGAGTTGATTACCAAATCCGGAGTGAACGTGGTAATCGCTTGGCGCACGTCGGCGAGCCGGGTGATATCTAGCCGATCGCGGTCCGCGCCCTGGACCTCATCGTTTACCAGCGCGGCCACCAGCGAGCGTCCCAGTTGTCCGGCGCATCCGGCGATCAGGATCTTCACGCCACCTCCCGCCGGTAGCGCGGCAGATGCTCGAGCAATTCGTCGAGTGTTTGCCCGCCGCGATCCTTGTCCGACAACAACGGATCGGCGGTCGGCCATTCGATGCCGATTGCCGGATCATTCCAGATGATCCGCAGTTCGTCGGACGGGTCATAAAAGTCAGTGCACTTGTACTCCACCTCGGCCACCGTGCTACGCACGAAGAATCCGTGCGCGAACCCGGGCGGAATGTAGCATTGAAGGAAATTGTCCGCGCTCAGTTCGGTCTTGATCCAATGCCGGAAGGTGGGCGAGCCCTGCCGGATATCGACTACCACGTCGCAGATCTCGCCCTGCAGGACGCGGATCAATTTTCCCTGCGGATGGCAGCGCTGGGCGTGAAGGCCCCTGATCGTACCGCGCGTGGAACGGGAATGATTGTCCTGCACAAAGGGCTCCACAATGCCGCCCTCGCGGTACTTGCATTGCTGGTAGGTTTCCAGGAAGAATCCCCGCGAATCCTTGAACACGTCGGGGCTGATTACCAACACCCCCTCAAGCTCGGTGCAAATGATTTTCATCGCAATATTATTCCGCCTGTTCGATGACTCCGGCTTTTCGATCATTCTGGCTGTTCGATCATTCTGGAGAGATACTCACCATAACTGCTCTTGCCCATTCGCCGGGCAATAGCCAGAACGTCCTCGGCGTTGATATAGCCCATCCGGAACGCGATCTCTTCCAGGCAGGCGGTATGCAGTCCCTGGCGCTCCTGGATAGCCTGAATGAAGTTGGAAGCCTGATGCATCGACTCATGCGTTCCGGTGTCGAGCCAGGCGAACCCGCGGCCCAGCTTTTCGACATGCAACACGCCGCGCCGAAGGTATTCAACGTTGACGTCGGTAATCTCGAGCTCGCCGCGCGCCGAAGGCTTGAGCGCGCGCGCGATGTCCACGACCTGGCGGTCGTAAAAATAAAGACCGGTCACCGCATAGGATGAGCGGGGATGAGCCGGTTTCTCCTCGATACTGATTGCGCGGCCCGCCTGATCGAACTCCACCACACCGTAGCGTTCCGGATCGCGCACGCGATAACCAAACACCGTGGCGCCGCTGACTCGGGCGGAAGCCCGCTGCAGAAATTCGGGCAGACCGTGGCCGAAAAAGATATTGTCGCCCAGCGCCAGCGCCACGTTGTCTTTCCCGATGAAATCGCGGCCAATGATAAAGGCCTGCGCGATGCCCTCGGGCTTGGGCTGTATCGCGTATTCGATATTTAGATTCCAGTCCGAGCCTGATCCGAGCAGCCGGCGAAAGCTTTCGCTCTCATGCGGCGCCGTGATGAGCAAGATGTCGCGGATGCCGGCCATCATCAGGACCGACAGCGGGTAGTACAGCAGAGGCTTGTCATACACCGGCGCCAATTGTTTGTTGACCGCACGGGTAACCGGGTAGAGCCGGGTTCCCGACCCGGCGGCGAGCAGGATTCCCTTGCGCCGCGATATGCCGTTGGATTCATTGCTCATGCTTTGCTCACCTCCCGTTGCGGATAGGAGCCGCCGCCCGTGGCCGGAATCCATGACGCGGTCTTGAACAACGCGCGCACGGCCGCGCCGAGCATCGCGATATCGTTCCATTCGCTGCGGACGCGCGCGTAATATCCCTCCGCCACTCGCTTCTCTTCATCGGGAGCCTCCGGCCCGAGGGCCAGCCGGGTGGGTCCGATCAGACCAACCGGAGCTTCCTCGCGCAGCCGCTCCCAGTCCGCTTCGAGCATGGCTTCCCTCTCGGGGGGCATCGCCTCCACCCCAATCATCCGAAGATTTCCTCCCAGCACCGCCAGCAACAGCGGCAACCACTTAAGCGCCGGAACCGGCGTTGCGCCTTCCAGCGTAACGAAAATTTTACGCCGCTCGATTCCGCCGGCCCGATCGAGCTTGTTGCCCACCAGACGCACCCGTCGAAACGGATGAGTCGGCCTACTAATGATCGAGGCGAGGAACATCAAGGGCCACAGCGGCGCTGAAATAAGCAATGCCAGGAGTCCCAAACATCGATGCATCAGGCTGGCGAAGCCAGTGGTGTAGCCGGTGCGCTTCAGACCGGAGAGCAGGAATGAGTCCACCACGCGGGTAACCGCCCCGGTCGATACGCTGATAAGATAATTGGTGGAAACGATCGAGTCGCATACATCCACCATTTCACCAACGTAGGTATGCGGCAGGATAACGGCGCAGCGCAGAGTCGACTGCCGGTCGATTATTACGTCGTCGTTGAGCACTACTTCGTTCATTATTTCCGCCGAGTGATCGATACGGCACCGGGAGCCAACGAAGATGCAGGTACCCTTGATTGCGGTGGCGGGCAGGCGCGACTGGCGTCCCAGGCGGACGCCCGGCGCGACCTCGCGTCCGGGAACGATCAAGGCTCCGAAGCGGCCCGCCGCCGCGTCGATATTGGCGCGATGGTATTGCGCCAGTGATGCGATTAGCGACACGTTGCCTTCGGGGAGGTCGAGTAGCGGAAGAGTCGCCGGCGAAGCGGCGCTTTGCTCGGGGTCGGCCATCAGCTGCCAGCTCGCCTGATCGCTCTGAGTAGCAAGTCTTATCGCCGCCGGCCGGCCTCCGTACACGGCTTCGGCCGGCTGACGACCGGCCATGGCGAGCGCGAGGAATTTCTTGAGCAGCGGAGTCCGCAGCAGGTCCCCGCGCATCATCAGGAAATGCTCGCTCAATTGGCCGGCCACCTTGCGCACTACCTGATCGGGGCTCTCATTGGGCCGCACCAGTACATATTCAAGACGCATCCCCCAGCGCGCACCGTTACCGAGTTCCTGTTCCAACCGATCGGCATGCGCCGAGGCGATCACCAGGGCCTCGCGAATCCCCGCGAAGGCCAGGTCCTCGAGCGCAAAGACCACCAGCGGTTTACCTACCACCGGCAGCAGCGCCGCGCAGGTGCGCTCGGTAAGCGGCATCAGGGCTTTGCCCGGCCGATCGACGAACACAAGCGCTTGCATCAGTGCTCCAGAGTTTCTCCCCGTGTGGCCCCCAATCCCAGTCGTGTGCGGTCGTAACGTCCACTCTGAACCGCGGCGCACCAATCGGCGTTCGACAGGTACCAATGCACGGTGCGCCGGATACCGTCTTCGAACGAGCATTCGGGATGCCATCCCAACTCGCGGCGGATCTTGCTGATATCGGTTGCATAGCGGCGATCGTGTCCGGGGCGGTCAGGCACGAACACGCGCAGATCGCGGTAGTTCTTGACGCCGCGGGCGCGCAGAGCGGCGTTGCCCGCGGCCGGCAGTTTTTCCTCCAGCGCGGCGCAAATCGTATCGACCATCTGCAAATTGTTGCGCTCGCTGCATCCGCCAATGTTGTATTTCTCGCCCAACCGTCCGACGCGCAACACTGCAAACAGGGCCGCGCAATGATCCTCCACGAACAGCCAGTCGCGCACGTTGAGACCGTCGCCATAGACGGGCAGTTCCCGGCCCGCCATCGCGTTGAGAACCATCAGCGGAACCAGCTTTTCGGGATACTGGTAGTAACCATAGTTGTTGGTGCAGTTGGTAGTTAAAGTGGGTAGTTTGAAGGTCTCGTGATAGGCGCGTACGAAATGGTCGGCCGCGGCCTTGGACGCGGCGTATGGCGAGTTGGGCGCATAATGCGTATCTTCGCGGAACAGACCTTCCGCGCCCAGGCTGCCGTACACCTCGTCGGTCGAGACCTGCACAAACCTGAAGGAGCCTTGTTTGTCTCCGAGCCGCCGGTAGTATGCAAGCGCGGCCTCCAGCAATTCGAACGTGCCGGCCACGTTGGCGTCGAGGAAGTTGCGCGGTCCGTCGATCGAGCGGTCGACGTGAGTCTCCGCGGCGAAGTGAACAATCGCGGTGGGCCGAAACCGCTCCAGCGTGTTGTTGACCGCCTCCCGGTCGCAAATGTCGCCTTTTACGAACGCAAAGCGCCCATCATTTTCCACCTCCCTCAGGTTGAGCAGAGAGCCCGCGTAGGTAAGTTTGTCGAAGACGACCAGCGACGCATGGCTGCGCCGGATCGCGAATCGCACGAAGTTGGATCCAATGAAACCGGCCCCCCCGGTTACCAGTATGGTTTCCATCAAATCAGGAATCCCCCCGATCTATTCAGCGCCTGACAGCGCGGCCTAGTATGCCCCTCGGCCCAGCAGCACCGCCGGAATCGTCTTCAGCAGCAACTTGATATCCATCCACACCGACTGGGACTCGATATACGCGGAGTCCAGTTCCACCTGTTGCGCGAAGGGAATGTCGGAGCGTCCGGACACCTGCCAGACACAGGTGATGCCGGGTTTGACCTCGAGCCGGCGCCGATCGGACGGCGTATATTGGCTGACTTCGCTCGGCACCGGCGGCCGCGGACCCACCAGCGACATGTCGCCCTTCAAAACGTTCCATAGCTGCGGCAGTTCATCGATTGAGGCTCGGCGAATATAACGTCCCACCCTGGTTATGCGCGGATCCTGCTTCATCTTGAACGTAACGCCGCCGCTCATCTCGTTGCTTGCCGCCAGCGCAGTCTTGCGCGCCTCGGCATCTATATACATTGAGCGAAACTTGTATATCTGGAATGGTTTGCCCCATTTTCCGATTCGAGACTGTTTGAAAAGAACGGAGCCGGGCGAATCCATTCGAATGAGCAGTGCAATTGACGCCAGCATTGGCGCCAGAACGATTAGGAGGAAAACAGATCCGGCTATGTCTATCACACGTTTAAGTGCTCGCGTGCTGCCGATAACCGTCATCCACACCGACCGCTTGAACGCCGCCCGCAGCCGCACTGAGCGGCTCAGGCGCCCACTTGAGGAGTAACGCTTGAGCAGACGGTCGCGGAACTCCAAGGCCTTCTGATGCTGCATCCTCGATTCCACGCGCGGTTTGTTTAAATCGACAAACGTTG
This sequence comes from Binataceae bacterium (SeqCode), assembly GCA_035262365.1. Taxonomy (GTDB): domain Bacteria; phylum Desulfobacterota; class Binatia; order Binatales; family Binataceae; genus JAJPJA01. The sequence continues at coordinate 34,550 of DATFSZ010000114.1, forward strand.
GTTTGCGCTCGGCTTCCATAATCTATATTTTACAAACACTATATTCCGCGCTTATTCAGGCTGGTCTCTGACTTCCTTCCATACGCGGTATAGAAATAGCGGGTTGCCGATCAGGTAGCGGCGCCACATTCGTCCCGGTTCTTGCGTGAGCCGCCATACCCATTCGAGGCCGATCTCGCGCAGCCACATTGGAGCGCGGGGGATGTTGCCGGAATAGAAGTCGAACAGGCCGCCGACGCCGATCAAAACCGGCGGCCAGAGTTCCGCGCGATGAGCCGCCAGCCACAAGTCTTGTCTGGGCGCGCCCATTGCCACGAGCAGGATTTTGGCACCAGACGAATTGATTTGATGTATTACGGCCGGCGTATCTGCGGCGGCAAAAAACCCGTCATGAGCTCCGGCGATCGGCAGTTGCAGATATTTCAGTTGCATCGCGGCAGCGGCCGCGGCGGCAACCGAGGGCTGCGCGCCGAGCAGAAAGAGCGGGATTTCTTCGGCGGCGGCACGCGCGCATAGTTGCGGGAAAAGGTCCGTGCCGTTAACGTTCTCGAGCATCGGCGTGCCTTTCATACGGCCGCCCAGATGGATTCCAATCCCGTCCGGCAGCACCCGCTCCGATTCCATCAGGACCTGACGGTAGTCGGAGTTAGTATAGGCTATGTTCAGACAGTCCGGATTCACGAAGCATAGTTGTGAGCGAGATCCTGCCTGCGCGCGGCTGATAATCCATTCGACCGCCTCGTTCATACTGGTGTTGGTGATGTCGATGCCGAAGAAGCTCAGGATTGGGGCGGCTTCGGCGGCGGCGCTGTTACGCAGAACGGAGCCCGGTATCGCGCGGGCCATCAAGCCCAGGTCGGCGCGCAGGCTTTGGCCGTAATAGAACTGGCGGTCGAGGTCGTGCTCGCTCTCGTAGGCCACGCCTATGCCTTTGCGCAGCCAATAAGCTGAGACGATTCCGGGGCGAATCCAAAAGCGCACCTGTCCATCCAGCGGGACCGCCAATGCTTCCTGCGGAGTAAGCGGGCGCGGCCCTGCAAAGGACATGTCGCCCTTGACTACGTTGATCAGCACTGCCAACGAGCGGCCCGGGGCCGCGGTGGCGAAGGACAGCAGCGCAAAGGGCGTCCTGAAGCGGCCGACGGCCGCTGTGCGATCGAAGGCACGCCCCGTCTTTGCCCTGGCATAGATTGCGCGCAGCAGCATCAAGGGCGACAACGCCAGGAGTGCGGCCAACGCAGCGCTGAAGTCCAAAAGGCGGCGGACTGCTTCCTCCACGAATATCCAGGCGGCGGCGAACTGCCGCACCCGGGCGGCGCGCATGCGACGCGGCCGGCGCCCCAGCGGACCGGGTATTTCAACCGTCTCCATCGCGCTCCGCTGCCGGCCGTGAGTTGGACGAATCCTTGCGCGGAATGATTCGCGCCGGCACTCCGACCGCGATCGAGTTGGCTGGAATGTCGGTGAGGACTACTGCGTTCGCGCCGATCGCTACGTCGTCGCCGATACTAATCGTGCCCAGGATTTTGGCGCCGGCGCCGATATCGACGCGGTTGCCGATCGACGGAGCGCCGCGCACTCCCGTATGCCGCAGTCCGACCGTGACGCCGTTGCGCACTACCACGTCGTCGCCGAAGCGGGTATCGCCGCTGATTATGATGTCGCCAAAATGCTCGATCCTAAATCGCCGTCCCATCTCGACCTCGCAGGGCAGGTCGATTCCGGTCGCGATCTGGCTAATCAACTTGAGCGCCTTGTAGGCGATCGAAAACGGCAGCCGCAGGAAGCGGTTACCAATTCGATAGCGCCAGCGTCCGAAGCGATATATCGCCATTACCCAGAGTCCCTGGCGGCTCCAGTCCCCTTCGTACGTCTTGATATCTTCTCGCAGGTTGTCGAACATCGCTTTCGTACCGCCGGTTGAATCGCGCTCGCTTACCACGGCTTGGGCGGGCAGATGAGGCCGCCGCGGGTATCGCGCCAGGCTTGCTGCGACGCCGCCACCATGAGCTGTGAGTCCTCTGCCTTGGCCAGACTGTTCGGGTCGCGGCGCCGGCGCGCCAAAAGCGCGCGCAGCCGATACCACTGGGCCTCCGCGTTCATCGCGCAGAACGCTCCCGCGAACCCATGATGCTTGCGGTAATAGAGGTAACCGGCGCGCATCCGCCACAGGGTCAGCTGCCGCCCCGACGACGACATCGACAGGCGCGTGACGGTCTTGGATGACTCGCCGCCCAGATGCACCACGACCACGTCGGGCCAGTACCAGACCTGGTAGCCGGCGGCCTTGACCCGCCGGCACAGGTCGACTTCCTCGTAGTAGAGAAAAAAGCGTTCGTCAAAATAACCAATCTGCTCGAGCAAGTCGCGCCGGATGATACTGTAGGCGCCCGGCACCCAGTCCACCTGCGCCGGTTGCTGTTGGTCAGCCCAGGTGCGATCGAAGCGGCCGAAGAAGCGCGAATGCGCATATTTCGCCGCCAGGCCGGAGAGGGCGAGAAAATCGTTCAGCACCGAGGGAAACGTCCGCGCCGAGGGCTGCCACGAACCGTCGCGGCCAATCAGCCGGGCGCCGGCCAGGCCGACCCGCGGTGCGCGGTCCATTTTTTCCACCGAGCGGCGCAGCGCGTCGGTTTCGGGAAACGCGTCGGAGTTGAGCAGCACCACGTAGCGGCCGCGCGCGACCGCGAAGCCGCGGTTGTTGGCGGCGGCGAAGCCCAAATTGATATCGCTGCGAATGAGCTTAATCTCGGGAAATTCCGCGTCGATCATCTCGGCGGAGCTGTCGCGCGACGCGTTGTCGACCACGATCGTCTCCAGGCTGACGCCGTCGGCTTGACGATAAAGCGTGCCGATACACTCGCGCAGCAGGTCGCGCGTATTGAACGAAACGATCACCACCGAAACGTCAGGCGCCGGACTCATTTGGCTCCCCCCTGGGTGTTGTGGCGGGCCGTACGCACCCAATCGGCGTTCTTGCGGGCCGCCCGGCCAATCGCCGGCGCCAGCGCGAGTTTCCAGATGATATAAAAGGGAGCGAACGCCAGCGCCGCGAAATCGGCGATCGTACCCCCGCCCACCACGATCGCCGCCCCGACGTGTGCAACGACCACCCCCAGCGCCGCCGCCCCATACCATCGCGCAGCCGCCAAAGGTATCGCCAGCGTCAGCATCAGCAGGGCGGCGTGAAAGGCCAGCGGCAGCAGCAGCAATTCCAAAAGCGGCTCGGCCAGCGCGAACCGCCCGGCGCCAAGGTCAGCCAGCAGAATCGGAACCTGCTCGCGGATCATTCGTATCCGTCCACCCTCCCAGCGGGCGCGCTGCGTGCCCGCCGCCGATCCCGCGGCCGGCATCTCACCCCACACCGAGGTCCGATCGGCGAAGCGTACTCTTTTGCCGGCGCGGACCAGGCGCAGGTGATATTCGAGATCCTCGACCACCGAATGCGCGTCGTAAGGAACCGCGCTCAGCGTTGCGCGGGTAAGTGCGAAGCCATTGCCCAGGATGCCGGCCGACAGCCGCAGCCGATCGCGTCCGCGCGGTCGCAGCACGTTAAACGCCATCAGCGCGACGTTCATCAAGCGGGTGCGCATCGAAGCGCCCGGATTGAGCACTCCGTAGCGGCATTGCACCGCGTCCGCGCCGCCGGCCAGCATGCGCTCAATCTCAGCGACGAAGTTCGGCTCGACGGCCGAATCGGCGTCGACCACCGCCAGTGCGTCGAATCCCTCCGCGAGCAGGATCCCGAAGGCATACCTGAGCGCGTAGCCCTTGCCGCGGCGGGTGCGGTCCTCGCGCACGATCACCCGCGCGCCCGCGCCGCCCGCGCGCTCGGCGGTGCGGTCCTCGCAGTTGTCGGCCACCACCACGATTGAATGCCGCGAATCGGCCGGCACGCATCGCCTGAGGCTCGTGACCGCGCCGGCAACCCCGCGCTCCTCGTTGTGAGCGGGCACGACCACCGCGATGCGGCCGACGTGCCGAGTGGAGGTTGGCTCGGTGCGGGCGGGAAGGCATCCGGCAACCGTGAGGATGATCAACTCGACGCATCCGGGCAGCGTCAGAGCACAAAGCGCAAGTGCCGCCAGCGCCCCAATTGCCGCGATCAAGGCTGCTGTCCTCCCGGTTGCGCCGCCGTCAAGGCCGCCAGTCCGTATGGCGGCAGCGTCACCATTACGCCGTTGCCAACCACGGTGGGCAGGGACTGCGCGATTTCCACCTGAGGGCGCTCCTCGTTGGTCGAAAACGGCGACTTCGATTCCAGCCGCAGGATTCGAGCGGGTAGCCCAGCTCCCCGTTGTCCGGGGAATTCAATCCGGACCGTCATCGGCTTATCCGCCGCCGAGGCCACTACTGCGGACCATCGCGTCCCGTTGAGGAAGGCCGCGGCCGAGACCTTTGAGCTGTTGGCCGAAACCGGGTAGAAGCTGCCGCCGAAGGCTTGGTTTAGCATCGCGATTGCAAGTCCGGTTGGACGCAAACGCGGGGCGCCGGCCAGATCGCGCGTGACGCCCCACAGCCGGGCGAAGCCGCCGCGCGCTGCGGTTGACGCGTCAAACCCGGCCAACACGTAGGGACACTGGATTGTGGCGCCGCGGTTAAGCGACTCAATTATCCGCCACGCAATCGCGGTGCCCGACGCCGCGCCCGCGATCAGCGAATTGCGCTCGGAATCGGGCGCGTCGCCGCCGATGGTATGGAGGTTGACTTCGTAAACCGCGAGGTCCTTCTTGAACCGCTCCACAATGCGAGCGATCGCCGGCAGGCCCGCTGCGGAATCCTCGAACAGGGCCGCCAGAGGTTCGGGCGGCGGCGCGGCCGCCAGCGAATACAAAAAGTATGGAGCGACAGCCAACGTGTCGGCGGCCGGTGCATTCGCGGCCAGGCGCGCGTCAAGGCCGGGGTTGGCGTACTGCCCGCCCACGATCATCCGCAGCGGCGGCGCCGCTCCGGCGCCCTCGCGGATCAGCCGGAACGCGCGGCTGGCCACGGCGCCATAGGTTTGCGGATCCGGTATGGCCGCAGGCCGGAAAATCGCGTTCCAGTTCTCGTTGCCGAATTCGAGCGCGATCTCGTCGAATCGCCGCGCGGCGTTTTGCGCCGCCAGAAATTTGCCCAGCCCAACCAGCTCCGAGTCCGAGAAGGTAGCCGGCACCACGATCCACGGACGCGCATCGACGCGCCGGCACAGATCGAGAAAATCAGGCAGCGAATAACCAAACTGGGTCTGGTCGCCGGGCCGGTAGCGGGTGGGATGGCGCGCAAAGGCCGGCGCGATCCGGTTGGCCAGCGTATCGGCCAACTGTCCCTGCCAGTCGCGCAGGTAGCCCGGATGAAGCGCGCGCAACGCGGCGATCACTTCTGCGCGAAACGGTGTCGGCGCGGAATTCATGGCGCGCAAATCGACGTCGTCCAAAAGCACGCGGCCCCCAGCCGTCCCCGCCGCGGAAAAGCGCAGCTCCAACGTCGCGCACGGCGCCTCCTCGTCCTGGCCGTCGAAATCAAGCGAAGTCATCTGCCACGAACCGGAGGGCTCAATCCTGCGGTCGAGAAACGGCGCAGACCCGACCCGGCCGAAGCTAACCCGTAGCGCGGCTTGTGCGCTTCCGATCGGCGCCATGACGCCGTCCACGCGGCTCCAGAACAGCAGACGCCACGGCCCGTTGACCGGCAGCAACTTGCCGGCACGATCGGTAATCGCGTCCAGGTAGGAACTCACCTGCGCCGGAGCGCCGGTGCCCAGCGTCAAACTCAAGGCGCTGTGGCCGGGGCTGCCGGGCCGATGTTCGGCGTTCTCGACGCTGACCCGGTGGGCGGAGGACCGCGCTACCCACCAATTGGCGGCAGGCCCCGGCTCGCTCTCCCGCGTAATCGCGACCACGTCGCCGGCGGCCAGATGAGCCGGCATCGGGTCGGCTTCATAAAACGGCATCCCATGCGGCCCGGCCGGCTTGGAGCCCACCAACACTCCCTCAATCCCGGCGCCGGCGCCGCTGCGCACGTCGTAATGCGCGCCGCGCCAGAAATCGCCGGGCCGTGCCAGCCAGGATTGGTCGTCCTCGAAACCGCGCGCGTCAACTTCACTGATGATCACAAGCGCGCGGTCGATGGTGGTCTCGAAGCCCGGATTCATCAGCACGTTGGAGCTGAGCTGCTCGGCTCCCCATGAAGTCCAGGTGCCCAGGTTAACTCCGAGCCGCGCGACGTTGCGCCGCGCCGGCTGCGCGCTCACTCTGAGAAGGATCGGCTGGCCGGGGCGCGGCGCGTTTGGTCGCGCGATCAGGACCGACAACGCCGCCAGGCTCACGGCACCCAGGATGAAGCTGCGCGCCCTCACCCGTCGGCCTCCAGCCGGCGCCGGAAGATCTCCCCCAAACGTGCGATGTTGAGGTCCAGATTGTAATGCTCCACCACGCGCCTGCGGCCCGTCTGCGCTAGGCGCCGGCGCAGTTCGGTGTCGTCCATCAGGCGGCGCAACGCGTTGGCCAGCGCGGCTTCGTCGGAAGGGGCGACCAGCAGGCCGTCCAGCCCGTCGCGGATCAGTTCCGGGATGCCGGTGATGAAGGTGGCGACGCACGGGATCTCCATCGCCATCGCCTCCATCAGCACCACCGGGATGCCTTCGGCGAAACTGGCCAGCGCGAAAACGTCGGCAGCCTCGTAGATGGGGCGGATACGATCGGGATTGACGGATCCTTCGAACACGACCGCGCCGTCCAGGCCGCGCCGGCGCGCGTCCTCTTGCAGCGCGCTCCGGTCGGGTCCGTCGCCCACCAGGCGCAGGCGCACCCGGCGTCCCTCGCGCACCAGCCGGTCGACCGCGGCAATCAGGATGTGCTGTCCCTTGGCCGCGACCAGCCGGCCCACGCACAGTATTTCGAATCGATCCGACCCCGCATGCGCGGCCCGCGGCGCGAATTCATCCAGGAAGACTCCGAGCGGCGCGACTTCCAACTTCCCCCACTGCTCGGGAGGCGACAGTTTCATCAACTGGCTGCGCGCGTACATGCCGATACAGCAGATGAACGACGCGCCCGCGATTTTTTCCGCCAGGCAGTAACCCGGCGCGTCATAAAACTCGTCGGGTCCGTGCACGGTGAGCGACAAACCGATCGGATAGGCGCGGGCGGCGATCAGCCCGACGGTGGATGCGGGGGTGGCGAAGTGAACGTGCAGATGCCGCACAGCCGCCGCGCGCATCCATTCGCCGATCATCACCGCCTCGACGAAGTAGAACATCCCGTAAAGCAGCTTTTTGAGGTCGGTGCCGCCCAGGCGCAACGCGAACATCATCGCGGCCAGGTACTTAAGCGGGCGGCGCGCGATGGCCGCGAGATGGGCGCTCAGCGCTGCGCTTATTCCGGCCGGTTTGACCATAAAGGTGGCCGCCGCCTCCTCGCGCTCCTGCCCGGTGAGTTTTTCCGGCGGCCGGTCGGGATGGTTGATCGAAGCGGTGTGAATCTCGAAGCCCAACTCGCGAAGGCGCCGCACCTCGCGCAATATGAAGGTATGCGAGATGCGCGGGTATTCGCTCACCAGGTAGGCGACCTGCACGCGCCCATTGGAATTGCGCACGGTTTGCCCCCCGCCCGCGCCGATCGCACCTGATTGCCGATCCGCCATCAGTACATCACCCGCTTAAAGCGCGGCACCGGCGCCGCGACCGGCTCGCAGCCGGCCTGCGCGGCGTCCCCGCTCCGGCTCAGCACTAGTCCTTCGGCCCATCCGGTCATCAGAAACAGCACCTGCACCGCCTGCATCCCGAGATACACGGTGGCGATCGACACCATCACGGCCAGGTATCCGCCCAGCAATGAGAACGCGAGCGACCCGCCCGGCGAGGACCATGGACGCGCCCATCCGTAGCGCCCCAGCCGCGCGATCATCCAGATGAAGATGGACAGCAACAGGGCCAGCGCCGTGACCCCGTGCATCAGCGATAGCAGCAGGTAGTAGTTGTCGATCGACGGCATCCCGGGCACCTTGGGCCATCCGTTGCGGCCCCAGCCGAAGGCGGCATGCTCCTGCGCGATCGCGATATATTTGTCGAGCAATTCCTTGCGGTACGCGGCGGTCTCCTGCGAGACGGATTTTGCGCCCGCGCGCCCGACCGAGACGTAGGACTTGAACGCCAGGTAGGCCGGGGTTCCGACCGCGAACACCAGCACCAGGGTGATGGTCAGCGCGCGCGCGATTGGCCGCGCGCCCCAGCAGGATCGCGATCATGCCGAAGAATTCGCCGATCCAGGGTCCGCGGCACAGCGTCATGAAGCTGCCCGCCGCGATTGCATAGGTCAGGAAGCGCGCAGGCTTGATCGGCAGCCACTTCATCCGGCCCTCCCAGTAGCCGTTCCATTCCAGCCAGCGCTGGACCCGGTAGGCGACCGCGAAGATCACTCCGGCCAGGATCGCGTGCCCGTAGGGTCCGGCGATACGCGCAAAGCCGTAGCGGAAGGTGGTGACCCATCCGGTCTGCCCGGGGAAAAAGCGGCTTAGGATCATCTGCGCCGGATTGGAACCCATCCTGAATTCGAACACCGAGACGACGGCGACCGCCGCCATCAGTGCGCAAAACTTGCGTGCGAACTCGACGCGTAGTCCCTGCGGCTCCACCAGCGCCTTGGCCAGCACATAAGGCGCGATGATATTGGCCACGCAGTCGAACATCAGGTTTTGCGAATCGGAGTAGTTGGTGTTGATGAACTCCGAATACGCCATCTCCAACGCGAGGCCGAAGATCAGCAGGTCGGTTATCGAAAAGCGCCAGCGCCCCCCGCCGCGCATCACGAACAGCGCGAAGATCGGAATGATCGCCGCTTCATTGAAAGTGGGATCGGGCAGTCCCGGCAGCACCCAGCGATAGTAGTCGGGCAGCAGTAGGAGGACGGGCAGATACACGTCGATCAGCGCCAGGGCGGGACCGCGGCGCAAACACACGATAAGCGCGATCAGTCCCGGGATACCGGCGATTGCGGCCATCAGCGGCTCCCCTCGAACAGGCCCCGGATCGCCTGGGCCCGCAGGCCGTACCAGAAGGTGCGCGTCTCGCGCAGCGCGCGCTCGCGGGCGCCGGCCGCGACGGCAGCCAACGTCGGCCGGCACTGGTCAAGCCGCTGAAGCTCGGCCGCCAACGCTTCGGCGTCATCCAGCGGACAGATCCATCCGTCCACGCCCTCGCGCACCGTGTCGATACTGGCCTCGGTGCGAAAAGCGACCACCGGAGTGCCGCCCGCCATCGCATCATAAAAGGCGCGCCCGAAGTCCGTGGTGCGATGCGGCATCGCGAACAGATGGCCCGCCGCGATGGCGCCATAAATCGCAGATCCAGGCGGCAAAGCCCCCTTGAGCGACACCCGATCGCCCACCTTCAGCCGCTCAATCATCACGTTCAACCGGCCGATGGCCGGGCCTTCGCCGTAAATCCGGATTTCCACGCCGACGCCGCGCTGCTTGAGGATCGCAGCCGCGGTAATCAGGAACTCGAATCCCTTAAGCGCGCGCAGACGCGCGGCGCCCACCACGATTAACCGATCGCCGTCGAGGATCGAGCGCCGCTTGCGTTCAAAATCGCCCCGGGGGATCACGTCGCTCGCTTCATGGCCGGGCTGGCGAATCGCGATTGAGTTGCGCGCCGCCTGGCGGTAGCGGCGCACAGTGGCCGGGGTATGCATGAAGGTCAGCGAGGCGCTGGCCGCGCTGTCGCGCACGCGCCGATCCATGATGCGCAGCTGCCAGTCACGACGCATTCGCTGCAGCCGGCCGCTGGACATGCGGTTGTACTCCCATCCCAGCATGTCGACGAAATCCTCGGCGATTACGAACAGGGTCTTTTTGCCCAACTTGACCGCTTTGTCATGGGCGTAGGCCAGCGCCAGATAGGGCGGGAAGAAATTGCTGGTATGCACCAGGTCGGCCCCGGCCACGGCGTCGCGCAGGACGCGCCGTATGCTGAGCCATTTGGGCAAATCGCGCGAGGTGCGGATAGCGCTAAAGCCGATGAATTCGAATCCGTCGCCGCTGTTGACCGAGCCGGTTGCCGGGCCCCATCCGTGCAGCTCGGCCGCCGACACCTGCGGTGCGGCGATCGTGATCGGCCCGATGGAGTCGCGCAGACCTTGAAGGTCGCGCAGCCACAACGCGTCGAGTTCCACCGCTGCGGCGCTGCGCGCAAACGGGATGTGCGTCACCTGAAGGTAGCGGATCGGCGCACTCATGGTTGCATCGCTCCTGAGCGAATCGTTGCGTGCGCGCCCGCCCTTAACATCGCGCCACCGGGCAAATCGCGGTACAGGCGCAAAGCCTGCTCAATCTTGGCGTCCCAACTGAAGTATCGCTCCGCGCGCCGGCGCCCTTCCTCGCCCTTGCGCCGCCATTGCTCGGGAGCGGCTGCGATCTCTTGCAGCGCGGCGGCGAAGGCTTGGCTGACCGCTTGCGGCCCTGCGGCGGGGGCCAGGCGCCCGACTTTTTCATCGACGATTTCCGCCGGACCGCCGAAGTCCACCGCGATCACCGGGCGTGCGGAGGCCATCGCTTCGAGCAGCACCGCGCCGCCCGATTCTCGGATCGAGGGAAGGAAGAAAACATGCGCTGCCCGCATCCGTGCGGCGACTTCGTCCAGCCCCAGTGCGCCGCAAAACTCAACCCGATCGGCTACGCCGAGGCGGCCTGCGCAAGCTTCCCATTGCCGGCGCATCGGTCCGTCGCCCACTACGCTCAGGCGCACTTCGATTGTGTCGCGCACGGCGGCGATCGCCTCGAGCAGCATCGTCAGGCCTTTGAAGGGGACCAGGCGGCCGACGAACAGCGCCTGCAGCGGCTGTCCCGCGCCCGGCGCGGGCGGCCATGGGGCTGCGCGAAAGCGCCCCAGGTCAACACCGTTTTCGAGCATCGGCACGCAGCGCGGGCGACAGCGCGGCGCGATACTGGCGGCGGTAGCGCGCGTTGCCACCAGGATCATCGCCGCGTTGCGCGTCGAGCCCGCAATCCAGTCGGCGGCGCGGCCGAAGTTGCGCAGCGGGTAGAGCCATGCCGAGTCCTGGCTTAGCACGGAGTGGAACGCCGCCGGCGTGCCGAGCCCGCTGTTGAGCGGCCCCAGCACCAGCGGGAGGCCCAATTGATGCAGCCGGGTTGCGGCAGCGGTGGTGACCGGCGTTACCGCGTGGACCAGGTCCCAACGCGCGCCGCGCGCGGCGCGCCGACGCGTCAAGTGCAACGCTTGGCGGTCGTAGGCGTAGAAATCGATCGACGCGAACATGAACACGGCATGCTCGCTGTTGCGAAACAGCCGCCGCGCGACTGCGAACAGCGGGCGCGCCAACCATTCGGTATCGATATAGATCACCTCGGAATCGGCCAGCGGCGCTCCCGCGCGCGTAAGCGCCGGAGCATTGCGCACCTGGGTCAGCAAGGTGACCGGAGTCCGCCGCGCCAGTCGCTGGTACCATTCCCATCCAATCTGCGAGACCGAGCCCATCCCCGGACCGCATTGATAGGCCGACAGCAGGATGCGCGGATGACGCTCGGTGCTCACACTTTCTCCCTGTGCGGCAGCAGCTTTGCGGGGATACCCACCACGGTTGCGCCGGCCGGCACGTCGCGCGTAACCACCGCGTTGGCGCCGACGACGGCATTGGCGCCGATCGTCACGCCGGGCAAAACGGTCACGCCGCGGCCCAGCCAGGCGTTGCGTCCAATCCGAATCGGCGCCGCGTCGTGGCCCGTGTAGCGCACGGTTTGCTCCGGCGCCAGGCGATGGTTGGCGTCGCGGATGCTGGAGTATTCGCCGATCATCACGCCGGCTTCGATTTCAATGTGGGCGAATGAAACGATATGCACGCCGCGCGAGATCACCACGCCGTCGCCGATATGAATCGCGCCGTCTTCCTGTGTTTCCAGGTATAACCCGCGGTAGAGGAACAGGTTGCGGCCGACCCGGATACGCGCCGAGCCGTGGATTTCGGCGACGCCCAGGATCACCACCGAGGGATCCACCGGCGCGCCGGTGCCGGCGGCCAGGCGCGCATGAGCCCAGGCCCGGCACAGCGGCTGGCCCACGCGTCGCGCGATGACCGCCGCCGGCGCCAGCGCGCGAACTGCGAGCGACTTGGCATTCATCCCCGACCGCTCCGTGAAAGCGGTTGGCCCGCGGGCGCTGCGCCGCCGGGCTCGCGCCCGCCGTCCTTGTATTCGATAAGACTCGCAATCCGGCCGGCGCGCCGGTCGCGCCAGTAGCGGAGCTGACCGAACAGGATCGGGATCTGCTGCAAGTGGGAATGCAGCCCATAGAGCAGGCGGGTGGTGAAATCGGGCGACTTCCATCGCACGCGCTGCGCCGTGCGCAGCGCAAGCACAACCACGATTGCAGCCGCAGCCGCGATTGGCGCCATGGAGCGCATCGCCAGTGAAGCGGCCGGCGCGCCCGCGGCCACCGCCAGGAGCATCGCGCCGTGGACGCGGTTGCGCCGCGCCTCCGCCCGCCACAGATTGGTCCCGTCGGCGCCGAAGCGATCCGAGACCTCGGCGTACGCATAGCCGGCGCGCAGCGCGCGCCGCCAATATTGCGACCAGCGCGTCATCGCCAGGTCGTGACCGGTCATAGGCCGGTCAACGTGCAGGATCCGGTAGCCGTGGGCGCGGATGCGCTGGCACATTTCGGGCTCCTCGCCCGCGATCAGGCGCTCGTCAAAGCCGCCCACTTCCTGCAGAACGGTGCGGCGCATCAGCGCGTCGCCGCCGCAGAACTCGGAAACACCGGGCGGATAGATCCAGTCCAGATCGAGCACGCGGTTGAAGATCGAGTCGTGCGCGGCAAGCTCGCGTCGATGCCCCCACACCACCGCCAACCGAGGATCGGCGAAGTCGCTCAGCGAGGCGGCGACAAAATCCGCCGCGAGCAGCGTGTCGCCGTCCACGAACATCACGATCGGCGCCCTTGCCGAGCGCCATCCCGCGTTGCGGCCCACCGCGGCGCATGGCCGGGCGGGACGCACCGTGAGCACCCGGGCGCCCAGGGCGGCCGCGCGTTGCGGGCTGCCGTCGGTGGAGGCCGAATCGACATAGATCACCTCGACCCCGCCGGCGGGCGGGTTGATCGCGGCAACCGACTGCAAGCATCGCGTGAGCCGCTCACCCTCGTTGCGGCCGATGATCACGATCGAAACGGCCGGCCCGCTCATGGCGTGTCTCCGCGCAGGAGGCGGCGATAGTCGGCGATCCGGGCCGCCGCCGAGAACCGGGTCGCGAGCGTGTGCCGCCCGCCGCGCACAACGCTGTTGAGCAGATCGGGATGGGCCCCTGCCAGTTCGACCAGCCGCGCGGCCAGCGAGCCGCAATCATCGGCGCGAAAGCGAAAGCCGCTGACCCCGTCCTCGACCAGGTCTCCCGCGCCGCCGCGGTCCGGCACCAGCGCCGGAACCCCGGCCGCCATTGCTTCGAGGATCGCCACGCCGAAGGGCTCGGTGGGACACAGATGCACCAGCAGGTCGGAGGCGGCCAGACGCGCTTGCACGTTGGGTTGAAATCCCTCGATCCTGATTTGCGGATGAGTGGCGGCGGCACGCGCGCGCAGCGCCTCGATATCGTAGCCGCTGCCCAGCACCTCGACGCTCAGGGTGCGCAGCGCCGGCTCGCGATCGAAGGCGTCGAGCAGTAGATCGACGCGCTTTTGCGGATCCAGGCGCGAGACCACCAGCAACCGCCGCACGCCGGCGCGGCAAAAAGGCGCGCGCCGCGGCGCCGCGGCCAACTGGGTGTCGGGCAGAAAATTCTCGATTACCCGGATTGTAGAGGCGGCGACGCCGTTGGCCACCAGGCGCGCGCGCACGAAGCACGACACTGCCACGAAAACCACGCCCAGGCGGTTGAGGCGGCGCTTGCGGCCGTAGCTGTCGCGTTCATCGGCGCCGCCGTGGACGACGTGCAGATGCGGCAGGCGGCGATGCCACAGCGTGCTCCACGCCGCGGCGGCCAGCGAATGAATCACGCCGGTGGCGATGAAGGCCAGGCGCCGGTTGCGGGCGAAATACGGCATCAGTTTCATCGCCACGTCCCGTGCGCCGCCAAATGGCACCGCGCCGAAGCCCATACGGGCCGCCTCGCGCAGCGCCGGGCCGGGCGGCGCAAAGATCGTGACCGCGAACTCATCGGCCACGCCCGCCGCGGTTGCCAACGCCATGCGCTCGGTCCCGTACAGATTGCCGCTGTGCAGGACGTATAAAAGCGGCACGCCGCCATTATTCGGCCTCATGCCAAAACCATCGCGCCAGGCGCTCCACCGGGAGTCCCAGCGGCAGCACCGACGCGCTTGCCTCGCGCCCGTCGCCCGCCTCGTGGCCCATACGGCTCAGCACGGCGCCGACCACCGGCGGCGACAGCCGTTCCAAAAGCCGCACGGCGCGCCGCACCACGGGGGCGTACTCGCGCGCCATCACCACCAGGATCAAGGCGGCGGGCAGACCGATCAGCATCTCGGATTCCGAGGAATCGAGCAGCGGCGGGGCGTCGATCAGCGCCAGGTCGCAGCTCTCTGCCATCCGGTCGAACAGGCCGCGCAGGTCGTTCAGCTTCCACACCCGATGGAAGTCGAAGGCGTTGCCCAGCGGCATCCGCTCCGGCAGATCGCCCGCGGGCGGAACCAGCGCTTCCTTGAGCGTCGCGCTGCCCGCCAGCGCTTCGATCAGGCCCGGCGCCGATGACGACAATCGGTAGCGTTTATCTACATGCTCGACGTTGGCCTCGACCGCGACGGCCTTGACGCCCAGCGCCGAGATCTCGCGCGCCAGGTCCAGCACCAGGGTGCTGACGCCCGCGCCGCAGTGGCATCCGCTGAGCACGAACAGCCGGGTGCCCGAGGCGCGCCGCTCGCGCGCGATGGCGAGCGCAATATGCCTTATCAGGTCGCGTCCGCGGACGGTCAGCCGCTCGCTGTCGTCAAGGGTGACGCCCAGGGGCGGGAATTCCAAAATCCGATGCAGCTCGCCGGCGCTCAGCACGCGCGGGTCGAGGTAATCGATCGCGACCGGAAGCGTGGCGCCCAGCCCCACCCCCGCGATCGCGAAGATCAAAAAGAGCTTGGTGCGTCCGCCCTTGACCGGAATATCCGGCGCCCGCGCGGCCGAGGCCAGCCGCACGAATCCGGGCGCTTTGGTTTCCAGGGTCAGGAAGTTGATGCGGTCGTCGATCTCGTCGATCTGCTTGCGTGCGCGGTCGCTTTGGGAGCGCAGATTGAGCGCTTCGTTGTAGCGGTTGGCGAACTCGGCGACCTGGCCGCGCAGCGTTTCCAGTTGCGCCGCCAGCCCCGCCTCCGTGCGCCGGGTCTGCTCGACCTGGGCCTGCGCCTGCGACAGCTCCTCCTTGGCCTTGTTCGCCCGCCCTTGCAGCAGCATCGCGCGGATCCGCTCCAGCGCCTGCGCCGTCATCCGGGACAGTTCGCGATCGATATCGGCGAGTTCCGCCATCAGCGCCGCGCGCCCCGGATGGCCGGGCGCCAGGCCGCGCAGTTGCAGGAACACCGCCGCCTTGCGCCGGTAAAGCTCGGTGCGCAGGTCGCCCAGCGCGCGATCATTGGCCAGCACCTCCTGCGCCTGCGATTCGACCTGCAAGTCCGAGATGCGCTTGACGTGCGACTCCAGGGCGGCCTCCTTGGCCTCCGCGTCGATACGCTGGCGGCGCGCGACGTTGAGCGCCTCGTTGGCGTCCACCAGCTCCTTGTCGTAGGGGTTGATGAATTTCTCCTCGAAGGTCGAGATGCCCAGTTCCTGGCCAATCTCGGCCTGGCGCTGAGCGGCGTCCTTGATTTGGCTTTCGAGATCCTTGCGCCGCTCCTGCAGGAGCAGGATTCGGCGATCGCTGCCGTAGAGTTCCTGGCTTTGCTGGCGCTCCAGGTAGGCGGCCGCCACGGCGTTGACGACATCGGCCAAGCCCTGGCGCTGTTGCGCTTCCAGACTCAGTGTTACCAGGTAGGTGTCGGGCACCGGATGAACCGCCAGCGCGCTCATCAGGCGCTCGGCCGCGCGCCGGTCGGTTTCGCCGCGACGCTGCCACAGCCAACGCCGGGCGCCCAGGCGCGCCAGCGCCGCCTGCGCGGTCTCGTAGCTGTCGATATCGACCACCTGCTGCTGTACGTATTCGCGGTAATCGGAGTTGGAATTAAACCGCAGCTCAACGTCTTCCTGGAGCGTCTTGCTGAACACCGGAGAGATCCGAATGGCCGCCTCCGCCATGTACGTGGGCGTGCCCTTGAGCGCCGCCACCATCGCTCCCAGCATGATCATCACTGCCGCCGTGGCGCCCGCGGCCCATCGATGCCGCCTGAGGCTGGCTGCCGGTGCGATCTTGCGGCCCGGTGCCGCGGTGACTGCCTGCGAGGTCGCCGATCCGGTAAATGCGGCATTCAAGCCTCGCCTCCGCGCAGCGCCGGAACCAGACGCGCGAGATGCTGCCGAATGACCGCGCCAAACCAGTAGCGCTCGCCCGGTTCCAGAACGCTCAGGCTGACCACCGCCACCAGCACGGCCGAATACAGCGCTCCGACCAGCGTCATCAGGGCGGCACCGCCCCAGCGGCTGGTATGCGCGACGCCGTAGTAGGCGGGAATCGCGAAGAGCAATCCCACCAGGTAGGGAACCAATCCTGGTATCACTACGAATTCCAGGTAGCGGCGGCCCGGAATGGCCAGCAGATGGTTGGCCCAGCAGATGAAGATGATCGCCGATACCACCGTCGCCGCCGCGACCGCCGATCCCAGTCCGACTACCGTCCAGCGGCCGGCGATGATCCACGACGCGGGCACCGCCATCGCCAGCACCGCGAGGTTGCCCAGCGAGTAGACGAATTCCTGACCCGGGCGGCCCATCCCGCGCAGCATCGAGGTGCCCGGCGCGGTCATCAGATGGACCTGCGTGGAGACACAGAACACCACCATCAGGAGCGCCGTCCCCGGATACAGCTTGCCCATCCAAACCAGCAGGATGGGCACCGGCGAGGTGGCCAGCAATCCGCAGATGTAGGCCGCCGACAGGTTCATGTAGCGCGCGCCCTTTAGATAGAGCTTGGCCATCGCCTCGCGTCCCTCATCGGTGCCTTCCAGTCCGCCGTGCAGATATGAGGCCGCCGGCATGAAGGCGGTGGCGAACGCGCTGGGCACCGAGGCCGCCATCGCTGGCAGCTTCTTGCCAATATCGAGCAGGCCGGCCGCGTCCAGCCCAATCAGCGGCGCGGCGATCGCACGCTCGATCGAGTTAAGTCCGATGGCCAGCAGTCCCTGCAGCTGCGTGATGCCGCCGAAGCTCATCAGCACCGCGGCCGCCTCTCGCGAGCATTTAAACGGCGACAGCGAAAGCCAGTGGAGCTTGCGATGCGCGACGGCGGCGGACAGCGCGTTGGCCAGCAGGGTGCGGATCACGAAGGCGTAGGCCAGACCGCGGATACCGTAGCCGGCGCCCACCAACGCGAAGATGAGCGCCGTCTCCACCAGATAAGAGATCGCCCAGATGGTCTGGACTTCCGCCGTGCGCTGGCATCCGGAGAGCGCGTCGTCAAAGCAGCACAGCGCCAGGTCGAGCAGGAAGATCGCAACTACGCTCAGCACCACCATCCGGGCGTCGGCCTGCAGCGCGGGCGGCACCTTGAGCAGCACGATCACGCGGGGCAGACACAGCGCCATCAGGGTGAACAGCACAAGCGCGATAGTCAAAGTGGCGGTGACCCCGGTTGAAAGCAGGGCGTTGGCCTTACCCGGCTGGCCGCGCGACATATACTGCGCGATATACTTCACGTAGGCATTGGAAACTCCCAGGGTGGACATGCCTACGTAGGAGACCAGGATAAAAACCGTGGCCCACAGGCCGTAGGCCTCCATGCCGATATGGGCGACTACGAAGGGCGGGATGAAGAAGCGCGAGAGCAGGTAGCCGACGCGCGCCGCGACGTCGACGCCGACGTTGCGCGACAGCGCCTCGCGCACCGTGGCGGCGTGGCCTTGGGGGGCCGCCGGCGGCGTGCTCATTTGAACATCCCCACCGCGAACAGCATGGTCTGGGTCACCGGCGTGAACTGCGACAGGAAGTACCCGACCTTGGCCATCCGGCTTTGCGGCACATAGATGACGTCGCCTTCCTCCAGCATGTAGTTGTGCTCGCCGCGCGCGCGCAGGTACTCGTTGATGTCGATGGTTTTCTGCACGCCGATCGAGGGGCGCGCCAGCACCACGCGGTTGCGGGCGCCGTTGACGGTAAGGCCGCCGGCCTGCGCCACCGCGTCCATGAACGACATGTCGGGAGTCAGCCGGTAGGCGCCCGGCTTGTTGACCTCGCCCATCACGTAGATCAGCTGGTCGTCGGCGTCGGGTATATAGATGATGTCGCCGCGGCGCATTCTGATGTTGAGGCTCAGGTCGCGGCCCTTGAGCAGAGCCTTTAGATTGATCCAGACGATCTCGTGGCGTCCGCGGAAGATCGCGCAGCGGTTGAGCGCCGCCTTGTCCGCGCCGACCCCGCCCACCGGCAGCGTGCCGGCCTCGGCCAGCGCGTCCAGCAGATGCAGCGGGCCGCTGAAATGGATGGTCCCGGGCTTGCTGACGCGCCCCAGCACCAGCACCGAGTTGCTGGCATAGCTCTGCACCTCAACCGTGGCCACCGGATCCAGGTAGTCGGTGGCCAGCGCGCGGCTGAGCTGCGCTCCGGCCTGGTCGGGCGTCAGGTAGGCCAGTTGCTGCGATCCTACAACTGGCAGCGATATCCTACCATCGGGACCGATTGTATGTTTGCCCGACAAGTCCTCATGCCCCCAGACGGTCACGTTGACTTCGTCGCCGGGACCGATCGTATAGGGCCCCGCCGAAACGCCGGTTTCGAATTGCTGCAAAGCCCGCTGGGCGTCGAATGGAGCCGCCTCATGGCGCTGGGCGGCCTGGAAGGCGCGGTAGTCGTCGGAGGGCACATCGGACAGGCGTGCACTGGAACAGGAGATCGCGGCGACGGCCATCAGGCACAGTCCCGCGGCCCACGCGCTTGCGGCGCTCAGCGGTTGTAAAAAACGCACAACTTGACTGCGTCGCATTGCGCGGTGAGGATGAATGCGATGAACCTGGCCGCTGAGAAACACGAAGGTACGGATGTGGTACGGATGCCACGGCGCATGGACGCGGCCGCAGCCGACGCGCTGCGCAGCGAGTTGCGCGACCTGGCCGGGGGTGGAAGCGGGCGCCTGCTGCTGGACATGTCGGCGGTGAAGTTCATCGATTCCACCGGCCTGGGCGTGATCGTGACCGCGATGAAAGCGGCCCGTGACCGCGGCGGCCGCCTGGCGATGTTCGCCTTGCCCGACAAGGTGCGCATGCTGGTTGAGCTGACCCGACTTCACTTGGTGTTCCACATCTACGCGGACGAGGCGGCGGCGATGGCCGCTCAATCGCCCTGATCTTGCTTTCGCCCTGACCTTGGATTCGCCCCAATTTTGAATTCGCCCGGCGATGGGGTTGCGCTGGAGCGGGACGCCAAGGCGTCGAGGTGTCTGGTCATCGACAGAACATTTCTGCCCCCGGCGCTTTGGTAGGTGACCTCGTCCATCAGGGATTGGATGATGAACAGCCCGCGGCCGCTGTCGGCCAGCGGCGCCTCATGGCCGGGCGGCGCGGGCCGCTGCAGCATCTGCGGCGGCAAGGTACGTCCCGTGTCGGCCACCTTGGCGATCACTGCCTGCGGCGTCAGCGCGAAATGCACCTCCACCTCGTTACCTGGCCGTTCGCGGTAGGCGTGGCGGATGCAATTGTTGACCGCCTCGACCACGCACAACTCAACCTTGAAGGCTTCCTGCTCGGAGAGGCCGGCTTCGCGGCAGATGTGATTGACCGCAACTCCCACCAGCGCGCCGTTCTCCAGGCGGCTCTCGATCGTCAGCTTGATTGAGCCGGCCAGCATCGCGGAGCTCTACCGGCCTGAAACCGCGCTCAGCGCCATCGCCGGGTCGGGATACATCTGGAAGACCTTGTCGAGGCGGGTCAGACGAAACAGGCTGGCGACCGTGTCGCGCACGCCGCCGATGACGATCTCGCCCTGGCCGCCCAGCAGCTTGAGCACGGAGACCAGCGCGCCCAGGCCGGCGCTGTCGATAAATTCCACCTCGGAGAGATCCACCGCGATGAAGCGGTTGCCGGCCTTTATCAGCGCGCCGACCTTTTCCTTGAATTCCGGTGCGCTGCGCGCGTCCATCCGCTTGTCCAGCACCTTCAGCCGCAGCGCACCCGAGCTTATTTGTTGTTCGAGGTTCACGTGTCTTCAGCCCTCCATCGTGCCTTGTAATTCCAATCCACACACAGTGAAGTCGTCGGTGGGCGGCGCGCCGCGCGCAAAAGTATTAACCTGATGGGTCAGCCGCTCGCAGGCCGCGGGCAGGCTTTCATTGCGGGTGGCGCACAGCTCCCGGGCCAGGCGGTCCTGACCGAAGAGTTCTTCGTTGCTGTTTTCGCGCTCGATAACGCCGTCGCTGTGGAGAAAGACCCGATCGCCGGGGTCGAGCTGGATCAAACCTTCATCGAAGGGCAGGCCGCCGCCGAGCCCGATAATCGTTCCACCCCGGTTGAGGTTTTCGATCGCGCCGCCGGCCCGCACCACCAGCGGCGGCGGATGGCCGCCGCAACTGAAAAGCAGTTGGTGGGTCTTGCAGTTGAGGACCAGGTACACGATGGTCAGGAACTTGCCGAAGCGCTCCATCGGGTATTCGCTGTCGAGCCGGCGCAGCACCTCGGCCGGGGAGGCGATCCGGTATTTGCCGTCCGGGGAGCGGTGCACCGAGCAGCCGCTATCTGCGGACATGCTGCGGGACACCGCGACGGTCACCATCGCCGCAGGCACGCCGTGGCCGCAGACGTCGACGATGTAGATGCCAAGATGCTCGGCGTCGAGCCAAAAGACGTTGAAGAAATCGCCGCCCACGGAATCGCACGGCTCAAAACACCAGTCCAGTTTCACCCACGGCTCCGCGATCGCCTTCGAGCGGGGCAGCAGGCTTGACTGAATGTCGCGTGCCGCCTTGAGGTCCTGCTCCAGCTGGATCTGCCGGGCCAGGAGTTCGGCATTGCTGCGGCGCAGGTCACGGGTCAGCATGCTGAGCTGGATTTGGGTCTTGGCGCGCGCCGCCACCTCGGCGATGTTAAAGGGTTTG
The DNA here is from genome assembly GCA_035262365.1 of Binataceae bacterium (SeqCode). GTDB lineage: Bacteria > Desulfobacterota > Binatia > Binatales > Binataceae > JAJPJA01. The sequence goes on from DATFSZ010000114.1 coordinate 55,709, forward strand.
CTGACATAGTCGGCGGCGCCCAGTTCCAACCCGTGAACCCGATTGGCCGCCTCGCTCAAGGCGGACAGGAATATGATTGGTATTTCCGCAAAGCGCGGGTCGCCCTTCAGTTCCGCGCACACCTGGTAGCCATCTTTGCGCGGCATCATCACGTCCAGCAGAATCAGGTCGGGGTTGTGCGCATGCACCATTTCGATTGCCTGCTCTCCATCCTCGGCGCTGATGGTCTGGTAGCCGCGGCGGGTGAGGGCCACCTCGAGCAGCCGGCGGTTGGTCTGGCTGTCGTCGACTATCAGGATGCGGGCGGGGCGCTGGCCTTCGGCTGTTTCCATAGCTTGCCTCGAAACGGTTCGATGTTCCGACCTGGGTTGACGTCAATCCGCTGGAAGCGAAGAAAGTCTCGCGGTGAGCTCATGCACAGGTCAGCAGAACTACGACGAATATAGCTTCGCACTCAAAGCTGGGACTGATTCATCCCAGGGTAATATCCGATCAACGTTAAACCTCCGTTTGCTCTGCGTGACTAGTACATGGCAATCGGGCCAGAATACCGTCGATGCTGGCAAAATGGGGAGTTCAAATCTGTGAAAAGGCTTCGAAGGATGCGGCGCCAATAAATGGCAAGCGCGCGCGGCTGACTTAAGTATACTTCAGATTGGCTTCGACCAACCGCGTCGCGGCGCAACTGAGTAGTTTGATCAAACCCGCGATAGTATAATCGTGATGGGTTACGTTGACCGCATCAACGGATCCAAATAGGGGGAATCAATTGATTAGTCTGGCTGATTTACATATGCATACCACGGCCAGCGACGGTACGCTGTCGCCGCAGGCTCTGGTTAACGCGGTTCTTGTGCATCAATTGCGCAGCACGGACGCATGCGTGCTGCGGGTCATTGCGATCACCGATCATGACACGCTGTCCGGCGCCTGGACCGCGCTTGCATACAAGAAGTTGTTGCACGAGGAGGCGGATTTGGAGATTATCCCGGGCGCGGAGATCAGCTCAGCCGACGGACACATTGTGGCGTTGAACATCCGGGAGATTGTGCCCAAGGGGATGAGCGCCGCGGCCACTATCGAGGCCATCCATGAGCAGGGCGGACTGGCGATCGCGGCGCACCCGTTCGCCTACTTTCCCGGCATCAAGGAGCTCAAAGGTATCAAGCGGCTGATTGGCGATCCGGCGGTCGGCGGCGTCGTGGACGCGATTGAGTCATGCAACGCCAACCCCACCGAAACACTGAATAATCACTTCACCCGATGGTTCAACCGCCGCCACCTGCGCCGCCCCGAGGTGGGGGGAAGCGATTGTCATTTCCTGTCGGCGGTGGCCCGCACGGGCACCAGCTTTCCCGGCCGAAGCGCGGCCGACCTGATGCGGGCGATCCGCGACGGAACCACCCGCCCGGTTGGCGCGGTGTATGGCCCAGCCTCGCTCTATGCGTATCTGCGCGATCGCCTGGCCTGGAAACGGTTTTGCGCGGCCGATCCGATCGTGCGCGTCTTCCACGACTGGTAGCCGGCGCGCGACTGACTCACGCTCGCACCGGCTCGATCGGCCAGGGGAAGCCATCGGGCAGATTGCCGGTTTCGATAAAGCGCCGGGTCAGTTTTCCATGCAGACGCGACCACTCCTTCCTGACATCCGCGGCGGGTGCACCGTAGAGCAGGTTGTCCATCTGCCCCGGATCGTTTTTGAGGTTGTACAGTTCATACTGGAGCCCGCCGCCGTCCAGGCTGAAGTAAACAGCGTAGGTCCAGTCGCCCTCACGAATTGCCCGGATATGCCCGCCCGGAATGCCGGCCGGGAGAAAGAACAAATCATCAAAAGAAAAAATCGCGTGATCCTGCACGCTGCGTTTCCGGTCGAGCATTACGGGTACGATGCTCGTTCCCGGCGCGTAAGATTGTCGACCGGGGACGCCGGCCAGAATGGTGGGCATCAGATCCAGATGGTCATAGAATGCGGTGGTCTCCACCGGTTCCGGGAAGAGCTTTTTGTTGTGAACGATCAGCGGGATGTGAACCATCTCCTCGTAAACGGTGTAGGCCTTTTCGCGCATCCCATGCGACAGACCGCCCTCGCCGTGATCGGCGAATCGCAGGATGACGGTATTGTCCATCAGCCCGGTTTCTTCCAGCGTGTCGAGCACCGTCATTACGTGCCGGTCGGCCAGTTTGTTGAGGTAAGCGTAGAAATTCACGTACTCACGCCGCTTCTGCGGGGTATCCAAGGGGGCAAACTTGTCGTAACTGGCGCGGGCGGCCCGCTGCACGCTGGGCTTTTTCAGCAGGTTGTCGTCATAGTTGGGCGGCAGTTCGATTCCCAGGTCGGCGAAACTTTCGCGCTGGTAGCCGGCTATTTTCCAGAAGTGCGGGTAAACATAGACGTCGTGAGGATTGACCAGCGACACGAACAGGCAGAAGGGCTTGCCGAGCCTGGGCGCCCGATTCTTGAGGAACTCGACCACGCTTTCACCGAAACCCGGAGTCTGACCGCGGCTCGCCCGGCTATGACCTTCGACGTAGCGCCCGTCGTTGTCGGGATCGCCGCCGCCCAGGGTGGCGATTCCGTTGAACTTGCCGAACTCGGTCGGTTGCCATCGCTCGATCGCGTTGCCGGCGTCGGGCGGGTTCCAGCCGGACCAGCCGTAATTCAGCTCCATCGCTTTGATATCTTCGGCGGTCCAGTCCACGCCGCCGTTTCCGGGCGCGGCGTTTACCGCGTAGCTGAGATGCCACTTGCCTTTCCAGACCACCTCGTAGCCGGCCTTCGCGGCGAGCAGGGAGGCGATGTTCGGCAGGCGATTCTTATGCGCCAGGCCGGGCCACAGGAATGTTCGCGTAACGCGATTTATCGGCGCGAAACGCCCGGTCATCATCAGCGCGCGTGACGGCGAGCATTGGCAAGCGGCCGTGTACGCGCGGTTGAAGTACAGGCCGTTGCGTTTGAGGCGCTGGAGCCCCGGAAGATGTTTCTCCGCCCATCCGGAAGGCCAATGCATATGATGGCGTTCCTGGTCGGTCATCAGGACGACGATGTTGGGGGCCTTGAGCATAGAGGCCGGCTTGCGAATTGCGGCATTGGTGATCGCCGGCCGGGCGCTGTGAGCCAAGGCGGCGGCGAGACCCGCGCCCGCGGAAATCTTCAGCAGGCGGCGACGCGTTATCGAGGCCGACCCGATCGACCTTTCCGCCGTCTGCTCAAGTGCCGTGGCACCTGCGTCGGCGTTGCCGCGTTTCTCGACCATTATGTCTCGGATTTCCGGATTTTTACCCATCAGCTTTGCTTTCTCGCCAGTAGCAACCAGAGGGCGGCTGCGAGGGGCTTTGCGGATCGAAGCCGATAAGTAACCGCCAAGCGGGATTATCGTCAAGATGTAGTGTTATCCGACAAACCAGCAGCGCCGCGCCCGGCCGGATCGGTTTCTCCAAACGGTCTCCCTGAACCCGCACTACTGATACAGCTTGGGCGCAAGCAGGTCGCTCTCCACTAGCCACAAACTCCGCGCACCGGGCGCGCCGAGTCCGGGCGAAAGTCAAGCCCGCGGCCACCATTTCGTCGGGTTTATGCCTGGTTCACATACCGACGCCGTTGCGTCGTCCGTGATCCGCGGCGGGCGTGCGATCTGATGACGACGTTGCTTACAACCCGATCTGCACGATTGTCGCGCCGGCGCCGCCTGCTTGCGGCTCGGCTTCGCGATAGGCGGTGCAGTAGGGCGAGGTGCTGAGGTAGTCGCGCACGGCGCGGCGCAGGGCGCCCGAGCCGACGCCGTGGATCACGCGCACTTCGGACTGGTTGGTTAGGTAGGCCTGGTCGAGGAACTCCTCGAGGCGGCGCAGCGCGTCGGGTGCGCGCATCCCAATCAGGTTGAGTTCGCCAGTTTCGCCGCGCGGCGCGCTGACCGTGACGGTCGCGGGCAGCGCCGCCTTTGGCCGGCCGCGCGCGCGTCGCAGCCGGCCGGGTGCGACTTCGATACGCAATCCGCCGCGGCCGATTACCGCTTTGTCGGGCTCCAGCGCCAATAGCTCGCCCTGTATATCCGAATCGGCCAACTCGACCAGCTCGCCGACGCTAAGCGGCCGCGTGTCGGCAGGCTCCGAGATAATTTCGGGTGCAAGTTGCCCCACTTCGGCGCCGGCGCGCTCGATGAATTGCCGGATTTCAGCGCGCGGCCGCCGCGAGGATTTCAACTCAGCCAGCAACCGCGCCGCCTCGCGATTGAAAGCCGCGGACATTTGGCGGAACTCGGCGCGCACCTTCTCGCGTTCGGTGCTGGCGCGCGCGGCGGCCTCTTCGGCGGCCTGCATCGCCGCCAGATGAGCCCGCTGGCGCTGATGCTCGCTAACTCTCATATCCTCGGTTTGCCGGGCAAGCTCTGCGCGCTGTGCCTCGAGGCGGCGCAACGCATCCTCAAGCTCCGCGCTGCCGGCGGGGCGTGCCTGTTGCGCCGCGCCGACGACCTCGGCGGGGAGGCCCAGCCGCTCGGCTACCGCCAGGCCGAAACTCTGACCGACGGTATGCGGCCTGAGCGTGAAGCGGGGCGTGAGGCTGTGCTCGTCGAAATCGACGGCGGCACTTTCCAATTCCGTGCTGCCGTAGGCATAGAGCTTGACCGCGGTTGAATGGGTCGCGATCGCAAACAGGCATCGGTGTGCGGCCAGGTATTTCATCAATCCGATCGTAAGCGCGCCACCCTCGGCCGGGTCGGTCCCAGCTCCGGGCTCATCAAGGATAACCAGCGCTGGCTCCTTCAGCTCGCGCAAGATTTCGGCCAGGTTGGCGATGTGGGCCGAGAAGGTGGAAAGGTCGGCTTCGATTGATTGTTCGTCGCCGATGTCCGCGCCGATGCTGCGAAAGACCATCAGCCGGCTGCCGTGTTCGGCAGGCGTCAGCAACCCGCTTTGCGCCATTAGGCAGAGCAGGCCGATGGTTTTGAGGGCCACGGTTTTGCCGCCGGTGTTTGGACCCGAGATCACGATTCCACGCCGATCCGGCGGGATATTCACCTCGATCGGCACGACCGTGCGCCCACTGGCCATCAGCAGCGGATGGCGCGCGGCGGCCAGCGTAATTCCCTCGGCGACGATCTCCGGCTCGACGCATCCATAGCGCTCGGCGAACACCGCGCGCGCATTAAGCGCGTCGATCGCAACCAGCGCCTCGAACGTCAAGCGCAACTGCGGCAGGTAGCTGCGCACCATCGCGGTGAGCTGAGCCAGGATGCGCCGCTCCTCGGCTTCGACTTCTCGTTCGATCATCATCAGGCGGTTGTTCAATCCCACCGCCCACAACGGCTCGACGAACAGCGTTTCACCCGACACTGACCGATCCTGCACGATACCTTCCAGGCGCTCGGCGTAATTGGGCTTCATCGGCAGCACGAAGCGCCGGTTGCGGATCGTCACCAGGTGATCGCTGAGAAACGGCTGCATCCCGGTCTGATCGAGCATCCGGGCCAGGCGCTGCTCCAACTCGGCACGTTCATCGCGCAGGCGCATGCGCAGGCGCTTGAGTTCGCGGCTGGCGTCGTCGAGCAGATCGCCGTCGTCGGCCAAGGCCTTGAGAAGAGCGTCGGCCAGCTCCTTGGGCGCGAGCAGCGAGGCGACCAACTCGGCGACGGCGCGAAAGCGCTCGCAGCGCGAGCGCAGGAAGGCTTCGAGATGGCGCGCGGCAAGCACGAACTGACGCACGTCGATCAAAGTCTTGCCATCCAGCGTGGCGCCTTCCATCGCGGCCACGCCGAAGAGCGGATTCTGGTCCTTGAACTCGCCAATCGGCAGCGAGCCGGCATGGGAGCGCAATTCGACCAGCTCGCTGGTGGCGCGCAGCCGCCTTCGCACTTCGTCCGGATCGGTCGCAGGCGCCATTGCCGCGACCCGGCGCCGGCCCGGTTCGGAAACTGCCAGCGCCGTGACGAGGGCAAGAACCTTGTCGAATTCGAGCGCTCTAAGGTCGCGGCTTCGCATCGAGGGATATGGCTGCCTTGCGCCGAGCGTTCGAAGAGATAGAGATAAACATGCAGTCTAAAATCTAGCGCAACTGCGCCGCGACGGCATCAGGTGGGCAAATGGAACGGATCGAATCACGGGTGAACACCGCGAGCGAGGATTTCCGCCGCAATCGCGAGGTGATGGAAACTGCGGTGGGGCAACTGCGCGAGCGCATCGAGCAGGTCCGGCTGGGCGGCCCGGAGGAGGCCCGGACGCGCCATACGGGAAGGGGCAAGCTATTGGTCCGCGAGCGAATTCGCCGCCTGCTCGATCCCGGCACTCCGTTCCTGGAGCTATCCGCGCTGGCCGCCAACGGGATGTATGCCGACGAGGCGCCGGGCTCGGGGCTGGTAACCGGTATCGGCCGGCTGATGGGGCGCGAGGCGGTAGTGGTTGCCAACGACGCCACGGTCAAGGGCGGCACGTACTATCCGGTGACGGTCAAGAAGCATCTGCGCGCACAGGAAATCGCGATGGACAACCGCCTGCCGTGCGTCTACCTGGTGGACTCGGGCGGCGCGTTTCTGCCGATGCAGGCCGACGTGTTTCCTGACCGCGAGCACTTCGGACGCATCTTCTACAACCAGGCCCGGATGTCCGCGGCCGGTATTCCACAGATCGCGGTCGTCATGGGTTCGTGTACGGCGGGCGGCGCCTACGTCCCGGCGATGTGCGACGAAAACGTGATCGTCAAGGAGCAGGGCACGGTTTTTTTGGCCGGACCGCCGCTGGTGCGCGCGGCCACCGGAGAGGAGGTCAGCGCCGAGGAGCTGGGTGGCGGCGATGTCCATACCAGGATCTCTGGGGTCAGCGACCATCTGGCCGAGGACGACGCGCACGCGCTGGAAATCGCGCGCTCGATCGCGGAAAACCTGGCGCCGCATGTGGCCGATCCGATCGAGCAGGCGCAGCCGGAAGATCCCTATTACGATCCGGCTGAGCTGTATGGAATCGTTTCGGCCGACACTCGCAAGCCCTACGACGTGCGCGAGGTGATTGCGCGGCTGGTGGACGGCAGCCGGATGCACGAATTCAAGGCGCGCTACGGCCCCACGCTGGTGACGGGATTCGGGCGGTTGTTCGGATATCCGGTCGGGATAATCGCCAATAATGGAGTGCTGTTCAGCGAATCTGCTCTGAAGGCGACGCACTTTATCGAAATCTGCTGCCAGCGGCGTACCCCGCTGGTTTTTCTCCAGAACATCACCGGGTTCATCGTGGGTAAGCGTTACGAGCAGGGCGGGATAGCCAAAGACGGCGCCAAGATGGTCAACGCGGTGGCCAATGCGCAAGTGCCGAAGTTTACCGTCATCATCGGCGCGTCCAACGGGGCCGGAAATTACGGCATGTGCGGCCGCGCCTACAGTCCGCGCCTGCTTTTCATGTGGCCCAACGCGCGGATTTCCGTAATGGGCGGCGAGCAGGCGGCCAATACTCTCCTGACGGTGAAGCTTGATCAGCTGAAGCGCTCGGGCCAAACGATGAGCGAGGCGGACCAATCGGAGTTCGTGCGCCCAACGCGCCAAAAATATGAGGTGGAATCGAGCTGCTACTATTCTACGGCGCGGCTGTGGGACGACGGCGTACTGGACCCCCTCGAAACCCGCGCGGCATTGGCGCTCGGGATAGCGGCCTCATTTAACGCCCCGATCCCGCCGCCAGCCAGCTTCGGGGTGGTGCGTATGTAATGCCAATGCCTGACTTCAGAGGCGCGGCCAAGATTTTTTGCCCGGCTTTGCGTAAACGGTCGAAACCTATATAAATGTCCGGATCTATTTCGCCACCTTTGTGGTTTTTAGAAACGAGGTGAGGCTTTATGCCCTGGACGATAACCCGCCTTTGCATTGATTGCGTCGATACCGGCTGCGTCAGCGTCTGCCCGGTCGATTGCATCTACGAGTATGTCGGTGAGGACAAAGCCAAATTCCCCAACATGCTCTATATCAACCCCGACGAATGCATCGACTGCGGCGCCTGCGAGCCCGAATGCCCGTGGCAGGCGATCTTCGAGGAACCGGCTGTACCCGACGTGTTCAAGGACGACATTCCGCTCAACCATGCGACCCTGGATGAACCAGATTCCTTCAAGGTGAAGCAGCACGAGGGCAAGGAACAGCCCACTCCCGAACAGGTAGCCGCGAACAAGGAAAAATGGGGTTACGACCCCAACGCGTGACCATCACCGGCCCGCCCTTGCGGACAGCTTTGAAATGGCCGCGAGGGCGGAGCTTCCAATCAGGCAGGCTCGGAGTTGTGCGCTAACGATGCAATGATCCGAGCGCCGAGAGCAATTCAAACGATTCGTTTCTGACCGTGCTTGAAGCCGCCTTGCTGGCCCGGGGTTTCTTGTCCCTCGCGCCGTTGACGGGGCTGGCGGCGTGGTTGACCGCTTTCGCGTTCTCCCGATTCCCGGTTGATATCGGTGGGCACGATCTCGAGCGCGCGCATGTACCCGTTGCCCATCGAGCGCGTGGTGATCATCGGGTCGTCCTTCAGCGCCAGATGCACGATACGGCGGTCGCGCGGCGGCATCGGCTCCAACGCAACCGTCTTGCGCTCGCGCTTGGCCCGCTCACCCATCGCCAATGCCATCCGCTCCAACTGCTGGCCGCGTCGGGCACGGTAAGCGGCGACATCTAGAGTCACCGGAACCGCGTCCTTGATGCGGCGGGCCACCAGGCGGTTGATCATGTACTCCATCGCATCCAGCGTCTGGCCATGGCGCCCGATGAGGATGCCTGAACCGTCGCCCTTGATATCGATATGGATCGATTCGGCGTCGCCGGAAACCGCGGTCTCGGCCTTCTCGCCCATCAAGTCGAGGACCTCCCGGATCAGCCGGTGAGCCTCCTTGCTTTGCTCATCGAGGTCGGCGCTGCGCCGGGCCGGACCACCGTCGCCGGCGTCCTCTTCGATCCCTTGGGTGCGCGATCCCCGCCCTTCCTCCACCGGCTCCGCCACCACTTCCTCGGCGGCCGAAAAATCCTCGCGCCGCCCTCGCACCTCGTCGCCGCGAGCCGGTTCCTCACGGCTCCGCGTGATGGTGACTTCCGCCGCTGCGGCGCGCATGGTCACGGTTTCCTGGCGGCCCGGCGGTGCGGTAGGAGGCGCGGCGACCTCGCTGCGCGCGCCCTCGGGAGCACGACGTCTGACGCGCACCCGCGCGGGACGCGCGCCCAGGCCCAGCAGGCCCGATCTGGGAGTGGCCAGGACCTCGATGGAAACGTCTGCTTCTTCGGCGCCGAGCTTGGCCAGGGCTTCACGAATCGCCGCTTCGACGCTGGCGCCTTCCGCTTCAATATAGTCGTTAGGGGTCATGCGTTAGCCGGACTCAGCTGTTTGAATTCGCGGTTGAGGACGTATTGCTGGGCCATCCCCAGCACATTGGAGCAAAAATAATATAACGTCAGACCCGAAGGAAAATTCAGGAACATGATGGTGAACACCAGCGGCATCAGCATCATCATCCGCTGCTGGCTGGGGTCGGGCGATTGCGGCGTCATCTGCTGCTGGAAATAGGTGCTGACACCCATCAGCAACACCAGCACGGGGATTCCGCCGCAGGGCAGGAACGCGAGCTTGGGAACGTGCGGAATCGGCAGGCATTCAGGCGCCGAAAGGTCGCGGATCCAGCCCACGAACGGCGCATGACGCAGCTCCACCGCGTTGAGCAAGGCCTCGTAAAGGCCGATAAAAATCGGCAACTGCAGGAGCATCGGCAGGCATCCGCCCAGCGGGTTGACGTGGTTGCGCTTGTAGAGGTCCACCATTTCGCGATTGAGCCGGTCGCGGTCGTCCTTGAACTTCTCGCGCAGCCTTTCGACCTGCGGCTGCAGGCGCTGCAGACGCATCATCGAACGCTGGCTCTTGATCGACATGGGCAGGAACGCCACTCGGATTGCCACAGTGAGAAGGATGATATCCACGCCCCAGTTGGGCGCGATGTAGTGAAATAACTTAAGCGCGCGCAGGAAGGCAAGCGCTAAAATTCCCGACCAGCCGAAGTCGATTGCGCGGTTCAGCAGCGGGTTGACTTCTTCCAGCGTGGTGAGGTTCTTGGGGCCCATGTAGACGCGCGTTGCCAACCGCACGGCGCCATCGGCCGCGTGTGGTGCGAACAGCATCGCGGCGGTCGCCTCACTGCCGTTGAAGTCCATCGCGACCGTTCCCTCCTGCGGACTCTTAGGAAGAAAAACCGTCAGGAAGTAACGATCGCCGAACCCGACGTAGGTGATGTTTCCCTTCAGCGGCTCGACGCCCTTGCGCAGCGCCTTCTCCGCCTTGACCGCGGCCTTGTTGTTGACCAGCGCCTGGATCTCCGGGATGTCGTAGTAGCCCTGATGCGCGGTTAGCGGCTCGCTCATGTTGAGGCCGACCGCCTTTACTTCGCCCGGCGGACCGCTAACCTCGGCATCAAGGTTGAAAACGTAGCCGCTGCCCTCCAAATCGATCGCCTTGGACATCTTCAGCCCTGCCGAGGCGGTCGTAAAGGTCAAATGGGCGTGTTGGAGGTCGTGCAGCACGATCCGGTCTGGCCCGTTGGAATTATAATTCAGCGTCCGATCGTCAAGCCTGCCGTGGTTGGTTTCGATCACCAGTCCCAATGGCAACTGGCCGCCTGGCGCTGGCGTGACCAATTCCATGAGCGGACTGTCGGGACGCGCCGTTTCGCGAAATTTCTTGAGCCGCAAGCTCAGCAGACGGCCGCCCTGGGTGGTGAACTTTGCGATAAAGGTGTCGGTCTCAACCTCGATTGCACGCGCCGTCGCGGTCCCGGCGGCGGGCATCGAAGTGATTGGCGCGGAAGGCAACGTTGACGGCGCATTAGTCGGAACCGCCGCCGCACTGGGACTAACCTGGTTCTCGGCCGCGGTCTGCGCCTGTTGCTCCTTGGGCGGATAGAGCCGTTTCAAAACCAGTTCCTGGTAAGCAAGCACCGCCACGAAGGACAGAGCCACTGCGATCAAAAGTCGTGTATCCAAGGCACTCCTTAACTAGCGGCCGGATTTGGGCGACGGGCCTTGCGGGACCGGATCGTAATCGTAGCGGCCCCACGGGTGGCATCGGGCGAGCCGCCGGATCGCGAGGTATCCGCCGCGCCACAGACCATGGCACGCCAGAGCGGTCTTCGCGTAGCGCGAGCAACTGGGTTCGAAACGGCATGCGATTGCCGACTGCCCGGCCAAAAACGGCGCGAGCAGTGCGTGATACAAATTCAGCATCAATGTCATTGCGATCACGGCCGGGCTGCGGCTCGTCGACGCCGCTAACGATGCTGAATCCATGGAAAAACGATATGGTTTTAATTCTCTGGGGTACATATTGCCCATGCCGGGAGTCATAACGCCGGATTTCAACTAACCCACCGCTCAGCGCTCCGGGCTCTCCGCGGACTCCAACCGCCGCGCCATACCCGACAAGGCGGGCTTCAGTTCCGCGGTTACCGCCTGGGTCTTGAGTTGCGCGGCGCCTTTTCGGGCGACAATCATCACCGCGCTTTCGCGTTGCAACACCGCTCTGAGGGAGCATCGAAAGCTTTCGCGCAGCCTGCGTTTGGTTCGGTTGCGGATCACTGCGTTGCCAATCTGCCGTGAAACGGAAGACCCAAGCCGCGCGACCTGCTGGCCCGGCAGCCGTGCCAGATAGATGACGAAATGCGCGGTCTGAAACCGGATTCCCAATTGCCGTACACGCAGGAACTCGGCGCGGCGACGCAAACGAGACCCTTTGCCGAAGCTGGCGTCGGGTCTGCCGCTTAGCCGGGCTGTTTGGACGGGATCGAAACCGTAAGGCGGCGGCGACCCTTGTTGCGCCGGCGTTTCAGCACACGACGTCCGCCGGGCGTTGCCATCCGGGCGAGGAACCCGTGAGTCCGTTTTCGCCGCCGATTGCTGGGTTGATAAGTCCTTTTCATCTTTATCTGTCAATTTCTATAGAAGTTTGCACCGGTTCTCCCACACTCTCAATTGGGATTAAGTGCGGGCACCTGAGGCAAACGGAATAATCCGTACCAGCTTGCCAAGCAGGAAATCGCTGCGAAAACCGAGACCCGCCGGTAACATTGCTTGGTCCAATGCAACCACACGGCGGGCCACAGAGCAAGGTACCGCCCTCTCCTGCTGTCGGCCAGCAGGGCAAGGACGAAGCACCAGTTCGCTAAGGCTGGATTGCCGCGTTTAGGCGGTGCGATCTCTGGTTTTCAGCTCGCGCTCGGCCGCCAGCCAGTCGTCGAGATGGTGGCCGTGCTGGTGTCCGCGCTTCACAAACAGCTCGTAGGCGCGCGCTCTGATCATATCGTCTGAAGGATCGAACCTCAGGCTGACCGACTCAACTATGGTGCCGTTTGTGAACCCATTGGCGGGCTTTTCGGCCGCGACTTCCGAAACCAAAATCGGCGGTGTTGCGGCCGGACTGACATCGGCGTGAACCAGTATGGGCTTGCTCTTTTCGCCGCTTTTGCGAGGCTTTGGCTCGCTCTTTTTTTTCTCCTTGGGTTCCTTAGGCTCTTTTGACTTCAACTTCACATTCCTCCGGATTCCACAACCGCACGATCCGCTTTGCCGTCGCCATCAGCATCGCTGCCCATCACGGCGGCATCCGACCGTCGGCGGTATTAGCAACTCATCCTGCCCAGGTTACATTTTTAGCGTTTTCCATGAGCCTTGATAATACCAAGGCCCCCTACCGATCGAAAAAAAGCATTAACAGCATGTGAAAGGGTAAGTAACATGTCGCGTCTGCCGCAATTGCCGTGATCTGCGGCAGCAACAGCGGGGAAGAAGGGCCTCGATGCTCTCCCAGCACAGAAAAATCCTTGGGTGTAAGGGCGCAAAACGGAGCGGCAGCTTGACGATGGGTTCTGCGTCGCGCTAAAAAGTGCGTGTTTTAACTACGAAAACCTAGATTGAGGCGAGAGTAAAACAGAAATTCCAGGCTGCTATGATGGATAAAAGCTAGCCCAGGCTCTGTTTTTATGGCCAAACATGACCTTGACGCGATGGACGATTATCGTTGAGGAGTAGACAATGAAAAGCCGGAGTTTTCAATTGGCCTTGGCGGTGCTCTTGCTCTCAGCGCTTACAGGTGCGGGCACCTCCTTGGCTCAAAATAATACTGCGCTAGGGACCGGGGCTCTTGCGAGCCCCTCAAGCCCCGATCTTTTCGACAGCGCATTCGGTTTCATGCCCCTCAACAGCCCCACTTCCGGCGCCAACAATACCGCTGTAGGCGCGCTGGCCCTGCTAAGCAACACGACGGGATTCGACGAGACTGCCTGTGGAGCGTTCGCTTTGCAGAACAACACTACGGGCGTCGCCAACACCGCTCTTGGTACAACCGCCCTTCTAAAGAACAC
>DATFSZ010000115.1:0-2380 GCA_035262365.1 Binataceae bacterium (SeqCode)
AGCCAAGAACCAGGTTTGTGCCCGGCGCCGTCGCTGCCACCTCGATACTTGCTGCAAGGCTAAAACTATATCTTATAGATAATAACGCACAAGAACGGCCGCGGGGACGCGCCACGCCCCCGGGAACGACCCTAACCCCCCGGGCCACGTGACCCCCGAACGTCGCCGTGCGGACCTGCCAAGGCCCTCTAAATGGCATTCGGCACGGTGTCTGAATCCGGATATCGCACTCCAGAATTTCCGCAACAGAGGGATCATCCCTTAGCTCGGAGAGAACCAAAATTGGGAAGATCAAGCTCCGGGCCCTCGAGCTGTGCGGCGACGGGCGTCGGGTCCGAGACCCGGCACCTGCGCCACGCCTAAAGCCCCGACCCCGCCCGTGCCCGAATAGCCTTCTCCGTCTCGATCGCCTGCTGGCGCACGCGATCGGGGATGTCGGGCACGTCGCGTTCGTAGGCGGCGACGAGCGGCAGGTCCGCGGGTTGTCCCACCAGGTAGAGCGCGCGCAGCGCTTCCCACACCTGTTCCTCTCCGGGTGCGATGGTGGCGATCGCGGCGCCCGCGGCGACGTTTTGTTTGTCCTGCGCATTCAGCACGGCCAGCCGTCCGGTGATGGGCGAGCGCACCTCGACCGTCTCGCTTCCTGTTTGCAGTTTGGCTACCGCGCCGCCCTGGCGAATGCTGGTGCCGGGGGCGGCCGCGTCCACAAGCTTTCCCGCCTGCGGCGCGATCACCGTAACCGGCATCAGCAAGGCAACAATCTGCGGACGGCCTGTGGCATCGCCAAAACGCACCAGCGACAAGGCTGCGTTCCCGCGCACCAGGGGCGAAGGATCGTTGAGCATGGGCAGCAGCGCGGAGTGAAAGTCCGGATACGACGCGTCCTGTCCCATAACCCAGGCATCGGTGTTGCGCACTTCGTCGACGTGATGAGTCGACAGGCGAATCAGCTCCGGATAATACAGCGCGACACTCGGATCGTGTTTCTGCATGCGCTCCCCGATCTGCACCAGCGCGTGCTGAATGTGCCGCGGATGCTGTTCGTCTCTCAGGTACTCGGCAATCTTTTTGTCGGAAAGCGCACGCCCGAACCAGGTGTTCCACCAGAAAAGAAACGGCATCAGCACGATGAGCCACGCCGTGAGAAAGAACAACAGGCGCTGCCTGGTGGACATGCGGTGCCGGATGGGGGGCGACAAGGTGGTGTCGGTCATTAGGAGAAGCATAACAAAGCACCCAGCATTTCCGCACGTATTCAGCCCAGGTCGCGGCATTACCGGCGCCGGCACACCGCTGCTCCGATTGGACCTGATCCATTTCCCCAAGGAAGAGCGAGGTTGGGCTGAGCGCTCAGCGCTCAGTCCACCACATCCGCGTCAATCACGCGATCCTGTTCCAGGTAGTGGGAAACCGCGTACTGCGCGAGCAGCGGAGTTTGCACCTTGATTTCCGCGCCGATCCACTCGCCCTGGTTGTGGGGAGCGTTGAGCGCGTGGTTGCAGCGTCCTCCCGAACCGAACTGCGGCCCGAAGTCGGCGCTCTGAATTTCTTCGTACTGTTTGAGCTGGCGCCAGGCTTCATCACCAACCGTGCCGCTGACGTCGATTCTTAGGCGAACGGTGGACATCGGCGTCAAACCCTTCAGCATTCAGTCCTCAGCATTCAGCCGTTTTTGCTTCGTGATCGAAAACGCAGGCGCCCGTCATGCCTGAATGCCGAGCGCTCAACGCTAACTGCTGAATATCTGGTACAGCATGAAATAGATTACGACCCCGGTGACCGAAACGTACAGCCACAAGGGAAATGTCCAGCGGGCGATCTTGCGGTGCCGGTCGAAGCGTTCGCGCAGTGCGCGGCTCACCGTGATGATCACCATGGGCACAATCACGGCGGCAAGAATCGTGTGGCTGATGAGCAGGGTGAAATAGATCGGCCGCCAGATGCCGCGTCCCTGAAAGTGAATCGAGCCAACGTGAGAGTGGTAATAGAGATACGAGATCAGGAACAGGGTGGAAGAAGCCAGCGCGGCAAGCATCACCAGGCGATGCGCGCCCATGCGGCCGCGTTTGATGAAAGCGCGTCCAATGATGAGCAGTACGGCGCTGGCGCCGTTGAGCGAGGCATCGATCACCGGGTAGATGGCGTATTGAGGGGGAACGAGTTGCATGAATTTTCGCTTGTCGATTTCTGATTGACGATGGAAATACCCGGGCCGGTTTCAGTCGCAGGCTTCTCCTTCATCTTGGAGGGGACTCAATCGCCAATCGCAAATCGTCAATCGAAAATCTCGTTAGGCGGCCGGCTTCGTCGTCCTGCGGTTGACCATGACGAAAGCCAGGCCGAACATGAACAGCGTGAACAATAACAGAGTGGCCATCGA
>DATFSZ010000116.1:0-14945 GCA_035262365.1 Binataceae bacterium (SeqCode)
CAGCCGACGCTGGCCAAACCTTCGAGTCCGAGTGGATGGGAGTCGCGCCACCAGTCGGGCGACCATTCGGTCCGCAGCCGCAAATCGTTGGGCATTTCCACGGCGCAGAACTCGTAGGGGATGTTGCAGCTCTCGCGCCGGCGGGTGAGCACAAAAACGTCCTCGTAGCCGGGCGCCCAAATCGGATGTAGCCCATGCTCCTCCAGGTGCTTGATGACTGGCCGGGTCGCCTCGACCTTGAGCGCGATTCCCATGAAACCGCCGGCATAGTTGCGCAGGTCTTTGGCCATTACGGAGGTCTCATCGATCGGCGCCATCGGAATGATCTGGGTCTTGCCGATCAGCGTGAGCGTTTCGTCGCGCTCCAGCCCGGGCATCGGGCGGGCGTCGTAAAAAGTCTGCGCCGCGAATACGTCGAGGTAGAAGCGCTCCGCTTCGCGCCGCTGATCGTTGTCTGCCAGCACGTGCGTCAGGTGGATGAGATTTCGTACTTTCAGCATCGTAGGCGGCCTCCTTCGGCAATGAACGGGGCGATCCGGCCCTTCAGCGCGTCAGCAGCATACAACCGCAATAGGTACCGCCGCCAACGCCCACCGCCGCTACCTCGCAAGCGGGAACCTGGCGCTGGCCCGCTTCGCGGCGCACCTGGCGTATCGCCTCGGCCAGAAAACCAAAACCGTGCAGCCGCCCGCCCGACAACTGGCCGCCCCAGGTGTTGATTGGAAGCGCTCCGCCCAATTCGATACGGCCGCCTTCCATAAAAGGTCCGCCTTCGCCCTTTTTGCAGAAGCCCAACGCCTCCAGCCACGCCAGGGTCAGAAAGCTGAAACCGTCATAAAGCTGCGCGGTGTTCACGTCGGACGGCTTCAAGTCGGTGCGCGACCACAGATGCGCCGCCGCGTCGCGCTGCGGCCCGGTGGTGATGTCCTCCCATTGATCCCAATTGGCCCGTGAGCGCATCGCGGTGCCGATCGCGTTGACCCGCACCGCCGGCTTAGGGCGGTCGCGCGCGGTGTCAACGTGAGAAAGGACCACCGCGGTGGAGCCGTCGCAAGGCACGTCGCAATCGAACAGCCCGAAGGGCCAGGAGACCAGACGGGCGTTGAGGTAGTCGTCCATTGTGATTGGTTCGCGATAGATCGCCTTGGGATTGAAGGCCGCGTGGCGGCGGCCGGCCAGTGCGATCGCGCCCAGATGCTCGCGCCGGGTGCCGTACTGATGCATATGGCGGGTGGCGTAAACCGCCAGCCAGTTGCCCGCGGACATCGCTCCGTAGGGCAGCAGGTAGGCGAATGGACCGCTGACCTCATGAGCGCCGGCTCCTATTCCGGCGCGCCCTCGTCCGGCGCGAGCTTGCGCGCTGCCTTCGCTCACCGTGCGATATACCAGGCAATGCCGGCACATCCCCGCCGCCACCGCCAGGCATGCGGCAAACACGGGGGTCATCTGGCCGGGACCTTCGCCGGCCCCCAGATGCCATGACACTGACAGGCCCAGCGCGTCGGCCATCTCGGGAATACCGGGTCCGGAGAACCCTGCGCCGCCGCCGACACCGCCGCCGGGATAACAGGCCACCCCGTCGATTTCGTCGACTCGCAGCCCGGCGTCGGCGATCGCCTCCAGCGCCGCTTCGGTCGTCAGGTCAACGTCGCCGCGCGTCAGCAGCCGGCGGCCGATCGCCGATTGCCCCACTCCGGAAATGATCACCTTGCGCTCCGCCCGGTCGACTTCCGCGACGCGCCGCAGTGGATGAGCCGCCACGTATTCGGTTTCCGTGATCTTGGGCGGCGCGTCCATGGCTGGCGCCGTCCGGCCCTCGCCATCTTGCGCCTGCGAGTCGGGCTCGAATAGCGCCAATCCGACTTCATCGCTGACTTGCTTGAACACGACCTTGACCGGCATTCCGATCCGCACCGATTCGACCGGACAGTTGATCAGATTGGTGGTCAGCCGCAGTCCCTTCTGCTCGGCGAGTTCCACCAGCGCTATGATGAAGGGAAGCGACATGTTCGGAATCCAGGGTTGGTAGTTGATGGTGTAGCTGAAGACTACTCCCTTGCCGCTTAGCTGATGCGGCTTGACGTCCCGGCTTTGGCATCGCGAACAGACCGGGCGCGACGGATGGATAAACCATCCGCAGGACTGGCAGCGATTTACTTCAAGCCGGCCGTCATGGCATGCGCGCCAGAAGGCTTCGGTGTCGGGCAGCAGCGCGGGAATCGGCAGTCGTGGCTCGCTCATAAACCAGTCGCGTTTCCCTGACCAGGGAGAGAGTTAGGGTGAAGGCGCGGCGCTGTTTTGGGCCGCCTCAATCATGTGTTTCAGGAAAAGGCCGCTCGCCGTCTTGAGCGATTGCAGCCGCGGCAGCATTTGGCGGCTGGCCTTGAGGCTGGTGCCGGCGGCAACGCTGTTGAGCGCCATCGCTTCCATGTTGCCGAGGACCAGGGCAGCCAGGGCGCCAAAGTCGAGCGCGAGATGCGCCACCTCCGGGCCGAGCGCGGCAGAAATCAGTTGCGCGCCAGAACCGCGGAAACGTTCGATCAGCATCGCGTTGGCCTGGCGCAATCGGCTGTCGGTGCGGCTGGCCACCACCAGTTCCAGCCAGGCGTAGAAGGTGCGCGACCGGAAGGCCGGCCAGATGGCGTCGATAAACGCGGCGAGCCGGTGCTCGGGGGGCGCGGCCGGCAGTTTGCTGATGTTGGCCCGCAATTCCGCCAGTCGCCGATCAAACAGATGCGCGACGGTTTCGGCCAGCAGTTCCTGCTTGCGGGGAAAGTGATGAAGTTGACCGCCGCGCGAAACGCGGGCGCGTTTGGCCACATCGACTGTGCTGAGGCCGCCATAGCCGCGCTCGAAGAGCGACGCTACGGTGGCCCCCATCAGTTTGCGGCGAGTTTGCTCTGGATTCTTCCTCCTGACTTTCTCGCTCCCGTTTCTCCCCACTGGTTCGGTCATCTGACTGGCCTGGACTGATCTGCATCTTGGCGTTTGCCTGTCCCAGCGACAGCCCCTTCGCGCCCGGCCCACCTTGTAGCGCTTAAGGTTAAGATCAGTCAAGACTGTTTGTTCTACCCGCGCTTGTGCGCTAGGTTTGAGCCGGACAATTTCGGGATGAAATATCCCCTAAGACGCTGTCCGCCCGTCTTACCGGAGGGAGGAAGAATCAATGGGACTGCCGTTTAAGCTGGTGTCGGCTGACTCGCATGTCGTGGAGGCGCCCGATCTGTGGCTGAAGCGGCTTGATCGCAAGTACCAGGATCGCTGCCCGCGGCTGGTTTATGGCAAAAAGACCGATTTCTACCTGACGCCGGAAATCGCCGGCGAGTCCCGCCAGGGGGTTGGCCTGGTCGCCACCAAGGGCAAGTACAGTGGCGCCCAGTCGCGCGAGTTCACTTTCTACGGTCACTATTCGGACGTGGTCGAGGGTGGCTACGACCCGGTTGCACGGCTCAAGGAAATGGACGCCGAAGGGGTGGAGGGCGAACTGCTCTACACCAGCTTCGGCCTGCAGATGTTCACTATCAAGGATCTCGACTACCAATACGCAATCCTGCGCGCCTTCAATGATTGGCTGGCCGAGTACTGCGCGACGGCTCCCAAGCGCCTGTTCGGTATTGCGATGATCCCCACCGAACCTGTCGGGAACGGGGTCGCGGAGCTGGAACGCGCGGCCAAGCTCGGGCTGCGCGGCGGTATGATCAGCATCCAGCAGGAAGAAGGACACGGCTATGACCGGCCGCATTGGGAACCGCTATGGGCTGCGGCGGAGGCGAATCGCCTGCCGCTGAGCCTGCACGTTGCGGCCAGCAAAAAGAGCTTCCTCTATACCGCCAACGCGCTGGCGGACTTCTCGCTCGCCTTCACCCCAACTATGTACGCAGTCACCTCGATGATCTTCTCAGGCGTATTCGACCGCCATCGCGGACTCAAGGTCGCGTCGGTGGAAAATGACGCGGCGTGGGCCGCCGCGATGCTGGAGCGGGCGGACGATCGCTTTGCACGCGACCAGGGATGGGCCGGGTCGTTCAACGGTATAACCTCGAGCCGCAAGCCCAGCGAGATCTTCCATGAGCACGTGGGATGCTCTTTCATGCACGATCGCACCGCGATCTTCTGCCGCAGCATCATCGGCTACAAGAACTTGATGTGGGGATCCGACTATCCGCACTTTGACGGCGCCTGGCCTAATTCAGCCGACGTGCTGGCGGCCCAATTCGACGGCGTGCCGGCCGAGGATCAAAAGCGAATCGGCCGCACCAACGCGATCGAGTTTTACGATTTGCCAATCACCGCCTGAGATTGGCGACGAATGGCGGCGAGCACTGTGCGCCGAGGCTTCGCGCAGAGGTCATTAAATGGAATATCGGATTATCGACGCGGATTCGCACGTCAACTCCACGCCCGACCTTTACGTCAGCCGTGTGCCCGCAAAATACAAAGAGCGCGCGCCTCGCGTGATCGAGATGGAAGGCTACGACGCCTGGGTGGTCGATAACAAAAGGCCCAGCCCGATCACGATCCTGGTATCGGCGGCAGGGCGCAAGCCCGAGGAATTGGCGCGCAAGGTTATCCGCTTTTCTGAAATGATCCCCGGTTCTTACGATCCCAGGGCGCGCCTTTCTGACATGGATCGCGACGGGATCGACGCTCAGGTGCTTTACGGCGACGGCGCGATGGGCGCGCAGGACCCCGAGCTGCGCACCGTGTTGATCCGCGCCTACAACGACTGGCTGTCGGAGTTCTGCGCGCCGGCGCCCGAGCGCTTTCTCGGTCAGGCGATCGTGCCGATAAATGACCCGCAGGAAGCGGTGCGTGAAGCCGAGCGCACCGCCAAAATGCCCGGGCTGCGCGGGCTGTTCATCGGTCTGGACGGCGCCGACTTTCCCATTACCGATCCGGTCTACGAGCCGTTCTGGGCGGCCGCGGCGGAGCAGCGGCGCCCGGTCAGCATCCATATCGGGGGCGGCTCGATGGTCAAACGCGGAGCTTTGAGCCTGGCCCAACCCGCACCCGGCCAACTCGAGGCATTCGTGTGCCTGACTCCGATGACCATCGCGGAGAGTATCGCGATGCTGATCTACAGCGGCACGCTCACGCGGCATCCGACGCTCAAAGTGGTAGTGGCGGAAGGCGGCATCGGCTGGATGGCCTACTTTTTGGAGCGGATGGATCACGTGATGGAAAAGCAGGGGGCGTGGGCGGGATCGACCCTAAAGGAAAAGCCATCGGAGGTCTTTCATCGCCAGGTGCTTGCCACTTTCGAAGAGGACCTGGCCGGCATTCGCACCTACGACCTGATCGGACCGCGCAACATCATGTGGTCATCCGACTTTCCGCACTCCGACACGACCTGGCCCAACTCGCGCAAGGCTATCGAGGAACATTTCGGCGGTCTTCCCGACGCCGACCGCCGCGCGATGGTGTGCGAGAACGCAGGCAGAATTTATGGCCTGATGGACTGACAGCTCGTCAAACGAAAGAGGACCCGCGCGTCACCCGCCGCCGGGTAGATGCCGCGCTTGTGGTCAATGATCAAAGGACCTCCAAAGCGCCTGATGTCGCCGTCACAGTTTCATCGCCTGCGCACTGCCGCGCGCCTGCTGCTAGTCCTGATTGCCGGCTTCGCGTGGCATAGCTGCTCGGTGTTGTCGCCGCCTCCGATTCCGCCCGCGCTTGACGTGACCGGTTTCTGGGAGGGCAATTCGATGGGCTCATGCGTCGCGCGGTTACCCCGCTGCGGCGCGATCGAAGTGATCTCGCTATCGATGATCCAGAATGAATCGAAAATAACCGGCAGCTATCGCTGCGACACCGGCAACATCGTATGTCGCAATATGGATACCCACGGCCAGATAGCAGTAGGGCAAATCAGGGGAACGGGCGTATCGTTGCGGATAATGTTCGAAGACGTCTCGAGCTGCATTTTCAACGGTCACTTTTCCGACGACGCGGGCGGCGGAGCATACATCTGCATGCAGGGCGGAGGAATCGTGGAGCGCGGTTTCTGGAGAGTGAAGCGGACGTACGGGCCCTCCCCACCACCAGCGTGGTGGACAGGTTAGCTCAGTTTTCTGCTTTGTCTGATAGTGGGACAAGTCGCCGCGGCGGCGGTGGGAAGTCGAGAGTGTGTAGCTCCAATCAGGTGGCGCGGGCGCTGCCCGCGCTTGGAGTTTATGCATTCGGCGCCTCCAACCTGTCATTCCGACCGACCGAGTGCAGCGAGGGAAGCAGAGGAATCGACCCGAAGCGATTCATTTCTACTCTGCCGCCGCCGGGCAAATCGCTTCGCGCTGCTTTGTCCACTCCGCGTCGAAAAGAACACCGCTCCGTGTCGGGATGACATGAAGAACTCCCGGGGTGGGGCGGGCACGGGCGGTCCGCCGCACTGTTTTAGTTCGTTCTGACCGCCGCCGTTTAATATTAATGCTTGCGCAGGTCTGCCGTGTCTATCGTGCCGGCAATTTCCGCCAGATCTTCCAGCGAGCGCGGTTCTCGGCCAACGTCCGGCGCGACCAGCATTATCGCGTCCGCCGGCAGCATTTCTCTCAGAACGCGCAGGGCGGCGGTCTCGCGCTGCTTGAGCGCGGCGAAATCGCGCCAGTTGCGCAGCAGTTTCTTTTGCAACGCGGGCGGTGTGACTTTTGCCGGCCGCGGCTTGCCCGGCATCGCGGGCGCAACCCGATTTACCACCAGGCCATCGATCGAGATACCCGCCTGGTCAAGCGAACTGATGAAGGCGCCGGTCTCCTCGACGCGTAACTCCTCGGGAGTCGTGATCACCAGCACCAGGCATTCCGGACCGGCAAGAATCGACTTGGCGCGTGCGGCGCGCTCCGCAAAGCCCTGGTACATGCCTTCAAAACTGCGCACGAACGCTTGCACGTCGCCCAAAAGATGCAGACCGGTGACGCGGTCAAAGGCGCTCAGCACCGCGCGCGCGGCCATGTCCGAAAACTTGAGCCCGCCGCCGAGCAAGGTGGTGGCGCGGGAGTTGAGCAGGTCGAGCAGCCGCTCGGGAGCACCCAGAAAATCCAGCGCCTCGCGCGCGGGCGGCGTGTCGAGGACAATCAGGCTGGTTTCGGGATCGTCGTAAAGCTCGAGCAGCTTCTCCATCGCCATGTAGTCGCCCACGCCGGCCAACGCGCCCGAGATGTTGTTATAGAGGCGGTTGTCCAGGATCGTGTCGGCCATCGCGCGCGTCGGCGCATAGCGCTCTACAACCGAGTCGAACGTATGCTTGGGATCGAGTTTGAGCGCGCGCATCCGCCCGGCGCCGCCGACCGACAGGCCATCCAGCGCAACCTCCTGCGGATCCGAAACTGTTGCGTCAAGATGCAACGCGTCGAGCAGGCGAGGCGCGGGATCGATCGTCATCACGTCAACCGGCCTCCCCTCCAGCGCCGCACGCAGACCCAGCGCGGATGCGGTGGTCGTCTTGCCCACTCCTCCCGGGCCCAGGCAAAGCAACAGCCGATGCTCCGTGGTGTGGATCGGCGACCGCTTCATGCCTCAACCTTCTTGCGCAGCGAGCGGGAAAGTTGTTCGACTTCCGCGCTACCGATCGCGGCGGTGAACAACATCGGCAGTTCGATCACCGCCAGCCCCGCGGCCGTCAGCTCTTTGCGGATGCGCTGGGCCGCCGAATCGAGATCGAGCCGCCGCCTGACGAGTCCGGCGTGCTCAATCTCCGCCTCCATCGCGCGTTCAGCCTCCGCGGCGCTAAACAACGGCGCGGGAGCACCGTTGAGAACTGCAATCGCGCGGTCGACTTTCAGTTGCGCGCGCAGGGTTGAGGCCGCCTCGAGCGCCTCCTTCAAGGCCAGCTCCTGCGGCGGAACCACAATTGCGACGCCGAAGCGGTTGGGATCGGAGATGAAGCTCTCCAACTCCGCTGCCAGGTGGTTGAGCGTTCCGCCTCCGGCGAGATTACGCACGCCCGTGGCGACCGACAGCAGCTCAAGGCTCGCGCCAGTGGAGAGCCCGTCCACCACCACGTATCGATCCTCGCGCGCGGCTTCGCCCGCCATCGACGACAGGCGCGACAGCAGCAGAAAAGCCTGCAAGCCGGGCAGAGCGGCGGTGACGTAGGCAAAGGTCCTGCTACCCAACATCCGGTTGGAGATTATGCGCACGGGAACGATGCGCCGGATAAAATGCTCCAGTTCACGCCGCGGGCTAAGCGAGCGCAGTTCCACGCCCTCGCCGGCGCGAGCCGGTCCCTCCGCAGGGGTCCTGACCCCCAGCAGCCGCGCGGCCGAACCGCGCTGGTCCAGGTCGGCCAGCACGGTGGGCCTCGAGGAGGCGAGGTACGTCGCCAGCGCGGTGGCGACCGTGCTTTTGCCCGCGCCCCCCTTGCCGATCACGAAGGTTAGCCGCGGCCATGCCATCAGATTAGAATTGGAAGGCGACAAAGTTTATCACATGGGTGACGGAAGGGTCTGATGCAGGAGCAGTCGGCAGCGATCATGAGCATCGTATTGGAAGTTCAGCCCGAGCATATCGCGATGCTCAAGGCGGTAGTCGAATCTTACGACAACCTCGTCACATTACGCACAGTCGACCCGATGCGCCATCACCTTAAGTTGTGGTTCTCCCCCGCGCATCAGGGGGACGTTGACGCCATCCTGGCGGAACTGTCAGCAACCTGCGCGACACGCCGTATCGGGTGAGGGCGCTTGCAGGCTCAAGCAGGCACACGCAGGTCGCGGCCGGTCATTTCGGGCGGTTGCGCGATACCAAGCATCCCCAAAAAGGTGGGCGCTACGTCGCCTAATGTTCCATCTTGCGCAAGGCTGCCGCGATAATTGGGATCAACGAGGATCAACGGAACGAGGTTGGTGGTGTGCGCGGTGTGAGGCTGACCGGTTGCCGGGTCCGCCATGAATTCGGCATTGCCGTGATCGGCCGTAATCAACGCCACGCCGCCCATGCGCTGCACCGCGTCCAGCACGCGGCCCAGCGCGGCGTCCGACACTTCGACCGCGGCCACCGTCGCCGGCAGTACGCCAGTATGACCAACCATGTCAGGGTTGGCGAAGTTGATCACGATAACCCCGAAGCGTCCACTTAAAATCTCCTGCTCGGCGCGCTCCGCCACGGCGGCAGCGCTCATTTCCGGCTTCAGGTCGTAGGTGGCGACCTTGGGCGACGGGATCAGCACCCGCTGCTCGAGCTTGAACGGCTGCTCGACGCCGCCGTTCAGGAAGTAGGTCACGTGTGCGTATTTTTCGGTTTCGGCCAGCCGCAGGTTGCGGACCCCGGCCCGGTCGAGCACTTCGGCCAGCGTGTTGCGGATATCTTCGGGGCCGAAAGCAAGCGGCAGGTTAAAAGTGCGGTCGTATTCGGTCATGCATACGTAGCCGACCTGCGGATGGCGCCGGCGGGCAAAGCCAGCGAAATCCGCCAACGCGAGTGCCGCAGTCAACTGCCGGGCGCGGTCAGCGCGGAAATTGAAGCAGATCACCTGGTCGCCGTCGGCCATCGGGCGTGCCTGGCCGATAATCGTCGGCTCCACGAATTCATCGCCCTTGCCGGCCTCATAGGCGCGCTCGACCGCCGCGCGCGCGGTGGGCGCATGCGCCCCCTCGCCGTCAACCAACGCATTGTAGGCGCGCTCGGTGCGGTCCCAGCGTTTGTCGCGATCCATCGCGTAGTAGCGTCCGGTAACTGTGGCGACGCTCCCGTGCCCGGATTTTTTGAGCGCCGCTTCAAGCTGATCGATAAACGGCAGCGCGGAACGCGGCGGCTTGTCGCGGCCGTCGAGCACAGCGTGTACGGCGATTCGCTCCACGCCCTGCTTGACCGCCATTTCAAGCAGCGCCATCAGATGGTCGATATGGCTGTGCACGCTGCCATCGGAGAGCAATCCCCACAGATGAAGGGTATGATCGCGCCCGGGGCGGCGCATCGCGTCGAGCAGCACCGGGTTGGCGAAAAATGCGCCGGTTTCGATCGCCTTGCTGATCCGCATCACGTCTTGATAGATGACCCGTCCCGCGCCGATCGTCAGATGGCCGACTTCGGAATTTCCCATCACGCCTGGCAGCAGTCCGACCGCCGCACCCGACGCGTCAACGGCGGTATGCGCGCAGGTCGCGTCGAGCCGATCCATGACCGGTGTGCGCGCCATCCGGATCGCGTTCGCCTCGCGCCCTTCGCGCAGGCCCCAGCCGTCAAAGATGATTAACGCCGCTATCGGTGGTCTGCTCATCACGCGCCTTTCTGCCAGCGCGCAAAAGCACGCCATCCCGGATACTCAGCCTTCGCCCCCAGCTCCTCGGCGATCCGGATTAAACGATTGTACTTGGCCAGCCGCTCGCTGCGGCTCAGCGACCCGGTCTTGATCTGGCACACCGCGGTGGCCACGGCCAGGTCCGCGATAGTCGTGTCCTCGGTCTCGCCCGACCGATGCGATATCACGGCGGTGTAGCCCGCGTCGCGCGCGATTTGGATTGCGGTCAGCGTCTCGGTCAGTGTTCCGATCTGATTTACCTTGATGAGGATGGAATTGGCCGCTTTGTCGGCGATCGCGCGGCGCAGGCGCTTGGGATTGGTCACCAGCAGATCGTCGCCGACCAGTTGCACGCGGCGGCCGAGTTCGCGCGTCAGCAGGCTCCATCCGTCCCAATCGTCCTCGGCCAGACCGTCTTCGATCGAGACAATCGGATAACGGCGGATCCAATCGCCGTAGTAATGCACCATCTCTTCCGCGGTGCGCGCCTTTTTGTCGGAGCGGGCGAAGACATATTTGCCGTCTTCGAAAAATTCGCTGGAGGCCGGATCCAGCGCAAGGCTCACATCCTTGCCGGGCTGATAGCCGGCCTTGACGATCGCCTCCAGGATCAGTTCGATTGGCTCCTCGTTGTTGCGCAGGTTGGGAGCGAAGCCGCCCTCGTCGCCGACGTTGACCGACTGGCCGCGCGCCTTTAGCACCGCGGCCAGCGAATGAAACACCTCGGCGCCGATCCGGATTGCGTCGGCGATCGTATCCGCCCCCAGTGGCATCACCATGTATTCCTGGAAATCGACGCTGGAGTCGGCGTGCTTGCCGCCGTTCAGGATGTTCATCATCGGCGCCGGCAGCAGATGCGCGTCGGGCGCGAGGTGACGATATAGCGAGACGCCCTTGGCGGCCGCCGCCGCATGCGCCGCGGCCAGCGATACGCCCAGCATCGCATTGGCGCCCAGATGCGATTTGTTCTCGGTACCGTCCAGCTCAAGCAGGCGTTTATCCACCGCGGCCTGGTCGTTAGCGTCAAGCCCGCGCACCTTGGGCGCAATCAGAGTGGTGACATTGCCCACCGCCTTTTGCACGCCCTTGCCGAGGTAGCGCGTTTTATCGCCGTCGCGCAGTTCCAGGGCTTCGTGAACGCCCGTCGAGGCGCCGGAGGGGACGGCGGCGCGCCCCAGTGCTCCGCCGCTGAGCCGGACATCCACTTCGATTGTTGGATTGCCGCGCGAATCGAGGATCTCGCGCGCTTTGACATCGCTGATTTCCGTCGCCGACATAGGCTTTCAAGCGTAGCCCGTGGCTGGGTGTGGAGCAATTTTTATTGAAGTGGCGGTACTCAGGCGACCAAGTGGCAGAGCGGATTTGGTGCGCCGACTCTCGCTGCAATTCGCTTTCTCTGTCAGTTGGGAGGGCCGTCCCAGGACGTCAATGCCCGACTTCTTATTTTCCAGGTTAGCTATGCCGGGCTTCGTTTTCAGGACGCACGGGCAGCCACAGGCTTCAAATCGCTTTCGAAAAGACTTTGGCCGCGTCGAGAATAGTTTGCGCCGGACTGCGATCGATCTCGTTGGGTCTGATTATCGGCCAATCAGCGCCTGCCTGGCGGAACGCGGCCAAGCGTTCCAGGCATCGTGCGGGTGGGCCGATAAGCGCCATCGAATCCAGCAGGCGCTCAGACATTGCCGCCTCAACGCCCTGCTTGTCGCCGCGTTGTGCCGCCGCCATGGCGGCCTGCGCCTCAGCCTCGAAACCTGCCCGCGCCATCTGGCGGTTGTAAAAGGGAAGAGACCCGTAAAAGGCCAGCCGGCGGCGCGCTACGCTCATCGCGCGCTCCAGATCATCGTGCAGGAACGTGGGCAAGCCCATAGTGATCGCAATGTCGGAAGGTTTGCGGCCATGGTGGGTCGCCTCCTCGCGCGCCGCCCGCGCCAGGCGTTGCATCCGCTGCGCCGGACACATGTAAAGTTCGACGCCGTCGGCCAGTTCGCCGGCCAGGCGCGCGGTCTCCAGCGCCAAAGCCGCGTAGTAAATCGGAACTGGATGCCGAGGCGGGGTCACGCGCAGGTCAACGCCGGGCCCCAGCGCTTCGCCGCTGAGCATCCGGCGCACTTCTATCGTATAGGAGCGCAAACGCTCGCGTCCGTTGCCCATCTCGATACCGAGCGACTCCAGCAGCGGGCGATGGCTCACGCCCAGGCCCAGGATGAAACGGCCGCCGGAGAGCTGTTGCACCATCGCGGCGGAGGCGGCGCAGGTAACCGGCACGCGAAAATGAATATTGACGATCCAGGTTACCAGCTTGATGTGGCTGGTCGCGCGTGCCATCTCGGCGCAGCACATCATCGCGTCGTTGTTGGATTCTGATACGAAGATTCCGCTGAAGCCCGCTTCCTCCGCCGCGCGAGCCAGTCCGCCCAGCGTGGAATATGGTTCCGCTCCCGGCGCGATTACAATTCCCAGTTCCGCCATCGTATTGCACCTCGACTTGGGCGAGTTACGAGCAATGACGGCGCAATCCTAGCAGTCTGTCAAACGCCAACGCTACGCAGGGTCGGAGCTCGAACTTCGACAAGTGTGTACGAAATCCGGGCGCCGGCGCGCTTGGAGGCTTCGCCCACCTCGCGTCAGGCCCCCGCAATGGCATAAGATTGAAGCAGCCCATTCGCCCCTCGACGTTTACTTAGCGCGCAAAACGTTTGGAGGCGTGTAGGTTGCGATTGGTCATGATCCGGAAAATCAAGCTGCCAGCCGCGGTCGTTGCCGGGGCATTGTTAATTGCGAGCGTGTCAGCGATAGCTGGATCGCCGCCCGCGGATTCGGCGTCGGCGCCGGGTTGCTGTGCGGCCCGTCCGGCGAGCGAGACCGAGGCCGCCGCGAACCTGCGCAAGACGCTTAACCCGATGCAGTTCACGGGCGAGGTGCGCGAGGCATACAAGGTTGCGCAGGAAAACCCCGACCTGCTCGCGCAGCTCCATTGCTACTGCGGCTGCGACCGCACCAACGGGCACAAGAACCTGCTCGATTGCTACCGCGACCATCACGGCGCTTCGTGCGCTATCTGCACGAGTGAGGCGCTGGAGGCGAAAAAGCTGTTCGACCAAGGAGCAAGTATCGAGACGATTCAGGCGGCGTTGCGCGCCCGCTACGCCGGCAATAACTCCAAGTGACGCGGCACCGCGGCGCGCCCTTTTTTGCCGCTAGATCGAGCCGCCTCCATCGACCGGAATTTCAACTCCGGTGATGTTGCGCGCGAGCTCGGAACTCAGAAAGACTTCCATGTAGGCGATATCCTCGGGCTGAACGAAGCGCTTCATCGGAATCGGCGATTCGAACTGCTTGCGGAACTCCTCGTAAGGCTTGTTCTGCTCCCCCGCCAGCCGCTTCATATAATTGACCAACAACTCTCCGTCGACCGCGCCGGGCGTGACGGTGTTGACGGTGATGTTGTAGGGCGCCAGCTCCAATGCCAGCGCGCGGCACAAGCCGACCAGCCCGGTCTTGGCCGCTACGTAGTGAGTTTTGCGCACGAGCGGATTGTGAATAATGGTCGATGACAGGATGATTATCCGCCCGCTGCGTTTTTGTTTCAGAATCGGCACGACTGCGTTGCAGCAGTTGAAGGTTCCGAACAGGTCGACGCGGATTGCCTGCTCCCATTGCTCCAGCGAGACGTCGCCCACGTAGGCGTCCTTGCCCGGAATTGCCGCGTTGTTGATCAGGATATCCACTGTGCCGTAGCGCTCCACCGTCGCTTTGACCATCGCGTCCGCACTTTTTGGATCGGATATGTCGGTGGTGACAGGGATCGCTTCGCCGCCCATTTCGGTGACCGCGGCGGCAACCTTCTTTAGCTCCGATCCGGTGCGCGACGCGAGGGTCAGGCGCGCCCCGGCTTGGGAAAAGACCTTGGCGCTAACCTCGCCTATGCCGCGTCCTGCTCCCGTAATAATAGCTACCTTGCCTTCGAGAACACGCCCAAGACCAGTTGCCAACACGCTGCTCGCCATCTTCTTTCCTCCGTGCGATCCGCCTGCGGGGATTCGCGTCCCCCTGATTTTGGCAGGCCTCCTAAGCCGGAAAGCCGGGTTTGCCCGGGAGGCTTGTTTTTCCGCATCCTGCAAGGGCGAAAGCTAGCAAGGGTATGCCCCGAGCGCCATCGCTGCGCACTTCGTAGTGCCATCCGTCCGGTGACATGTGAAAATTGGCTGACTGGCACGTTATTCGCTTTAGAACCTGATCTAAGCGATCGGTACCGCGCTTTCCAAGATGACGCAGTTGATTGAGATGAACCGGCAGTTATTCTTTTAGTTAGGCTTCGCTGATTGGTTTGGCCCCTAGTAGGGATCGGATGGATATGGAACCCGCCATGGATTTGAACGATGGATCTTGAAGTAGCAGAAGACTCTAAATTGGTCAGGATGGTTTGCATCCTGACCGCGGCAATCATCTGTCTGGCAATCTGCTTTCGCTTTGTTCTCAACCATACACTGAGCAGAGTGACCAATTCGGTAACCGGCGGACTGATCGTGGTGGAAAACGTGGACGCGATCGTAGAGGACCTCGATCGGCTCGCCATGAATCAACGTGCCTTTCTATCCACTGACGATGATCGCTATTCGGAACAGGTCGCCGAGAGCATAATCGCAATCAGCACCAACCTCGAAGCGCTCAAGCAGGTCTCCATCAAAGGTGAACCCTTGCGGAGCCGGGTCAC
>DATFSZ010000117.1:0-5027 GCA_035262365.1 Binataceae bacterium (SeqCode)
AAGCCGACGCGCAAATCCACCGAGCGTTCAAAGAGCATGTCGCTTACGGGAATGCCCTGCTCGGCAAATTCATGGCGCGCCTGTTCTTCGAGCTCGCGGTAGCCGCGCGCAACTTCGGGCGCGCTGATTTCGGACACCTGCCGCTCGATGCTGCGGATGTAATCCAGGCGCGAATTCGCCAGCAGCAGGCCCAGCGCGCTGAACAGTCCCGGATACGGCGGAATCGCGACCCGGCTGATGCCGACGCTTTCGCACAAGGCAGCGGCGTGAATCGGTCCTGCGCCGCCGAACGCCACCAGGGTCATCTCGCGGATATCATGTCCGCGTTCGGTGGAGACCGCGCGCAACGCCCGCATCATGGCAGCGTTCGCCACCTCGACGATTCCAAACGCTGAGGTCACCAGGTCCATTCCGAGCGGTCCAGCGACGTGCTTTTGGATCGCGTCAACCGCGGCCTTCCTGTCGATATTCAAAGTGCCGTCCGCGATCCGCTCCGGATTCATGTAGCCCAGCACCACGTTGGCGTCAGTCACCGTGGGCTGTGTGCCGCCGCGCCCATAGCATGCGGGTCCCGGTTCGGCGCCCGCACTGATCGGGCCGGCGCGCAGCGCACCGGCGTTGTCGATCCAAGCGATACTGCCGCCGCCCGCGCCGACTTCCACGATGTCCAGGGTGGGCGCGCGGAGCGCATGGCCCGTACCGCGCGTCGCCACCGCCGCCACGCCGCCGCCAACCTCGCCGCCGGCTTTTTCCAATGGCTGGCCGTTCTGAACCAGGCACGCTTTGGCCGTCGTCCCGCCCATATCGAAGGAGAGCACGCTGCCGAGGCCAAGCTCGCCCGCCAGGCGCGCGGCCGCCAGCACACCCGCCGCGGGCCCGGATTCGACCATGAACATCGGCCGCTGGCGCGCTATCTCGGAGGTCATGGTGCCGCCGTTGGACTGCATGATCAGCAATCGCCGGCTGAAGGGGGCCAGATGCTTCTCGAGTTGATCGAGGTAGCGGTTTACCACCGGCACCAGCGACGCGTTGATTACGGTGGTGCTGGTGCGCTCATACTCGCGGCATTCGGGATGAACCTGTGAGGAGAGGCAAACGACGGCGCGCGGCGCCGCCTGGCGCACCATGCGGCCCAACTCCTGTTCGTGAATTGGGTTGATGTAGGAATTGATGAGACAGATGGCGATCGCCTCAACCTTCGCCGCCAGCAGAGCGTCAATCGCCTCCTGCGCGCAATGGCGGTCCAGGCGATGCTCGACCGAACCGTCGGCAAGAATGCGTTCTGCTACTTCGAAGCGCAGGCGGCGGGGAACCAGCGGCGGGAGACGCTCCCAATGGATGTCCGCCAGCGACGGCGCCTTTTGATTCATCATCTCCAGGACGTCACGGAAGCCGCGGGTTGTAAGCAGCCCTGTGAGCGCGGTTTTGCGCTCGATCACCGCGTTGGAAGCCGTGGTCGTGGCGTGGACGAAGTTTTCCACCTCCTCGTTGGAGTGAAGCCCCTTGATGCAGGCGACGATATCCTCACCGACGCGGTCCAGCAGCGACAGTACCTTGACGGTATGAATCCGCTTGTCGCGCCCCAGCGCGATGACGTCGGTGAAGGTGCCGCCGATATCAAATGCCACCCGCATCGCTATTCTCCACTTGATTCTCCCTGACCAGGAAGATGGGTTAGGGTGAGAGCGGCCGGACGCACAGTCATGATGCTTCGTGATCAGCCGACGCTGCGAGCGCCGCGCCGCAAAGCCACCGTGGCCGGCGCATCCAGCGCCATCGTAACCGGATCGACTACCACGCCATATTCAGCTCGCGCGGTTTCCAGCGACAACTTTTCCTCGCGCACATCTTCCGCCACCGCGTCCGGATCGCGTTGGTAGGGATCGCCGTGGCCCGCGGACCCGCACACCTGATGATACAGCCGGTCGCCGGCTTTGACCTCCAGATGCATATGCGACTTGCGCGGCAGTTCCATTTGCTCGCCGTCCAGCGGCGTGAACAGGTTGCATGACGGTGTTCCCTGCTCGCCTCCGGCCATTCCCACCGCGCTTTCAAACGGGCGATTGGTGCGCACCATAATCTTGGCTGGATGCAGGAAACGGTAGCTCTTGAAGATGCCCAGGGACCCGCGATGCCGTCCCGCGCCCGCCGTATCGGACACCAGTCCGAAACCTTCCACCACGACCGGCACCTCGCGCTCCACCAGTTCGGCCGGCACGGATATGTAGGACATACCCGCGCCGTCGATCCCGTCTTTGCGCGGCCGCCCACCCCATCCGCCCCACACCAGGTCCATCGTCGTGTATTCGCTGCCGTCGGGACGATGACCCGACATGTGAACGATGTCGCCGCCTTCCTGCGGCACCGCAACGCGCTCGGGAATAGCTTCGGCGAGCGCCAAATGAATCACCTCGGTAATCAAAAAGAATAATGGCGCGCGCCCGCCGACCGCCGCCGGAAAGGTCGGCTTGGCCAGCGTGCCCTCGGGTGCAACTACTTCGATCGGCTTGACGAAGCCGGCGTTGAATACCACGTCGGGCGCCAGGATTTTGTGCAACGTGCTGAAGACCTGCCCCAGCGTATTGCTGTAGGGCATGTTGATCGCGCCCTTGGCCTGGGGTGCTGTACCGGTGAAATCCACGATCAGCCGGTCAGGCCGGAAGCGCAGCGTCACCCGGATCGGCATCGCCACGCCGTCGCTGCCAAACCCGTCATCGCGGAGCATGATCTCGCGCTGGTAGTCGCCGGGCGGCACTTCGGAAATCGCGCGGCGCGCCGCCTGCTCGCCGTACTCAACCAGGTAATCGAAGCAGGCGTTAACGTTTTCCATTCCGTATTTCTCCATTACGGCCTGGAACTCGCGAATCCCGCGCCGGCATCCGGCCAGCTTGGCGTCAATATCGCCCATCCATTCGTCAGCCGCGCGGATGTTGGCCTTGAGCAACTGCACCAGCGGCTCATTGCGCACGCCGCCTTCGTAAAGCTTCAGGTTGGGCAGGCGGATGCCCTCCTCATATGTTTCGGTGCACTGGCTGGAGAATCCGCCGGGGAAGCGGCCGCCGATATCGGTCTGATGCGAGTAGATGATCACGAAGCCGGAGACCTGCGTGCGATGAAATACCGGCATGACCAGGATCACGTCGGGCATGTGAGAGGCGCCGGAGTAAGGATCGTTGGCGATAATCACGTCGCCGTCTTTCAAATTGCCGGCGAATTTTTCGGTCACGAACGGCATCAGATGCATGAAGACCGACGTCGCCATCGAATGCGACTGGCCCAGGCCGACGATCCTGCCCTGGTAGTCCGCCAGGGAGGTGGCAAAATCGCCCACCCGCAACATCGAGGAGCGCGCGGTCTTGTACACCGCGATCGCCATCTCCTCGGTAATCGCGGCCATCTCGTTGCGCAGGACTTCGATCAGAATAGGATCAGCTGCTTTGCTCATTTTTATCCCATTACAATTTGGGCAAACTGTCTGGTCTTCCGGTTCCCTCGTCCTCTCCCGGCAAAGGGGACGGAAAGGGACTCTGCGCCAATGAGTTTCGTTCGTTCAGCTTGAAAATCCTTTTTGACTCTTGGGCAAGGTAAGATGGATCGGAGGTCATCAGGCCAGCGAGCCGCCATCGACCGTGTACGCCGCGCCGGTGATGAATGACGATTCATCGCTAGCCAGGAACAAGGCCACGTTTGCGATCTCCTCCGGCCTTCCGGTGCGCTTCAGCGGGGCGAAGCTTGCCGCACCATCGACCATATTCGCTCCCATCCGCCGGCGCGCCTCGGCCAGCATCGGCGTTTCTATCGCGCCCGGACAGATCGCATTGACGCGGATCTTGGCCGGGCCATATTCCACCGCCGCCACCTGCGTCATCGCCACCACCGCTCCTTTGGAGGCGCAGTAAGCCACTCCGCCGGGCATCGCCTTGAAGGCCACGACTGAGGCCGTATTGATGATGGAACCGCCGCGCCCGGCCATATGCGGGATCGCGAACTTCATCCCGAGAAAGACGCCGCGCAGGTTGATCGCGATGGTGCGGTCGAACATCTCTATCGCATAGTCAGCGGTGGGCGCGTGCTCGATGTCCACACCCGCGTTGTTATAAAGGATGTCAAGCTTGCCGAAGCGGCTGACCGCCGCGTCGATCGCCGCCTTGACGTCGTTGGCGTCGGACACGTCTGCGCGGCAGGCAAACGCGCGCCCGCCGGCCGCCGCGATGTGCCGGGCGGTCGCTTCGGCGCCCTCGTGGTTGATGTCCACGACGGCCACCGCCGCGCCTTCGGCGGCGAATAGTTTCGCTGCGGCCTCGCCCATTCCCATCGCCGCGCCCGTTATGACGGCTACCTTGTTTGCGAGTCTCATGAGGGGGTTATTCGCATAAACCGGAGCATCGCATCAAGCGCACGCCCAGACCAGGTAATTGCGGCCAAGCCCACGTCAAAACCTAGATCCCAAACAGTTCCGACCATTCCTTGGAAAGTCCGCCGGCCTGCGCCAGCTTCAATGCTTGCGGATCGCCCGCGTCCCACAACGGTGTGAGCTTGTTGCGTGAAACCTTCCAAACGCCGTCGATTTTTACCAGCCCGTGCGTATAGTAGCCGCCCTGATCCAGCACGTACTTGCCGCCATCGGGAGCCTTAGTGAAGTGGCGCGCGATAAAGTAGGTGATCGCCGTGGCGCGGGCGCCGTTGATTTCAACGAAATAATCAGAGACGAAGTGCTGGGTCTCGACAAACCGCGCCAGGCCGCTGGCGACGGCCGCGGCCCATTGGGCACGTGGCGCAATCCGCGGCGCGCTGCCCCCGAAGGAAGTATCGGTGAAATCAACTTCGACCCGGTCCGCGAACTCGGCCTCGTAGCTTTTCCAGTCCTTGCGGTCCATGTGAAAAGCCAGCCGCTTGATCGTTTCGACGATTTTGACTCGATCAACGAAATGTAGGATTTCCGTTGCCGGATCGTCTTCAGCCATCGGTGTGTCTCCTTGTTTACTTGAGATCGACACTCGCAACAGAAGCTCGGCACCTTATCCCGA
>DATFSZ010000118.1:0-62147 GCA_035262365.1 Binataceae bacterium (SeqCode)
GCGGCGCGAGCCCGTCAGCCACAGCCTAGCCGCCGGCCCGCGCCCACGGTCCGCATTATTCCTGGAAGACGGTGATTTCCAGGTCGTGATACGCCTGTGTCCTGATCGGAATTATCTTCTGGTAATCGGGATCGCTGTGCCATGCGTGCACGGCGGCCAGATCGGGAAAACGCAGGACTGCGCCGACTGTCCACTTATGATGACCGGCGAGGCCCTCGATACCGGTGCCGCGCGCCACCAACTGGCCGCCATGCTTGGCAACGATCGGTCCTGCCCCGGTCTGGTACTGTTTCATCTGCTCGGCGCGCTCGGGATTGGGTGTGCCCTGAACAATTACAATCACACTCATCTTTTATCTCCTCGATAGTTGTCCGCGGTCCGACCGCTACAGCCCGAGTTCTTTTGCGACGCGTTCGTGATGCAGCGCCGTGCTGCCCAGGCTGAGCTCGAAAGCCTTAGCGCGCCGGGTGAACAGCTGCAAGTCATATTCGGTGGAGTACCCAATTGCGCCATGCACCTGATGGGCATTGGTAAACACGCGCCGCACCGCGTCGTTGATATAGGCCTTCGCCGCAGCTACATCGAGGTCGGCGGACCCGGGCTGGTCAAGCCGCCATGCCGCCTGCAGCGCCAGAAACCGGCACGCGTCGATATCGATCCGCATATCGGAGCATCGATGGGCCACCGCCTGAAACGATCCAATCGGCCGGCCAAACTGCTCCCGCGTACTGGCATGGGCGACCGCCAGTGAAAGCGCTCGCTCAGACAATCCTACGGCGTAAGCGGACTGCAGCACCGCGGCATGATCCAGCGCACGGTTGAGCACTGCGCGCGCATCCAGATCGGGGCCGAGCACCGAGGCCGGGGTGAACGTCACCCGATCGAAGCTTAAGCTATAGAGCGGATCACCGCCGAGCGCGCGATGACGCTCGCATTTGATCCCCGGCGTGGTGCGCTCCAGCGCAATCAACGAAAGCCCGGAGCCCTCGAGATTTGCCGCGACCAAAATCAGGTCGGCGTTGGCCGCGTATGGCACAAGGATCTTGTTGCCGGAAAGCCGCCAGTTCGTGGTCAGTCGCTTTCCCGCCGCGCCGATCTCGCTCCACTCGTTGCCGCCGCCCGGTTCGACCAAAGCCATCGTCGCGATCAGCTCGCCTTTGGTCAGGCCCGACAGATACCTGTCGGCCAACCAGTCGTTGCGCGACCACATGATCGGCAATGCCCCCAAGGCAACCGAAGTCAGCAGCGGCGAGGGAAATGCCACACGCCCCAGTTCCTCGGCGACGATGGCCAAATCGAGGATCGTTCCTCCGCTGCCGCCGTATTTCTCAGGCAAGACCAGGCCCGGATAGCCAAGTTCGCACAGCTTCGACCATAGCTGGGAGGAGAAGCCGCTATCGCTCGCTTCCACCTGGCGCACCACGTCGCTGGGACATACCTGTTCGGCAAAATGGCGGGCCGATTCGGCCAGCATGTGCTGCTCATCGGTCAGAGTCAGATCCATTTTGATCCTCGCAACGAACGGAGACGACTCAGCCCGTGATACGCGTTGACGTCATGGCGCACCAGCGTGCCGGACAAAGACCGATAACATCCGCCTTGCGGACGGACAAGAGATTCACTGCCGCAACCACATTCTGAAAGGCGGGCCGGGACGCCGCCATTCAGCGCCCACGCAATTTCAAGAAAAGCTTTAAGTTTGGCCCTTGTACGACTGTCATCGACGGGCCGAGATCAAGTGAGAACGCGGATGAATCATCCCAGCGCGAACCGGTCATCGAAAGTCTCCGAGATTACGAAGGAAGATTTCCCTGCCCGGAAATCGCTGAACCAGAGAGGTTCTCCGAGCTGTCGTTCGCTTAAAGGCCGGTTACTCCTGGGCAGCGGCGACGGCTCCCGGCGCGGCGGCGCGGGCGACCTTCGGCGCATGCACGTACATCGTGTCGCCGGCGGGCCTTTTCCCGATCTGGTCGGGGAGCCTGATCTGGTACCTTGTTTCCTTGAAGTGGTCGGCATACTGGCGCTTTGGATTATAGACCTTGTTGAACTTCCACAGCATCTTGGCGAAATTGGTCTGCCCCTGCAGCGCCAGCTTCGCCACCAGGAAGGCCACGTCCTTGATGATTCCGAAGCCCATGTGCTTGCGATTGATCACCGACTGGGTCTTGACCAGCTCTTCGTAGAATTTGTCCAGCGGCATCCGCGTAGGCAGCACAGCGTGCTGAATATCGAACAGGCGGTAATCGCGCGTGGTAAGTTTGCGCGATTCCGTGAACCAGGTTTCCGTGCCCGGATAGGGGGTGGCCACTGTCAGGTGCACGATCTCTGGAATGCTCAACGCCCATTGGCGGATTACCTCAAAACGCTGCTCGTCCCAATCCGGGTCGGCGATCAGGTTAATCGCCACCGTAACTCCGATCTTACGCGCCACTTCAAGCGCCTTGGAGTTGATTCCCGTCGAGGAGCGTTTGCGATGCGCCTTGAGCCCTTCCTCGTCGATCGCCTCCAGTCCGAGGAACATGTACTCCAGCCCCAGCCGCCGCCAGTAGGCGAAAACTTCCTCGTTGCGGCACAGCACGTCGGAGCGGGTTTCCAGGTAGTAGCGTTTCTTGACGTTGCGCTTTTCCAGTTCGTGGCCAATCGCGAAACCGTGCTCAGGATGAATGAACGCGACGTCATCAACGATGAAGACATTAGGCTCCTTGATCGAAGCCATGTCCTCCGCCGCAGCTTCCGGAGTTGATTTGCGATAGCTGCGTCCGTAAAAGGTCCAGGCGGAGCAGAACGAACAATCCCACGGACATCCGCGCGTGAACTCGATCGAGGCACAGGGGTCGAGTTCGCCGATGAAGTACTTGTTGCGCCGCCGCCCCAGATGGCGCGCCGGCATGAAGCGATCGAGGTCGTCGATCAACTTGGGCGGCCCCCCTGCTCCTGCCATCGTTACGACGCCGGGCAGCGTACCGATTTTACCCCCACCGATCGCTTCCAGCAGTTGCTGGGTAACGACCTCACCTTCTCCCCGCACTATGCAGTCGATCGAGCCTTCGGCATGCTCAAGGACGTCTGACGCCACGAACGAACCGCTGTGGCCACCGGCAAAGATGAAACAGTCGCGCCGCAGTTTCCTGGTCGCCTTGGCGAGGTCGGCTACTTCGGGAACATTGGCCAGGTAATTGAGCGAAAATCCGATCGCATGTGGCTTGAAGTCATCCAGTTCGCGGAAATAGTCGCGATGGTTGAAGATCTGCAGGTCAATCATGCGTACGTCGTGACCCGCTTCAAGGACCGCCGCCGCGACCCGCTCGATACCCAACGGCTCCAGGCGCAGATACAGCTCGCTGTACATCAAGGGGCTGGGGTGTACCAGAAGAACTCGCATCTCCTCCCTCCGCAACGTCCGCGACCGCTCAGCCAGCCAGCGCCGCCAGGGACGGCCCGGACCGGGTAAATCGCGTAAAAATTATCAGACCAGGAGCTGAACTCAGACAAATAAAACGACTTATTTAAACTGCCTGACCGAGCGGATAGATGCAACCATCGAGGAGAAACCTGGGAAGTGAAAGTGAAAAAAATAGAGCCAGAATCAGCCCGATCGGCATCGTACTTCTCTCGCTACTCACTATGCTGATCCGCTCCTTATTCTCTCCTCCGCCCGCCATAGAAAACCGCGTAACCTACGGATAACATGGTCGCGCGCCGGATTTCGGGTGGGCCGCAGGTTGATAACTTGCAAAGCGCGTCGGCGTCTGTTGAAGGGAATATATGAACGATGGCGAATAGCCCCAAACTGCTGGAAGGCGTCAGGGTGCTCGAGATCGGCGACGGTATCGGCGCGCCGCTGTGCGGTCGGATCATGGCCGACCTGGGTGCCGAAGTGGTCAAGCTGGAAATTCCGCCCGGCGGCGACAGCACCCGCCAATGGATGTTCCCTCCTCCGGTTAACGGCGTCAGCCCGGCCTGGGTTTACTACAACCGCGGCAAGAGCAACGTGGCAATCGACGTCGCCAGCCCGGAAGGCGCGACCGCCGTACTTGAATTGGCCGCTCACTTCGATGTCGTAATCGAGAATCTTCCGCCGGGTACGCTGGCCGGCTACGGGCTGGATTACGACTCGCTCAAGCGTGAAAACCCGCGCTTGATCATGTGCTCGCTTTCTCCTCATGGGCAGACTGGTCCACTCGCCTCCAGCCCCGGCGACGATACGACGGCGCAGGCGCTGGCGACTCTGTCCCAACTCACCGGCAACGAAGACGGCTCACCGGCCGTAATCGGCCAGCGCTATGCCGAAGGCGTGGGCGCAGTCTATGCGCTGGGAGCAATCGCGGCGGCGCTGCGCTTTCGCGGCCATAGCGGCCAGGGTCAGTATATCGACCTGGCGCTTTATGAAGGCGTGCTGTACGTGCATGACACGTCGCTGATGCAATACTCGTTCACCAACGGCGAGGAGATTGCCTTTCCGACTGGGGCCCATCGTCCGGGCACGATGCCGTGCGGGATGTTCCAGGCCAGCGACGGGTACATCGTCTTCACGATCCTGCAACCGCAGGACTGGGAATGGTTCATCGAACGCATCGGGCGGCCCGACAAAGTAAACGATCCGCGCTGGAGCAATGCGGACAACCGCTTCGAAGACCGCTACGAGATCATCCCGATTATCGAGAAATGGTTGAAGACGTTTCCCAAACGCGACGAGCCCGTCCGCTTGCTGCTGGACCGCCATCTGCTGGCTGGCTCGGTGCTGACCTTGGATGAAGCCGCCAACCATCCGCAGTTGCAAAAACGCAAATGGCTGCAACCGGTTGAAGTGCCGGAATTCGGCCGGGTTCTCATGATGCCTGTGCCCTACCGTTTCTCTGACGCACCAATCGAAATCGCTTCGCGCATCGCCCGCTTCGGCGAAGACAACGCCACTGTGACGCGGAAATACCTGGGCTGGAGCGATCAGCGGATTGAGGCGGCCAGCCGCGGTGGTGTTCTGGTCAGCGCGCCCAAGGCAGGTAGCGCCCATCACTCGGTCCGGCGCAACGATCACGCAGGCGCCGTGGAGCAGGGAACGGTGGCAGCGAAGCCGAAGATACTGGCCGGCGTCCGAGTGCTGGAGATCACCAACTACCTGGCAGGACCGACATGCGTGCGGATCATGGCCGACCTCGGCGCCGAGGTGGTCAAGGTGGAGATCCCGCCGGTTGGCGACTATATGCGCCGCCAATACTACTCGAAGGAGGGGCTCAGCGCGGGCTACATATGGTTTAACCGGGGAAAGTCGAGCGTGAGCATCGACTTGAAGCGTCCCGAGGGAGCCAAAATCGTCCTCGACCTGGCGCCCCATTTCGACATCGTGGTGCAAAACCTCACTCCCGGTGCGCTGGACAAG
Source organism: Binataceae bacterium (SeqCode) (assembly GCA_035262365.1). Taxonomy (GTDB): domain Bacteria; phylum Desulfobacterota; class Binatia; order Binatales; family Binataceae; genus JAJPJA01. The sequence goes on from DATFSZ010000118.1 coordinate 5,378, forward strand.
CACGGGCTCAGCTACGAGGCGTTCCGCACCGTCAACCCGCGCATCATCATGTGTTCCATTTCCGGCTACGGCCAGGACGGTCCGTACGCGCGCCTGCCTGGCAATGACACCTGCTCGCAAGCCATGGCCGGCTTGATCCATCTTACCGGCAACGAGGACGGATCGCCGGTGTACAGCGGCATCTACCTGGCCGATATGAGCGGCGCGATCAACGGCTTCGCCAGCTCGATGGCGGCGTTATATGCGCGCGAGCGCACGGGTCTGGGACAACACATCGACCTGGCGCTAACCGAATGCCTGTTCCACATGCATGACGTGCCCTTGATTCAATATCTGTTCAGCCACGGCAAGACCGTGCCGCAGCCCGAAGGTCCGCACGGACACGGCTTCAGCCCCTCTGGAATGTTCGAAACCGTCGATGGTTACATCACCTTGACCGTTATCGACAGTGCTCAATGGCGCCGGCTGGCGGAGCTGATCGGTAAACCCTGGATGGCAGAGGATCCAGCTTACGCTGATGCACTGAAACGCCACGAGCGGCGCCACGAACTAAAGGCCGCGATCGAGGGGTGGCTCAAGAGTGCCGAGTCGCGCGACGAGGCCGTCCGCCAGCTGCGTCAGGCGGGTATCGCTGCGATGCCGCTTTACCGCCTCGACGAAGCAGCCAACCATCCACACCTCGCCGCCCGCGGCTCGTTCGTCACCGTGCAGGTTCCGGCCTTCGGACCCATCGCCTTTCCGGTACTGCCCTTCCGCTTCTCCGACGCGTCGATCGAAATCGATTCGACGTGCGCGGTTGTGGGCGAGGATAACCACGAGGTGCTGCGCAAATTCTTGAACTATGCGCCCGATAAAGTGGAAGCGCTGCTGCGCGAAGGGGTGTTGTTCGAGTCGCCGTTGCTCGCGCACCGGCGTCAGGCCGCCGCGCGCGAAGCGACGGGCTGACATGCCTCAACAAGTGTTTAGCCCGAAAACCAGTTAGTTGGGATAGCGCCAACGGCGCGCTCAGGCTAGCTATAGAATCTCAACTTCAGCTTCTTGAAGTGAGGATCCTGCGAAGTGCGGCTGCTAATCCAGCGGCGCAAGCCCGGCGGCAGGTTGCGATAGGACCTCGTGCTGCCGCCGTAGATGTTAATATACTTGCCCTCGGTCAAAGTAGCAGCAGCTACTTCACCTGTGTCCAGGTCAACTGAGAAGGCTGCCTGCTCCGCGCCGCAATTATGGCGCACGCACCCCTCCGCCACGATGTCGCGCGCTACGCGATCGATCGGGGTGGTCACCTGGAAGCGGTCCAGAAATGGCCCGAGACGCTTGCCCAGCAGCCGCGCCAGCGGGTCGCGCACTGCAGGCAGCGCCAGGAACTGACGGTCCGGATATTTTCCCACGTACTGATCCAGCTTCAGATCGCGCTCCTTCGCCGCCGCCGCGGCCGCCATCAGGCAGGCCAGCACAATCTGCGCGCACACCTTCCACAATCGCCGTGTCTTCATGCTGCGAGCACCAGGATAAACAAATCCCCAGTTGCGCGGCTCGGCGCAACCGGGGATTCGTCAGTCACATGAACAGGTCCGCGCCTAGCTTGCAGCGAGCTGACCTTCCGCCCGCTTCGCCGACTGGACTTCGTACTTGCAGATGAAGCCGCTGCGCGACCATGCGATGAACGCCGGCAGAACCAGAACGCCCGCGAACATGTTGGTGAACATCAGGAAAGTCAGCAGCACGCTCATCTGGTTGTGGAATAGCAGAGGAGAAAACGCCCACGGCACGATGCCGCCGACCATGACCGAGAAGGTCGAGAACACCGCCGCGCCAGTCGCGGAGATACCGGTGGTGATCGCGTCTCTTACGCTTTCGCCGCGCATCACCTCGTCCTGGATACGGGCGACGACGTAGATGCCGTAGTCAACGCCCAGACCGATACCCAGCGAGATAACCGGCAGCGTGTCGATGGTAAGGCCGATATCGCGGATACGCATGTAGATGAAGGCCGCGAAGTTGGCCAGCACACACGACAGCACGAAGAGAATGCCGGCTACCACCGAGCGGAAGGCCAGCACCGAGAACACGAAGATGACCAACAACACGAAGGTAATGTTGATCAGGTCAAGCTTGAACAACACGTCGTTGGCCGCCGCGTACAGCCCCGCGATTCCACCCATGTAAAGGACGTTGACCTTCGACAGCTTGGGATTCTTGGCCACATACCTGGCCACGAAGTCCTCCAGCCCCTTGGTCGCGTCGGCCAGGGTTCCGTAGGTATGGTCCGACATCAGGATACGGATACAGGTGTCCTGGGCCGCGGTGCTGGAGATGAACTGCTCCATTTCGCCCGGCGCCGTGCCGCCCAGGAACAGGTACCACAGGTTACCAGACTGCTGCGGGTTGCGCGGAATCGCGAAGAACTTCGGATGCGCGTAATGAAACATCTGGTCGAACGGCCGGATGATGGTGGAGCCGAACGAAATGACCTGCTTCATGCGCGGATCGGTCAGCAGGTAGTCGCGCATGTCGTCCGCCATTCGGAGCACGTCCGGACCCAGAACCGATTGCGGATCCGGGTAGGCGGGAGTGGTAAGAATCACCCAGCCCTCATCGGCCGGAAAATACTCCGCAATCGCCTTGATGTCCTGGTTGACTTTGCTGTTGGCGCGGTAAAGCGGAGTGCCGGGCGTGGAGTAGCCAATCTTGGCCCGTTCGCCCGCCGCCAAACCCCAAACCATTATCGCCCCTGCGACCAGCAGCAACACGCCGCGCACCTTGCCCGGCGTAACCGGGATTTCGACCAGCTTCGACAAGCCGCTCTTAAGGAAGCCTGGGGTAAAGTCGTTCCACAGTTTCTCGCCGAACGCGCCGCCCTTAAGCCGGGGAACCGGAGAGAAGCTCAGGAAGATAGGCTCGAACACGAATACCATCGTCAAGCTGGACGCCAGCCACACGGCGCCGGCCAAACCGATATGATGCAGCACCGGGATGCCGCCCAGCGATACGAAAATGATCCCTGCGATATCCGCGATGATCGACAGGAATCCGGGCGGCAGCATGTAGTTGGTGGTCGCCACGATCGCGATGTACTTGTCTTTGCAGGCGTCAAGCTCGTTGTAATATCGCCCCTGCCATTGGATGCCGTGGCTTAAGTCGCGGGCAGTCAAGATGAACGGAATGACCAGCATGACGGGGTCGAAGTTGTAACCCATCCAACCGACGAACCCCAGACCCCAGACCGCGGACAGGGTGCCGGTAACGATTGGCGCCCACCATCGGCTGCGATGCCCGAGGCTGATGTAGAGCAGAATGATCATCGCGCCCACCGCGAATGCGAAGCACAAGGCGATAGCGCGGAGGTAGTGGTAGCCGTAGCCGCGGACAATCGGCTCTCCGGCCACGTAAAGCGAATGATTGGGGTCCTCGTATTTCTTTACAATCCCCTGGATGCCGTCGAAAAGTTCGTGATAGTCGAGCGATTCTTCGTTGAACGACGCCATTATGCTCGCGGCCTTATGGTCGTCGCTGATGAACTGGCGCAGGTCCTCACGATGGGCGAAGACGTGCTTCTTGAGGTCGTCGATTCCCGCCTGGTTGCTGGGGATGTCGGGATACATGTATGGCTTGGTATCCAGGCCGCCCGGCACCGCTTCTGCAAACGCGAGCCGATAGGAGGACAGCGATTTCACTTCCTGGTGGTTGACGCCCGGGAGGCGGTCGATATCGCTTGTGATGTCCTGGATCTTTTTGAGGGTCTTGAAGTTGAAGATGTCACCGTTCTTGACCTTCAACATCACGATTAGAGTCTGGGCACCGCCGTAGTTATGGTACTTGCGGTAGAGTTCGACGTTGCGGTGGCCCTTGGGGAAGAAATCCGCAAATTCGGTCGCGATCTTGACCTTGGTGACCCCGTAGATCATGAACAGGCTGATGCCGACCAGGAGCAGGCCTATAGGCAGGCGCCAGCGCAAAACGAATTTACCGATACCGCCCAGGCCTTCGGTTGCGCGGCCTTCAACTCTTTCCATCACTCCGGCGGGGAGCCTGAAGCGCAACGAATCGCGCCATCGGGTCTCACCTACAGCCTCGTTGACGGACTTCATTCTCTCGTCAATTTCGGATGCCAACGGTGTCCTCCATGTATCGCGCCTAAGGCGCCTGCGCCCGGTCTAACTTGCGACGAAGGCTTGCTTAGCGTGATTCAATAAAAATTCCAAGCCCAAGCGTGATTTGAGACTGACCAACTGGCTGCGGGCGTCGTTTCGCCCAGGCTCGCGGCCGGTTATCCACAAAATCCCGAAGGCATTATCTTTTGACATTTTCCCCGGCCGATGTCCAATGTTTCGGGCTCGCTGATACGCTGCCGATCAAGTACAAGGCCGAACGGGTAACGAACTCTGGAGTGCCCCTGATGTGATGCTGCCAGCGGGTTTAAGCATCGCATCAATATTGCCGCTATTCAAGCGAGAAGGCGTCCGTCCACTCGGCCCGCCGGGGCCGCAACACCCGACGCTCCCCGCGCTTCGCGCAAAGGGCCCCAGACCGGCCCCTAGCTAAGCTTCGTACGGCAGATGATAAAGCTCGATTACATTCTGGCGTGCGATTCGCTTCTGGTCCGCCAACGGCACGCCGCCAAAGTGGCCTTCCAGAACCTCGACCGAACGCGGCCAGGTGCCGTCGAAATGGGGAAAGTCCGATCCCCACATCATGTTCCGGACCCCGATGATGTCGCGGTTCTTGACCGCAGTGTGGTCGCGCATGAACGTGCACAGCACGTGCTCATGGAAGATCTCGCTCGGCTTGCGCCCCGACGTGATACCACCCGAGCCGGCCCATCCCCGATCGCGCTCGAAGCGATAATCGCTCCGCTCGAGCATCGCCGCCGCCCAGGTCACGTCGTTCTCCACCGACAGCACCTTGAGCTTGCGATGGCGGTCGAAGACGCCGGAAAAGATCATTGCGGTGATAGTGTACATCGCGGGGGTGAACGCCAGCGTGAAGTCGGTCAGCATGTTGCTGGTCAGCCCGAAATGCTTCTTGCTGCCGGCCACGTGCAGGCTGATCGGCATGTCCAGGTCCACCGCCGCCGCCCACAGCGGATCCCACTTCGGATTCTCATAGCCCTGACCGGTGTCGTGGCTGATGCTCATATGGGCGGTCTTGAGCACTCCGGTTTTGGCGCATCGGGCCATCTCGCCGATCGCACGCTCGATTGGGTCGGTCGGGATCATTGCCGCGCCGTAAAGCCGCTTGGGCACGCTGGCGCAAAAATTGGCCAGCCAGTCGTTGAAAGCCTGCATGCAGGCGAATTGGAAATCGAGGTCGTCGATCGCGTACATGCACGAGCCGAAGGTAGTGTACAACACCTCGGCTTCCACGCTATCGCGGTCCTGGTCGGCGATTCGTGCCAGCGGATCGTACGCGCCCGGAAGCACATTGGCGAAGCGCTCCTTCATGCTGATTTCTTCGGACTTCTTCAAAATCGTGGACGAGGTGCCGATCCCGCGCTTGCCGCCCGCCAGCGCCCCGGGACAGACGAAATAATCCTGGTCCTCTTCCTCGACGACGCGCGGCGCGCGGTCCAGGTATTTGCGGTCGATACGCTTGGTCCACAGATCAGGTGGCTCGACCACGTGGGAATCCGCGGAAATAGGTTTGAACGCGAGCGCCATGGCGTTATCTCCTAACGGTCAATTCGAACCATTCGGGCTGACCCGCTTCAGGCCAGATCCTTCTCCACCATTGTGTATGTGACCCCGAACGTATCGCGCGGGTCGATCACAAGGCGGCGCTTTGAATCGCCCAACAACCGCAGGCCTTTCGACTTCAGAAATCCGGCGGCTGCGTCCAGGGATTTGACTTTGAAGTTGACGGCGTAGATGCCGCCGCCGTATTTCCCTACGTACTCGGCCAGCGGCGTGCCCTTGCCGGCCGGCTGCCAGACTTCGATCACGAATGGAGATTTGGTTCCGAGCCGGAAGGCCGCGGCGGCAGCGCCAACTTCAGGGACTTCGCGCTGCGCCAGTTGCTGAAGGCCGAACACCTCTTTGTAGAAGCTGGCCGCCTTGCCCATATCGTTGGTGGCCGTCGCGATACTGTCCAGCTTCTCGATTCCCAGCGGATGGCTATCACGCCACCAAGTCGCAGACCATTCCGGACGCAAGCGCAAATCGTTAGGCATCTCGACCGCGCACAGCTCAAAGCGGATGTCGAGTGTTTCCTTTGGATCCGTCATGAAGAAGATCTTCTTATAGACCGGATGCAGGCAGATCGGATGAAGGCCATGCTGGCGAAAATGCGCGTCGATCGATTCGACTTCAGGGATCTTGATCGCCATTTGCGCGAAACGTCCCGCGAATGAGGCTCGCAATTTGCCCTGCTCTGAATTCAGGTCGGTCGAGCACTGCGGGATCAGGCTCAATTCCCCGATCAGAATCAGCGTTTCGTCACGGTCCAGACCTTCGACCGGACGCGCCTCGTAGTAGGTCTGCGCGCCGAAGACTTCCAGGTAAAAGCGCTCAAGCTCACGCCGGGTGGCCTGGTCTTTGGCCACGTGCGTCATGTGGATCAGCTTTTCGGCTACGAACATGTCTTCTCCTTTTCGTTCTATTAAAGTGGCAGCCGATAGACCTTCGCCGCATTGCGGCCCAGGATCAAACGCTGCGCGTCCTCGGACAGACCGCCGATCTTCTTCTTCAACTGGCTAATCACTTCTGGCCGATACTCCGGATGCGGAAAGTCGGACGCCCAGATGACCCGGTCGGGGCCGAGGAATTCCGCGCATGCAGCCAGGTTCCATTCGCCCGGATCGAAACTGACGTAGCATTGGCGCTTGAAATATTCGCTGGGCAGGAGCTTCAGCCAGCGCCGCTCCAGCCAAAACGTCTCGACCTGCTCGTCCATCCGCTCAAGCTGCGTCGGACACCATCCGCCGCCTGATTCCAGGAATATGAAGTTAAGCCGCGGAAAGCGCTCGCACACGCCGCCCATCAGCAGGCGGCCCATCGATACGATCATGTCAACGGCGTTGCCCACCGCCTGGCCCAAGCCGGAGCCACCGTAGATCGGATCGACGTTGGAGTTGGTGTCGGTCACACAGGGACTTTGCCGCACCAGGCGGAAAAGACGGCAAGCGCCCGGCGTGTCGATGTGCACACCGGGATGGAGTGCTATAGGGATGTCCAGGTCCTGACAGGCGGCCCAGAAGCGGTCATAGACATTGTGGCTGAAAGGTAGTTCGTCGATATACGCGGAGGGCCGAATGAAAACGCCCTTGAGCCCGAGCTTGTTAACCGCCCGTTCGGCCTCCGAGATCGCCAAGTCGATATTCTGGAGCGGGACGGCGGCCAGCCCGAACAGACGCTTGGGCGCGATGCTGCAGAAATCGCTCAGCCATTCGTTGTAGGCGCGCTGGCAGTCCAGCACGAATTCGTGGTTGTGAAACGCCTCGATCGGATCGTTGGGACCGAAAAACAGCGCCGAAGAAGGATAAATGATAGCGGCGTCCATGCCGTCGCGATCCATTACCTTAATCCGCTCGTGAGGATCGAACCCACCGGCCTCGGCTATCATTTTAGCGGTCGGAGCCATGATTTCCGCCACTGTCATGCCGCGATCATCGGCAAGCTTTTTCATCGCTTTAAGTCCGCCGCCGCGGCAGGTGTTGCCGACGAACACCCCTTCTTCCTCCGATACCAGATGCGGAATCAGGTCGCCCCATTTCTTGTGGTCCATCCGCTCGGCCCACAAGGTCGGAGGCTCCATCACGTGCCCGTCGCCGTCGATCACCAAAAGTTTGCCATTGCTTGCCATAGGTCCCTCGCAGAGTCCCACAAATGACGACGTATCAGAGCACCTAATTACACCGCTTTAGAGACGATTTCCAATTCGACCGGCGGCTTGACCCCGGTAACGCAGGCGCCCCGCCTGTACCGCTCCAGCCGGATCGATTCAAGCACCGTGAGCGCCAAGGTTTCTCCCGCGCTCAAAAGGACATTAGAGCGCAGACCATCACTCCGAACGCGACAAGAGTAGCTGATGCGGCCATCGCCGGGATTCCTCACTCTGCGGACTTCGTTCGGAATCACAGGCCCCGCGCATCAATCTATTTCTTGGCGAAATGAATCGTTTCGATCATCTTCTGCTCGACCAGGTTGGCCAGCGGCTGCGGCACGTCGAGTTCACGGCCGTACTGGTTGGCGACCATCTGATCCTTGCGCGTGATATGACCCATGCCAAAGTCGGCCCATTTGAACTCGCCGCCCGTGACGGCCCTGGGCAGCATATTCAGCAGGTTGCTGTAAGCGCCGTCACGCGCGACCTTCAACAAGATTTCAGGCGTCAGCCCCGCCTTGACCCCCATCGCAAAGCTCTCGGAGATCACCTGGAGCGTCGAATAGAGCATCTGGTTGTGCACCAGCTTCGCCGTGAGTCCCATGCCCACGCCGCCCATGTACGTCAGCTTGTTTCCGAAGGTGGACAGGATCGGTTTGACGCGCTCATAGGTTTGCCCGTCACCGCCGATCCAAACCGCCAGCTCACCGGTGGCCGCGCGCCCGGCGCCGCCGCTTACCGGTGCATCGATCGCGCCGGCGCCCTTGCTCTTCAGCGCGTCGTGAATCCGGCGCATGTTCGAGGGCAGTGTGGTGCTCAATTCGACATAGACCGCGCCGCTGGAGATGGTCTGAAGGATCCCCTGGCGAGCGAACACGACCTCGTCGATCTCGGCTGGGCCCGGCACCGAAACCAGGATTACGTCGCTTTGGGCGGCCAGCGCCGCCGCGCTCTCGGCCCATGCGGCGCCGGCCTTCAGATGCGGCTCGGCGGTTTCGCGCTTGATGTCAAAAACCGCGGTTTGGTAGCCGCCCTTCACCACCCGCAGCGCCATCGGTCCGCCGATATTTCCGAGCCCGATAAATCCTACTCGCATCGATATCTCCTTGAATCAGCGCATGCGTTTACCACAACCGTTTGCTGGCCAGCCGGGCGCCATCGACCAGCGACTTCAGCTTCATCCACACGATCTCGGGATGCACCGCCATGAAGCTGGCGCCGCTGGCAAAACCACAGTCGTTGCCTGCGATAAGGTTCTCGCGTCCCACGACTTTCGCCCATCGCTCGATACGCTGGGCCACCAGTTCCGGATGCTCTACAAAATTGGTGACCGTGTCGATCACGCCGGCAATCATCACCTTGCCCGGCGGAAGCTTGACAGTCTCAAACAGCTGCCATTCGTGCTCGTGGCGCGGATTACACGCCTCCAGGACGATCCCCGCCGGACGCGCGCGCAGTACGATGTTGATGATGTCCTTCAGTTCAATATCGTGATGATGCGGACCTTCGTAGTTGCCCCAACACAGATGCATCCGCATCGCCTCGGGCGGAATGCCGGCAACAGCGCGATTGAGCATCTCCACGCGCAGCTCGGCCGCCTCACAGAACTGCTTGGCGCTGAGTTTGGCAAAATTCTTCTGCCCGCGCGCCATCGCCAGGTCCGGGCAGTCCACCTGCAGCAGGAATCCCGCCTGATGGAGCCGCTCGTACTCGACCTTCATCGCGTCGGCCAGCGCCGCCAGGTAATCCTCTTCCCAGGGGTAGTACTCGTTGTCGAGGAAATGTGAAATCACACCGGGCGACGCCGCGCTCATAAAGGCTTCCTGGCAGGATTGCCTCCTAAGCGCGTGCTTCAGGTTATCGATATCACGCTCCAGCTCGGCCTGACCCGTGTAGGATACGGGACCATTGCAGCCGCCTTGCGGAATCCTCACGCCGCTGCCCATAACCCGGTCCCGGTATTCCGGAACCGCCTCGAGGTCGGAGCACGTAATCGGCGTTCCTATTCCGCCAAAGCCGCTCAGCCGCTGTTTGACGTAAGTCGAGTAGCTGACCCTGCCCTGCTCGCCGTCGTTGACGATGTCGAGGCCGGTTTGCGCCTGACGCCGCACGACATCGGCGACCGCCTCGCGCACTTCCGCCTGGAAGGCCGGTTCGTCCTTGCGTTGGCGCATGTTGCCGGCCTCGATCATTTCCAACAGCCTTTTGGGCCGCGTCAGGCTGCCGGTGTGCGTGGTCAATATCCGCTGAGTGCTGCGCTTCATACTCTCACTCCAAAACTTTCTTGCGGCTTAGCACATGTTGCCCCCGCCGAAAAACGGACTGGCCGCAGCCTCGGGCTTGCGGTCTGTTTCGCCGGTAGCAGAGTGTCGGAAATTTGCCGCTTCTTTCAATTTAGCTGCCTGAACCGTAATGCTTGGCTTGAGGATCGCTTCCGGATGGAAAACACTGTAGCCGTTGCATAGGGAGGTACGCACCATGTCCCAACGCTACGATGTAGTGGACGCCGATGCGCATGTGCTCGAACCGATCGACGCCTGGCAGACCTATATCGATCCCAAGTTTCGCGAAAAAGCCCCACGCATGATCTACACCGACGACGGCGGGGAGATTTTCTACTTTTGCGATGAGTTCTCGCTCGGCTCACGCGGCCGTACCTTGGGCGGATGCGGCAGCATGGGGGCGCGCGACGGCGAAGTATCCAACCGCATCAAATACCTCGAGGGCAGGAAGGGCGGCTTCGATCCGCACGCCCGAATTCCAGACATGGACAAGGAAGGAGTGGACGCCGTCTTCCTTTACCCGACCCTGGGACTTTTCCTCGACGTAATTACCGAACCGGCGCAGGCGGCCGCGAATTGCCGCGCTTACAATCGCTGGCTGGCCGAGTATTGCAGCGCCTATCCGCAGCGCTTGTTCGGCGCCGCCGCGCTGCCGATGCAATCCGTCCAAGCCGCGCTGGAGGAGATGCGCTACTGCGCCGCCGAGTTTGGTTTCAAGGCCTGCTTCGTGCGCCCCAACCCCTACAATGGCCGTCCGCTGCATCATAAGGACTTCTACCCGGTGTGGGAGCAGGCACAGGAGATGGGGATGGCAATCGCGATTCATGGAGGCGGCGCGCAGCCCAATTTGGGGGCCGATCGTTTCCCGTCGAAGGAAGGCTTCGCGTGGAGCATTGCGTGGTGCACACCTTCGAGATGATGGCTGCGGCGGCCAGTTTCATCATGTGCGGGATCTGCGACCGTTTCCCGCGGCTGCGTGTCGGTTTCATGGAGGCGGGGGGCGGATGGATGCTGGGCTGGCTGGACCGGATGGACCGTCACGTCGATGACAAGGGTATGAACGACGCTGGCTTAACGCACCGCCCGAGCGAACTTTTCGCTCGCCAGTGTTTTATCTCCTTCGAGCCCACGGAAAAAAGCCTGAAGGTCATCGCCGAAGCGATCGGACCTTCCAACATACTGTGGGCCAGCGACTATCCCCATCATGATGGCTTTTGGGGTGCTGCCAAAATGATCAAGAAGATGGCCCTGGGGCCGGAAATCGAAGCCAAGGTCCTTGCCGAAGGCGCCAAGCGATTTTACTCGATGCACTAGTGCCGATTGCGGCATGAGAAATACGGCAATGCGCGGCGTCCGGAGCAGAAGCGCTCGACACTTTCATTCCGCGCGCCCGCTAGTGATCTCCGCGATGCGCGCCGCAACTAGTGCGATTGTTTACCGGGCAAAGTCAGCTTCGCGTTGCGGCCGTTGAGATTGATTCTTCGCTCCGAAGAGGCCGCTTTGAATGACACTCGCAGCCCTGCCGGCCAAATGTGCAATCACGAACCAAGCGCGGCGGGATTGCTGGCGGGGTCGCGTTTGCCCGACGGCGGCAGCGGGCGTGAGCCGGGCTTCCGCTGGTAGGAATTTACCAGGCCGAGACTCTTGCCTATCTCGCGCAGGGCGGGCGCGACCTCCTGGCCGAACAGCCGGATACTGGTCTTGCGCTGTTCGTGGGTAAGCGGCCCGCTTGCCTGTGAGATCGAATAGAGGCCGGGACGCAACACCTCCAGGGTCTTGCGGCACTTGGCGATCACTGTTTTCGGACTGCCGGTTACGATCTGGTAGCTCTTCTGCGCATCATCGTATCCGGCGTAAAGGGACTCGCGCGCCGCCGCGAGATCGATCTCACCTCGCGCCAACCGCGCGCGCGCTCCAGCCGCCTCGGCGCCGCCCGATTGATCCGGATTTGCGCCGATTCCCAACAGCGACGTGCGTTGCTGCTGGCGTGCCAGGCGGCGCGTCGCTTCCTTGGAATTGTAACCCGGCGGAAGTGTCCATTCGGGACGCGCAAAATTCGCCCCGCCGCCGCCCCACAGAAAATTTCTCCCCAGCTCCTCCGCCTTCTCGTCGCTCTCGGCCACCAATACGCTTTGCAAATAACCAAAGTTCTCCGGACCCGCCTGGTAGCCAAGTTCGGCCGCCTTGTCCGCATACAGTTCCTGCAGTTCGGCGGTCTTGTCCAGCCCGCCGCCGAAACCGAAATAGGGGTAGCGATGCTCCGCTGCCCACAACACCGATTCCGGGCTGAGGAGTCCGGGAATCCAAACCGGAGGATGGGGCTTTTGATATGGAAGCGCCCACGGATTGACGAAGCGGAAATGGAAATGCTTGCCCTCGAAGCGAAACGGCCCCGGCTCCGTCCAGCATTTGATCACCAGGTCGTGCGCCTCGTTGAAGAGCTCGCGATTGAGCGCCGGGCTGACGTTGTTGAAGAGCTGCTCACTCCCCGCGCCCCGTACCCATCCGGCCACCAGTCTTCCGCGCGAAATAAGATCGATTTCAGCCAGCTCCTCAGCCAGCCGCACCGGATTGCGGACCACGGGCAGAGGGTTGCCCAGCAGCACGATTTTGATCCGGTTCGTGATACGAGCCAGGATCGCCGCCTCGACGTCCATCACCGAGCCCATGCAGTAGGGCGTGCCGTGATGCTCGTTGAGCATGATCGCATCGAAGCCCATCTCTTCCGCGTACACCGCCTCGTCGAGGTACATGTTGTAAAGATCGGAGGCCTTCTGCGGGTCGTGGAAGCGGTTGGGCAGTCCAAAAAAACCGCGGTTCCTGATGATTTCTTCTTCAGGAGCGTGATAGTAGGTGCGCTCGGTAAAGTACATTAACAGCATGGGAATATATTGTACCGGCGTCTAATAAATGCAAGTACTATGGAGCCCGCCAATAGCGGGCGTCCCAGACCCTGCCGGTGCAAAGCGGACTAAATGCCGCGCTGCGCAACCACTGCCGGTGCCGCGGATGCGGGGGCCGGTTCGGTATCGTACGGGAAATCCTCCAGATGGCGCTCGATATCCGCCGCGGTGGCGCGGCTGCCGGGGCGGCTTAAGAGGTTGGCAATCAGGGCCAGGAACGGCAGGAAGATGAAAATCGCCGACCAGCCGATAGTCGGTGCGCCAACCCTGAACAGCATCGTGATCGCGAAACCAACGATTCCCAGATAAAGCCCCGGGCCAAGCAGCCAACGCATAGGAAAATTGGGCACCACTCCTAGCGGCTTGCTGCGGCGCGGCGCCAGGCGCGCGTCGAGAAACTGAAACATCGCCACCGCCACGGCGGCCACGAAGAACCATCCCAGGTAATTGCTGATTGGCACCCCAAAGTGCGGTCCGGGCGGGTCGTACCAGAAGAGGCGGCCCAGAAACCATCGGTCGCCCAGCACGCACAGCGGGTCGAGCGCCAGGTCAACCATCGTCATGAACAGCGCGGCCATCATCCAGACGCGCGGCGAGCGTCGAATCGCCCGCGTGTCGTAGAGCTTCAGGTCCAGACCATGGCGCCTGACGGGCGCCGCCAAAATCAGGGCAACCGTGTAGCTGGCGAAGGACAGAAAGGTGAACGACAGCGAATCCATAAAGGGAACGCCGAACACCCATATCTCGCGGCCCATGGTGGCCGGAATGTAATGGTACAGGCCGAACGGAAAGCCGTTGCGCACCGAACTCCATTCGCACGCCAGCGCCACCACGTAGGTAAGGACAGTGAAGATCGCCGTGGTCCGAACGCCGAAGTTCACGATCGAAACGAACAGAAAGACGGCCAGAAAGAGGAACACGTAAGGCCGCAGTGCGATGGTCGACAACAACAGCTCCACACCCGAATTATACACACTGCGGAGTTGTTGTCAGTCGGGAAGCTATGAGCGCGTGAAGATCGATCCACCACAGGCCGCTCCTCACACGACGGTTCAGAAATTAACCGCCGTCGGTGCGCCGGTCCGGATGCGCTCGATCGCGGAGAGCCGCCGCTCGAAGGCGGCTTGCATTACGCGCAACTCCCGCCGATGGTTGGCTTCCAGTTCAGCCATCCCGCGCTCAGTGGCGATTTTCTCCGCGCCACCTGGTCGGACAATTTCCGCAACTCGCCGGCCTCCTTCTGCAGCTTGTTGAGCAGCATCGCGCTGAGCATCGAGTAACGCACCGTCTGGACCTTGCCGTCGGACCCTAAACCACCAGCTCCGGTAGATCTTCGCGACCTCTTCCGCCACCAGCCCGTACTGGAGTGTGCCGGCGGGATCGTTGTTGTACCGAAAGGAGACTGGCCGCAGCTTCAGCAGCCCCTGGCTGGCGCCGCCCATGTCGCGGGGTGGATCAGGCGACCCACCCCGCCAGCCACAAAAATGCGCAGAGTATCTGGAACGCGCTGCTTCTAGCGTTCCATCGCAGCCGCCAGCTTGATCCCGTCGGTCTTGGCCATCTGCTCCATAGCGGCCTTCAAGGCATCCACTTGCCTAGACATTTGCTCCATCCGCGCGTTGACAACCTGTTGTGCGGCCACTTGCGCGGACAGTCTTTTGATCTGCTCGGCCTGGCGGGCATTTTCCCGGCTTTGTTTCTGCAGCTCGTTGAGCAGCATTGCGCTGAGCACCGAGTAACGCACCGTTTGTACCTTGCCGTCGGGTCCGTAGGCCACCAGCTCGGGGTAAACCTTCGCGACCTCTTCCGCCACCAGTCCATACTGCCGAGTGCCGGTGGGATCGTTGTTGTAGCGGAAAGTGACGGGGCGCAGCTTCAGCAGCCCCTGGCTGGCGCCGCCCATGCCGCGGATATCGTGCTTGTAGCGCGCCGAGGAAGTCGCGATTCCCAATTGGCCCGCACTACTGACCACCACATCAACACCGCTCATAATTCCGACGCCGGCGATCCCCGCCACGAAGGCTGCGGCCTGCGTCCCCTGCGTCCCGATACGGATGGTCTTGGCGTCGGTGGCTGACCCGGTGTTGCCGATTTCAATATTGTTGGCGCCTGTGGTCAGGTTCATTCCCGCCTGATAGCCGAGCGCGACGTTGAAGCCACCCGACGTGTTGTTGTACAACGCGTCGAGC
Organism: Binataceae bacterium (SeqCode); assembly: GCA_035262365.1. Lineage (GTDB taxonomy): Bacteria > Desulfobacterota > Binatia > Binatales > Binataceae > JAJPJA01. The sequence continues at coordinate 20,567 of DATFSZ010000118.1, forward strand.
CCGACGCCGGTGTTGCTCTGTCCGTTAATGTTCTTGACCAGCGCGTTGACGCCGGCGGCTGTATTGAGACTGCCCGTGGTGTTCGCGGCCAGGGCCTGGTATCCGGCTGCCGTGTTGAAGTTGCCAGTCGTGTTCTTGCGCAGCGCCAGCGCTCCCGTTGCGGTTTCATCGATTCCCGTTGAGTTCTGCGTCAGGGCCAGGGTTCCGAGGGCAGAGTTGTTGGAACCCGTGCTGTTGGCAGACAGCGCTCCCTGCCCGGCAGCCGTGTTGCTGCTCCCGCTGGTATTATTGGCCAGCGCTGCCTGTCCATCCGCGGTGTTGCTGCTGCCGGTGTTGTTGAGCCCCAAGGCCCCCGAACCCTCGGCGGTGTTGAAATTTCCATTGTTATTGCCGAGCGCGCCCGAGCCCACCGCCGTGTTGTTGCTGCCGGTCGAATTCATGTCTAGCGCGAACGCGCCGTCGGCGGTGTTGGAAGTACCGACGGTATTGTTGCCCAGCGCATCGAAGCCGGTGGCGGTATTATCACTGGCAGTCGTATTTTCGAACAACGCACCGGTGCCGACAGCGGTGTTTCCGTTTCCATGGGTGTTAAACCGCAGGGCTTCATCGCCAACAGCAGTGTTGCCGTCGCCGTCGATGCTGGTGAGCAGCGCATCGAAACCAACCGCGGTATTTCCCCCACCTATGGTATTTTTCTGGAGCGCAAATGAGCCATCCGCGGTGTTGTCAAAGCCGCTGGAGCTCAATTCAAGCGACTGATAGCCGGTGGCGGTGTTGTCACCGCCGGTTTTGTTGCTGGCCAGCGCAAAGAAACCGAATGCGCTGTTATCATTAGCCGAGGTATTCTGGTCGAGCGCCGCGTCCCCGAAACCAGTGTTGAAACTGCCGGTGTTGGCTAACAGCACCCCGCTGCCGCCGGCGGTGTTGCCGTTGGCATCGCTCGGCGTCGGATTGGGCGGCGGCCCGCTCCAACTCGGGCTCGTTGATAATCCCAGTAAAAGTCCCAAACCGAGGACCGCCGCCGCGGTATGCCGTTTTTGCATATTAACTCCTTTTGCTTTGCGTGGTTTTTACTTAGGCTCTTATAATTTTGCTAATCCTTTCCATTTTGTCAATCTATGGCGTAAAAGACTGACTTTTACACCGTTGACAAATTCTTTTTTGAAGAAAGCGCAAAATGCGCAACGGCCTGCGGCCATCGCCGCGCCTGCGGATCAATCCGCCGGCTTGTGGAATGTTAAAAAAAGAAGCTACCTGGCGGGGGCGGCGCCGATCATCCGATAGTAGTTGACGGCGTCGCTCAAAGCCGTGTCGATGGACCCGGGATCGTAGCCCAACTCGCGCCCGGCCTTGGTGTGGTCGAAGAACATCTTCTTGTGCGCCATCCGCACCTCGGTCAGGCTGGCGCGCGGCGGCCGCCGGGTGATGCGGCGCGAGACGAAATCGGCGCCGAGCGCGAACCCCAGCGCCACGTGGTATGGAATTCTCAACCGCGGCGCCGGCCTGCCCGAAATGAAGGCGAGCCGCTCAAACAACTGGCGCAAGCTGAGGTTCTCGCCGCCCAGGATATATTTCTCGCCCAGCCGGCCTCGTTCCGCGGCCAGCAGATGCCCTTGCGCGCAATGGGCTACGTCAACCAGGTTGAGCCCGGTATCGAGATAGGCAGGCATTCGCCCGTTGAGAAAATCGACGATGACACGCCCGGTCGGCGTTGGCTTGTAGTCCAGCGCGCCGATCGGAGTCGAAGGGTTCACCACCACCACTGGGACGCCTTCGCGCGCGGCGGCCAACGCCGCCTGCTCCGCCAGGAACTTGGAGCGCTTGTAGGGACCGACCATGTCATCGAGCCTGACAGGAGTATCCTCGGTGCCCGAGGCTCCCTTGGGAACGCCGAGCGCGCCAACCGTGCTGGTATGGATTACGCGGCCGACCTGGTGGCGGCGCGCGGCGGCCAGGACATTGCGCGTGCCCTGTACGTTGGTCGCATACATCGGGGCCTCATCGATCACCCACAGGCGGTAGTCGGCTGCGACGTTGTAGATCTCATCGCATCCGCGGGCCGCTTGGGCCACTGACTCCGCATCGCGCAGGTCGCCGATTACGTGGTCGCAGTCCACTCCCTCAAGCGCGCGTACATCGGCGCCGGCCCTGACCAGGACGCGCACGTGGTCGCCGCGATTCACCAGGGCGCGCGCAACGTAGCATCCAACAAAACCATTGCCGCCCGTGACCAGCGACGTTCTGGGCATAGGAAACTACTCCAGCACTGGCACTGGCGAGACGCGTCCGACCCGTTTTTGCACCGCGTCGGCGGCGCCGCGCCCGGAAACCACGGCGCTTTCGATCGTCGCTGGCAAACCGGTTTGGATCCAATCGCCGGCCAGGAACAGGTTGTCGATCGGCGTGCCTGCGCCCGGTCGCAATTGATGGGACTCGCAATCGGGTGCGATGGTCGCCTGCTTCTCTTTGATCACCAGCGCCTTGACCAGCTTGGCTTCACGCGAAGCAGGTATCATACGATGCAGATCCTCGAGCACCACGTCGAGCAATTCCTCGTTGGACTTGTCCACCAGCGCGCGGGCGCCGCTGATGACGAAGCTCAGGTAGCCGCCCTGCTCCCCGCCGCGCTCCTCGAAGATCGCGCGCTTGTTGAAAAGCCATTGGGTGGTCGAGCCGATAAAGCCGACAAAGGCGCAGTCGGTCACGTCGCGATCGAGCCATACATGAACGCAAATGATCGGGGAGGGTTTGAGCTGCGCCAAGCGCGCGAAGAAGGGATTCTCGCGCATCGCCCCCGACAGCATCGCCAGCAGCGCGCCGGCGGGAACAGCGGCGACAAAGTTCGCCGCCTCAAGCTTCTTGCCGTCGCGCAGCCGCACGCATCCCACCGTGTGATCGCCGTCCATTTCCAGGGTTTCGACCCCCATGTGCGGCGCGACAAAGCCGCCGCGTTCGCCGATGAAGTCTTCGGCGGCCTGGCAATAGAGGTCGCTCAAACCGACGGTCGAGTACACAAAAGCCGAGTCGCGGCGGCGGCCAAAGAAGGCCCGTTTCCACACTTCGGCCAGGAGCGCCGCCGAGGCCTGGTCCGGCTCTTCGTTGAGTGTGGCGATAGCGAGCGGGAACCAGAAGCATTTGCAGGCGTTATCTGACTGGCGCAGGCTCTTGAGCATTTCCGTAACGGTGGTGTTCTCAAGCCGCTGGCGCCGGAAACGGCCCAGGCCCATCATCCAGGCCCCGGCCATCAGGACCGAGGCTCGCTCGCCGAGGCTCAGCATCGAATAGCCTATCAGCGCCGACACCATGTGGAGCGGCCCCGGCAGCCTTCCGGTCTTCAGCCGCCCGCGTTTGCCGCCGGGCGCGATCATTTCCATCTGCAACCGCTCGCGAAACACCAGCTTGTCGTACGTGCCGATTTTTTTCAAAAAGTCGAGCGTCTGGGTGTAGCACCCCATCAGCACGTGCTGGCCGTTGTCGACCCAGTCGCCGCCTTCGGGATCCTGGAAGGAGTAAGCACGCCCGCCCAACTTGGGCTTGCGTTCCAGCACCGCCACCCTGAAACCCGCCTCGGCGAGCGCCACTCCCGCGCTGAGTCCCGCGAAACCGCCGCCAATTACCACCACGTCCCGCGGATCGGGCATCACGGTGCGATCAAGTTCGGGCACGCCTCAACCTCCCGCTGGCCCACGCCCGACCGACCAGAAAGATCTTGTGCGGCGCGGACAACCTAAACTTCCCATCCATTACACGATAGCGCGACTTGACGATGCGCTGCAGCAGGGCGCTGTAAATCAGCCGCATTGCCTCGGCAGTCAGCAGGCTGGCACGATCCTCATCGGGCAACGCGGCCTCGGCCACCCGGTAAAATTCCCGTGCGCGCCGCGCCTGGAATTCCATCAGGCGCTCAAATCGCTCGCTGTGCTGCCCGCTCAGCAATTCTTCTTCCTTGACCGCGAAACGCTCGAGGTCCTCCAGCGGCAGGTAGATTCGTCCGCGCCCGGCGTCCTCGCGTACGTCCCGAATTATGTTGGTGAGCTGAAAGGCGAGGCCAAGGTTCTCGGCATAAGTGCGGGCCTGCGGATTGCGGTAGCCGAAGATCTCGATACAGATCAGTCCCACCGCCGACGCGACGCGATAGCAGTACAGCCGCAACTCGGCGAAGGTACCGTAGCGCTTGCGTATGAGGTCCATCTCCACGCCGTCGATGATTTCCTCGAAGTAACGCCTGGGAATTGCAAAACGGCGCACGCTGTCAGCCAGGGCACGCGAGATGGCGCGCGTCGGAGCACCGTTGTAAACGTGCTCGAGTTCCTCGCGCCAGCGCTGGAGCAAAGCCGCCGGCTCGCGCACTTCCTCATCGTCCGCGATATCGTCGACAAAGCGGCAGAATGCGTACGTCGCGTAAAGCGCGCGGCGGCGTTGCGCGGGGAGCAGCTTGAAGGCGTAGTAGAAATTGGAGGAGGACTTGCGAGTGATTTTGGCGCAGCGCGCGAAGTCCGCTGCCAGGCCAGCGTAAAAATCCGTCAGGGCGCCGATCTCGTCGGCCCGCTCAAACACCGACCCTGCCTCGCAGCGCATTCCAGCCCAGGCGCAAGTAGTCCGCCTTGCGAAGCTCGGGACGACGGCGAAAGACGTCGTAGCCGGCCGCCTCGATCGCGCGCAGGATTGCCAATCCACCGCCGGCGAACATCAGGATGTCGCGCCGCAGCCGCGGTCCGACCAGAGCGTGCAGCGCTGCGCCGGAGCTGAGCAGGCCGCGCGCAAACTCCACCTCATGGCGCATCAGCGCGAGGAATCGTGCATTGATCGCGCCCGCGCTCAGTTCTTGTATTGAATAATTAAATCGGGCGATATCCTGGAGCGGCAAATAGACCCGCCCCTTTTCCAGATCGATCGCGATATCCTGCCAGAAGTTGGCCAGTTGCAGTCCGCTGCAAATGCGATCCGACAACTCCTGCCGCCGGGCATCGCCGAACCCGAACAGATATAGCACCAGCCGTCCCACCGGGTTGGCCGAATAGCGCGCGTATCCGAGCAAGTCGTCCATTGTCTCGAAGCCCTTGAAGTTTACATCGGAGCGAAACGCCCGCAGTAAATCAGCAAAGGGCTGGCGCGGTATATCGAAGCGGCGCACGGTGTCGGCCAATGCCACGAACACCGGATGGCGCGGGGCGCCGGCATAGGCAAGGTCCAGCTCCCGCTCCCATCCGTCGAGCTTGGCCAGGTCATGTTCTTCGTCTGCAAAGTCATCGGCGATCCGGGCGTAGGCGTAGATTGCGTACATGTGCGGGCGCATCGCGCGCGGCATGAGCCACGACGCAATAGTGAAATTCTCATAATGAGATCGCGCCAGATGCGCGCAGAACTCGTATGCCTGCTCCAGACTAACCTGCGCTTGCCCCGTCTCGTCCGGTCCCGCGGCACAGGCTTCCGGCTCGTGATTTATTTGGGACTGGCCCATGCTGCGTCAAGGAAGAAATGAGAAAAAAGAAGTGAGAAGCGAGAGCAAGCAACTTCCGGTCTGCCTCTCACTCCTCACTTCCTTCGCCTCACTTCCCTACTTAGGCGGCCATCAACTCCCGAGTCATGGCGCGCGCCCAGCTATCGGTCTCCAACACGTCTTCGAGGCTGCGCGCGCCGCGTCCATGATGACGCCCCATCACGGTTTCGATATGACGGGCAATCTCCAGGAAGCGAATCTTCTTTGCCAGAAATCCGGCTACCAGCTCCTCGTTGGCGGCGTTTAGGCAGGCGGGCATCGTACCACCCGCGGCGAGCGCCTCGTACGCCAGGCGCAGACAAGGGAAGCGGCCCAGGTCGGGCTGCTCGAAAGTCAGTGTGCCGCAATCCACCAGCGACAGAGGCTGCAGATGGTCCATCGGCAGCCGTTCGGGAAACGCCAGCGCATAGGCGACGGGAATCGCCATATCGGGTATCGCCATCTCGGCCAGCACCGAGCCGTCGATCATCTCGACCATGGAGTGGACGATGCTCTGCGGATGGATAATGACAGAGATCCGGGAGGAGTCCAGGCCGAACAGCCAGCGCGCCTCGATCACTTCCAGTCCCTTGTTCATCAGGGTGGCGGAATCGATGGTGATCTTCGCGCCCATCTGCCAGGTCGGATGCTTGAGCGCGTCAGCCACGGTTACCGTCTCAAAGCGATCGATCGGCAGGGTGCGAAACGGACCACCGGACGCGGTCAGGATGATTCGTTTGACGGTGGAGCGCCGGCGCCCCTCGATACATTGGAACAGCGCGTTATGTTCGCTGTCCACCGGCAGCAGGCGCACCTTGTGGCGCTCGGCCGCACGCGTTACCACTTCGCCCGCAACCACCAGCACTTCTTTGTTGGCGAATGCGATATCCTTGCCCGCCTCAATAGCGCGCAGCGTCGGGCGCAGCCCCAGCGCACCCACCATCGCCGAGACCACCAACTGGGCGGCGGGCCAGGTGGCAACGGAAATGGCGCCATCGAGTCCAGTCACTATTTCCACGCGCTCCGCGCCAAGCAGCTCTTTAAGCCGCAAGGCTGCCTCGCCGTCGGCCACCGATACCAGCTCGGGGCGGAAGCGGCGAATCTGCTCGGCCAGCAGTTCCACGTTGCGCCCGGCGGCGATGGCGCCGACACGGAATTGCTCGCTGAAGCGGCTGACGACATCGAGCGTGGTTACACCAACTGAGCCGGTGGATCCCAGAACCGCAATCGTCTTCATGGCCAGTTACCCCGCCGCTTTCTCCTTAAGCCGCGCTTTAAATCTACCCAGCGCCATCAAGGGGAAATAGTGGGGGTACATGTAGTAGCGCAAATAGAAATGATTAGGGAAGCCCGTGCCCGTGGATTCGGTCTCGTCCCACGTGCCCTGATCGTTCTGGCGCTCCAGCAGCCAATCCACTCCGCGCGTTACGCTATCGCTAATCGCGTCTTCGCCGGCCAGCAGGCCAATCAGCGCCCATGCGGTCTGGCTCGCGGTGCTCGTGCCGCGCCCGCGCCATTCGCGATCCTTGTCGCTCAGCGGACTCTCGCCCCATCCGCCGTCCGAGTTCTGGTGGTCCTTGAGCCACTGCACGGCGCGCCGGATCCACGGCTGCTCCGGATCGACTCCGATTGCGCGCAAGCCGCCCAGCGCCGAGAAGGTGCCATAGATGAAATTGACACCCCATCTGCCCCACCACGAGCCGTCCGCCTCCTGCGCCGCCTTGAGCCAGTCGATCGCGCGGCGCGCCACCGGATGCTCCGCTCGATAGCCGACCGCCGCCATCATCTCGAGCACCCGCCCGGTCAAATCGGGGCAGCTCGGATCAGTCACCGCCTCGACGTCGGCGAACGGCAGATGATTGAGCCAGGTGGAGTTGTTGTCGGCGTCGAAGGCGGCAAAACCGCCGTCGCGGGACTGCATCCCCATCACCCAGTTGGACCCCGCGCTGATCGACCGCTCGCGCGCCGCCGCGTCGGCAAACCGCGTCGCCGCGAGCACGCACAGGATAACCGCCGAGTCGTCCACGTCGGGATAACAGTCGTTGTAGAACTCAAACGCCCATCCACCGGGTTCGAGCTTGGGCCGCTTAATCGACCAGTCGCCGCGTTTGAAGATTTGATGGTCGATAAGCCAGCGCGTGACTTTGACCATCGACTCATCGTCGGGACTGATTCCCGACTCCAGCAGCGCCTTGGCCGCCAGGCCGGTGTCCCAGTTGGGCGATACGCAGGGCATGTACAGAATCTTGTCGCCCATGTCCCATATCAGTTCGCGGCTGGCGTCGATCGCCTTTTTGAGCACCGGATGATCGGTGCGGTAGCCGAGGCCCTTGAGCGCCATCGCGCTGAGCAGGTAGCAAGGCTCGATTCCGCCCCACGAGCCGTTGGCCTCCTGATGCTCCAGGATCCAGTTCTCCGCCGCGCGCAGCGCGCGCACACGCAGCCCCTGGATCGGATGGCGGTTGTAGCCGCGCAGCATCGCGTCGGTAAGGTTTAATATTCCGCGCAATGAGAAACGGCTTTTTGCGGCCGGCGGGCGAAAGCGCGTAAAGTGCGGCGGCTCGATATAAAGTTCCAGGACGCCAGCTTCGTAACTGACCTTGACCACCGGCTTCGCCGCTTGCAGCAGCATCAGGCCGAACAGCGTGCCGCGCGCCCAGGATGACAGCTCATAGACGTTGACCGGCGACCAATTGGGCAGCAGGCAGATTTCCACTGGCAGCGACGTGGTCGCCTCCCACGGAACCTGGCCCATCGCGGCCAGGTAAAAGCGCGCCAACGAGCCGCACTTCGCCACCCCGCCGCGGGAAAGAATCCAGCGCCGCGCCTGCGACATCTCCTCGTCGCCCGCGCGCATCCCGGCCAGCTTCAGCGCGAAGTACGCCTCGATACTGGTAGAAAGGTAGCCCTCGCCGCCCGGAAACAGACTCCAACTACCGTCGGGCTGCTGGAGTTCCAGGATGTGCTTCTTGAGCTTGGCCTCCTCCTGGGGGTCCACACAGTCCATGAAGTGCGTGAAGATAACATACTCGGCGTTCATCTCCGCGTTGGCTTCCAGCGGAGCATGCCAGTAGCCCTCAGGCTTCTGCAGCTTGAGCAGCGACTGTTGGGCACGGCTGATGACCTGATCAAGGCGCAGGCCAAGTTGCCCGTTGGTGACTGCCGCAACCCCCGCCGCCGCGCCGTCAATTTGAATCGTTTCGCTCATGACAAATTTACTCTTGGCTCGACGCGCGTTGGCCGCAGTGGAAATGCGCCGATCAACCTCACCTTGGGCCTCTCGCTCTTCGGGGAGAGGGGATATAAAGAACAGTGCTTTGTATTCTTCACTTACAGGCCAGGCATCCTAATGTGGGGAACCTCCAAGACCTCATTTTATTCCTTCCCCCAAGATGAGGTTTCTCTCTTCAACAAGGCGTCCTGTCTCCTCTCCCCGACAACGGAGAGGACGAGGCTGAGAACGGTCAAGGAATGATCGCGCACTTCAAAACGTCCCCGCGCTCCAGCAGGTCGAACACTTGCGGCAACTCGCTGAGCCGCTTGCGCTCATTGATAATTCTGCCCACGCCCAGCTTGCGCTCGGCCAGCAAGTCGCGCGCGCCCCTGACGTCTTCGGGCCGGAAATGGAACGGCGCGATAAGCGTCAGACTATCGTAATGCATCCTGCGCGTATCCAACTGCACCGAGGTACCGGCCGCGCACCCGCCGAAAAACACGACGCGTCCACCGCGCCGCACGCAGCGCAAGGCACTCTCCCATCCCGAGACCTGTCCCGTCGCCTCGATCACGAGGTCGGGACCATAGCCCCCGTTTAGCGCGGCCGCTTTGGCCGCAACGTCCTCGCTGCGCGCGTCGATTACCTGATCGGCGCCCATCTCGGCGGCCCATCGCAGCCGGGAATCGCCCCGTCCCGCGACCACCACGCTGCCTGCGCCCGCGGCCTTCAGCAGGATCACGTGCAGCAGACCGAAAGCTCCCGCGCCCAACACCATGCAGGTTTCAAATCGCTGCGGACACGCGATCGCCTGCGCGTGGACCACGCAAGCCAGCGGTTCGAGCAGCGCGGCCTCCTCGAAAGGAAGGCCGGCCGGTTTCTTGAACACGTTGCGCGCCACCACATGAGCCGGCAGCAGCAGGAAATCGGCATACGCGCCCATCACCATCGTGTCGATCACGCTGATACACAGGCTTTCCTGGCCACGGCCGCAGAAAAAGCAATTACCGCATGGCGCCGTCGGCGCCGCCATCAGTTCATCGCCGGGCCTGAAACCTTCGACACCCGTGCCCACCTCGGCCACCACGCCGGAGAACTCATGGCCAAAGGGCATCGGAAAGCTGAACAGAGGATGGCCGCGGCGATAGAACTTCAAATCGGTGCCACAACTGAGCGCGCATTTGATTTGCAGCAAGATCTCACCGGGCCCCGGGTGCGGCGCCACGGTCGGGCGCAATTCAAAATGCCGCGGCCCAACCAGGACTGCCTGGCGTGGCGCGGCGGGAGTATCGCCTGCGCTCATAGCGAGCGCTCCACCACGAAGATGGCGAGTTCGCGCAGCGCCCGCGCGCGATCGTCGAAGGCGGACAGCGCCGAAATCGCGCGCTCCTTGAGATCGTGCGCAAACCGGCGCGACTTCTCCACACCCATCAGCGCCGGGTAGGTGGCCTTGCCGTGCGCATCGTCCTTGTGCGTGCGCTTACCGAGCTGCTCGGTGGATGCGGTTACGTCCAGCAGATCGTCGATCACCTGAAAAGCCAGACCCAGCGCGCGCCCGTATTCGGACAGGGCATCGATCTGCCGGCTGTCGCCGCCGCCCAACATCCCGCCACCGCGCACGGCGGCAAGAAACAGCGCCCCGGTCTTGCGCGCGTGAAGGTACTCAAGCGTCGCCTGGTCTGTCGCCTTGCCCTCGGAGAGAATATCGAGCGCCTGCCCGATAACCATTCCCGGAGAACCGGCCGCCTGCGCAAGTTCTGCCACCACGTCCAGCACCACCGCCGCGGGCACGCGCCCGTGCGGCGAGCGCGCCAGGACTCTGAAGGCGTCGGTCAAAAGAGCGTCACCCGCCAGCGTCGCCATGGCTTCGCCGTACACCTTGTGATTGGTGGGCCGGCCGCGGCGCAGGTCGTCGTCGTCCATGCAGGGCAGATCGTCATGGATCAGAGAGTAGGTATGGATCATCTCCAGGGCGCAGGCTAGCCCCAGTGCGTCGTCAGGATGGCCCCCGACCGCCTCGCACGCCGCGATAGCCAGGACCGGCCGCAGGCGTTTGCCGCCTGCTAACAGACTGTAGCGCATCGCTTCAATCAGTTGTGATCCGGGCTCTTCGTGTGCGGCCACGGTGCGATCGAGCGCGCCCTCCATGAGTTGAGCGCGTTCCTTGAGGTAGCGTTCGATGTTGAAATCCGCCGCGCTGCCGTGGCGCGGCGTTTTGGTCTCCTGATTGGCCTTCGGGGCCGGGCGTGAGCCGGAATTAGGCATCGATTGTCTCAGCAAACGGCAGCGGACTTTCTCCGCGCCGCGGAGCAGCGGCGGCGCGCCGCGTCAAAATCAAGACACGTAGTAGCGCACCATTTTCCACGAATCCTTGAGGTTCTTGCCGAAATCCAGCGCCACGGTGCCCTCGAAGCCCGAATGCATCTTGCAGTCGCGGCAGCGAATGTCCTGCTTGGTCCGGTAGAACTCCCAATCGATAGCCTGATGCAGCTCGTCGAAGGTGCGATAATGGCCGTTGGTGATCAGGTAACAGGGTCCCTTCCATCCCTGCGGATTGCGCGTCACCGTGGTCCACGGGCTGCACTGCAGATCGCGCTCCCCGGTGAGATACTCCAGGTAAATCGGGGTGTTGATGATCTTGTGGTCCGCGGCGAGTCTCTTGACGCGTTTGAATTTCTCGGGCGTTTCGTCGGATTTGAGATAAATGTCGTTGGTCAGCACCTGGTAGTGATAGCCGGGGCTGACCAGCATACCGTCCACCCCGAACGAAGTCAGCAACTCGACCAGCTCCTCGATCTCCTCGGCGCTGGTTTCACGGAAGACCGTGGTATTTGTCTGCACCCAGTAGCCTTTTTCCTTGAGCATCTTGATCATGCGCACGCAGGTATCGAAAACGCCGTCGCGGTCAACCACGCGGTCGTGCGTCTCGCGCATCCCGTCGATATGCACGTTGAAGCTCAGGTACGGGCTGGGCGGCACCTGCTTGACGAACCGCTCCAGCAGCAGGGCGTTGGTGCAGATCATCGTGTGGCGGCGCCGCTCGATAAGGCCCTTGGTCAAGGGCACGATATGCTTGTAGATGAGCGGCTCCCCGCCGCAGATCGAAACGATAGGAGCGCCCGCTTCCTCGGCGGCCCCCAGCGCTTCCTCCAGCGGCATCTGGTCGCGAATCGTGTCCTTGTACTCGACAATGCGCCCGCAGCCGACGCAAGCTAGATTGCATGCGTGCAGCGGTTCGAGCATCAGCACGATGGGAAAATACGTGTTCCCGGCGCGTTTTTGCCGCGTCATGTAACGCGCCAGGTCGGTCATCAGTTTGAGCCGCATACGCATCGCGGTTGGTTCTCCGTGTCAATCGGAAGTGGGTTCGGCCTCGGGCGCCGCACTCGATTCTTCGCCGAACAGCAGTCCGTAGAGCATAACCAGGGCGCTTTCCAGGTTGTCTTGAGCCTGGCTCATGAACACCAGGTTGATCAGCAATCCGTTGAGCGCCGCCAGCACGAAATTCGCCGTGACCTCGGGCTGATTGCTGCAGGAGCACAGCCCCTTTTCCTGTGCCAATCGAATCCGGTCTGTCAGCAACGCTTGATATAAATCGTAAAGACGGCGGATTTGTTCCGTAAACGCTTCGGGCATCTCTTCACCGCTCATGAACCGGCGCAGGAAGAAACCTACCGAACTCGCGTTTTCGCGCACGAAATTCACGTAGCCGCCAATCAGTTTCTTGATCTGCTCGCGTGCATCGAGTTTCTCCGACTCTTCGGCGAAGTCGATAACATAAGGCTCCAGCAGTTTGTTCAGGACCGCCAGAAACAGCTCTTCCTTGGTCTTGAAATGCCAGAAGATCAGCGCCTTGCTGACCTTGGCCTCACGCGCCACTTCCGACATTGAAGTCTCGTGAAAGCCGCGGGTGGCGAACAGCCGAATTCCCGCCTTCAGAATCTCATCGCGCGAATCCTGGGACTGCGATTGCCCTCCCGCCGTAACCATCGTCTTCCATTAGCCCGGCCGGCGCCGAAACAACCGGTGCCTGAATTGCTGTTGCCGGACCCCTTAATTCATGGCGGAATGCCGGCGAAGGTCTCTCCGAACCGTCGCATTGAACTCCCGTTCCGGGGAGCCAGCCTGCCTGCCGCCCATCCCTAACCCATCGGTCAATCAAACTTGTACGCGCCAAGCGCACCAAGTCAAGAGGCTGGGGAAAGAACCGAAGAGTGAGGGAGAGCCGTAATGAATCAGACGTGGAATCAGCGGCTGGATCCCGTTTCTGGGTCCTGCTCGATGTTTTCTCTCCCTCCGCTAAGTGAAATCGGCGTTCCTGCGGAGGCCTGCGAGGTCTTGGCCGCTAGCAGGATCGCCAAGGCCGTCTGCGCTTCACGTTGGTTTTGCCTCGTTATCCGACCTTGGGGCCCTTGCGCGATGGCCGCCTCGAACTCTTCCGCGAGCGCGGCGAACCAGGCCGGATGATAGGAGTTGTCCGGCTCTTCGATTACCGGCAAATCCTCACTCCCCCTGGAGCGCCGGGTGAGACGGATCGTGCTGTCCTCGATTTCCAGCATTCCCTCATCGCCATAGAGTATCGCCGAGGTGCGGCGTGCAGGAGCGCGCCAGGAAAGATGGATGTGACCGAGCCTGCCGCCGGAGAAGGTCGCAGTTAAATCGGCGACCTCATCGACGACGCCGGGCGGAAACACCTCCAGGCGCGCCCCGATGGTAAGCGGCGCCTGTCCACCCATCAGCCATTGCATCAGGTAGAACACGTGCCAGCCGTGATCGATCAGGATTCCTCCGCCGCCGATCACCGGGTCGACTCGCCACGGCGCTCCGCCCGCCTGCTGCGTCCGAAGCCGCGTCAGCGCGCAGTAGCTGACTCCGCCCAGCACGCCGGCGCTAATCGCTTCGGATGCGCGCCGATAGACGGGGGAATGCTTCCAGTTGTGTACGCAGAACAGCGTCCGCCGATGTGACGATCCGAGCGAGTAAAGATCGTCCAGCGTTTTGAGATCGAGACACAGCGGCTTCTCAACCAGCACGTGGGCGCCGGCTTCGAGCGCGGCGCGCGCTGCGCCGGCATGATAGGCAGGCGGGCTGGCGATATCGACGAAGTCGGGGGATTCGCCCGCCAACAGCAGCCCCAGATCCTCATAAACACGGACGTTTTTGATCGCGCGCAGTGCAGCCTGCCGCCGCTCTGCTATGGGCTCGTGGATCGCGACGATTTCAACTTCAGGCCGCCGGCGCCATCCCGGCAGATGACCCTGCTCGGCAACCTGTCCGAAACCGGAAATTGCGCCGCGCAGTTTCATAGGAGTTCTCTGTTCTCGCTCGAACAATCATTCGTGGGAGAGGCTAAGGGTGAGGCCGACTGATGCACTTCAAGCAAAGTGATCGCGCTCTGCGCCGCCCAAAGGTGGCGCAGAGCAGGGCTGCCGCCAGGTCGCCGGCGCCACGCTCGGTTGTCATTCCTCGCTTGCGCTCGGAATGACACGCCTGGCGAGCGTTGCCATGAGCCTGCATTGCGCTTAAACCAGGTATTTCCGCGCCAGGTCTTCCAACTCTTTTTGCCACGTGGCGGGTTCGAGTGCGAAGCCCTTGCGGTACAGCGCTTCGGTACCCACCACGATACGCTGGCATCCGGCGGCCTCGTATTCCTCGTAGGTCCGCTTGATGTCCTCCTGCTCGAAGGGCCGGAACATCGTGACATCCATCTTGGCGAAATCGCGACCCGCTTCGGTGCACATCTTTTTGAGAGTCGCAAGGCTGGCCGCGAGTTGCGCCGGCTTAAGCCGCAGCGGCATCCAACCGTCGCCAATCTCGACCACGTCGCGCAGCACGCGGTCGGGTCCCTTGGCTCCTCCGTTGGCACCAATCAGTACGGGCGGATGAGGCTTCTGGACCGGCTTGGGAAAGCTTCTGACAGCGGGGAACTTTATATACTTACCCTCGAAGCTCGCCTCGGGCTTGGTCCACAACTCCTTCATCGCGCGGATGCACTCGCGCGTGACAGGCCATCGCTTGGCGAACTCCACACCCATGATCTCCGTTTCATCCGCCAACCATCCCGCACCGATCCCAAACCACATGCGGCCGCCGGAGAAGTAGTCCACCGTGGCAACTTCCTTGGCCAGCACCATCGGGTTGTGCTCGGGAACCAGGCAGATGCCCGTCATCAGCTTGATGCGGCTGGTGACGGCCGCGGCGATTCCCAGCAGCACGAACGGGTCGGGCATGTGCGAGTACCAATCCGGAATCTCACCGCCACCGGCCGGATAAGGTGTTCTATGTTTGACGGGAATGATGGCGTGTTCAGGAACTATCAAAGCATCGAAGCCCAGTTCCTCCACCCTGCGAAACATCAGGTCAGGCTTCGCGGTCCGTTCATTGGCGAATACCGATACGCCGACTTTCATTTCATAAACCTCCGCGCTCTCCTCGGTGCTGACTCGATGTCATAGCGTAAACTCGGCTAATCAGACTACCGCCCGGCCATTGCGGTAGTGCAGTCAAACTCTGAAATGATTTTCGCTTCCGGGGGTACTTTAGCCGCGATTTCGAAACCGTCGCGTCTGCAGCACAGCAATCATCAGCTCCACTTGAAAAATTCGTTGGCGTAAACGAACCGGCCCACGCCCGCCGCCCTGGCGCATTGCTCGTCGACTTCCTGGTCGCCGACCATCGTGGAGCCCGCCAGATCGACGCCGTAGGTCTGCGCCAGTTCAGTGACCATCCCGGCCGCCGGCTTGCGGCATTCGCAGCCATCCTCAGGACCATGCGGGCAGATCTCCCACGCGGTCAGGATTCCGCCCAATTGCAGATCCAGCTGCGCGATCGCGGCTTCGACCTGCTCGCGGGTGAAGCGGCCGCGTTTGATTCCGCGTTGATTGGTCACGATGAAGATTAAATGATCGCGAACCGGGCGCAGGGTTTCCGCAACGTTGGGCAGTATCTTGACCGTGACCTTGCCGCTGCGGTCGGCGGGCAGGTCGCGATTCTCATCTAGTTCGACCAGGGTTCCGCCCAAGTCGAAGAACAATCCAAGGTTTCCGGCATTCTCCGCCATCGCCGCGCTCAAGCCTCCCGCCAGTTCAGATGGTCGCGCACGTAAGTGAAGACTTCTTCCAGAATCGCCACGCCGGCCGCGGCCTGTTCCTCCGTGATCACCAGGGGCGGGTTAATGCGAACGCGAGGGAAGTAGCCCATGATCAGCAATCCGCGCTTAAGCGCCTCCTTGAAAATGACCTCGGTCACCCGGTGGCTCAGTTCTTCCTTGGTGCGGCGATCACGCACCAAATCGATTCCGATCAACAGACCGCGTCCGCGCACGTCTCCTACGAACTCGAATTTTTCCTTGAACATCTCCAGGCTTGCCAACAGCTTGGCTCCGACGGCGCACGAGTTGTCCGTCAAGTGCTCCTCCTGGATCGCGCGCAACGTCTCCCCGACAGCTACCGCCGCCAGCGGATTGCCGCCGTAGCTGGACGAGGAAGCGCTGGGCTTGGCGAAGGGCTTGGCCTGCGCAACCTTCTCGGTCATCAGTACGCCCGACACCGGGAAGCCCGAACCCATCCCCTTGCCGACGGTCATGATGTCCGGACGGACGCCGGTATGCTCCACGCCCCACATCTTTCCGGTGCGCCCAAAGCCGGTGATCATCTCGTCGGCAATCAGCACGGCGTCATTTTCCCGCGCGATCTCTTTGACCGCCGGCAGGAACTCATCGGGCGGAATCACGTTGCCAGCGGTACCTTGAAAAGGTTCGACCAATACAGCGGCGATAGCGCCCGCCGAACTGTTTTTGATCTGCTTGCGCGCGAACTCGACGCAGAACATGCCGCATCCAGGATATTCAAGCTTGAATGGACATCGGTAACAGTCCGCGTAGGGCACGAGATGCTGTCCGCCGGGAAGCGGGCCATAGCCCTGCTTGGACTCGTCGCCTATAAGCCCGATAACACCGCCGGTCTTGCCGTGGAAACCGCCCCAGAAACCGACGACCTCGTGCTTACCGGTAAATGAGCGTGCCGCGCGCAACGCAGCCTCGACCGCTTCGGCGCCTCCGCTATAGAGATGGAAGCGCCTAAGCGGCGCCGGTGCGGCTTCAGCCAAAGCCTTGAAGGATTCGGCGCGCTCCGGAGTCGCAAACGTACCGACCATCAGGCGCGCTGCCTGTTCGGAGAGCGCTTTGGACATCGCGGGATGCCCATGGCCCAGGCTGGCGACCGCAACCCCGGCAAAGAAATCCACGTAAACGTTGCCGTCCACATCGGTCAACGTGGCGCCTTCGCCATGGTCAAAGGCAACGCCGGCCAGCGAGGAAATCCGCTGGCGGCCAGGGGCAAGGTAGTGTTCTTCTTGTTCGAACAGGGCGCGGGAGCGGGGTCCCGGTACCGAGGTTGTTACAGAAGGAAGTTTGGTCTTCTTTGCTTTCATCGGATGAATGAGAAGGGAGAAGCGAGAATTGAAAAACGGGAGAAAGAGCTTCGCGAGACCGGATTCTCAACAAGGGTGCTGGTTTTCTCGCTTCTCAATTCTCTACCCTTGTATCTCTCACTAGCTGCAGCGCCCGGTGCGCTATCGCCGCCGCCGCTTGGTCTCTGACTCGCTCAAAACTGGGCCAGTCGTTGAAATCCACGATTTTCAATTGTTCGCCGTGGACGATTGCGTCGCCACCCCATACCTCCAATCCCAGCGCCCTCGCCGCTTCGTCTGCCGCAGCCTGGAGCCGCGCGGTTAACACCCCGCTCGATGCTCCTTGCGCGTCGGCCGTGCTGAAGTAACTGCCACCGGTCACGCCATAAAACTTCACTACCCTACCCTCCACCGCGGCTTGAAGGTAGGCGAGCCGGATTCCACGGGTGGCAAAATCCCGCAGCGCGGCATCGAGCGCTGCCTGGTCGTCCACGCGGCGCACGTCGCCGGCGAACAGCGCGTGCAAGTCGCCGCGCTTCACATAGATACCGCGCCGCGCGTCCAGCGTAGCTTTCGCGCCGCCCCCATCCGGCGCGGCGGTCTCGACCAGCATCCCTTCGGGAACCGGTGCAGACGCCGCTTTCAGCAGTTCACCGAGACGATCGCGATAGCAGGATCTGATCGCTCGCGGCGAATTGATTACCAAGGCACCGCCGGCCTCAGCGGCCCGCAGCCGCTCCAGCGCCTGATGGCTTTGGCACATCGCCAGAATCAGGTCGCACCGCGGGAGCGGGTTGTTGATAAAGTCGCGCGCCGCAAGCGCCGATATTTCCAAGCCTTGAGCGGCGAGATTGGCGAGGACCGAATCCAAAATCGCCGCGTCAGCGGCGACCTTGCCGGGCGAGAATTCCGTCTCGCGATATATACCCAGCGCGCGGCCCATCATCCGCTCCCGCTGCGCCGCGGTATGTTCAACGCCGGCTTTTCGACCATCGCGCGCGCCGCTTCGAGATCCTGTGCAACGTCGATATCGATTACTTCCTTCAAGGCGACCGCATGCAGGCCGACGCCCCAGTCCGCCACGGCGGCCAGGAATTGGCGCAGCGCGGACAGCCCGGCTTGGCGCGCACGATCGCGGAAGGCAATAATCGACTGCGGCAGGAAATAAACGCCGGCGGTAACCGTATCGCCGCCGGCGGCGCCTACCTTGCGTATCAGTCCCGCGCCGTCAACGTCGACAAAGAGCGGACGCTCGTCTCCGCGCCATCGCACCACACCCAGCACGCCGCTGTCGGGCGCCGCGGGATTGGCGCAAGCCAGCGCAGTTGCGCGCCGAGCGAAGCGCGTCATTTCGCCGCGACCGAGCACTGAATCGACCGTCGCAGCCAAAAACCATCGGCTGGTCAGATGCTCGCATAGCTGGAACAGCGTCTCCATCGAATTGGGCGTGTCACGCACGACTACCGTCAACCGCTCGGGGAGCGAAATTGCGTCGCGCTCAATCACTGCCGCGGTCTCGGAATTGACCACGGCGACCACGCGCCTAGCCCCAGCCTCCAGCAGGATACGGGTCTGGCGGGCGAGCAGCGTTTCTCCATCCAGCACGACCAGAGGCTTGGGCAGATTTGCGCCTTGAGCGCGCAGCCGCTCGCCACGTCCGGCCGCCAGAATTCCCCCGTCAATCGACTCCAAGACAGATCTCAACCAGTTGATGAAGGTTGTGCACAGCTAAATCAGCGCTCGCTTCATCTTGAGGAGTGTACTCCACCCCTTCGGGCATCAACCATACGGTGCGCAGCCCGAGCCGCCTTGCCGGCACACAATCCTTCGCCAGCGAATCCCCGACCATCGCGGTCTCTTCGGGTCGCGCGTTCAGCCGGCCCAGCGCTGCTTGGTAAATCTTCGGGTCTGGTTTGAATGCGCCAACGCGCGATGAGTCGATGGCTGCGACGACGAACGTGGCTAAGCCCGCCTCTTTCAAAACCGGCTCCAGGTTGCCGTAAAAGTTGGACACCACGCCGATCGTGAAACGAGAAGCCAGCGCGCCGAGAATACGGCGGCTTTGCTCATAGCCGGCCGCGCTTTCGGCGCAAAAGCTGGCCGCGATGGCTGGGGCGGAGTCGCGAATCGAAGGTGGGACACGCTTCGGCAAATGTTCGATCAGGTAATCGATTTGCCAGTTCACAAGTTCGTCAAGCAGCGGGCGCAGGCCATAGCCATAGATGCGTGCGCCGGCCCGATAGCCGCGACCAGTCGCATAAGCGAAGGCAGGGTCCAGTTCCTCGCGGTTCAGCTTAATGCCCGCTGCGCCGTAGTGGCGCAGGAAGCGGTCCAGCCAATGCGCCCCCGGACGGTCGAGCGTCCCGCCGAAATCGAACAGCAGCGTGGTGATTTGTTGCCAACCGGTTTCCAAAGACTTACGGCATTTTGATGCCGCCTTTCTGAAAATGAGCTTAAAATTTACGGATAAGGGGCGGCCGAAGCCAGCGTTCACTTTAAAACTCTTTTATGTTTAGGCTTGGCGGGCCCGGCGCAGCGCGAACGTCAACCAATGTGGAGAGCGGATCGAAGCCTGAAAATGATTGGATTCATAAGGGAAAATCTCGGGTGTATTGCTTTGCCTGACCGATTGGTTTAGTACATTCACTTTGAACTGACCGGAAAGTTAATAGCTTGGACCTTACTTCGACCAGTCAAGAAAATCCCGTGGCGGTGGCGCTGGTGGAGGCACCCAGCCGAGGAACGGAGCTTATTTTCGGCCGGCCGCTGCTGGAGCGGATGATGCGGGTGTGCGAGCGGGCGGGCGTATCGCGCTTCTACGTTAAGTGCCCGATCGAGGAGCGGACCCGGTTCGTGCCGGCGCTGGGCCGATTTTCGAACGACCAGCGCGTGAGCCTGGTGGGCTCCTTCGAGGAAATCGGCAACTTGGATAATGCCACCAAGTGCGTTGCGCTCACGGGAAATATCGTGTTTTCGCTCTCTCAACTGCGGGACCTGATGGCGTCGCAGGCGTCCAGCGGCGAGGCGGTGCAGCTAACCACCGCCAACGGCGACGCCGTGGCTTCGCTGTCGGCGGGCAAGCTGGCCGATTTCATCGGCGGCCACGGACGGACTGCAGCATCAACGGTGAACAGCGATATCGCTGGCCTTCCGTTCGCGCTCAACGGACGCCCGGAGGATTGCGCGGCGGCCGAACGGGTTATCGCCCGCACTTTGCGTCATGACACTGCCCGTACCGACGGGGTGATGGCGCGGATTTTCGATCGCAAGCTGTCATGGCGGCTCAGCTATCTGTTGGCACATACGGCGGTTACTCCCAACCAGGTTACGCTGGCCAATACCGCGCTGGGAATGTGCATCGCGTGGATGTTCGCTCAACCCGGATACTGGACCCGGCTCCTCGCGGCGCTGCTGTTCGTAATCTCGATCACGATTGACGGCGTTGACGGAGAACTGGCGCGGCTTAAGATGGCGGAGACGCCGGCCGGAGCACGGCTGGACGCGCTTACCGACAACCTGGTTCATATCGCGATCTTTTTTGGCATCAGCATCGGGTGCTACCGCGCCGTCCACAGTGCCGCGTACCTTTATGTGCTCGGGACTCTGCTGATCGGCTTTGGCATGTGCGCTGTTTCCGTACATCACGCGATGAGCATTTCGGCCGCCGGCGCCGAGGTCTTCATCCGCAAAGTCGACCGTCTGACAGGCCGCGACTTTGCGTACCTCCTCTTCCTGTTGGCTCTGATTAATCGGCTGAACTATTTCATTATCGGCGCGGCGCTCGGCACTTATCTGTTCGCTGGGGGGTTGTGGTGGGTGACCAGCAAACGGGCGCAGTCCAGCGCAGCGCATGAATCTGGTGGGGATCGGCTTGCGGAGGGCATATGAAGAAACCACGAATCCTTCTCATTCAACCGACGACGGTTCATCTCGACGGCACGCCGCACAAGACGCGCTGGCGTTTGATCATGGGCCTGATGATTCCGCTGGTGGCGGGACTGACACCCGATGACTTCGACGTCACGTTGTGCGACGAACGGCTGGAGGACGTCGATTTTGATGCCGGCTGGGACCTGGTCGGAATGACCACCACGATTGGCGCTTCGCTGCGCGCTTATCAGTTGGGCGACGAATTCCGCAAGCGCGGCGTTCCTGTCGTGTTCGGCGGTTTTCATGCCACGCTGCAAACCGAAGAGGCGCTCAAGCATTGCGATGCCGTCATTCAGGGTGAAGCCGACCTGGTGTGGGAACCTCTGCTGCGCGACTGGCAGGACGGCAAACTCAAGCAGGTCTACAAGGCCGACAAGCTGCACGACCTCAAGAATCTGCCGCGCCCGCGCCACGAACTGCTCAAGCTTAACCGCTACCTGTTCAAGGCCGCTCCAATCCAGGCCAGCCGTGGATGCCCCTATCGATGTTCGTTTTGCGAGATTCCGATTTTCTACGAAGGCGCATATCGCACGCGCCCGATCGGGGACATCGTCGAGGAAATCAAGCAGGTGGTCAAAATCACGGGTGTGCGCCGCTTTCAGTTCATCGACGATCAGATTACCGGCAAGCACAAGTTCGCCCGCGAACTCTTCCGCGCCCTGGAGCCGCTCAATATCCGCTTCGCCTGCTTGTGGACCATCAATTCAAACCATGACGACGAGCTGCTCGATCTGGCGGCCAAAGCCGGTATTTTCCATGTCAACATCGGCGTGGAGTCGATCAGCCAGGATAGCCTGCTGTCGATGAACAAGATTCAGAACCACGCCAACCAGTACAAGAAGCTGCTCGAGAAACTGCGCAAGTACGGTATCTACTATTCGCTCAACTTCCTGTTTGGCCTGGAGAACGACCATCCGCAGATTTTCGACGACACGCTGAAGTTCCTGCACGAAGTCAAGGCGCCCGAAGCATTCTTCAACACCGTGACCCCGCGCAAGGGCACGCCGATGCGCGCCCAGCTGGAAGACGAAGGCCGCGTGATCATTCCTGACGCCGACATGTACACCAACAATTTCCGATGCATGTTCGTGCCTAAGAATCTCTCGCCGCAGGAGGTCGAAGAGGGCGTGTGGCGCTGTACGACTGAGTTCTATTCGCTCAAGTCGATGTTCAAGCGCCTGCTGGCTCCGCCGGGACCGTTCACATGGCAGGGGCTGACCGAGAACATGCTCTTTTACTTCGGCGCCAAGCGCCGCATCGACCCGGTGGATTACTACTGAGAGGGCTTCGCGGTTCAGAGCGGAGCGCGCAACATCACCCTCTCCAGGATAAGGTGAGCCGACAGAAGGCCCTCTCCCCCATTGAGTTAAGGGAGGATAGGGAAAGGATGAGGGAGCTCAACCCGCTCGGGGCGTTGGTTCATTTTTCGTCGCGGCCAGCGACGTTAGATTCCCGAACACCGCGCCCGGAACAGGCTTGACTTCCGCCGGTCACCACACGCGCGCTATCCTTACAGGCAATGATGCGCGCTGAACATCTGCGCCAGTGTCTAAGCATTGCAGCCGTGCTGATATTATCTTCCTGCGCCATCGCTCCGGCGCCCCTGGAGACCAAGGCCAAGGTCGTCCCGACTCCCATCGATGGCCAGATTTCGGTCGTAACCCGGGCCGAGGAACCGGTCGGCAACCTGATTCCAGTTTACGTGGCGGTAGCCAACGGCACGGACGAAGGCCGAGCGATCCATCCCAGCCAGGTTTTCGCCCTTAATCAGTACGGAGAGAGAATCGCGCCGGTTCCAGCAATCGAAGCGGCGCGCCAAGCGGGCGGCGCTAACAAGCTCAAAGCAGCGGTCGAAAGCGGCGCGGTCGGAGGCGCGGCTGAGGGCGCGGTAGGTGCCGCCGCGGGCGCATTGGCCGGACTGGCGGCGGGCGGCGTGGGACCGGGCGCCGCTATTGGCGGCGCGGTTGGCGTCACACAGGGCGCGTTGTGGAGCGCGCCGATGGGACAGGCGGAAGCGCAGAACCAGGCCAATGCGCAGATCCAGGGCGTGACGCTGGCCGATACCGAGGTGCGAAAGGACTTCACCGTCAGCGGCTATGTCTTTTTTCCAAAAGGATCGTACAGCGACCTGGAGATGCTCGTGGTCAATACTGAAACCGGCGCCACCGAAACTGTAAAGGTTCCGTGGCATTGAGACTCCGCCCAATCAGCTCCCGCGGCAGGAACCGCTATCTCCATTGTCCCTGGTAATCGGGACCGCGTGAATCGGGCGGCTCTGCCGGTTTCAAAATCTGGACGGCCAAGGGAAGCGGAATATCGGCGCCGATTATTACCGCCTGTCCTTCACCCAAGCCCGGAATGAATGCCATCACCGAGCGATCGGCTTCACCAGAAGCACTTTCTACCGCCGTGCGATCCAGATCATTATTGAGCCGATGAACGATGAAAGTGCCGATTTGACTGAGTACGCCCTCGGGAATGTCGCGCGGCCGCTGCGTGGCGATACAGAAGTTCAGCGACAGCTTCCTCCCCTCCTTCGCAATCAAGTCGAACGAGTCGAGCGGATATCTGACGTTCTCCTCGGTGATGCCCTGGTTCAGAAAGTGATGCGCTTCGTCCAGCAGAATAACCACGGGCCGGATGCCGAGTCCGCCGCTGCGCGCGAGATCCAGCATGTGCCTCCCAATCGCGTTTGCAACGATTTCCCGCACATCGTGAGCGAATGGGAGGTATTTCAGTGAGATTCGCAGCACGCGCGCCGCGTCGTCCTGGATAAAGGATTCGATTTCGTCGAATATTGCCTTCTTCTCCCGGGCGCGAAATACACAGGCGAGTTCGGGGGCATGCAACATATCCTCGATTCGTGTGATCAGATTGACGCAGTTGCCGCGCTCCACATCGTTCGGCGCGCCCCATCGGGTCGGATCGGGATTCGATGAAAATCCACCGGTCGGAAACACGCATTCGGCGTCGATTTGCGCCGGAAGTTTGGAGATGTCGAAGTTCGCACGCGGATCCTCGATCTCGCGCGACTTCGCCGCGTAGGCGGCTTCGAATGGAAACTTGAGCCGGCCGGCCTTGAGCACAACGCCACCGGTGGCGAGGTTCGGAACTCTTGCCAACTTGAGGCTCTTGATCGCGGCGCGCAGCTTGGGTCCCTGCGTAGGTCCGCCGGGTTTGAACAGCGCGAACAGATCTGACTCGGTCAAATCGTTATAAGGCATCGCCACTTCATGGGACAGTTCCTGTTCGGAAGGGTCTGTGCCGAGATGAACGTGCCTCACGCCAGAGGTCACGGTGTGGAATTCTCCGGTGCTATCGAACAAGATCATCTTGGCCGAATAGCGGGCCGACTCCTCGATCAGGCGAGCCATGGTCCAACTCTTGCCCACGCCGGTCGCGCCCACGATCGCGCAATGATGGCCAAACAGGCGCTCCGGAGCCAAACCTATCTGGGTGCCGTCGGTCAGCGACATCAGATTCAGAATCACAGGCTCGCCGCGGGCGTCGTTGATTTCACCAAGCTGGCCACATTCGAATAGCCATCTCAAGAGTTGGGCGGAGGCCGGATAGACCCGGCTTCCCGGATGCGGATACCGTTCAATTCCCCGCAAGGCATTCGTGCCATCAACGCGGATCGTAGTCAAAAGTTCGATCGTGCCGGTGCGATGTTCGGGTGTTTCGGCACCCGACCCGTTGCGCGTCGCATCACGATACGGCGATTGCACCCCAGACAACCGTCCGAACAGCACGCAGTCACCGCATTCAACCACTACGAATCCACCTACTTCCGCTAAAGTGGAAGCCAGGTTTGACAGAGTCACGCCGGCAGAGTTCGGCCCGACCTCGAACACGGACCCGATACACCGGCTCGCATCGAAAGGGTTTACCGGCGGATTTCTCTTCATTGGAAACACCCCACAAAGTCCGGGAAGCGACGCCTGGGCACTCCTGCCTTTTTCATACGTTGCTTTGGCCGGCGATCTGGAAAGAGGCGCAGAACGAACTGCGGGAAGAGGAGGTGAGAATAGCCAAGAACGACTGTGGCGTTAGTAAACAGTGCTGGCATCAACTGGCTGAGAATTCGGTCTGATTGCTCGCTTATGATAGGTAGCACATCAGATTGCTGCGCGCTACCTAAGGGCTATCGCAGTTATGGACGGCCGCCGTGAATCTTAGCCGGGCAATCACATACGGCTGATCAGCTCGCGCTCGGAGTTGCGGATAAACTCCCAGACCCCTTGTTCGTCGCGGGCGCGACTGTAAAGAACGATCCGATTCACGCCGAGATCGGCGTATTGCCGGGCGACGTCGTAATCGACCCGGGCGCGCGGCGTCACGCTGATTTCGATCTCATCGAAGCTTCTGCCGAAACGTTTACACTTTTGCCGAATCCCATCGAGGTAAGCGACGGTGCGGTCGCGATCCAGCGCAAAGCCGAACCATCCGTCGCCCAGACGCGCGGTGCGGCTGAATGCGTACGGTGAGTTGCCACCGAAGATAATTGGCGGATGTGGCTTCTGGCTCGGACGCGGCTCCGCGCGTACGCCGGAAAATGACACGAAACGGCCGCGGAACTCCGGCTTCTCCATGGTCCACAGTGCTTTCATCGCGCGGATGTACTCTTCGGCGCGCTTGCCCTTGTTCTCGAAGGGCACCCCCAGGGCGCCAAATTCCACCGCCAAGGAGCCGATCCCGAAGCCGCAGATCAGACGTCCGCCCGAAACTACATCCACCGATGCAAGTTCCTTGGCCAGCACCACTGGATTGCGCTGCGGCAGGATTATGATGCCGGTGGCGAGTTTGATGACCTTTGTGTGGCCCGCAACGAAGGCCAGGGCCACCGCGGAATCGACGAACGGCACGTCCGGAGGCATCGGCGAAGGCGACGTCTGCGGGTCGGCCAGCACGATATGCTCTCCTGTCCAAACGCTGTCGAAGCCCGCCTCCTCTGCGGCGCGCGCAACCCGAACGGCGGTTAGCGGATTGTCGCACGGACGCATGTTGATTCCGAACAGACCGAACTTCATAAACTGCGAGATAACACGAAACCAATCCAGGGCCAAAGCCCTGTCTAAAATCAGGTGGCGCGGGTTTGATCACGCAGCGATAGCGTATTCATAATGGGCCAGAGGTCAGGAGGCGGAGGGAGCAGTTAGTGAAGCGGCGAGCCGACCTGCGTTACGAGCGCAAATTGTGGCTGAGCGGCCTTCAGGCCGTAGCCGGAGTGGACGAGGCCGGGGTTGGTCCGATGGCCGGTCCCGTGGTCGCGGCGGCCGTCATCTTTGCACCAGAAACCCACATTAAGGGTGTCCACGATTCCAAGCAGCTGCTCGCGCCCAAGCGCGAGGAACTGTACGAGGTCATTATCCAGCGCGCCGCGGCTTTCGCGGTCGGCGTGGCCGAGGTCGATGAAATCGACCGGATCAACATCTACCACGCAACCCTCGCCGCCTGCGGGCGGGCGATTGGGTCGCTGAGCGTAAAACCTGAGCATGTGCTCATCGACGGGCGCCCGCTGCGCCGTCTCGACATTCCGCAGACCCATATCGTCGGCGGCGACCGCAAGTCCTTTTGCATCGCGGCGGCCTCAATAATCGCCAAGGTGACGCGGGACCGGCTGATGCGTGAGCTGGATAATCGCTACCCTGGCTACGGTTTTGCCCGCCACAAGGGGTATTGCACAGCGGAACACATCGAAGCGATCGGCCGCCTGGGCCCATCGCCAATTCATCGCACCTCCTTTGCACCAGTCAGCGCCGCTGCGCAGCTCAACCTGAAGTTCGCCTGAAGATGGCACGTTGGCTGCATAATTTTGGCGCATCATGGCGCATTTTGTCTTGAACGGCGCATTTAGCGATCTCCCCCTACTATCGCGACCGATTCGCGATACAATGTTTGTGAAGGGACACCATTATGGCGCTTGAACGCGAACGGATTGCGGAACGGGCGATGTACCGGTTGGCCGAGGACGAGCTGCTGGAGCTGTATCGGAAGATGAGTCTGATCCGGCGCTTCGAGGACAAAGTCGCCGAGATGTATACGCGCGGCAAGATCACGGGCTTCTGCCATCTTTACGCCGGAGAGGAAGCGATCGCGGTCGGCGCAATCCAGGGTTTGTACGACAAAGACTACGTGGTTTCGACCTACCGCGAGCACGGCCATTGTCTGGCCAAAGGCGCCTCGCCGCGCGTCGTGATGGCGGAGCTGTTCGGCAAATCAACCGGCATCTCCAAGGGGCGCGGCGGCTCGATGCATCTGTTTGACCCGGTCCTGCGCTTCATGGGCGGATACGCAATCGTCGGCGGCGGGCTGCCCATCGCCACCGGGCTGGCGCTCGCGATCGCCTACCGCGGCGACCCCGAAGTTGTCTGCACCTTCTTCGGCGATGGCGCGCTGCCGCAGGGAGCTTTCCACGAAAGCTTAAATATGGCGTCGCTCTGGAAGCTGCCGGTGATTTTCGTCTGCGAGAACAATTTTTACGGGATGGGCACGCTGGTCCAGAATGCGATTTGCCAGGAAGAACTCTACCGTTTCGCCGACCCCTACAAGATCCCCGGCGTGCGAGTCGACGGCATGGATGTGATCGAGGTTTACGCTGCCGTCAGCGAGGCGGCTGCGCGCGCACGTGAAGGCAAGGGACCCTCCCTGATCGAAGCGATCACGTACCGCTTCCGCGGCCATTCGATGTCCGACCCCGCCGAGTATCGCTCCAAGCGCGAGGAGCGGATCTGGCAGGAGCGCGACCCGATCAAGCGCTTCCGCAACCTGCTGACGCATGAGCGCAGAGTCGCTCCCTCCGTCCTGGACAAGATCGACCAGGAGGAAAGCGCCGTGGTCGATGACGCGGTGAAGTTCGCCGACGAAAGCCCCGAGCCGCCCCTGTCGGAGCTGACCAAGAACGTTTACGTCGAATAGCGAGCAGAAGGCTTAACAGCAATGGCGCTGATGACATATCGTGAAGCACTCAACCAGGCGCTGCGCGAGGAACTCGACCGCGACGAGCGCGTCTTCATCATGGGCGAAGAGGTCGGGTACTTCGGCGGCGCGTTTAAAGTGACGGACGGGCTTATCGCCACCTACGGGGAAAAACGCATCCGCGACACACCCATCTCGGAGCTATCAATCGTCGGCGCGGGCGTGGGCGCCGCGATGGGGGGGTTGCGGCCGGTGGTCGAGCTGATGACCATCAACTTCGCTCTGCTGGCGATTGACCAAATCGTCAACACCGCAGCCAAGGCACGCTTCATGTTCGGCGGTCAGACCAAGATCCCGCTGGTGATCCGCGCACCCCAAGGCGGCGGCCATCAACTGGGCGCCCAGCATAGCCAAAGCCTCGAGGCTTATTTCGTCCATTGTCCCGGGCTGCGCGTGGCGCTTCCCGCCACCGCTGCCGACGCCAAGGGGATGCTCAAATACGCGCTGCGCCAGGAGGATCCGGTGATGTTCCTGGAGCACGAATCGCTCTATGGGCTCAAGGGCGAAGTCCCCGAAGAGGCCGATTACCTGGTTCCCTTCGGCAAGGCCAACGTGATGCGCGAGGGCAAGGACGTGACGATCGTGGCCTACTCGAAAACGGTCCACGACGCGCTCAAGGCGGCCGAGACGCTGGAGAATCAGGGTACCGACGCCGAGGTTATAGATCTGCGCACGCTCAATCCTCTGGATATGGACACGATTATACAATCGGTAAAGAAAACAGCTCGCGCAGTGGTTGTTTACGAAGGATGGCTTACCGGCGGCGCCGGAGCCGAGGTGGCCTCCCGAATTTATGAGGCCGCATTCGACGATCTCGACGCTCCGATCCAGCGCGTTGCCAGTGTTGACGCCCCGGCCGCCTACAACCGGCATCTCGAAGCAGCCGCCCTGCCCTCGCCGCAGAAGGTCGTGGAGGCGGTGGAGCGCATCGCGTGAGCGGAGCGTCGCAACCGCCGCCCCGCACTTACGGCCGCGCTTGATTGGCGCTACAACACCAGGCGAAAAGGAATCTCGCCCAAGAGGATCTCGAAATGAGCATTGAGATCACGATGCCGAAGCTCTCTGACACCATGGAGGAGGGAAAAATCCTCCGCTGGCTCAAGCGTCCGGGGGACAAGGTCACCCGCGGCGAGGCCCTGGCCGAAGTCGAAACCGACAAGGCCGACATGGTGATGGAGGCCTTCGACGACGGCGTGATGCAGGAAATCGTTCTGGCCGAAGGAGAAAGCGCTCCGGTCGGAGCCACCATCGCGCGGCTGGCCGCGCCGGGCGAGGAGGTAAAGCCCTCGGCGGCGGTGCCCGCGTCAAAACCCGCGGCGGACGGTGCGAAAAAAACCGTAACCGAATCCAGTCCAGCGGCCGCACCCGAACCGCCTCAGCAGCCGCATCCGGCACCACGGCCGGTCGCGGTCAAAAAACGCGCGGCGAAGGAAGCCGGCGAAGCCGAAGCGGCTTCCAACGGGTCCGCTCCTGCGCCCACGGAGTCTGCTCCCGAATCCATGGCCGCCATGGCCGCGGGTGATGCTGGCGAGCCGCAGGCGGCTCAACCCGCGACGCGCCCAATCGAGGCTCGTCGGGAACCCGCCCGCGCGTCGCACGAAGTATCCGCGATGCGCCCGGCGGCGGCGCCTCCTCGTCCCGCGCCTGCGGCTGGCGACGCGGACCTCGCCAAGCTCAAGGCTTCGCCGCTGGCGCGGCGTGCCGCTGAGGAGGCGGGAGTTGACCTGGCGCAGGTCCAGGGCACCGGCCCCGATGGCCGCATTACCAAGCGCGACATCGACAATTTTCTGCGCGAGCAACAACTCTTTCGCCAGCGGCGCCTGGTTACACCACGCGAAGGTTCGCCCGGCACGTGGGAAGAGCTCTCCAAGATGCGCCGGACTATCGCGCAGCGGATGGCGGCTTCAAAGCGCGAGATTCCACACTTCTATGTCACCATGGAAATCGACATGGAAGAGGCGGTGCGGCTTAAGAAGTCGCTGGAGACCACCGAGATATTCGACGAAGCGATCACATTTAACGACATCGTGATCAAAGCATGTACGCTCGCTCTGGGACGCTACCCGCGCATGAACTCGAGCTTTGAAAACGACGGCATCCGAATTCATCCGAGTATTAACATCGGGATGGCGGTGGCGGTCGAGGACGGGCTGATCGTGCCGGTGATCAGGGAATGCCAGCAACTGACGCTGCCGGAAATCGCGCGCGCGGCCCATCGCCTGGTCGCCAAGGCCGCCCAGGGCGGCTTTACATCCGACGAACTGTCGGGCGCGACCTTCTCCATCTCCAACATGGGAATGCTCGGGGTCGAGCACTTTTCGGCCGTTATTGTCCCGCCGCAGGCGGCAATCCTGGCAGTTAGCGCAATCAAGGAACGGCCGGTAGTGCGCAACAGCCAGTTGGCGGTGGGCACCACCATGATGCTGACCGTGGCGTGCGACCATCGAATCGTGGACGGCGTGGTGGCCGGACGCTTTCTCCAGGAGATGAAACGCTTCCTGGAAAATCCCGCCAGCCTGTTGATATAGCGCAGGATGCCGTGCCGGCGCCTGAGGTAAGGTAAGGAGTACAGCGTGGCGAATAACCGCTACGACTTGGCAGTCATAGGTTCGGGGCCCGGAGGTTACGAAGCTGCGATTCGTGCAAGCCAGCTCAAGATGCGCACATGCGTCATCGAGCGCGACCGGCCGGGCGGCGTGTGCCTTAACTGGGGCTGCATTCCGTCCAAGTCGCTGCTCAACTCGGCCGAAACGATGGAAATAATCGGCGGCGCCGGCAAGGAGCATGGAATTGAGACCGGCGAGGTACGCTTCGATTTCAAACGTGTGATTGCGCGCAGCCGCGAGGCCGCCGACAAGCTGTCGCGCGGTGTGCGTTTTCTCTTCCGCAAAAACAATGTCGAGCTGTTCGAAGCCAGCGCCGCATTCGACGGCCGGAGCGGCCTGCAGCTCTCGCGCAGCGACGGCAAGCCTCCGGCGGTTTCCGCGGTGGAGGCCGACCGCATCCTGATCGCGACCGGATCGCGCGAGCGCCTGTTTCCCGGCATGAAAATCGGCGATGGGATGCTCACCAGCCACGAGGCCTTGCTCTACGATCAGGTTCCGGAAAGCGTCGCAGTAATCGGCGCCGGCGCCGTCGGACTGGAGTTCGCTTACTTCTACCAGGCATTCGGCGTCAAGGTGACGATTATCGAACTGGAAAAGCAGATGCTGCCCGGATTCGACGCCGAGGTCGCTGAAGAACTGCGCCGCGCATTCCTCAAGCGCAAGGTCGAAGTACTGCTCGGTCATGGCTACAAGTCGGCGGCGCGCCATGGGGACCGCTGGAGCGTGACGCTGGACGCCAGCGGCCAGAGCAAGACGGTTGAGGCCGAGATGGTCCTGGTGGCGGTCGGCCGCTCGCCCAACAGCGACGGTCTGGGACTGGACAAGGTCGGCGTCGAAATCGAGCGCGGCGGATTTATTAAAATTGACGATTCCTTCCGCACCTCGCGCGAGGGAATTTTTGCGATCGGCGACGTGATACGCCCGCCGCTGCTGGCGCATAAGGCCTCGGCGGAGGGAATCGCGGCGGTCGAGATTATGGCCGGGGTGCGCGAGCCGGGCTTCGATCTCATGAACATCCCGGGATGCGTCTACTGTCAGCCGGAAGTTGCGACTATCGGGATGACCGAGGCCGCCGCCAAGGAGGCCGGTATCGAAGTCAAGGTTGGCAAGTTTCCCTTCCGCGCCAACGGCAAGGCGGTCGCGGTCAATCACGTCGAAGGTTTCGTAAAGTTCGTGGCCGGAAAAAAATATGGCGAGGTTATCGGCTGCCAGATCATCGGGCACGGCGCCACCGACCTGATCGCCGAAGTCGGCCTCGGCAAAACGCTGGAAGCAACCACGTTGGAATTCGGCCGCACCGTCCATCCTCATCCCACTCTTTCCGAAACCATCATGGAGGCCGCACTGGCCGCCGACGGCGAAGCGATCAACTTCTGAGTATGAACGAAGCTACGCTGAGATCGGCCTGGCTCGGCACGGTCGATTACGGGCTGGCCTTGAAACTTCAGGACGCGATGGTGCAGGCGCGCCATGCGCGCGAGATTGGCGACACGCTGCTGATGATGGAGCATCCGCACGTCTACACTCTGGGGCGCGGCGCCAATGAGCGTTTCCTGACCGCGCCGCCCCCGGGCGTCCCGATCCATCGCGTGTCGCGCGGCGGGCAGGTCACCTATCACGGTCCCGGGCAGTTGATCGGATACCCGATTGTGCATCTCGAGGGACCCGCACGCGATGTCCATGCCTACCTGCGCGCGCTGGAAAGCGCGATCATCCAAATCCTTGGCGACTTCGATATGGACAGCGGACGCCGCGAAAAGCTTACCGGGGTATGGGTCGGATCGCGCAAAATCGCGTCGATCGGAGTTGGTATCAGGCGCTGGATCACGCTGCACGGTTTCGCGCTTAACGTGAACTGCGACTTGCACTTTTTTGACCGGATCATTCCCTGCGGCATCGACGGATGCCGTATGACGTCAATGGAGCGCGAGGGCCGCCCCGATGCGGATACCGCCGGCTTGTCGGAATGTATGGCGCGGCGCTTCGCGGCGGTGTTCCGGTACGGGTCAATAGAACGCGTCAGCACCGCGGAGATTTGGCGCCTTCTCGATCGGGCCGGCGCGTCTCATCTCGAGGCTCACAGTGGCTGAACGAAAACATCCCGATTGGATCAAGGTGCGCGCTCCGACCTCGCCGGAATTTTTTCGCACCAGGGAACTGCTCAAGCAGATGCGCCTGCACACCGTGTGTCAGGAAGCATGCTGTCCGAATATCGGCGAATGCTTTTCCCATCGCACCGCCACCTTCATGCTGATGGGCGACGTGTGCACGCGCAATTGTCCCTACTGCGCGGTAACACATGGTAAGGCGCGCCCGCTGGACGCCCAGGAGCCGCGACGCGTCGCCGGCGCCGCCGCACAACTGGGTCTGGCCCACGTGGTCGTCACTTCGGTTGACCGCGATGACCTGCCAGACGGGGGCGCCGCGCACTTCGCCGCCACCGCCCGCGCTATCAAGGAGCTTAGTCCCGCCACGCGCGTCGAGGTGCTGGTGCCTGACTTCCAGGGGCTGCATTCCAGCGTTGAGGAAGTGGTCCGCGCTCCGGTGGACATTTACAACCATAACATCGAGACCGTGCCGCGGCTCTACAAGACCGCGCGGCCGGGCGGCCGTTACGAGCGCTCGCTCGACGTGCTGCGCCACGCCAAGGAAACTGCGCGAACCCTCTCGCGCGAGCTGCTGACCAAGGCCGGCGTGATGCTGGGGCTCGGCGAGGAAACCGGCGAACTGATGGATGTGCTGCGCGACCTGCGTGCGATGGAATGCGACATCATCACGCTGGGCCAGTACCTGCGGCCGTCAAAGGATC
Organism: Binataceae bacterium (SeqCode); assembly: GCA_035262365.1. Taxonomy (GTDB): domain Bacteria; phylum Desulfobacterota; class Binatia; order Binatales; family Binataceae; genus JAJPJA01. The sequence continues at coordinate 53,992 of DATFSZ010000118.1, forward strand.
ACCTTGAAGTGGTTCGCTACATTCCACCCGCCGAGTTCGCCGAACTGCGCGAGCGCGCGATGGCTCTGGGCTTCCGCCACGTGGAATCCGGTCCGCTGGTACGCAGCTCCTACCACGCATGGGAGCATGTCAATTAGCGCCCACCACTTGGCGTTTTATGTCGCACAGTTCTATCTTCATCATCGTTAGGGTCTCGCCGCTGTCACTGCACATCCGGCGTGTTCGTCTTGGCAAGGCCGACGGCGCGGGCTTCGTTAATCGAAACGTTGGTTGCTTGCCGGTTTCTCATCGGCTAGCGTAATTACACACTCCGTTTCGGTCATGCCGGATGCTGACTTGGCGTAAAGGCGTCACGCAATTGAAGGTTGGCCGCCGTGCGATAGCGGCGACCGCCGCCGCTCTGCTCCTCGCGGCTCAATTGGTAGCCGCCGCCCACGTCCATCCGTGGGCCTACGCCAAGGCCTTTTCCAGCGGTGCGCAGGCTGGCGCCAATGACGCTGCCTGCCCTCTGTGCATCCTTCATGCTCATGCTCCGCTCAACACCACCAGCACTCCGGTTCTGGTAAAGCCGCTGGCGTCTGAACATTTCGTAGCAGTCACGATGCGGTCGCGGCTGCCGTCTGCATCAAAACCTCAGCTCTTCGGCCGCGCTCCTCCGGCGTCGATCTGATCTCTCCTTCGGAACTCATTTCTCTAATCACGCGTGTCACGATTGGGTGCATCTCGCGCGCGCCTGTTCAGCCGCGGACCGGCCCATCGACACACGCAGGAGAGTTCAAGATGTCGAGGAGCATGAAATGCGGAGGTTGTTTACCCTGTTGGCAGGGTTATGCATAGTTCTGGCGCCCAACAGTGCTGCAGCGTTAGGGCCGGGTGCGCACTCCAATAAGGCGCCGCAGCGTTTGTCGGGAAAGATTCAGGATTCGCTGGGCAGGCCGGTTGCCGGCGCGGACCTCAGTCTGCAGGCAGCCAGCGGCAAGATTCTCGCACACGCGCGCAGCGACGCGCAGGGCCGGTTTTCCTTTGACAACGTCCCGGCCGGTACCTATGCCGTGACGGCTTCCAAGTCCGACTTCAAGCCCGCGATCAAGATTGCAGTGGTAGCGCCTGGAAAACCCGCGGAATTGACCCTTGCGATGCAATCGCAGCAGGCGCTCAGTCTCACCGTGGTTGCCAAGAGCCTCGACGTGGCGCGCAACAGTCTTTCACCGCAAACCGGGGGCAGCGTTTATCATTTCAGCCGCCAGTCGCTGGCCGATCTGCCACAAGGCGACAATACGCCGCTGAACCAGGTGCTGCTGCAGGCGCCGGGCGTAGCGCAGGATTCATTCGGCCAGATTCACGTTCGCGGCGAGCATGGCGACCTTCAGTACCGGCTCAACGGCGTTCAGCTGCCGCAGGGAATCAGCAGCGACTTTGGCCAAGTCTATAATCCGCGGCTGGCGCAAAGTATCAACTTCCTGACGGGCGCGCTGCCTGCGCAATACGGCTACCAGACCGCCGGGGTTGTCGACATTCACACCCGCAGCGGCCTCAGCCTGACCGGCGGCGATATCGATATGTATGGCGGCCAGCACACCACCCTCCAGCCCAGCTTCCAGCTAGGCGGTTCCACGGGCGGATTGGACTACTACTTCACCGGGGAATATCTGCAAAACCAGTTGGGCGTCGAGCCGCCCACTTCCGGTCCGAGCGCCTATCATGACCAGACTTACCAGGGACAAGCCTTCAGTTACTTGTCTTACTTTCTGACCCCAACGCAGCGGATTAGCCTGATTGCCGGCACCGCGCTCAATCACTTCCAGATACCCGACAACCCCGGCCAGCCGCAGGTGTTCCAACTTGCGGGCGTGCCGTTTTATCCCTCGGCCAACCTCAACGAAAACCAATTCGAGCAGAACTACTACGGCGTGCTGGCCTGGCAGGGCGCAATCGGCACGCGATTGGATTATCAGCTTGCGGCCTTTAGCCGCTACTCGACGCTATCGTTTTATCCCGACGTCGAGGGCGACCTGATTTTCAACGGAGCCGCGTCGCAAATCTTTCGCAGCAGTTGGGCAAACGGCCTGCAGGGCGATGCCAGCTACCGGCTCCCCGGCAATCACACGCTGCGAGCGGGCTTTTATTTCAGCGGCGAGCGAGCCGAGATCGACAACCACGAAGTGGTCTTTCCCTGTTGCACCGCGACCGGCCAGCAATTGAGCGACATTCCGCTTGCGCCGATCATCGACGACCATGCCATCACGTCTTGGCTTTACGGGCTTTACCTGCAAGACGAATGGCGTCCGATCGAACGGCTGACGCTTAGCTACGGCGTTCGCTTTGACCTCTACGACGGCATCGTTCGGGCCTTCCAGGCCAGTCCGCGCGTCGGGCTGAGTTACGACTTGTTCCCCAAAACCAAGATTCACGCCGGCTACTCGCGCTACTTTTCCCCGCCGCCGACGGAGTTGATCAGCGCGGAGTCTGTCGGCAAGTTCGCCAATACCACCGGCGCTCCCGCATCGCCGTTCAGCACCAATCCCTCTCCCGAGCGCTCACACTACTTCGATGTGGGAGTGCTCCAGGAACTGCTGCCCGGCTTAAGCGTGGGAATCGACAGCTACTTCAAGCTCTCCACGGAGTTGATTGATGAGGGCCAGTTTGGTCCCGCGATTATTTTCTCGACCTTCAACTATCACCGCGGGCGCGTTTACGGCACCGAGTTTACCTCCTCGTACACCCACGGGAATCTCACTGCCTATGCCAACTTCGCATACTCGGTGGCACAGGGAATCGGGGTCGATTCGGGACAGTTCAATTTCGCGCCCGACGAGTTGGCCTACATCGCCGGCCATTACGTTTTCCTGGATCACGACCAGACCTTCACCTCTTCGGCGGGCGGCAGCTATCGATGGCGCGGATTCGGCTTTCTGCTGGACGGGGTTTACCAGAGCGGTTTGCGCGACGGTTTCGCCAACACCGGCAACCTTCCCTACTACATCCAGGTGAATGTCGGCGTTACCAGGGACTTCGTGCTGCCAAAGGCGGGGGCGATGCAGGCGCGATTGTCGGTGGTCAACCTGTTCGATCGGACCTATCAAATTCGCAGCGGCAGCGGGATTGGTGTATTTGCTCCACAGTTCGGGCCGCGGCGCGCGGTTTATGTGGGACTTAAATGGGAGCTACCCTTCCTGAAGGCTCCGCCGTCGGCGGCGCAGATGGGACACTGAGGCGATGATTTCAACCAAATTCTTCTATCGGTGGAATTGATATGCACGCATTACAAACGGCATGGGATTCGCTTCGCTATGGCGGCGCGATGGTTTACCCATTGCTCGTGCTGGGTGTTCTGGCGATCGCGATCGTACTGGACCGCGCGGTGGCTTATTTTCGATGCCTGCGGTTGCCGGCCCCGCTCGCCAACCTGGTCGAGACCTACGGCTTTTCCTGGGAAGAATTGGAAGGCCAGCTCAACCGGCTCGGCCCTGCCAACGCCTATGGGCGGTTCTTACGGGTCATCGCGGACAATCGGACCGAACCCGCATGGTGGGTCGAGTCGCGCGCGGGAGACGAAGCGGGGCTGATCGAAAAAGTCCTCAACCGCGGCCTGTGGCTGCTCGAAACCGTGGTAACCGCGGCGCCGCTCATGGGTCTGCTCGGAACGATCACAGGCATGATGGCGGCCTTTAATATCATTGGCACCTCGGGCCTTGTGGCGCCCCACGAAGTGACCGCCGGCGTGGCCCAGGCGCTCATCGCGACGGCGCTCGGTCTGTTCATCGCGCTGATCGCGTTGTTCGGTTTTAACTTCTTCTCGCGGATGCAATCCCACGCCCTGGACCGCATGGAACGGCTGGGCTCGCGGCTGGTCGATCATATCCGCCTTGACCAGGAGAGTGCTTCGGACCCGGAATCCGCGATGCGCCGTCTGCCGGCCCGCGAGTTGAGGACCCCTCGATGAAGCTCAGGCGCTCGCGCACCTACCGCAAGGGAAGAATCGAGATCATACCCATGATCGATGTGATGTTCTTCCTGGTCGTGACCTTCATGCTGGCCTCGCTCGCGATGCAAAACCTGAATTCGCTCGCGGTCAATCTGCCCAAGGGCGAGGCCGAAAGCCTGAAGCATAAGGAACCCGTAACCCTCACCGTAACCCAGGACAAGAAGCTGTTCTTGGACAAGACGCCGGTCACGCTCGACACGCTGGCTTTGACACTCAAGCGGATGCTCACTGGCGCGGAGCCCGGGTTGGTGGTGAACGCCGATACAGCGGCGCCCGAGGGAATCGTGGTCGAGGCGATGCTGGCGGCGCGGCGCGCCGGTGTCGAGCATTTTCAGATCGCGGTCAAACGCGAATGAACGCAGACGCTCAGCTGCTCTGGCGGGAGAACTTCGACGAACCGTGGCGCCGATTGCCGTGGATTATCGTGGCCGCTCTGCTCGCGTGGATAGCCCTGCTCGGCGTGTTCGCTCGGATGCTCGAACAGCGATCGCCCGCGCAGCCCCCGCCAGAGACGATCGAAGCGCGTATCGTGGAACTGCCAGCCCCGGCCGCGAGTTTGCAGGGTGGCGGCGCACCCGCCCACGCAATCGGCCATCCGGCGCACCCGCTGCCCCGTCCCGAGCACAAAGTAAAACTCAAGCCGCCGCCGGTCCATCACGTGAGAAAGGCCGTGATCAAGCCGCCGCCGGTCGTAAGCGAACCACCTTCACCTTTCGGCACCGCGAAGCATGTGGAAGCGCCGAAGCCAAAAGCCCCGTCGGTCGCATCCAAAGGGCCGGCCGGCCGCCCGTCTGAATACAGTGGCCGCACCACCGGCAGAGCTGGAGCTGCCGGTGTTGGCGGCGGCTCCGGCAGCGGCACCGGTGCCGGACTGGGCAGCGACAGCTCAGGCGCTCGCGCCATGTACGCGCCACCTCCGACCATACCCGACGATATGCGGGAGAACCCCTTCTCAACGGTCGCGGTGGCGCACTTCAAAGTTTCTCCGGAAGGAAACGTCGATGTGACTCTCGTCAAGTCGACCCCGAATCCGCGCCTCAACCAGATACTGCTCGATACCCTGAAGCAGTGGAAGTTCTTCCCCGCGATGAAAGACGGCGTCGCGATCGATTCGGAGTTCGAGGTTCGGATCCCAATCGCGGTGCAGTGAACCCTATTCGGAGGCTAAGTCCCGCCACGACCTTGCTCGCCTGAAACGGAGTCTGCCGGGAGGTTTGAAAATGCTTCCCCTATGCGAACTCAGTCGGGATTCCCCTCTATGGTCGGAGCGAAACGCAAAGGTGGCTTTTTTTATAATTTCTTAGCCATATTGTAGAGCCGGCAAAATAGGGCGGCTCACATGGATGATTTGATCTCCTTCGTGCTCGGCAATTTCACATTGACGTTTCTCGTAATTGGCCTGATCGCATCGATAGTCGCAATCACGCTTTCAAAAGTTCGGACGGCGCCGGTCGTGGTCGAGGCGCTGTTCTCCTACTTCCTGCTCTTCTCGATCGGATTCAGTTTTCTGTACAACTTTGTCGTACACGTCTTCTTCGGCGAAATGGCCGCACGGCTAATCGGATGGCGGGATAGTCCATTCCAGGCGGAGGTTGGTTTTGCAAGCCTGGGCTTCGCAGTGGTCGGCTTTCTGGCCTTCCGCCCCAGCTTCGATTTGAAGCTGGCCGCAGTGATCGGACCGGCGCTGTTTCTAATCGGCGCGGCTGGCGGCCATCTCTACCAGATGATCACAGCGCACAATTTCGCACCCGGAAATGCCGGCGTGATTTTCTATACGGACATCCTAATCCCGGTCGTTGGATTCGGGCTGTTATCGCTGCAGTGGCATTACGACAAATCATCGCAGCGCGACGGCGGATAGCTCCGGCTCGGGGGCTGGAGGTGCGCCTATCCCGAACAGTTCCGTGACCGCGACAGTCGCGTAATAGAAGGTGCCGAAAGCGATCACCCGCCACGGCTGATCTGACCATAATCCACCCACCGATGGGGGCTGCGCTCTCTGCACCGCAACGCTGATTCCGAGCCGCGGTATATTCGCCATCGCCGTGAGCATCGTGTAGCCGATGTAGCAGGCCACTCCGACCGCCCATCCCAGCACGATGTAATCGTAATCGCGCCCCTCTGGCACCTTGCCCATTAAAACCGCCAGCATGCGGTTCGTGAGCAGAATCCAAAAAGATGCGATGGGCCACAAGGTGTGGAACGAAAGCGAGAACGCACCGACGAACAAGGTGTAAACAAGCCCCAATCCCACCACGGCGCCGATTCGCAACAGGCGCGACTGGGGCGCCGACATCGCAAACGCAAGAAAAGCGGAGGAGTGCAGGATGATGAACTCCATCAGCATCATCAGCTCAAGCCGCGACAGCATATGGTCGCCGAAAGTATATGGTTCTACCCAGGAGATGCCGAAGAATCCTGCAAGGGCGAAATCCGGGACCGCTGCGATCAAGTGGGCCAAACGGATGGAGCCCGAGTCCGATGCTGCCGACGCTTTGGTCATTTTAAGCAAAATTTAGCTCATTTCATCAACGTTTTCCATGTTGACATCTTCGCTTTGATTCGTGACCGGACCCGCAACAGCTTGATCGCCGGGCTCCCGAGGAGCGACCCTGTTTACATGAGCTGATCGACGCCCGAGGCCAGGCATCACAGGAGAAGTGCATGCACACGGATCTGTTCATCGGCGGAAAATATGTCGCGTCCGGCCGCGGCGAGCGTTTTGCCGATATCGAGCCGGCGACTGAAAATCAGCTTGCGATGGTTACCGCAGCCGATCGCGCCGACGTTGACCGCGCCGTCGCCGCCGCGCGCGATGCCGCCGATCGAGGGCCGTGGCGACGCATGAATGCCGAACAGCGCGGCAAACTACTGTACCGCCTGGCCGACGGAATCGAGCGGAGGGCGCGCGAACTGGGAACGCTCGAAGCACGAGACGTGGGTAAGCCGATTACTGAGTGCATCAACCACGATGTGGCTCGCGCCGCGCGTAACATCCGTTTTTTCGCCGCGCAAGCCGAAACCTGGACGCAAGATGCGTCCTTCGGAGCGGCCAACTTTCTCGGCGACGATGTACGCCTGATAAACCTGACCGCGCGCTCGCCGCTGGGCGTGGGCGTGATCATCATCCCGTGGAATTCGCCTCTGATGCTCGCGACGTGGAATCTCGGGCCGTGCCTGGCGGCGGGCAATACCTGCGTGCTCAAGCCATCCGAACTGGCGCCGCTGACTTGCCTTGCGCTGGGCGAGATCGCCGACCAAGCCGGCATTCCCGCCGGCGTGATCAATGTCATTGCCGGGATGGGCGATGCCGGCGCGGCCCTGGTGTCCCATCCCGATGTTGACGGCGTCGCCTTCACCGGTGGAGTCGCAACCGGGCGCAGTGTGATGGGCGCGGCGGCACAGTCGCTCAAGCGCGTGGCGCTTGAGTTGGGCGGGAAATCACCCAACCTGGTCTTTGCCGACACGGACTTGAAACGATCCGCCGCCGGCGTCGCCCGCTCCATCTTCCGCAGCCAGGGACAATCGTGTGTCGCCGGCTCGCGCCTCCTGGTCGAGCGAAGGATCGCAGACGAGTTCATCTCGATGGTAATCGAGGATGCGCGCCGCCTGCGCATCGGCGATCCGCTGGATGAGCAGACCGACTACGGTCCGCTGATCACCGCTGCGCATCGCGATCGAGTGGACGGCTTCGTCAAAGAGGCAGTGCGCGAAGGCGCGCAGGTGCTGATCGGCGGATCGATCCCCGACCATCCTGGCCGCGGCTTCTATTATCCGCCTACGATTCTCGACCGCGTCGGCCCGCGTTCGTATGCCCTATGCGAGGAAATTTTTGGCCCCGTGCTCACGGTCGAGCGTTTCGATGAGGAGGACGGGGCGGCAACGATGGCCAATGCCGGCAATTACGGGCTGGCCGCATATTTGTGGACCTCAAACCTGGAGCGGGCACTGCGGATGGCGCAGCGGCTGCGGACCGGAATGGTATGGGTGAACAGTTTTTTCCTGCGCGATCTGCGTACACCGTTTGGCGGCGCACGCCACAGCGGCCTGGGACGGCAAGGGGGGCGCTACAGCCTTGAATTCTGGACCGAGCCCAAGCTGGTGTGCATGACTTATCCCGAGGAGGCGCTCCATGGGTGAAGTAACCGCCGCGATTTTCACCACCCATGTG
>DATFSZ010000119.1:0-23865 GCA_035262365.1 Binataceae bacterium (SeqCode)
AGCGTGGAGTGTCATTGTCGGGCGGCGTGTCAACCTTCACGCCTTTGAAATTGCGGCAGGACATGTTGCCCGTGTTGAGGCTGGCGAAGCCGCCCAGCCGGCAGTCCAGCACGATATCGGCCCCGTGTTCGCCGGCCTTTAGGTAAAACCCGACCTTGGTCCAGTCCCGGGTACCATGCAGTTGCTGCGAGATGATGCCGTCCTCCATCAGACCGATGGAGGCGCCGGTGTTGTTGTCGCCGACGTTGTCGCTGCGGATGTCGGCGGTGAAGTAGTACCATCCGGGGCCGACATGCAAATTCTGTATCCAGCGCGCGTCGTTGCCCTTGGTGCTGGAGATATCCAGTTGGCCGCCGCCCGAGCCGTGCGTCCAGTTGTAGGTGCTGGCGTCGGGGCTGGCGATCCAGCCCTCGCTGGTCCAGCCCTCCGGGAGAGCGCCCTTGCCCTTGGTCAGATCGGGGTTGGCGATGATGTTGTCGTCGGCCTTCGCCGCGAGAGCGGCAGTCGGGGCTAACAAGAACAGGATCGCGGCAATAAAGATTGGAACGCGTCGCGCCAGCCGCAGCCGCTCCCGGAGTTGTGGGCAATTGCTATCAGGCATGCGGCAAGAGCACAGCGGACAGAATCCAAATCGCCGCCGGCTGTGGGTGGTAGGGCAGCTTAGTCTTCAATTTCATAGTCGCGACACGCGGCAGCCTCGCGCCGCGGTTCGCTCAAATTGTAACGGTCCTGCCACCGACTGCAAAGGTTCGCGGGGAATAGGCTGAAAACAGCGCGTAGCAAGAGGTATGAATCGGCAAAGCGCTCTATCCTGCATTTTCGACAGCCTGCTGGTATTGTCGGATTCGCAATCGAGTGAAGACACAAGAACTGAGCGCTCTGGACTGGAAAAGTTTAGGCACCGTTGAGAGCGAGTTCGCTGGTGTCCCCGCCGCCGGGAATGCGGCGGCGCGCGGCGAAGAGCCCGCTTCCCGGACCGCGACACCTCGGTCCCGGTGGGCCCGGATGGCCATTGTGGCCGGCCTGACGCTGATCGCCGCATGGCTGCGCTTCAGCGCGACCGGTTTTGGCCTGCCGGACAAGTTCCGGCCCGACGAGGAGTACATGGTGTCGCGAGCCCTGGGGTTCGAAAACGACTGGAACCCGCACTTCTCGCTCTATCCATCGGCCCAGATGTACGTACAGCATGCGGCGCTAAAGTATTACGCCGCACTGATTGGGTATCGGCAGGATTTTCGGGCCGCCTATGCCACCGACGGGCAGACGCTGGCCTACCTGGTGGCGCGGCGCGTCTCGGCCGCATTCGGCACCGCGACGGTGCCGGCTGCCTATCTCGCCGCCGCGCAAGTTTACGGATCGGGCGCGGGGCTCGCGGCTGCCGCGATCGTGACTTTCACCACGCTGGCGGTGCGCGAATCCAAGTACGCAACTACCGACGCGGCCACCGTGTTCTGGTTGACGATGGCGCTTGCGATGATGCTGCGGATGGCGCGACGCGGCCGCACCATTGACTACCTCGCCGCCGGTTTTTTCGCGGGCCTTGCCACAGCCAGCAAATATCCCGCGGGTGCGGTGATGTTCGGCGTGGTCGCGGCACATTTTGGAAACTGCTGGCGCGAGCGGCGCGGCGCCTGGCGGACCATCGGCGATCCGGGAATCTACCTGGCGATGGGCACCGCCGCGCTGGTGTTCTTTTGCGCCACGCCCTACCTGTTTTTAGACTGGCCGCAGACCATCAACGACTACAACTACCAGCGCGGGTTCCTGCTCTACGGGGTGGGAAATACGTTGGCGGATTACGGCTGGCCATGGTTGATGCTGCGCGCGATGCCCGACAGCTTCGGCAGAGCAGTGCAGATCTTTCTGCTGGCCGCGATGGTCTGGGCGCTGGCGCGGCCGCGGGTCGGCACCCTTTCGCTGCTTGCATTCCTGACCGTTGCGTTTGTTGGCATGACCCGCAGCCATTACGTGTTCTACCGCTACCTGATGATACCGTTTCCAGCCATGGCGCTGTTGGGCGGTCTAATGGTCTCCGACCTTGCGCGGATTATGGTGCGGCAAATCGGCCGGCAGCGGGCCAACGTGCTGGCGGGCGCCGCCATGGCCCTCCTGCTTACGCCAAGCCTGGTCCGTGACCTGCAACTGAATCGGCTGCTGGGCCAGATCGATACACGCACTATGGCGCGGGAATGGATCGAAGCGCACATCCCGCCTGGCGGCGCGATCGCCGCGACCGACAACACCACCCCGTACGGAAAGCCGCAGTTGTACACGGTCAGGGTAGTGCCGTTTGCGAATCCGCAGGTGTTGAAGAGCGAGGGGGTGCGCTACGTGATGTCCGATTCGATCGCGCCGCTAGCGTATTACTCGCATGGTCCGATGCCTAACGAGCAGACGTGGCTCGATTCGGATGCCACCCTGGTGTTGGATCTCAATCCGTTGCGTCCCGGTGCACCGGCTCCTGTGTTCGACCCCGCCGATGCGTTTTACGCGCCGCTGCGGCACATCAGCAGCATGACGCGGCCCGGACCGAGAATCAGGATTTGGAAGCTTAGGTGAAGCCGTTTTCTGCCAGGTATTTGGTCGTACGAACCCTTCCTCGAGTGTCTGCCAACCGTGGTGTAGGTATCGTGCTGTTACCGATCACCCACGCCGCCAGTGGAAAAGCCCGATATCATTGTCTATCAGCCGCGATGATCGTTCACCCCGGTCTATGATCTACGGCGCTTTTAGACTTCGCATATTGCATCCCACGAGACGCTGACATCGCACCGCATCTGGTGCTGCGATTTGGCTAATCCTCGAAGAACTTCTCTCCCGAATTGGGACGCGTAATCGAGATGTGCGTGAAGTCTTTGCCATCTACGGCACCGTGGCGGTGCTTCTCGCCAGCCGGCGCGAAGACGACGTCGCCCTCTGATATCTCGTGCCGTTCCTGCTCGGTTTCAACAAAGCCCTTGCCCTTGGTCACGAGCAAAACTTGATCGCAGCCATGGATGTGCATTCGGGTGTGGGCTCCGTGATCGAAGTGGATTACGTTGACGCTCACTTCTTTGCTCTCGTCCGTGAGACCCTGGCGCGAAACGTGTTCGGCGCCGTGGAAGAACTTGGTTGCACGGCTCATGCTCTGGCGCGGTACTTCTGAGACCTTTGAGAGCTTCATCGGACTCCTCCTTGATGGAATCTCGAGCTGCGTTCGGGAATCAACTAGCATGTGGACGAGGTTCATTCCAAGGCGCGCGATCTGACCCTGGGCAAACGCGCAATGTTTTGACGAGGTACAGATCGTTGCCGGCGCGAGCCTCTCACGCATCCGGCAAGGTGAAGACGGCGCAAGGTGCCGCAATGCCGCGCAGCACGTGTTCTCCCAGGGGTACAAGGGGCGTGGTGGTCTCGGCGGCGATCGCGCCCGAGATTAGCACCGGCCGGTCGAGCCGCCGGCACAGCCCCTCCAGCCGACTGACCAGGTTGACCGCGGGGCCGATAGCGGTGAAGTCGAGCCGGTCGGCCGCGCCGATATTCCCCCACAATATCTCGCCGAGATGCAGAGCCACCCCAAAGGGAAGCGGCGGCAGCCCCTGCACTTGCCGCGCCGCATCGAGATGGGCCATGCCGGCGCGGGCCGCGACGACCGAGCGCAGCGCCGCCTCGCAGGCCTGGGCGGGCGCGCCGGTGACCGGGAAAATCGCTAATACGCCGTCACCAATGAACTTCAGCACCTCACCCCCGAAAGCGTGCACCGCACCGGCGACGCGGTCGAACCAAGCGTCGAGGGCGGCGATCATCGCGGCGGGCTCCGTCGCCTCGGACAGCGCGGTGAAGTCGCGCAGATCGGCATAGAGCAGCGCTGCGCGGATAGTCTCACCAGTGCCGCGGCGCAGCGCGCCGGCCTGCACGCGGGCGGCACTGCGGCGGCCCAGATAAGCCTCGAGCAGCGCTGCGAGCGCGGCCCGCGCGGCCAGGGCGGCCAAAGGCGCCGCAACGAAACGCGCGACCTGACGCAGGCGCCCGGCCTCGGGCGGGTCGAAAGGCCGGGTCCCTGCCCAGCCCAGCGTGGGACTGTCCTGCGTAGGGCCGACCACATCCTCCTGCATAGGGCCAAATCCGGCGAGCCAGTCGCGCCCGGCTTGGGTGAGCGGGCCGCCGGCGAAGCCCAGTGCCTCGATCACGATCCCGCTCTCTGCCCGCCACAGCCAGGTGCGGCGGGTGATGATCGGATGCGGCACCGCGAGCGTTAACGCACCGCCCGCCAGCGGCAGGCCGTCAGCCAAGAGCCGCTGGCCAAGGTCAGCCAGGAACTGGCCAGGGCTGGGCGAGACGCCGGCCTCGTCCACCAGCCAATTGAGGGGCGCCGGCAGATCCATGCCCGGATCATAGCGCCACAATCCCTGGCCTGTCATACATACCGCAGCACTAGCGCAGCCGTGCCCGCCGGTTTATTCTCAAACCAAGCCCGACTCTGCCGGTCCATCCTCGGCGGCAGGCGCGGGCCATTGTCAACATTGGAGAACCCGATGCAAGAAGCCCTCGCCGTCCGCCGCGAGACGCACATACCGGCGCCACCTGCCGCAGTATTCGCCCTCCTGACCGATCCGGAGAAAATCCTGCAGTGGATGGGTACCGAGGCTCAGGTCGAGCCGCAGGTTGGCGGGCTCTATCTTGTCAATGTCACCGGGGCTCGCTGCGCTCGCGGCTCCTTCCGCGAGGTGGTGCCGGTGCACCGCCTGGCCTACAGCTTCGGATGGGACGGCAGCGAGGTAGTGCCGCCGGGATCGAGCCTGGTAGAGATCGACCTGATCGAGCAGCCGGACGGAACGCTGCTGCGCCTGACTCACAGCGGCCTGCCCAATGCCGAGCAATGCGCCGGCCATGCGGAAGGCTGGGCCCATTACCTGGGTCGACTGGCCCTGGTTGCGGCAGGGCGCGATCCGGGCCCGGACCCCAGGCACGGCCGCGCTGGCGGGGGATGACTGCTTTCCGCTCTCCAGTATCGCCGCGCTGAGAGACCCCATAATAGCCAACTTCTCTGGCACCCGGACCATCTCCAATGGCTCGGTCCCTCAGAAAAGTCATCGCAGAGATGGTTCCGGCGATGCCTTCGCAAGGCTGCAGTTTGCGTCCTTTGCCTCTATCTTGTGCTCCAGTGCCGAGAAGTGTTGCTCGAATGAGGCACGTTGCGCCTGGTCTTGGGCTATCTGTGCGTTCAGGCTCCCAATCTGCTCGGCCTGCTTTAGGACTTCGTTTAGTAACATCGGGACGAGCTCGTGATAGTGGACGCTGACCACCTTGCCCGCCGCGTCACGACTGACCAGGTCGGGATACACTCGGGCCACCTCTTCGGCGACCAGTCCATACTGGCGCTGTCCGCTCGGATCGTCCTTGTAGCGGAAAGTCACCGGGCGAAGTTTCATCAGCGCTTCACTGGAATTTCCCATGTCGCGGATGTCGCGCTTGTAACGCGCAGAGGACATCACGATGCCGAGTTGTCCAGTGTTGCTCACCACCACCGCATCCCCGGTCACCATGCTGCCAAAAATTCCGGAGAGGAAAGTCTTGGTCTGAGTGCCCTGGTTGCCGATTCGGATGGTGGCGGACTCAGCGGCGACACCCGGGTTGCCGACATCGATATTGTTGCTGCCGGTGGTCGAATTGAACCCGGCGTTGACGCCCAGGGCGATATTGTTGCTGCCGGTGGTGGAGTTGCGCAGCGCGCCGTGCCCTACGGCGGTGTTGCTATTACCATCGGTGTTGCTGGCCAGGGCGTTTAATCCGGCGGCGGTATTGAATTGGCCACTGGTGTTGTTGTGCAGCGCGGCCTGTCCAACCCCGGTGTTTTGATTTCCGGTCGTATTGAGTGTCAAGGCGGACGCTCCCGCAGCCGTATTGAAGGCTCCGGTGGTGTTGCCATGTAGCGCCCCATTCCCCGCAGCGGTATTGAAGTTGCCGGTGGTGTTGCTGAACAGCGCCGCGCCCCCGGTGGCGGTGTTTTCGTTGCCGCTGGTGTTGCTGAAAAGGGCTTGGATTCCGCTGGCGGTATTGAAGTTGCCGGTGGTGTTGCTCTGCAGTGCCTCCCCTCCCGTGGCCGTATTGCTGTTGCCGGTGGTGTTGAATAAAAGAGCGTTAATTCCGTTGGCGGTATTATCGTCGCCGGTGGTGTTGCCGACAAGGGCGAGATTTCCACTGGCGGTATTGGCGCCTCCGGTAGTGTTGCTGAAAAGTGCGCCAAATCCGCTGGCGGTATTCTGTACGCCGCCGGTGTTTCTAGAAAGGGCGTTAACTCCGCTGGCGGTATTGTTGGCGCCAAAGATGTTGCTGGAAAGGGCGTTACGTCCGCAGGCGGTATTGTTGTTGCCCGTGGTATTGCTCCCCAGCGCGGAAGCTCCGATGGCGGTGTTGTCCACACCCGAAATGTTGCTTCCGAGGGCTCCCGCTCCGAGTGCGGTATTGAGGTTATCTCCACTGGTGGTGTTGGTCAGTGGCGTGCAGGTACCACCAATGGTTGCGCCCGACCCGGCGCACGTGTCGGTTCCCGGCCCTGCCGCAGCGATGGTCGCGCTTGAGAGCGCGATCGCCAAGACTGTCGCCAGGGAAAAACAAAATTCTATGATTAACCGTTTCATTGTTTCCTCTGCCTGCTTTCCGTTTCCTTGTCCACCGATGAAGAGCGGAAACATGGACGCATCAGGTTCATGAGATATCATGCTGCAATAAGCTATTAAAACTGGAACAGATTTTGAGTAGCTAATATATGCTCAGATAAACCAACGGCAGATCGCCTATCGGACCCATTGTCACATCCGTAAGCCCATGTCTCCCGTTGGAGTCGTTTTTCTCTGCGCCACAGGTCAATAGCACGAACCTATTCACTCCGGCAGCTTGCCCTCGGCGGTATCTAATGATTCGCCCGTTCGGTGCGCGTGGGCCAGTCACGTCCCTCTGACGGCAGCGGAATCTCCGCAAAAAGTCAGAAGGTGCCACCGAGCGGAGGCTGCTGGATTCAGAGCTAAAAGAAGTGACGACGATATTTGCGGCTTTGGCCGTCAGTTTCCTGACAGCTACCCAAAGGACCTTGCGAACCGGCTTATGCGCCACTGCGGTTGCCGAAGGACTCACTCTCGTCACTTCACGGCAAGAGGACTCGAAACAGCCGGCTGGTAAAAGACCTCGATGACGTTTCAGGCGCCCGGGGTTTGCAAGGCTATTGCCGCAGGTTCGCTTCGCTCCGCAACCGGCAACTGGTCATGACCCGTGGCCGGACGGATCATCAGGGCGACCAGGGCGGCCGTTGCAAACAGGCCGGCGAACAGCCCGAAGGGCAGCGCGTAACTTCCGGTCATATCGAAGACCAGTCCGGTAGCCAGCGGGCCCAGCGCCGACGCGACCGTGGCAATGAATCCGATAATTCCCATCAGGGTTCCAAAGCGGCGCATTCCCAGGCATTCGCCCAACAGCATCGGGATTGTGGTCGATGTCGCGCCAGTGGGCGATCCATAGCCGACGATAAACAGCATCGCCGCGACCACGCCGAAGGCCGCATTGCCGACGGCGAACAGGTCGAGGAGGCTAACGCACAACAGCAGCATCGCGAACGCCAGCACCCTGCGCGGCCCGATTCTATCGGCCAGGCCGCCCATAACGATCGTTCCGGCGGTGACGAATAGCGACTTGGCGCCGAAGATAAAAGCGGCATGTTGGGGACTGTATCCGGCACCGATGAGATAGGGCACCAGATGGTAGTACACGCCGTTAAACGCCACTGTGAACAGCACCTGCACGCCCGCCAGCATCCAGAACGGCCAGACGGACAGCGCCGGGCCCAACTCCAGGCCCGCAATCGCCACGGCTTGGGGTCCAGCGGTTCGCGCCACTTCGCCGGGCGGCCGCGTGCGGACCAGGATAAGTATCGCCGGGAGAGCGAGCAGCAAGCTGGGCGCCCCGATGTAGAGCATCGCGGCGCGCCATCCGTGAACGATCACCAGGTGAGCCACAGTCGGCGGCATCACCGTTGCGCCGACCGCGCTGCCGCAGACCGCTATTCCAATCGCCAGACCGCGGCGCTCCTTGAACCAATTGGCGGCGACGATCGTGCCCGGTACCAGAGACGAACTGCCCACTCCGGCACCGATCAGAGCGAAGGCCGCGATCAACGAGCCCAATGAGCCGGCGCGGCTGGCCAGCAGGTAGCCAATCGCGACGGCGGTCACGCCGGTTCCCATCGGGAGTTGCGCCGGCACAAAGTCCAGCATCCATCCGGCGGCGGGCGCCGTCAGTCCCATGCATAAGATGTAGCCCGTGGCCAGGCGCGAGACCTGCTCATGGCTCCATCCGAACTGGTGAATCAGCGGATTGAAGAACACCCCAATGGTGCTGATGGTGGAGCCAATAGTGAAAAACATCACCACCCACAGCGCGGCGATCACCCACCATCGTTGACGTTCCTTCTGGTTCATGACGGCTCCGCCGATGGCGCGGAGCTTGCCGGGTCCGCTTTTCCGCCATCAATGCGGGATTGGCGGAAGGTGTCGTCAAATGCCATGCTCAATTCCTCGTTGAGAGCGCTTTGGGAATTTGGCAATGCGTGGCAGACTGCGAAGCGATGCAAACACAGCGCTTGCGGCGCTGTCAAATGATTTTGAAGCGCAGTGCCCGCCCATGCTTTGTTGGTCGAGGTCGAATCTGCCGGTAGTATCTTTGGCGTAATCTGGCCCGGTGGTGGTGCCAAACGCCTGCGTGGCGCGGTGGCGGTCCGGAGCTTGGAGACCCGGCATGATTTTGCCCCGGGAGTTCTGAGGCGATTAGGGAAACAAAAAAATGCTGATTGTGTGTCAGGGAGGTGAACATGAAAGACAGGAAACCCTGGTTGACGGTGGCGGTGGCTTTGGCGGGTGGAATGATCGGTGGGGCGGCGGCCTCGATGCTCGGTGCGGGCGACGCGTTGGCGCTTCATCATCAACGCCACGGCGCTAAAACCATGTCGGCGGAACAATTCGTTCTGCTCGGACGCAATGGCGACCAACGCGGAATATTCCAGGTGAGCGACAAGGGCACCGCTGCGCTATATATGAACGATGAGAGTGGCAAGGAAAGAGCCGAGTTCAAGGTGGCCGCCGACGGCCGCGCTTCATTGGGATTTTACGACGGTGAGGGGCGCAAGCGAGTCGTGGTCGGAGCGGGTGGACCCCCGGCAAGTCAGGCCGGGATCGGAATTTTCTCCGCCGACGGAAACCAGGTTGTCGGGCTTTCATCAGCCGCCAACGGAGAGGTCAGCTTGACACTGTACGACAACAAGAGCGGACTGGCCCGCGCGGGTTTAGGGCTGGCAGCGGATGGGACTCCAGCGCTGGCCTTGTTCGACGAGAACGGCAAGGATCGCGCCGAACTGCATCTGAACAAGTCGGGCAAACCGGGTCTGGCGCTGGCGGACGAAAATGGTAAATCGACCTCCGGCCTGCCGATGGAGTCGACGGGTCAGTAGGCGGCAGCCCCTGGGAGCGGAAGATGACGGATTGTTTAAAATTTGAACAGAAGGCTTTCATCCCTCTGGAGGTTTACATGTTCAGGTCGTGGAAGAGTATTGCGGTTGGCCTGCTTTGTCTGGCGGTGCTGATCGGGGCAACGGGATGCAGCGGGCAGCCGCTCAGCACGCGTGAGAAAGGCACCTTGCTAGGCGGCGGAATCGGGGCCGCTACCGGAGCGATAATCGGGGCGGCGGTAGGCGCGCCGGGCGCGGGTGCCGCGATTGGCGGCGCAATCGGCGGCGTCGGCGGCTTTGCGGTGGGCAACGCGATGCAAAACCAGGAAGCGCAGCAGGCGCAGACGCAATCGCAGATCGATTCGCAGCAGCGCGAAATACAGCGCCAGCGGCGGGAGATACAGAGCCTGAAGTCGCAGCAGGAGACCGAGTGAGCCGAGCGCAGGGGGGTGGCCCGCGCGTCGCGCGCGCCACCCCCCTGCGCCTGACCGTCCAGCCGGAATGAGCGTCAGGCTGTGGTGCAGTTACTCCGCCTCCTGACGCTCAGCCCAACACTGAACTTGGCGAAGCGGGACGGGCCGTCGGCCCGTCCCGCTTCGCCGAAGTCGATCCCCTCCCGGGAGTCAAAGCGATGGCTATCACTTACACCACCGAACAGATTGCCGGACTGCTGGAGAAGGTCAGCAACTGGGGACGTTGGGGCAGGGAGGACCAGCGCGGGGCGCTCAATTTCATCACCGGGGAGAGGCGCGCTGCGGCCGCGCGCCTGGTCCAGTCCGGCGAGACGGTTTCGCTTAGCGTGCCGTTGGCGACGCGCCCTTCACGCGACAACCCCCGCCCGGTCACCCATCTGATGATCCGCTCCGGCATCGTCGGTCATCCCTTGGGATCGTCGGGAGCCGCCGATTACTTCGCGATCGAGCCGCATGGTCTGGCAACCACCCACCTCGACGCTTTGTGCCATCATTTCTGGCGGGGGCGGATGTACAACGGCTTCGAGCTGAATGAGGTGGACTTCCAGGGAGCGCACAGATGCGCAATCGACGTCTGCCGCGAAGGGATCGTCAGCCGCGGTGTGCTGCTCGACATTCCAAAGATTCGCGGCGTCGATTGGATCGAACCGGGCGGCGCGATCTATCCCGCGGACCTCGAAGCCGCCGAAGCCGACCATCGCGTGACCGCGTCGGAGGGCGACGTGCTGCTGGTGCGCACCGGGCGCTTCAAGCTGCGCCGCGCAAAAGGCGCGGGCGCGATTGCGCTGGGCGCGATGCCGGGCCTGCACGCCTCGTGCCTGGAATGGCTTCACGATCGGCACATCGCAGTGTTGGGCTCCGACGCGATCAGCGACGTGCTGCCTTCGGGCTACGACGCGCCGCTGGCAATGCCGATCCATACCGGGACGCTGGTCATGATGGGCGTTCATCTGATCGACAACGCCGAACTGGAGCCGCTCGCGGACCGATGCGCCCAAATGGGGCGCTACGCCTTCATGTTCAGCCTGTTGCCGCTGGTGCTGGAGCGCGGCACCGGGTCGCCGGCCAATCCGGTCGCGCTGTTCTGAACGGCCCGCGATTTCAGACCGGCGAGAAGTATGGAATCACGTACTTGCCGAACAGCTTGATCGAATTCATCGTCTTCTGATGCGGGATCGGCCAGAACTGCATCATGCAGAGCAGTTGATCCATATTCAGGATGCTCTGCATGCGTTCGATCTGCTTAATGCAGGTGTCCGGACTGCCGACGATGCACATGTCGTTTTCGACCAGGTAGTCGAGACTGATCTTCGTGGCGTCGGCCGCTTCGAACTGCTCGTGCGCGTAGCGCTTTTCTCCCGAACCGCCGGGGGCCTGAACCTTGATCGCGGTCCGCAGCGTGGTCTGCGCATAGGAAAGAAACGCGCGCTCGGCCTCCGCGCGCGCCTGCTTGTCGGTTTCGGCGCAATGGGTCATGAAAAACGCCGCCGCCCGCGGATTGACGAACTGCCCCTTGGGTTTGGCCTCCGTTAGTCCGTCGCGATAGGCCTGGATTCTCCTCCCCAGATGCTCGGTGCTGACCAGCAAGGTGAACGAGAGCAGTCCCAAACCCATGCGGCCCGCCAGTCCATGCGTTTCTTCGCTGGTAGCCGCGACCCACAGGGGAGGATGCGGCTTCTGGTACTGGCGCGGCACGATGGTGCGCTCCGGTATCTCGAAGTATTTGCCGTGGAAAGAAAAGCGGCCGTCAGGCGCCTTCCAGATGGTGGTGATAACGTCGAGCGCCTCCTCCCATCGCGCCCGGGTTTCATTATACGGGATTCCAAAGCCGCCCAATTCGATCTCGGTTCCCGAGCGGCCGGTGCCCACTTCGAGCCGCCCCTTGCTCAGGATATCGAGCGTGTTGAGCCGCTCGGCGACGCGCACCGGATGATTGTAGGGAAACGGCAACAGCACCACGCCATGGCCAATCCGAATCGTGGAGGTGCGCTGGCTGACCGCTCCATAGATGACTTCGGGCGCGGAGGAATGAGCGAAGCCGGGCTGGAAATGATGCTCCACCGTCCAGAAGTACTTGAAGCCCATTTCTTCGGCCAGTTCGACCTGGGCCAGGACTTCGTGGAAAACCTCGAATTCTTTTTCGGGATTTTTGATTGGGTTGGGAACCTGAATTTCGTAAAAGACGGCGAACTCCATCGAGGTCTCCTTGAGTGAAGGACTCGCCAGCGGTCCCGCCTATGTGCGGGCCGCGGCGGATGCCCTTCTTATACATCATCGGGGACCGCCCAGGTAAACCTTAATAAAAGTTCTGTTCCCTCTCCCACAACCCGAAACGTGAAAGGGGGAACAGAAAAACCAGCCGAAAATCGTTATCACCTCTCTAAGACCACCGAGAGGGTCGAGGGTGGTGGGTGACCGATACGCTTCAAGCCATCCAGGTCACGCTGTAATCGCCTACTCGGTTTGGGCCTGCTGGCGCATTTGCTCCAGTTCGCGCCGCTGCTGCTCGATCTCCTGCTGCTGCTGGGAAATCTGGTCCTGGGTTTGCTGCTGCTGAGCGTTCTGGTTCTGCATCGCATTGCCTACCGCGAAGCCGCCAAGCGCGCCGATTCCACCGCCGATTGCGGCACCCGCTGCAGGATGGCCCACTGCAGCGCCAATTATGGCGCCGGTGCCGGCACCCAGCACGCCGCCGCCGAGCGTCCCCTCTTCTCGCGGCGTAATCGGTTGTCCGCATCCCACCGCCGCCAGCATGAGCACTCCGACCGCCGATGCCACAATCGCCTTATACGTACGCATTTTACCCTCCTCAGAATGAACACGCTCCCGTCAATAGAGACCGGACAGCATGTTCTGAAGCATTCGACGAATGGCGACCCGGATCTGTTTACAGTGAAAAAAGAAGGCAACACCTCGGCTTCAGCGGGCATTGCGGCCGTGAACATGGACCCGCCCGCCGGTACGTTTGAGCATTGAGGCCGGTTTTGTTAGTGGTCAGGATGCGGATCGAATCCCGCGTATTCAAAGAAGCGTAGCCGCCGAGGAGGACTTGCCATGGCCAAACACACGTTCCTGGTTTTGACCAATCCGGTCGAAGGAAAGGAAAAAGAGTACAACGACTGGTACACCAACCAGCACATCCCCGACGTGGTCAGCGTTCCGGGAATCGTCGCCGCGCAGCGCTATAAGCTGGCCGACTTCCAGATGGGCAATGGCGAGCCTTCGCCATGGAAGTATCTGGCGATTTATGAAATCGAAACCGACGACCTGAAGGCCACCTTCGACGGGATGCAGGCACGGGTCGGAACTGATCAGATGGTGATGACCGATGCGCTCGATATGAAGAGCGTGGGCGGATTCATCTATTCGCCGATTACGCAGCGCACCACCACCGAAGAAGTGGCGCGGATGCGGCGCAAGGCGAGCTAACGCCCTTACCGACTCCAAATACGAGCTCCCCAGTGGGCCGTATCAGTCACCTGTTCCTCTCCCACCAGCGCTGGTGGGAGAGGAACGGGTCAAGCATTTGCGCGGATAGATACGAATGGATCTCAGCTTCACTGAAGAGGAAGAACGATTCCGCCATCGGGTGCGCAGCTTCATGCAGGAGAACCTGCCCGAGGGGTGGGGCAAAGCCGGTTACAAGCAACCCGCCGGCGACGCTTCGACCGAGTTCCAGCGCGATTGGACGCGGCGCTTGCACAAAGCGGGCTTCCTCGGCATGGCGTGGCCCAGGGAGTACGGCGGCCAGGGCGCCAGCCAAATCGAATTGGCGATTTTCAACGAAGAGGCGGCGCGCGTTCGCGCCCCCAATCCGATCAACGGCGTGGGACTGATTCTGGCCGGCCCAACGATCATGGCGCACGGGACGGAGGAGCAGAAGAAGCGCTACCTACCGAAAATCCTGTCGGGCGAGGAACTGTGGTGCCAGGGTTTTTCGGAGCCCAACGCCGGATCGGACCTGGGTTCGCTGCGCACTCGCGCCGAACTGTCGGGTGATGAGTTCGTCGTCAACGGGCAGAAGGTCTGGACCACGCTGGCGCAGATTGCCCACTGGTGCATCCTGATGGTTCGCACCGATCCTGCCGCGCCCAAACATCGAGGAATCAGCTATCTGCTGGTTGACATGAAAACGCCGGGCGTCACGGTCAGGCCGCTGCGCCAGATGACGGGAGGGCACGAGTTCAACGAGATGTTCTTCGAAAACGTGCACGTGCCGCGCACCAATCTGCTGGGCGAGCTTAACAACGGCTGGCGCGTGGGGATGACCACCCTGATGAACGAGCGGGGCACCTCGGCCTTTGCGGTATGGCTGCGCTACCGGATCACGTATGAGGAACTGGTCGAGATGGCCCGCAAGCACCTGCGCAACGGCCGACCTGCAACCCAGGACCCGGTAATCCGCCAACAGTTGGCGCAGGCTTACATCGACCTGGAAGGACTGCGTTACGTCAGCTACCGCACCTTTTCGCAGATTCTCAAGGGCGGAACGCCAGGACCCGAGGGCTCAATCTCCAAAGTGGTGTGGTCGGAGCTGAACCAGCGGATGAATGAATTGGCAATGTCGCTGCAGGGACCGACCTCGCAACTGCTGAGGGACAGCGCCCACGCGATCGAAGACGGGCGCTGGCAGTTCACTTTCCTGCGCTCGCGCGCCAACACAATCGAAGCCGGCACCTCGGAGATTCAGCGCAATATCATAGCGCAGCGCGTACTTGGCCTGCCCAAGACCAACTGATCGGCTGACGGTCTGACCCCGTCAGTGCCCTGAAGGGGCGATGACGAAGATCTGGCCCGACATTTCCGGCTGATGCATCGTGCAGTAGAAGGTGTACAAACCTTCCTTGTGAAAGGTCAGCGTGATCGCGGTTTTCTTCAGTTCCGGCAGCATCATCTTCATCAGCACCTGACCGGTGGGAGCGGCGAGCATGAAGTCATGCTTTTCATCGGACTGCAGGTTCCAAAAGCTGAAGGAAGTCGGCTCGTCGCGATGGACGAAGACCGTCCGCGGCGAGAACGTGTAGAGCAAGCCGAAGGCCTTCTGCTCCTGCGGATCGGGCCCTCCGCCGGGCAAGTTTTCGGTGAGGATCACCACGCCGGCGTGGGCGGGACCGTTGGGAACCGCGTTTACGATGGTCAGAGCGGCCGCGTTGGGTAGATAGCCTTCGTCGGCGCTGGCTCTGGAACTTCCTGTAATAATTATTGCCATGAAGGCGGCGAAAACCAGGGTGACCTGAGCAGGGATCGGGTTGAACCCGGATAGCGTGCGCATGACTCAGAACTTGAAGACCTCCAGGGCGTTGTCGCGCAGGTATCGCCGCTTGGCCTCGTCCTTAAGCGGCACTTCCCAGCCCTCGCGCACGCATCGTTCAACCGTAAGGAGCGGATAGTCCGTCGCCCACATCAATTTGTTGATTCCCCGCCGCGTGTTGGCGAAGTCCCAGAGTTCCCGCGGCACGTGTTTGGGCGCCCACGCGGAGGTAGCCAGGTAAAAGTTCGGATATTTCTGCAGCAGCGCGATGACCTCGCCTTGCCACGGATGGCCCAAATGGACGCCCACCACTACCAGTTCGGGAAAGGCCAGCAGCACCTCGTCCAGAAGCATCGGGGACTGCATCGCGGCTCGCCGCAGCGGCCCCGGCACGCCAACGTTGATCTTGATCGGCAGCCCCAGCTCAACGCACTTGGCGTAAATCGGGAAATAGCTGGCGTGATTGGGCGGCAGCCCGATCATCGAGGGCATGATGTAAGCGCCGCTGTAGCCGAACTCGCGCACCGCTTTCTCAAGCCGCCGCACCGCGCCCATCACACGGCTGGGGTCAAGACCGATACAGGCCTTGAAGCGTCCGGGGAACCGATTCATCAGTTCGGCTCCGCGCCGGCATAACGTTTCGAAAAGCTGGTCAGGGATATCCTGACCAACACCGTAGGTGGGACTCGCGACGCGTCCCATGATGGCGGCGGTGATGTGAGCGAACTCGACGTCGCCCGCGTCCATCGCGGCGACCATGTCCTCCAGCGTCGCGCCCTCGCTCATCTCCTTGGAAGGCTTGAACCAGCGCGCGATGTTGGGATCGAGCTTGCGGGCCTGCGCGCGCGGCGGCGAGGGCATTCCGGTCATCGCGTCAACCAGCCTGTACTTAGCAGCCATGCTCATTTGCCTCTTTTGGAACCGTTGCGTCGCGCGAGTCTCGATACGCGGGCCCGGGCCAGCATTTGCAAGTAGCATCAGTGACACGGAAATGTCCACGCCGGTTCACGATTGTCGCCGGAACTGCCCTTTTCGCAGGCACTGACGCGCCGGTTGCTCTTTTTGCTGTCAGTTTATGCGAGGTCGGGAAACGCGCCGATCCGGCACTCGCACGTGGGAAGGGACTTGGCGATCGCAGGTATGCGCACGGGATTGGCAAGCTACTTGCTGGGTTGAGTCCGGGATGAAGCTGGGAGGACGGGGTTAAAAATGGCGCCTGAGTATATTATCGATCGGGCCGCGGTTGTTTTGGCCGGCGGCGATGGCAACCGGCTAAGCGGCTTGGTTCGCAACATGACCGGCCGCCGTGTGCCCAAGCAGTTCTGCTCGCTGCTGGGAGATGAGTCCCTGCTGGAGCGCACCCGCCGGCGGGTCGAAATGGCGGTGACGCCCAAGAAAACCCTGTTCGTGGTCAATCAGGCCCACCAGGAGCATTACGGACCCATCCTGCGCGACGTGCCCAGACCCAACCTGGTGGTTCAGCCTGAAAACAAGGGTACCGCGCCGGCGGTACTGCTCGCTTTGATGCGGATGGCGGCGATTGCGCCGGATGCTGCGGTGGCGATTTTTCCCTCGGACCATTTCCTCAGCGACGACGCCGATTTCATGCGCCACGTCGAAATCGCCTTTGACGCCGTGATTCAGCGGCCTGAATTGACGGTCCTGCTCGCGATGGAACCGTCGCATCACGACGCGGGTTACGGATGGATTGAGCCAGCGCAGCAGATCGGGTTCGGCCAGTATGCTCTTTATCGGGTCGCAGGATTGTGGCGGAAGCCCGATGCCAAGCAGGCCTCACGTCTGCTCAAGCGCGGATGCTTGTGGAACAGCGCAGTGACGGTCGGCCGCCTGTCAACTATTGTCGGCATGATCATGGTCACGGTGCCTGAGATCTATGCGGCCTTCGCCCCCTTGCGCGCGCGCCTTCCGCATCCACCCAGCCCGCGCAATGTGGCGATTGTCTACAAGGACCTTCCGGCGAAGGGCTTTTCGGAACACGTGCTGGGCGGCGCCCCGGTCAACCTCGCTGCCCTGCGGGTGCCGCGCGTACGCTGGGCCGAACTCGGCGAACCGCAGCGCGTGCAGCATACCTGGAATCAGTTAGGGCTGAAGCCGCTGTGGTCAATCGGGTCGTAGAAGCAGCTCTATCCGTGGCATGCTAACTCATTAAGTGCGGTGGGCGGCCCCGCCCGCAATCATGTGCAATCGATAATGATCCCGGACGGCGGGCTCGGACGGCTGCCCTGCTGTCCCACCTGTCCTACACTTTAGCTTTGACAGTCAGTAAGCATTGTCCTAAGGCAACCAAACCCTCATAACCGGCGCGGCTTAGGGCACGGCGCGCGGCGGGCATCACTTTGGGGCCGTTATTGAATGGAGCGGCGGGGACTTCGGGTGCGCTGCGAAGCTGCGCGGCGATTTCCTGCGCCCTTCCAGCGGCAATTCGATCGCATGTTTCGTAGAGGCCGCCGTTTCCTTCTTCCAGCCGGTTGTGTGCCACCAGGATGGTCTTGAGCGCCGCGACGACCTTTGCCGTTGGCGTGGGCACCAGCAGCGCCGCGATCGCGCCGTGATCGAGCCGCAGCTTGGGTGCGACCAACAGCGGTTGATCGCCGTTTAGCCGTTGCGCCGCAGGCAGCAAAATCTTCTCCTCCATCCCGATATGCCTGAGCAGACCGGGGGAAACTCCCGGTAGAGGATTGGCTGGATACACGCGGGATCGGCCGCGGCTCGGCCAAGCAGTTGGTCGAGGCGGGCATGATCCGCGGCCATCATCCGCGCAATCACATCCTGCGCCCCGGGCGATGCCTGGTCATGATTCATCGAATGCGACCCTCGCGCAAAAACCTTAGTCCCGGTTGCGAACAATGACGAAAGCCTTGAAAATAAAAGCTTCGGCACCCTTTCAAGAACCAGGAAACAGCTTGGAACTGACACGATTAAAAGGCTTTCCGGATCTGCTGGGACCGCAGGCGCGGACACTTGGTTATGTTGAAGAGCGGGCGCGCGCCCTGATGGAGCGCTACGCGGTAGGCGAAATCCGGATTCCGCTGCTCGAGCGTATCGAGCTCTACCAGCGCTCCACCGGCGAGACATCGGATATTGTCTCCAAGCAGATGTACACTTTTACCGACCGCGACGAGGCCGGCACGACGCTGGCCCTACGCCCCGAGGGGACGCCGGGCGTGGTCCGCGCCTATATCGAGGCGGGCCTGGACCGCTCCGATCCCGAGCAGCGCTTCTTTTACTCCGGCCCGATGTTCCGGCGCGAGCGTCCGCAAAAGGGGCGCTACCGGCAGTTCTATCAGTTTGGAGTCGAGGTTTTCGGCCGCGCTGACCCGGCTTGTGACGCCGAACTGCTGGTGATGATCGACGACTTCCGCCGCGACCTCGGGCTGGAATTCCAAATGGAAATCAACTCGCTCGGACATGCCGAATGCCGGCCGGCGTTCCGTGCCGCGGTGCTCGAGTATGGCAAGGCACATTGGGACGAGCTGTGCAGCGACTGTCATGCGCGGATCGAGCGCAATCCGCTGCGCCTGCTGGATTGCAAAATCGACGTCAAGCTGGCGGAGCGCGCGCCCAAGAGCCTGGATTTCCTATGCGACGAATGCCGCCAGCATTTCGACACCGTTGCCGATCTGCTGCGAGCCGCCGGCGTGAAGTTCGTAATCAAC
This sequence comes from Binataceae bacterium (SeqCode), assembly GCA_035262365.1. Classification (GTDB taxonomy): domain Bacteria; phylum Desulfobacterota; class Binatia; order Binatales; family Binataceae; genus JAJPJA01. The sequence goes on from DATFSZ010000119.1 coordinate 18,874, forward strand.
CCGCGCATCGTGCGCGGGCTCGATTACTACATGAGGACAACCTTCGAGGTGACCTCCACCAACCTGGGGTCCCAGAACGCGGTGGTGGCGGGCGGGCGCTATGACGGCTTGGTTGAGATGCTGGGCGGCGCCCCGATTGCCGGGATCGGATTTGCGATCGGCATTGAACGGATCGCCCTGGCACTCGAATCCGCGGGCACTTCCCGCGCCGGCCTCCCGCGCGTGGCCCTGATTGCGCTGGGCGCCGCAGCGGCGAGCAGGGCAACAGAGCTGGCGCGGGAACTGCGCGCCTTGCCCTTGCAGGTCGAACTGCTATCCACCGAACGCAGCCTCAAGGCGCAGCTCAAACGCGCTGACAAGGTCAGGGCGAATTTTGCCGTGATAATTGGGCAGGACGAACTGGCGCGGTCGGCGGTGCAATTACGCGATCTGGGCGCCAGCTCGCAGCGCGAAGTCAGCTTGGCCGACCTCGCGGCGGAGCTGACCGCGCCGCAACGTTAGCTATTTCGTCCGCTATCGCGCGCGGGTATTGTGCCCTGTTAAAGCTCTATGACGATGGATTTTGTCTTTTCACCGCTTCCGCCCTGGCCTCGAACCGACTATTGCGGTGCGATCCGTCCGGGCCACGCCGGCCGCCAGGTCGGCTTGTGGGGATGGGTCGCGGCCCGTCGCGACCACGGGGGCCTCATCTTTATCGATCTGCGCGACCGCGAAGGAACCGTGCAACTGGTCTTCAATCCCGAGCGCAATCCGCAGGCGCATGAAGTCGCCCGCGGCATTCGCATGGAATACTACCTCGCGGTTAAGGGCGAGGTGATAGGCCGCAGCGAAAGCACCGTCAACGCGCAGATTCCCACCGGTGCCGTCGAGGTGGTGGTCGCCGAAGCGAAGATTCTCAATACGTCGCAGGCGCCGCCCTTTCCGCTGGGAGAGGGTGAGACCGGCAACGAGGAAGTCCGCCTGCGCTACCGATACCTGGATTTGCGCCGTCCCGAGATGCAGCGCAATCTACGCCGGCGTCATCGCGCGGTCCGCGCCGTGCGCGACTACCTGGACGAGGCCGGCTTCGTCGAAATCGAGACGCCGATCCTGTGGCGTCCCACCCCGGAAGGAGCGCGCGACTACCTGGTTCCGAGCCGCGTCAATCCTGGCAAGTTCTATGCGCTGCCCCAATCGCCGCAGCTCTTAAAGCAGCTCCTGATGATTTCCGGCTACGACCGCTACTATCAGATCGCGCGCTGCTTCCGCGACGAGGACCTGCGCGCCAACCGCCAGCCCGAGTTCAGCCAGATCGATATCGAAATGACCTGCCCGCGGCCTGAGGATATCATGGCGCTGGTCGAGGGCATGTTCGCGGCGGTTTACCGCAATGCAGCCTCAATCGACGTGCCGGTGCCCTTTCCAAGATTGAACTATGCCGACGCGATGGATCGCTTCGGCAGCGACAAGCCCGATATGCGCTTTGACCTGGAGTTGAAGCGGCTGGACGAGGCCTTCGCCGGCACCGGGTTCAAGGTGTTCGCCGAGGCGCTGGCTGCCGGCGACGGCATCTACGGAATTCGCGTGCCCGCCGAGCATCAATTTACCCGCCGCGAACTGGACGAAATGGCCGAGGGGTTGAAATTGCGTCAGAGCCTGGGCCTGGCATGGGCCAAGATCGCGGAGGCCGGATGGCAGGGACCGATCGCCAAGTTCATCGATGAGGCCGCGCGGGAGCATTGCGCGCGCATCGCGGGCCTGCAAACCGGCGACACGCTCCTGATGGTGGCGGGCCGGCCGGCCAAGGTGCGTCCCAGCCTGGGTGATTTGCGCCTGCAATTGGGCGAGAAGTTCGGGCTGCGCAACGGCGAGGAACGGCGCTTTTTGTGGGTGACCGAGTTTCCCCTGTTCGAATACAGCGAAGCGGAACGGCGCCTGGTCTCCGCGCATCATCCATTCACCGCGCCCAATCCCGACGACCTGGAGTTTTTATCCAGCGACCCGCTCAGAACACGCGCGCTGGCCTATGACGTGGTGCTCAACGGCGAGGAGATGGGCGGGGGCTCGATTCGTATCCATAACCGGGAACTGCAGATGAAGGCTTTCGAGCTGCTCGGATTGACGCGCGAGGAAGCAACCGAGAAGTTCGGTTTCCTGCTCGAGGCGCTCAGCTATGGAGCGCCGCCGCACGGCGGAATCGCGCTGGGCGTGGACCGCCTGTCGATGATGCTGTGTCATACCGACTCGCTGCGCGACGTAATCGCGTTTCCCAAGACCCAGCGCGCGGTCGATCTGATGAGCGAGGCGCCCTCCGACGTCGATTCGCGCCAGCTCAGCGAGCTTTTCATAAAGGTGACCAAATGACACATCGCGGGCTTGGTATCAGGAGCGGGCTGTGTGCGGCGGTCTTGATGTGCGCGTCCTGCGCGCCGGCTTGGGTGCCGGTGGTCGGCAAGAGTCCCGACGTCCAGACCCAGGCGGTGCGGTCAATCAAGCAGGTGCGGATACGCCGGATCGCGGTGATGCCGCCGATTGACGCGCCCACCCCCGGCAGCGCCGTGGCCGAGGGGGCCAGCGACTCGATCACCGCTGAATTGCAGGCCAAGATGTCGATCGACGCGGGTTGGCAGATAGTGCCCGAAAGCGACGTCGCCGACGCGTTGGAGAAGATGCCGCCGACCGCCACCGAGGACCTGAGGCAGAACGCGGCCGAGTTGGGTCACAAGGTGCTGGCCGACGCGGTGATGTACGGCCGGATCGAAAGGTACAAGGAGCGCGTGGGGAGCGATTACGCGGCCGCCAGTCCGGCTTCGGTGGCGTTCACGCTATCCCTGCTGGACATCAAGAGCGGCCAGGTGATTTGGAACGCCCATTTTTCCAAATCGCAAAAGGCGCTGAGCGAGAACATGTTCGACGTCGTCGCCTTCGTCCAGAATTCGGGACGCTGGGTGAGGGCGCATGAGATTGCCGCCGAGGGCGTGGATCAGGCGGTCGAGGACCTGCATAAGAAGCTCAACCTTCAGCAGGAAGGCCCCTCGTTCCCGCTTCCGCAGTACCAGGGCAAGTATCAAAACCCGGAACAATGAGTTGCGCAGGTGCACCGGAGGGTGGGCAATGGCTAGCGAGTTTAAGACCGAAGGGGACCTGAGGCTGCTGCTGGACAAGCAGGAGATCCACGAGGTGATGATGCGCTATTGCCGCGCGGTCGATCGCGTGGACGAGGAGCTGCTGAGCAGCGTGTATCATCCGGATGCGCTCGATAATCATGGATTGTTCAACGGCAAGGCGTCGGACTTCGTGCCTTGGTGTATCAAGCAGTTGCGCGAGGCTTACACCGCTACTCAACACTTTATCGGCAACGAGCTGATCGAAGTCGATGGTGACCGCGCCTACTGCGAGTTTTATTTTGTCGCCTATCATCGCTATGAACGTAAGGGAGAACCGCGCCACATGACGGCGGGGGGCCGCTACGTCGACCGCTTCGAGCGCCGCGCCGGGCAATGGAAGATTGCCGAGCGCACCGTGGTGGTGGACTGGCAGCGGGTTGACCGTGTGCACGAACCCGACGCCAGCCAGCTGACTCTGGGCCTGCGCTCGCGCCAGGACCTGGCTTACCGGCGCTAACTCCGGATGTACCCGCGCGCGCGGGCGAAACCTTCGAGGGCCTTTTTGAGCATCCCGCGGGCGCGGGAAATACGCGAGCGCACGGTGCCGAGCGGAATGTCCAGTACCGCGGCGGCCTCCTCGTAGCGCAGTTCCTGGATATCGACCATCAGCAGCACGATACGGAAGTCCTCGGGCAGCGAGTCCAGGGCGGCCTGAACCTCGGACTCCATCAGGCGGTCCAGCACCGCGGTTTGCGGGTCGTTGGCTGGTGCATCGGCACGCAGGCCCATCTGCTCGACGCGATCCTCAAACTCCTCCTCGGTGGCGGTGACTCGCTCGGCGTTGGCCGACTGACGGTAGCGATTACGAAAGACATTGTAGAGAATGGTCAGCAGCCAGGCGCGGCAATTGGTGCCGGGGGTGAATTGCTCGAAAAAGCGCAGCGCCCGCAGCATCGTTTCCTGCACCAGGTCTTCTGCGTCGTTGCGGTTGTGCGCCAGATGCATCGCCACCGTGTAGAGATGGTCAAGATGGGGCAGCGCTTCCCGGTCGAAAAGCTCGCGGCGCGCTGGGCCGGTGGCAGCGGATCGAGACATGGCAGCCTACCATAGCATTGCCGCCTTTGCTTAACCGAGTATAAATGTGGAGCCCTTTCAAAACGCCGGAACAAACGGCGAGTGACCCGATAACCGACCTAAAGGGAAACAGCCATCGCCTGAAGCGTTTTCAGCGACGCAAGCGTTGAGATTGCGCTCCAGGAATTTGGCCCTCCGCGGGATACGGGCCTGTTTCAAAGCCCTTCAAAAAAACCTGGACTTTCTGTTTCCTTCCGGAAAGGCGATTGAACTCACCCTCAGACCCGGCGGATCCCCTTCGCGGTACTCTCGCGCAGCGTGAACTTATAGATGAGTTCCGCGGTGAAGCAGCGGAATTGGTCGTTGCGGCAGGTCAGGTCTATCGCTTTGCGGGCCGTGCGCATAAGGCAGGCCGAGGGATTGTCCGGAAAACCGTGGGCAGGTCGGTGCAGATGACGTACTCAACTCACAAAGAGTTACAAAATTTGCCCGCCGGCTTCGGCAGCCGTTACAATATTGTCCATTACCCATTTGCGCGAGAGTCACATTCGCGCAGTGCGAAAATCGGAACAAGATGGAAAATACATTGGCTGGACTGCTGACCAGGGCATTGCATTCGGTGAACCCGGTGATGGGCGATGGCTCGCGTGCCGCTACCGATCAGTATTGTGAGCTGTGCCGCTCCACGGGACTGCATGGGGGCGGTGATGCGATCCGATGCGACTGCTGGTGCCATCCGGCGCGCGCCGCCCTGAGGGCGGCGGGTGCGGGATGGACAGAGGCGGCGCCTGGCGGGGCCAGCGCCGGAGCGCACCGGCGCAAGCCGGCACGC
>DATFSZ010000120.1:0-111605 GCA_035262365.1 Binataceae bacterium (SeqCode)
GGCGGCCGCCAGCGCGTTCAACATTCCGCTGAGGTGCTCGATCGACTCATCTTCAGCGGTCGCCGCGGCGCCGCGGCCCTTGCGTTTGATTCGGGCGGATTTTAAGACTGCGGACTTGCTATGCTTTCTCCCTTCGAAAGCTCCGTCAGCGTTATTCACGGTAAAACCCCGTCGCGGCTCTGCTTGCTTCCAGACAACGACTTCGCTTCGCCGCATGTGCGTTGTCCGGAAGTCCTGGCACAAATCTCGAAGCTGACACGCAACAAAATTCTTCCGCGCTTGTTTGATTCTCGCAAGTTTTTAGTAGTGTCGATAAAAAGTTTGGGTGCGAGGCGGATTTATGGCATGAGTCGAATCGTTTTACGGATCTTCTCTTCCATCGATATCAATCCGCAAAGTTAACTCAAGAGACAATAATTAATCATTTAAATGCGGTCGCAATGCGCGATGACCATTGAAGATTCAAGCTCTGCCAGCCTGATTTCGATGGTGCGCGAAGCTACCCGCAGACGATTGCGAGGCTGTTTGTGGTTATTGCTCTATAATCTGGAGCCAAGACGCGTTTTCAGCTTCCTTGAACGCTAACTATGACTGAGCGGCGGCGCGGACCGTCGAACTCCGCTACCATCACACCCTGCCAACGGCCAAGCTTGAGTTGCCCATCCTCGACAGGAATATTGAGTGAGCATCCAAGCATCACCGACAGGATATGGGCCTGCGCGTTTCCCTCGCCGTGACGATAACCCGCCTGACGCGGGACGAGCTTTTCAAGACGAGTAAGCAAATCGTGCGTTACGTCGGGGTCCCAGTTTTCGGAGATGATGACCGCGGCGGTGGTATGTGGAATGAAGACATTGCAGAGCCCGCGCTTGAACCCACTCTCTCTGACCCCGGCCTTGACCTGTTCGGTCACATCAAGCAGTTGGGTTGTTTCTCGGTCGTGATTTGAAACTCGGTCATATTCACTCCGGCTCGGGTAGCCTTTTCAGAGATTATAGTCGCGCACCGCAAATGGCGCGCTGAAACGTTCTCCGCCGCGCCGCACTGGCGTCCATCTCTCCGTCAGGGCGGGAGAATTACCGCAGGTTCAGCGCTGACACGTCGGGCAATAAAAGCTGGAGCGCTGTCCCAGCACGCGGCTCTTTATTGGGTCGCGGCAGACATAGCACCGCTCTCCCTCGCGGCCGTAGACCTGCAGATTGGTGGCAAACCTTCCAGGCATTCCGCGCGAATCGCGGTAGTTGCGGAAGGTTGTGCCGCCGCCTCCGATCGCGCGCTCCAGGATGCTTTTGGTGCACATCACGATGCGCTGAGCCTCCTCACGCGTAATCCGCCCAGCCGCGCGGCCCGGACGCACCCGCGCGGCGAACAGGATTTCACAAGCATAGATGTTGCCGATACCGGCCACCGCCCGCTGGTCCATCAGCAGGTTTTTGATTGCGGCCTTCTTGGCGCGGGTCTTTTTGAACAGGTACTCCGCGCTAAAGTCCTTCTCCAACGGCTCGGGGCCGAGCTCACGCAGTTCATCGATAGCGCCGACCTCGCCCGATGAGACCAGTTTCAAAAGGCCGAAGCGGCGGGGATCGTTGTAAACCAGCGCGGTGCCGTCGTCGAGGTTGAAGCGAAGATGGTCGTGGGCGGGATTGAATTCATCGTCGCAAAACGTTTTCCCACGATGGGTCAGGCTGCCGCTCATGCCCAAATGGACCAGCAGGGTCATCCCGCCGCTGAGGCCGACCAGCAGGTACTTGGCGCGCCGGCGCACCTCGCCAATGGTTCTCCCGGCAATCGTCCGGTCGAAATCGCCCGCCACCTGGCGGCGCAGCCGCGGCTCGCTGGTCCGGGCCGAGACGATCGTGCGCCCCTGCGCGGAGAGCTCCAGCAGGCGGCGCAACGATTCGACTTCAGGCAGCTCAGGCATCGCGGGCTTGGCTAATAACAGTTTGTAGGGCCGCGGCCAGGCGGACAAAATCCCAGGGCGCCAGCCGTTCTGCGCGCTCGGTGGGCGCGATGTTCGCCAGCCGCAAAGCGGCCTCCACGCAATCCGGGCGCATCCTGAGCCCGGCGCCGAGCGCGTTGCGCAGATTCTTGCGGCGGATAGCAAAGCCGGCTCGAATCACGTCGATCACCCGGGAGCGCAAATCCGCTGAACACAGAGACATGCGCCGGGGAACTAGGCACAGCACTTCCGCGTCAACCTTGGGCCGCGGATGGAAGCTGCCGGCCTCGACGCGGAAATGCCGCGCGATCTCCCAATCCAGCGCGGTCAGCGCGCTGAGCGCGGCGTATTCGGGCTCACCCGCCGCGGCGCGCAGCCGCTCGCCTACTTCGCGCTGGAACATCAGCACCATCCGGCCGATTAAATCGCGCGCCTCGCCCAGTTTGCGCAAGATGGCGGCCGCAACATTGAACGGCAGATTGCCGATTACCTTGACCGGCGGATGCGCAATCAACTGGCGCAAATCGACTTTAAGGAAATCAGCTTCGATCAAATCAGCTGCGCCCGCCAGTCTCTGGCGCAGCCGCGCGGCAAGTTCGCGATCCAGCTCTACCAGGTGGAGGGTCGCGATTGGAGCAGCCAGAATACGTTCGCTGAGAATACCCAGTCCCGGACCGATTTCAACGACCTCGTCGCCCGGGCGCAAATCCGCCATCGCCACGATCCGATCGGCGACTCCGCCCTGGACCAGGAAGTTCTGGCCGCGCCTTTTGCTGGGCATCACGCCCGCGGCGCGCAGCGCCTTGCCGGGCGACTCGGCCGCGTGCGCGCGCCCGCCGGCGCGGTGATTTTTGCCTCGCATCGTCAGAGCCTCAGGTTGGCCTCGGCGTCAATGTCGAGCGAGTCGCGCTCGCCGCGCAACAGGCGCCAGCTTCCTGCCATTGCGATCATTGCGGCATTGTCGGTGCAATATCGGAGCGACGGTGCGATCACCCCGCGGCCTTCCTCCGCGGCCGCTTCGGTCAGGCGCGAGCGCAGGCGTGAGTTCGCCGCCACTCCGCCGGTAAGCGCGATAGTCGAGACGTTCAGCTCCCGCGCCGCCGCCAGCGTCGGCCTGATCAACATCTCCACCACCGTTTCCTGGAAGCTCGCGGCGAGATCCTCGGCGGATACGCCCGCCGCGACTTCGCTGCGCAGGAACAGCGCGACTGCCGTCTTGATCCCGCTGAAGCTGAAGTCCAGGGGAGCGTGCTTGATACGCGCGCGCGGCAACTTGACGCGTTTGCGGTTTCCGCCGCGGCTCAGATCGTCGATGATCTTGCCGCCCGGATATCCCAGCGACATCATCTTGGCCACCTTGTCGAACGCCTCGCCCGCAGCGTCATCGCGGGTGCGGCCCACCTCGCGATACTGGCCGAAGCCGCTAACCTCGAACAGCGACGTGTGACCGCCCGATACCACCAGGGCGAGAAACGGCATCGACACACGATGCTCAAGCAGCGGCGCGAGCAGATGTCCCTCCAGGTGATTGACGCCCACCAGCGGCACGTCGAGGCTCTGGGCCAGGCCTTTAGCGCACATCAAGCCGACCAGCAGCGAGCCGACCAGACCTGGGCCGCGAGTGACGGCGATGCCCTCGATCTCGCCCAGCTGGCATCCGGCGGTTTCCAACGCGCGTTGGATGATCGGCGTTATAGCCACGACGTGGTTGCGCGAAGCCAGTTCCGGCACGATACCGCCGAAGGCGCGATGGATGTCGTCCTGATTGGCGACCACACTGGAGCGCACCACCGCTTCGCCGGTGCGCGGCACTTCCAGCACCGCGGCAGCACTATCGTCACAGGAGCTTTCGATACCAAGTATCAGCACATCACTGGTTCCTAATTGGTCTCTCCCGGCGGCTCGGCCGGGGGAGTGGGCACCTCGGAGGGCATCGGCTCTTCCGCCGGCGCCGGTTCTTCCGCGCCGGGAGGCGGAGGCGGCTCCGCTTCCTCGGGCGGCGGTTCGGCCTCGGCCGGTTCCTTGGGCTCGGAATCGGGCGGCGGCGGAGGCGGGCCCACTCGTCCGTAGCCGTCCTTGGCCAGTTGATTGTCGGGCGACAGCTTGATCGCCCGACCGTAGTCTTTGCGCGCTTCCTCGGTGTCGCCCATGCGCTCCTTGACTGCGCCCTCGAAGCTCAACACCTCGCTAAGCCATTTTGGATTGTCGCGAAAGCTTATCGCGGCGCGCTCCCAGAAGGTCATCGCCTCCTCATAGTTATGCTTCATCAGGTACGCGCGTCCCAGGTAGAAGTAAACGTAAGGATCGCTCGCATCGATTGAAAGCGCCCGGCCCAAGGTTCTGATCGCATCGTCGGGTTCATGTTTGAGCAGTTCGCGCCGGGCCTGGTCGGCGATCCGCATCGAGGTCTTGCGCGTCGGCAGCGGCGCCGCGTTGATATCTCCCTCCAGCGGCTGATCGCTTAGTTGCCCGGCCGGCAGCTCCCGGCTGAAGTCGAGTTGCGGTGTAGGCTCCGGTGTAGGCGTCGGCGTGGGGCTGTCTGTAGGCGTGGGTGTCGGCGTATCCGTGGGAGCAGGTGTTTGCCCGAAAGGCGTATCGGTGGCGGTCGGAGTATCGGTCGGCGTGGCCGTGGCGGTCGGCTCCGGGGTTATGTCCTGCTCGGCCAGTCGCGCCACCGGCCACGGCGGCGGCGGTGTCTCAGCGGCCTCGGGGTTTTCCTCGACCGCCGGCGGTGCCTGTGTCGCTTCGGGAGTTGCCTCTACCGGCGGCGGCGGTGGCGGGGTGTTATAGCAAGCGACAATCGCAGCCGCCGTCACTGCCAGGAACAGGATCGACGCAATCAGGGTGGCGCGTGGGGGCATCAGTCGTTAGGGTCGGCCGGCGTCGAATCTGGCTTGTTGTCCCTGGAAGCCGCCGAACCTTCAGAAGTGACTGAATCCGCGGATGTCCCCGAACCTGGGTCGCCAGCTTCGCTATCTGCATCAGGTCCGCTGTCGGCTTCGGTCTCTTCTTCCTCCTTGGGCGGAGCGGATTGCCAGATCCTGCTGTCCGGAGGGGTTGGAAAATCGGTTTCGGGGCGGCCCGCTTCCTGCGCCAACATAAAGGCGGTCCAGGTCGGCAAAGCGGCTTGCGCTCCGGTGAGATCCAATTCCTCTCTCTTGTCGAAGCCGGTCCACACCACGCACAACAGGTCGGGAGTGAAGCCGGCGAACCAGGCATCCTTTTCGTCATTGGTGGTGCCGGTCTTGCCCGCCGCCGGGCGTTTGAATCCCCACTTGATCGCGTCGCGGCCGGTGCCGTGCTTGATCACCTGCTGCAGCATCAAATCCATTTCGTAAGCCAGGCTCGCGGGCAGGACCTGTTCGGCCTTGATCTCGTGCCCTTCGATTACCCGGCCCTCGCGATCCATCACCGCGGTGACCGCGTATGGCGGGACCTCCATTCCGCCGTTGGCCAGGATTGCGTAGGCCTTCGCGACCTGCATTGGAGTGACTTCGATACCGCCCAGCACGATCGATGGGTAGGAGGGCAGCTCACCAAAACCCAGCTTGCGGGCCATTTCGCGGATGCGATGGAGTCCGACTTCGTGTGCCAGCCGCGAGGTCGCCGAGTTGAGCGACTCCTGAAGAGCGAACTGCAGCGTGACTTCGCCGAAGTAGCGGTCCTTGTAATTGGACGGCGACCAGCTCATGCCTCCGTAGTACCAGGTGAAAGGCGCGTCCTCGATCACGCTCGTCGGCTTGAACCGGCCGATACCCTCCAGGGTTTCGTCCAACGCGGCCAGATAGGTTACGGGCTTGAAGATCGAACCGGGTTGCCGATGCGACTGGACGACGCGGTTGAACTGGGTGACACGATAATCGCGCCCTCCGACCATCGCGCGGATCTTGCCGCTTTGCGGCTCGAGCGCCACCAGCGCCGCCTCCAGCCGGTCGCTGAGTTCCTTGCGCCGCAGCCGCCGATGTTTGGCCTCGAGCTTCAGCAGGCTGGTTTGCACAGCGTGCTCGGCAAGCTTCTCGCTGTGAACGTCGAGCGTGGTAAAGACCCTCAGCCCTTCTCCGGTGAGCACCTCGGGTGGATAGCGTTCGGCCAGTTCATGCTTGACGTAGTCGATGAAGTAGGGCGCGTCATTGTTCTCGGTGAAAGTTTCGCGCGGCCTGATCGGCTCAGCCATGGATTGGGCCACGGTTTCGGGCCTGATGTAGCCGTCGATCAACATCAGCTGAAGTACTTCGTCGCGCCGCTTGCGCGCGGCTTCAGGATGACGCAGCGGGTTGTAGCGGTTGGGCGAGCGAATCATCCCGGCGATCGTTGCGGTCTCGCCGATAGTCAGGTCGCGCGGCACCTTCGAGAAGTAATATTCAGAAGCCTCCCAGACGCCGTAGATGCCTTCCTGCCCATGCTGTCCCAGGTAGATGTCGTTCAGGTAATTTTCCAGAATCTCTTCCTTGCTGTAACTGCGCTCGGCGATGTAGGCCATCAGCGCTTCCTTGATTTTGCGGTGCCAGTCGCGCTTTTGGGTCAGGAAGAAGTTCTTCATCAATTGCTGGGTCAGGGTCGAGCCGCCCTGCACCACGTGGCCCGAATGCAGATTGACCCACGCCGCCTTCACGATTCGAATCGGGTCCAGCCCGTGATGTTCGTAAAAGCGATGGTCCTCGGCGGCCAGGATCGCGTCGATAAAGGCCGGCGGAATCTGCGACAGGCGGACCAGCCGCCGTTGCTCCCAGGCGCCAACGTAAATCCCGCTGATCGGCTCGGGCTCTAGTTCGAAAGTGTCGATCGGCTTGTGCGTCATACCGTCGGCAACTTCGGTCACCACTTGGTCTGGGCCAACGGTGACATTGACCAGCTGCCCGTCGAACTGATGGTAGGGGTAGGCAAACGCGTGCAGAAAGATTACCAGCTTGCCTTTGCGCGGGTCATACCAGTATTCGCCTCGCCCGGCCACCTGCGCCGCGCTGGACTGGGGCCGGTAGTTCAGCCGCGCCAGGCGCTGAAAAAATCCCACGTTGTCCAGGTGGATGCCCGGATAGACCGCCAGCGAGTCGGAATAGATCTGCGAAGGAATGTCCCAGCGCTTGCCCGAGAAGCGCGTGACGACCTCGTTCTCCAACGAGGTGTAATAGCTGTAGCAGTAGTAAACCAGCGGCGGCACGACGAACAGGATAATCGCCGCCATGGCGAACAACGCCACCTTGAAGAGTCTTTTGAAAAACCTTCTGAACATTTTGCGAGCGTCGCAACCGGCCAAATGAGCCGCGGAGGCTCAGCCTTGCCGTTTAAGTGGAACAAACAGGGTGCTGCCGGCCCGCTTGATCAGCAGTAACACGGAGTCGGCGCGGCGCTTGGCCAGCGCCTGCTCGTAGCTATGAACATCTTTGACCGGCTGGCGATCGACTTCCAAAATGATGTCGCGCCGCCGCAGTCCCGCGCCGTCGGCCGAGCTTCCCGCCTGCACCTGGGTAATCACCACCCCGTCTTTGTCGCTCATACCAAGTTCTCGGGCAAGCTGTGGCGTGATGTTTTCCACGTCCAGCCCGAGAGCGGCGCCGCCGATGGGTGGCGCTTCCTCCTGTGCCGCAACGGTTTTCTCAACCTCCTCCTCGCGCGAAGGGGTGATGGTTACCGTTACCTGGCGGGTGGCGTGATTGCGGATAAATTTCACCATCACCTTGTGCCCGACCGGAGTCTCGCCGACCATCAGCGGCAGTTGCTGGGAATCCCGGATGGGCCGGTTGTCATAGGCCTCGATCACGTCGCCGCGCTTGAGCCCGGCCGCCATCGCGGGGCTGTCCTTGAGCACCTGCGCGATTAGCGCGCCGCGCGGTTGCTCGAGGCCCATTGAGTCTGAAAGCGCGGGTGTAACCTTTTGAATATAAACCCCCAGCCATCCGCGGATAACCTTGCCGCGCTCGCGCAGCGCGGCGATTTCCTCCTTGACCAGGTTGATCGGAATGGCAAAGCCGATCCCCATGCTGGATCCGGTGCGTGTGTAGATTGCCGAATTGACGCCAATCACTGCGCCCTGCAGGTCAATCAGCGGACCGCCGGAATTGCCCGGGTTAATCGACGCGTCGGTCTGGATGTAATCGTTATAGCTGCCCGGGATGAAGCGGGTCTTGGCGCTGACGATTCCCGCGGTCACCGAATGGTCGAAGCCGAACGGATTGCCGATCGCCATCACCCATTGGCCGACCCGCAGATTGCTGGAGTCGCCCAGCGGTGCGGCCGGGAGCGGACCTGCCGCATCTATCTTGAGCAAGGCCACGTCGGTCTTCGAGTCGCGCCCGATTACTTTGGCGTTGTAGTCGCGGCCGTCAGTCAGTGTAACTACGATCTTGTCGGCGTTCTCGACCACATGATCATTGGTCAGGATGTAGCCGATCTTGTTGATGATGAAACCGGAGCCCAGGCTCTTGACGCCGTGTGGCAGGCCGAAGCGCTCCTCGGGTGGGATCTCGAAGGGTTTGTCCGGTGGGATAATCGACTCGCTGGCGGCGGGCTCGCCCCCGGATTCGGTGGAGATGTTCACCACGGTAGGGCTCAGCTTGGCAGCCAAATCCACAAAATCAGGCAGCGTCTGCACCTTGGGTTGCTGAGCGGCGCCCGAATCCAGCCACAATTGCTCGGAGCGTGCCGGCGGTCCAGCGGATGCCAGCAGGAGGATCGCGAGTCCTGTCATCCAGGCCAGGCGATTTAGCGCGAGTCGCAACATCGACCAGCCGCTATCATGAGCCGGGGTTATGCCGTGCAGTCTCCACGTACTTCATCCGCAAATCGAACAGGATCGAACGCAACAGGCCCTCTTCGTCGCGGTCGAGATTACCACGCGTCTTATCCTGGAGCATCCCGAGGATATCAATCATGTGCTGGGCCGCGGGGAGGTCGCGCTCGAGCTGTTGCGTCATCGGGTCTGGAATTTCGCCCAGATGCATCAGCGCCTGGGTCGACAGACTGACCACGAAGGTTGCGAAGTTAATCTCGGGCAGCGGCCCTGCACCCGGAGCGCCCGCAGCGGCCGTGTGCCGCTCGCTGACGCTCGGCGCTGCCTGCTCGTGCGGATGGGAATGCGGTTGCTCCGCGTTGTGCGGTTTGGCGGCCGGCGCCTCTCCTCCCTGATGTTCGGGTTTGAGCTCGCCCTCGGACGAAAAGCGGCGCCGATCGTCAACCTTGAACCCGCGGCTCTTCTCCTCTTCTTCTCGCTCGGCCATAACCGTCAGCTCCCTTGGACAAGTGGTATCAGCCCGTTATGCGTTGCCTCCCCGCGCAGCCATCTGTTCAAGGCGCGCGATGCGCTCCTCGAGCGGGGGATGGGTCGAGAACAGCCGCGAAATTCCGGCGCCGGACAGCGGGTTAACGATGAACAGGTGAGCCGTGGCCGGACCGGCGTCCATCGGCAACCGCTCGTTGGCAGTTTCCAGCTTGCGCAGCGCATTGGCCAGATACAATGGATGATGCGTCAGGCGGGCGCCGCTGGCGTCGGCCTGGTACTCGCGCGTGCGCGAAATCGCAAGCTGGATCACGGTGGCGGCCAGCGGCGCCAGAATCGCCATGATCAGCAAACCGAAAACTCCACCGCGCTCGTCCTCGTCGCGGCCAAAGCCTCCGAAGATTGCGCCCCATCGCGCCATGGTGCCGATCATCATCACGGCGCCGGCCAGGGTGGCGGCGATCGAACTGGTCAGGATGTCGCGGTTAATGACGTGTGACAACTCATGCCCGATCACGCCTTTGAGTTCCTCACGGCTGCAGATGCGCCGGATGCCGCTGGTCACGGCCACTGCCGCATGATGCGGGTTGCGGCCGGTGGCAAAGGCGTTGGGCGTGTCGGTATCGATCTGGTACAAGCGCGGCATCGGGATACCCGCGGAGGTGGCCAGTTCGCGGACGATAGAATAGAGCTCGGGGTCGTCCTGCTGATTCAGCTCCTTGGCGCCGTAAGCGCGCAGAACGAGCTTGTCGGAGAACCAGTAGCTGAAGAAATTCATCGCCAATGCGATCAAGAAAAAGACCATCACCCCGCGCGGTCCGCCGATGAAACCGCCGATCAACATCAACAGTCCGGTTAACAGTCCCAAAAGAAAGGTGGTTTTTATGAAATTGCTCACGGTCTTCCTCGCTTGGCCGGCCCTGGCTGCGAATGGCTTCGCATCCAACCGGCCGCTCTCAGTGTACCAGAGTTAATGGCGTGATTCCGCACGTCTCAAGATCGCTTCGATTGCACGCGCAACCTCCAGCCAGTGCAGCTCCCGCAGCGGCATCCGCTGCAGCACTGCCACCGCGCCCAGCGGCCGCCATCTCGCGGGATCCGTCGGTCCAAATATAACCACTCCACACCCGCCGGCTGCCGCCGCCAGATGCGAAACGCCCGAATCGTTTCCGACAAAAGCCGACGAATACCGGGCCAATCCTGCCAACGCGCCAAGGGTGGGATTGGAGATCGTCGCAAAGTGCGAAAAGGTCTTCTCCAGGTGCGTTTCAGCCGGTCCAAGAACGATCAACAAGGCGGCGGATTGGGCCAGATGGTGCGCAAGGTTCAGGTAGCTCTCTATCGGCCAATTCTTGGCCGGGCTGCCGCTCCCCGGCATCAGCAGGACGTAGCTACCGCCGTGAGCGCCGAAATCGCCCGCAATACGCCGGGCTTCGGCCAGGTCGGCGGCCGTGAATTCCAGGACTGGTCGCTGAAGTTCGATGATGGATGCGGCGTCTTCTTCCCCGACCGCCTGGAGGTACGCCGCCGAGATGTGGCCCTGGGCTTCGGGACGGAAGGGATGGAAAAAAACCTTACCTCGGCAGGCAAGCGGCAAGGTCTCGCGCAGGCGGGAATCGCCCGCACCAAAGAAGGAATGGATTGCCGCGAAAGGGCCGAAGAACTCCGCCGCCTGCACTGTGGCATCATCGGCAGGGCTGAAGAGCAGGCTGAGCTCGCGCCGATCGATGGAATGGCCGCGCGCGACTCCCATTCTGTCCACCGCGAAGTCAGCCAACTCGGCGCGCGCCATCAGCTCAAAGCTGCAGCCCCGATAGCGCCGGGCGACAGCCTGTAGCGCGGGCAGAACGCAAATCAGATCGCCCAACGCGCCAGGGAAAATGATCAGTACGCGATCGGTTGATGGTTTCGCTGCCGCCATTTTTCTTTGCCCTCGCCCTAATCCTTGGAGAGGGTGAGGGAGGTTGCCCCGCCTCGGTCCTTGATACGCGTTTCGCCCTCGACCGCCGCCTTTGTGCAAATCATCGGCCGGAGATATTTCTTCGCGGCAGCAACCGCTATCCTGTTGGCCACAAGTCGCGCTCCGCAACCAGGGCAATCGTGCGCGCGACCTGTCGCACGATACCGCCCCTTCAAGCTACAATAGCGCCATGCCAGTAAGCGTCGCACGCTCTCCTTTGGACCTGATCGGCCATACGCCGGTGGTCCGGCTGAACCGTATACCGGGCAAGCAGGATGCCGAGATCTGGGCCAAGCTCGAAAACTACAATCCCGGCGGCAGCGTCAAGGATCGGATCTGCCTGGCGATGATCGAGCGCGCGGAGCGCGAAGGGCGCCTCAAGCCCGGCGATACGATAGTCGAGCCGACCTCCGGCAACACCGGTATCGGGCTGGCCCTGGTGGCCGCCGTCAAGGGCTATAAACTGATCCTGACCATGCCCGACACAATGAGCGAGGAGCGGCGCTCGCTGCTGTCCGCTTACGGGGCCGAGTTGGTACTGACGCCTGATACGCGCGGGATGCACGGCGCGATCGCCAAGGCCGAAGAACTGGTGCGCAATAACCCCGGCTATTACATGCCGCAGCAGTTCTCCAACGCGGCCAACCCGCAGATGCATCACGCGTCCACGGGCCCCGAGCTGGTTGAGCAGCTCGAACGAATCGACGCATTCGTGGCCGGAGTCGGCACCGGCGGAACGATTACCGGTGTTGGCGGCTTTCTGCGCGAGAAACTGGGCGGCAAGGTTCGGATTGTCGCGGTCGAGCCCAAAAGCTCGCCGGTGCTGTCGGGCGGAGAGCCCGGCTTCCACAAGATCCAGGGAATCGGCGCGGGCTTCGTTCCGGAAATCCTGAATAGCCGCGTTTACGACGAAGTGATTTCGGTCAGCGACGAGGATGCGACGCTTTACACCCGCAGGCTGGCCCGCGAGGAAGGTCTGCTCGTGGGCATCTCCTCGGGCGCGGCCTGCTGGGCGGCGCTACAGGTGGCGCGCAAGCTGGGTGCCGGCAAGCTGGTTGCCACCATCTTCTGCGATACGGGGGAACGCTACCTGACCACCGACCTGTTTCAGGCCGAGGGAATCTGACCCCGATGGATTTGCTTCAGGGCAAGCTGGCACGCCTGCAGGCCATCTTCGCGCCGATGGAATCCGTGATCGTCGCATTTTCCGGCGGCGTGGACTCGAGTTTTCTGCTGCGCGTGGCGCATGAAGTCGCGGGCGAGCGAGTGCTCGCGCTGACCACCACGTCCCCTACGATGCCTGACGAGGACCTGGCCACCGCCAAAGAAATTGCCGGGCTCATTGGAGCCCGTCATCTGATAATCAGTTCCAACGAACTGGAGATTCCTGGTTACGCCGAAAATCCGCTCAATCGATGCTACCTGTGCAAGCACAACCTGTTCACGGTATGCGAGCAGCAGGCGGCGGAACTGGGCATTGCCAATATCGTCGATGGCCTTAACCTCGATGACCTGCATGACTATCGTCCCGGGATGCGGGCTGCCGCCGAAAAGCTGGTGCGCCATCCATTGGTCGAAGCCGAACTCAGCAAGCAGGAGATTCGCGAGTTGTCGAAGATGATGGGACTGCCGACCTGGGACCGTCCCGCGTCGCCCTGCCTATCTTCGCGCTTTCCATATGGAACGCAGATTACGCTGGAGCGCCTGCAACAGGTTTCATCCGGCGAGAAGCTGCTCAAGTCGCTTGGTTTCAGAGTGGTGCGGGTGCGTTACCACGGGGAAGTCGCGCGCCTGGAAGTGGGGCGCGACGAAATGCCCCGCCTGCTCGACCCGCAAATCGGCGAAGTGCTCGCCCGCGAATTCCGCAAGCTCGGCTTCCGCTTCGTAACGCTGGACCTGGGCGGCTTCCGCTCCGGCTCACTGAACGAAGGCGTGGTCGCGAATCAGTCCAACTGATCTTTCGTTTCAGCGTTGACTCTCGGCGGCGCGAGAAATACGGCGGCGCCGCCCGGTTGCTTGAAGTGGGCGGATTTTTGAGTTCAGGCGAAGCGCTCGGCTAGCACCCGATCCGATGCGATCAATGCGCGCGCGATCCGCAGGTCCTCTGGCGTTGTGATCTTGAAGTTGAGCGCCGACCCCGCGACGATCTCGACCCTGCCGCCCATCTGCTCGATAAGAAAAGCATCGTCGGTTGCGGGTATCGGCTGCCCCGCGATGGCGGAATGGCCCGCGACCAGCAACTCGCGTTTGAAGGCTTGCGGCGTTTGCGCCGCGAACAGACCGTGGCGCGGACGGGTTGCGGTCACGATGCTCTGTGCGGCTTCCTTCAAAGTGTCGGCGACCGGAACGGCGGCCAGCGCACCACCGCTGCGTGCGGCCGCTTCGATACACGCGGCAAACAGCTCGGCCGCGGCAAACGGGCGCGCTGCGTCATGCACCAGTATCAGGCTGCTTTGGGGATTGGCCAGCGACAGCGCAAGCCGGACCGAGTCCTGGCGCTCTGCGCCTCCCTGGGTCAGGGTCAGCGGTACGCTCAGGCCGGCGCGCTGCGCCGCCAGGCGTGCGTCGGGCTCCCTTCCGGCCGGAAGCGTGACGATGACCTCGCCGACGTCGGCGACCTCACGGATGGTTCGCAGCGAGTAGTAGAGCAGTGGACGGCCGCCAACTTCGACGAACGCCTTGGGCTCGGAAAGTCCCAAGCGGGTCCCGCTGCCGGCAGCCACAATGATTACTGAGACCCTCATCGCTCCGTTCTCTCAAATTCGGCGCTGGCGAGGGTCATTTCAAGAGCAAAGATGGCTGGCGCGCCTAAGCACCGCCAGCCACCTTTTTCATTGCAAGGAAGGAAAGATCGCCTTAGTTCGCGAAAATGGTGTTGAGTTCTTCGATAATCTTCTCTTCCGGATGGGCGCGGGCGATTGACAGCTCCTTGACCAGCAGGCTGCGCGCCGTATCGAGCATCTTGCGTTCGCCGAACGACAACTCCTTGTCGCCTTTGAGCACCAACAGGTCACGAAGCACCTTGGCGATCTCCAGCGGGGAACCGGTTTTGATCTTCTCGGTATATTCGCGGTAGCGACGATTCCAGGTCTGACTATCGACCTCCACTTTGCGCTCGCGCAGGATCTTGTAGATTTTGGTGACCATGTCCTTGCCAATGACGCGGCGCAGCCCCACGGCGTCGACATTTTCGGTCGGAATCATGATCGTCATCTCGCTGTCGAGGATTCGCAGCATATAGAACTTGCGTTCTGTTCCTGAGATGACTTTGCTTTGGATGTCGTCGATAACACCCACCCCGTGGGCAGGGTAGACGACCTTCTCGCCTTTTTTGAACGGTAGCATCATTTTCCCGGGGTTCCGGGTGCCTGATTTCGGCGGGTTGGCGTCGCTCGGAGCGCTCACCTCCCACACGATGTAGCCGGACCATCTCAATTATTACATAAAATTTTAAATTGAGTAAGATGGTCGGGATGCTAATGCCAAAATTGGCTAGAATTGCTGTTATTTAGCGAAATTCATATTATCCTGTCACCAGCTCCATCACCAACGCGTCCTCGCCGGGACCGTAATAGTTGCGGCGCAGGCGCCGTTCCTCAAAACCGAACTTACGGTACAGCCGGCGCGCTTCGAGGTTGGAGCGCCGGACCTCCAGGATCATCAGTGAAGCCCTGCGGGTGCGAGCCTCGGTCACCGCCTCGGCCATCAAGGCGGTCCCTACGCCGCAGCGCCGGAAGTCGGGATGAGCGGCCACGTTGAGGATGTGCGATTCACCAGCCACCAGCCATCGGCACAGGTAGCCCGCAACCGGCCCTACGGAATCGCCGTCGCCATCCATCACGGCCAGCATCAGCCGCGAGAACGACAGCGACAGCTCCCGCCTGAACGAGGCCAAACTCCACGGCTGGGGGAAGGACAGCCGTTCAATATCGAGCACGCGCGGCAGGTCGTTGTATGTCGCGTCGCGTATCAGCACGTTGGGCCGGGCAGCGCTGCGGACGCCCGGCCCCTGCGGCCGCCGCCAGCATCACGCAGCGTGAGAAACCTCTTCGTTACCGCTTTTAAGGACGATGATCTCAATGACCTTGTTTCGCAGCCGATGCTTGAAGCTTGCCACCGGCTGTTCGAAGTCGATGCGAGTGGTGAAGTCGGCCGGGAACGATGACGAGATGTAGGACAGACGCCGCAAGGCTTCGCCCCGTACGCTGGCGGAGATCGTCAGCACCGCGTCGCCCAGGCTGATATTGTAGTCGTAGTCGGGCATCTCCTCCGGCAGACTCCACAGGCGCTTGAGTGAGGAAGCCGGGATGCGCTGGGGCATCTCGAGCCTGACCAGGTAGGCGTTGCTGTGCTCGTCCACCGTGTACACGGTGCCGTAGCGGCGATCGCGCTCGACCTTCTCGTCGTAAAAATCGGTGGTGTAGCCGTCAAAGCCGACCGTTCGCTTGACCCGGCTGAAATGACTGCCGCGCACCAGCAACGCGCCCAGCGGCGCCAGTGGTATTCCCCAGATGGCGGCGCGATAGATCAACGCCGAGGCCGGCTTGGCGTGCAGGATTCCTTCGCGCAGGCGCCAGACCGCCTCGACCACCGCCAGCGTTACGCCCAACATGATCCAGCCCCGCGTGGCGATTGAGAAAACGCGGTCGCCCATGGCGAGCACGGCGATGGCAGTGATTATGGCGGGATACAGAATCAGGTTCAGGATCAGGTTGAGAGCGGTAGCACGCGCCCGCGAAAAGGCCAGCGGATTGCCGACCGCCTCTTCGAGTTCCGCCTTCACATGGTCGGGCAGCGCACCCAGCACCGGTTCGCCCAACCGCATCGCGACCTGAACCGGGAACGGTGCGCTCTGCACCGGCTTGAGGTCCACCAATCCTAAAACCGTGTCAAAGTCCTCGTCCAACTCACCGGCGAAATGTTTCTCGCCGATCGGCCCGGGCAGCGCTCCGACGTCCTTGGGCAAATTGAGAAGCGCGGCCGGGGCTGCGGCCTTGGGCGCCGGCGCCGCGGCAGGGGCTTTGGGTGCGGCTGCGGCAGCCGGTGCCGGTTTGGGGGCCGGCGCATCGGCTGCTGCCGGAGCGGATCCGGCCGCCGCCGCTGCGGCGCCATTGCCGGATGCGGCCGCCCCGTTTGTAACCTCGCCTGGGGCTGGTGCGCCGCCCTCCTTACGAAAGCGCGACGGGGCGTCGTCGGCGAAGGCCTGGTCCGGATGCAGCGTGCGGGCGCGCTGAAGCAGCGCCTGCTCGCTTTCGATATTGTTGGGGTCGGTCACGCAACAGTCCACCGGGCACACCGCCGCGCACGCTTCGTGATCGTAAAAACCCACGCATTCCGTGCACTTCGATGGCACGATATAGAAAATGTCCTGTGCTATCGCAGGCGCCGTGGCGCCGTCCAGTTCCCATTCCACGCCTCCGGCGTAGATCGCGGTGTTGGGGCATTCAGGCTCGCACGCGCCGCAGTTGATGCATTCGCTGGTAATAATCGTCGCCATCTAAGGCTCGAACCTCGTTAGCGATTTTCGGGGGTATAGCAGTCGCCGCTTCCGCCCATCCGACTGTAATGGTTAGCCTTTCTGATTGTCAATGTCCCTCCGAAACAAGCGCCGCTAATCGTCCGGCACAGCCGGGAGCGCCCGGGGCACAGCGCGATCTGAAAAACCATAAGGCGTGTTTTGATTGAATCTTGCCATAGATAAGTTGTTTTGTAACTATGGCGGGGTTAATATCGAAACCCGTTGGCTAAACCAGAGGTTGCTTTTTCGGACAGGGAGGTGTTCCGGATGAAGACATGGGTTGGAGTACTGGGAATGTTGGCCGTAGCAGGGGCACTGACTGCCTGCGGTCCTGACATGAAGGTTATTCAGGAAAACACCAACCGCGCGCAGGCCGCTGCCGCCAAGGCTGAATCAGACGCGTCGGCCGCCGAACAGTCCGCGACTTCGGCCGAGGCCGCGGCAAAGAAGGCGACTGACGACGCCACCGCCGCCGAAGACGCGTCACGCCGGGCCAATGACGCGGTATCGCGCCTGGAGGCGGCGTTCGCCACTTCTGTTACCAAGTAATTTGTGAGCTTGAGCGAGGGGAGCAAACATCCCCGCGGCCGATGAACCAGACAATCACGGCTGCGTTGAAGAAGGCGCGCTCTGAGGCTTGAGCTTCAGAGCGTTGCTTTTCTCCTGCGCCGTTTTGAGCAGCTCGCGGCGCACGCGCTCGCGCAGTACGCCGTCGCGCTCGATACGCCCTTCGATGTCGCGAAACTGTTGGACAGTCATATGCTGCGCCGCCGTCGCCTGCTCAACGGTGAGCGTGCGGTCGCGCTGCATCGCTTGGTAGACCTTGAGATATTGTTCGACCTGGGCGGGAGAGACTTCGGTGTTTTCGGTGTCCTGGTCATTCTGGGTGACGTCCCAGGCCGGTACGGTCTCAAGCGTTCCGCGCGCCGTCAGGGCGCGAATTTTGGCAATTGAGAATCCCGCCGCGGCAGCAACGGCCAGAATAGCGGCGGCAAGCAGCACCGGATGTCGGAGGCGTCTTTGTAGGGGCATAAGGACCTGGAGTCATCTTGGCACGTCGATGTCGGGTAGCCAAGTTAAAGATGGCGAGCAGCAGATTAAAGCGGGACCCTATTGCATTGGCGGTGGCCATGCTTATCTTAGAGCGCGAGCGTTAGGCGCCCCTGCGCAGGGGTGTAACATCTAAAAAATTCGTTCGGACGGAGAGATTTAACATGCCGGCCAAAGTGGTTGAGCTTCACGACAAAGCACGGGCGGGAATCGTCAAGGGGGCCACGTTAGTGGCCCAGGCAGCCCGCGTAACCTTGGGCCCCAAGGGGCGCAACGTTATGATTCAGAAAACGTTTGGCGCTCCCCAGGTCACCAAGGACGGCGTCAGCGTAATCCGCGAGATGGAATTCGAGGACAAGTTCGAGAATATCGGCGCGCGGCTGCTGCGCGAAGTGGCGCAAAAGACTGCCGACGTCGCCGGCGACGGCACTACCACCGCAACCGTTTTGGCCCGCTCCATAATCACCGAAGGCATGAAGCTGCTGGCGGCCGGGCTCGATCCGATGAACATGAAGCGCGGTATCGATACGGCCGTGAAGAAGGCGGTCGAATCGATCAAAACCATGTCGCGCCCGGTGAAAGACCACGCCCGGATGGCGCAGGTGGCCGCTGTGGCTGCCAATGGTGACACCGCGGTCGGCAAGATCGTCGCCGACGCGATGGACAAGGTCGGCAAGGAAGGTGTGATCACCGTCGAGGAAGGTCGCGCCCTGGAGACCACGTTGGACCTGGTTGAAGGGATGCGCTTTGACCGTGGTTATCTCTCGCCTTACTTCATGACCAACCAGGAAAAGATGACGGTGGAGCTGGACGAGCCGTTCATCCTGTTCAACGAGAAGAAAATTTCCGCGATGCGCGAGTTGTTGCCACTGCTGGAAAAGGTTCTCCACGACGGCCGCCCGCTGCTGATCATCTCGGAAGAGGTGGAGGGCGAGGCGCTGGCCACACTGGTTATCAACAAGCTGCGCGGCACGCTCAAGATAGCGGCGGTCAAGGCTCCCGGGTACGGCGACCGGCGCAAGGAGATGATGCAAGACATGGCCATCCTCACCGGCGGCCGCGTGGTGAGCGAAGAGCTGGGATTGAAGCTGGAAAACGTGGCGCTCAACACGCTGGGGAAATGCAAGCGCGTCATCATTGACAAGGACAATACCACCATCGTCGCCGGTCTGGGAAAAAAGGCCGACATCCAGGGCCGCATCGCGCAGCTCCGCGAGCAGGTCAAGCTGACCACGTCTGACTATGACCGCGAGAAGCTCGAGGAGCGGATCGCCAAGCTCAGTGGCGGCGTGGCAGTGATCAAGGTGGGCGCTGCGACGGAAGTCGAAATGAAGGAAAAGAAGGCGCGCGTCGATGACTCCGTACATGCGCTCCGGGCCGCGGTGCAGGAAGGAATAGTCCCCGGCGGCGGCGTGGCTTTGGTGCGCGCGCAGAAGGCGGTGCAGGAGCTGAAGCTGCCCGATGATCAGCAGGCAGGAGTCAGAATTGTGCTGCAGGCGATGGCCGAGCCGCTGCGCCAGATAGCCTCCAACGCCGGCTGCGAAGCGCCGCTGGTTTACAACAGGGTGTCGGAGGGCAAGACCAATTTCGGCTTCAATGCGCGTACCGAAAAATACGAGGACCTCGTCGAAGCCGGAGTTGTCGACCCGGCCAAAGTGGTGCGCACGGCGCTTGAGAATGCCGCCAGCGTGGCGGCGCTGCTAATCACGACCGAAGCGGCGATTGCCGAAAAGCCCAAGAAGAAGACCGCGATGCCGGCGATGCCTCCCGGTGGCATGGGCGGCATGGGCGGTATGCCTGGTATGGGCGGCATGGGTGGCATGGGTGGAATGCCGGGGATGCCCGGTATGGACGGGATGGGAGGCATGGGCGACATGGGCGATGACTTCTGATATAAGGCGGTATCGTCGGACTGGAATGCTCAAAGCGCAATTAATACAATAGGCCGACTTGTAGTAGCATTGCGTATGCCCAAAGCTTGCATTTGAGCGGTTTATGTGACAATCATCAGCTGGACGGAATTCTTGGCATGTCGTTAGGCTGGTGCGAGGACTTAAGGAGGTAAATTGATGCAGGGACTTACGGGAACTTCAAAGTTGATTGGGCTGGCCGGCTCCCTTCTTCTTCTGGCGCTGGTGGCCGGCGGATGCACCTCGGGGAATCCGACCCCGGAGCAGAACGCCATCAACGCGGCCAACCAGGCTGATCAGGCGGCTTCGCGCGCCGATGCGGCTGCTCAGCGTGCTCAGGCGGCCGCGTCGCAAGCTCAGTCGGCGGCGAGCCGCACCGAGCAGGCGGCCAACGATGCCAAGGCGGCGGCTGATCGCGCTGAGGCTATCGCTGAGAAGACCATGAGCAGGGCTCCCCGGCGTGGACGGCGCGTGTATCACCATCACGTGCATCACCACTACCACCACGCGGCTGCTCCGGCGCCAGCGGCTCCTGAGGCGGCTCCCCCAGCGGGTGGCGCTCCGGCGGGTGGCGCGCCGGCTGGCGGCACCCCGTAGCGAGTGCTCTGGGTGTACGACCAAGGTTTGAAGGTCTGAAAAAAGGGCAGCCCCAACAAGGGCTGCCCTTTTCTGATTTTGCGCCGCGATCCTACTTTATGTTAACCGGGCGCGGCTTGTCGCGGCGCGCGTTGACGATACAAAAAAATCCGAACGGCGAGCGGCCTACCGCGCGCAATTGATGGGGCTGTTGCGGACCGATGTAGATTGCGTCCAGTGGGCCGAGTGTGTAGTTCCGCTCCCCGACCTGCACTACGCCGCGTCCGCGCAAACCAACCACCACGTGGGAATGGCGATGCCGTTCCAGGCTGGTGTAACCGCCGGGCCGCAATTCGAAATAGCGCAAATGAAAGCCGACGCGCTCGCCATGCCGTCCGACCAGGACCTGGCGCGACGCGCCCGCGAATTCGCCGCCGCTGTGCGCCTTGATCTTGTAGGGCTCAAGCGCCGTGTGGTCCCATCTGAACTTCCTGTGAAAGCGCCGCAGCACCGGCGCCGTGTCGTTTGCGCCGCCGGGCTCTGCATGCCGCGCGAGAGTCGATCGCCGCGGGTTGCGCGCGTGAGCGGAGACGCCGCTCTGATGCCGGAGCGGCGCCGATGCACGGTCGGTCGTGCGGCTATTGGCCAAAAGTCACCACCACCTTGAGCGCTTCCTGGCGCTGCGCGGCCGCAAAAGCGTCGGATACCTGCGTCAACGGAAAGCTGTGGGTCACGAGCGCCGCGGCGCTGAGCACGCCGCGCTCGACCAGGTCGAGCGCCTGGCGGGTATCATCGGGACCGCACGAGTAGCTGGTGATGAAACGGGTGTCGTTGAAGTAGAGGTCGTGCGGTTTGATAGTCATCTCTTCGTCGGGCGCGGTGGCGGTGAATTGCAGCACCGTGGCGCCCTTGCCCGCCATCGCCAGGCCGGTTTGCAGCGCGCGCACCGTACCGGGTCCGACGATAACCACGTCGGCCATCGCGCCGTGCGTCAACTCGCGCACGCGCTCCACGACGTCGTTGTCCGCGACCACCGCGTGATCGGCGCCCAGTTCGCGCGCGCGGGCGGCGCGCGATTCGAACAGGTCGATACCGATGATCTGCGCGGCGCCGGCGTGGCGCGCCAGCACCAGGTGCATCATGCCCATGATACCCAGTCCGATCACCACGATGGTTTCGCCAGGCCGAATTCCGGAGCGGCGCAGGGACTTGATCACGCACGCCGACGGCTCGACCAGTACGCCGTCCAAATCGTGCACCGCGTCGGGCAGCGCAAGCGTGTCGCGCTGATTGACAGCGCTGACCAGGAAATATTCGGCCATCCCACCCGGATCGATCTTGCTGCTGCGCCAGGTGGGACATTGTACGTACTCGGCGCGCCGGCAGGCGGCGCATTGAAAGCAGGGTGCGTGATGGTGGACGAAAACGCGCTGGCCGCGGCTGAACCCCCGCACCGACGCGCCGACCTCTTCCACCACGCCTACCGGTTCATGGCCCAGCACCAGCGGCGCTTTGCGCCTGATATACCAGGGCATGATGTCGCCCGAGCAGATACCGCAGGCGGTTGCGCGTACCAGGATGTCGTCGGGTCCCACTTTGGGCGTCGGATGATCCTCCACGCGGATATCGCCGAAATCGTATAGACGGGCAACTTTCATCATGATCGGAACTTCCCAGCCGCGGCGATCCTTGTCAACAAGCTGTGCGCGACGCCGCAAGCTGCTACCCTGTGAGGCATGGCGCGTCCAACCTGTCCTCCAATCGCGGCTGACGTGATCATCGAGATCGACGGCCGCATCGTACTGATCGAACGCAAGAATTTTCCCCCTGGATGGGCGATCCCTGGCGGCTTTGTTGACGTCGGCGAAACCGTGGAAGCAGCGGCCCGGCGCGAGATGCGCGAAGAGACTGGCCTGGAGGTGGAGTTGACCGAGCTGCTCGGAATCTATTCGCGGCCCGATCGCGATCCGCGCGGGCACACGATTAGCGTGGTTTACGTCGGCCGGGCCAAGGGCGCGCCGCAGGCCGGCGATGACGCCAAATCCGCCAGTCTGTTCCCGCTCGACGGGCTACCGTCGGCGCTGGCCTTCGACCACGCCGAGATCCTGTCCGACTACCGCCGCTACAAGAAGTCCGGTACGTTCCCGAGCCCTTGGCTCAAAAGCCAATAGCAGTCTTGTATTGTGGGTTCAGTTGAATCCGCTGATCGCGAGACGGGCGAAGGTTGGAATGAAGTAGGACTGCACGAACCAGATGGCGAGCATCACGATCAGTGGCGAAAAATCCAGCCCGCCGAAAAATACCGGGATACGGCGGCGGACCCAATCGAACACTGGCTCGGTGAGCGAGTAGATGACGCGCACGATCGGATTGTATGGATTGGGCTCGATCCAGCTCATCACCGCGGAAATGATGACGATCCACAGATAGACCTGGAGCAGGCTGCTCAGCAGTGAAGCTACAGTGACGACAAAATTGGTGTAGACGAACACGATTTTTGATTGTAAGTCAGGCGCCCAGCTCGCGCGAGCGGTCCGCCGCCGCTTTGATCGCCGCCGCAACCACCCCCGGAAATCCGTTACCCCCAAAACTGCGCAGCGCCGCTTCGGTAGTCCCGCCCGGCGAGGCCACTACCTTGATCAACTCCTCGACCGGCAACTTTGATTGGCGCATCTGCGCCGCCGCGCCGCACAGCGTCTGCAATGCCATTTCATAGGCCAAAGCGGACGGCAAACCCTGCTCCTCACCCGCGTCCGCCATCGCCTTGACGAACAGATAGACGTAAGCGGGCCCACTGCCAGACAGAGCGGTGACAGCGTCAAGCAGCTTTTCGTCGCGGAGCGAAACTGCGCGGCCCACTGCACGAAACAGCTTGAGCGCGAAGGCTTCGTCCGCCCTGGTGGCGGAATCGCCGCGCACCAGGGCCGCCATCCCCTCACCAACCATCGCGGGTGCATTCGGCATCACGCGGACGACCCTGCTGCCGGCGCCCAGATGCGACTGAATCCTGGCAATCGGAACTCCGGCGGCAATCGAGACGAACAGCTTGCGCGCCGCGATGCCCTCGCGCGCCAACTCGGCGCCAATTTCGGCGAGCACTTCGTTTATGGTCTGGGGCTTGACCGCGAGGAGGATCGCCGGAGCCTCGCGCACTACCCGCAGATTGTCGCGCACGGCCTCGATTTTCGTGGCGCGGCTGAACTTGCGCCGCCGCGTGCCGTCCACGTCGGAGGCGATCAGCTCGGCTGGCTTAAAGACCTTATGAGCCACCAGTCCTTTCGCCAGCGCCTGGCCCATATTACCGGCGCCGACAAAGCCCAGCTTCCTCATTGACGCCGCTCGCCGAAGATCGCGCGGCCTACGCGCACGATCGTCGCTCCTTCATCGATTGCGATCTCGAAATCGTCGCTCATTCCCATGGACAGCTCGCTTAGCGCAAGTCCGGTGGCGGCGGCAAGCCGTTCGCGCAACCCGCGCAATTGAACGAAGAAGCGCCGGCTATGCTCCGGGGTAGGCCCAGGCGGGGGAATCGCCATCAGGCCGCGCACCTCCACCTGGGCACGCACCGCGTTGATTAACGCTTCGACGTTGTCGGCGGGCACGCCAGTCTTACTCGCTTCGCCGCCCAGATTAACCTCAATCAGAACCGCTACTTGCGGAGCGTCACGGGCTTTCGCCAGCGCACCGGCGAGGCGGACCGAATCGACGCTTTGGATAAGTTCAAATGCGCCCGCCGCCATACGCGCCTTATTGGTCTGCAGATGCCCGATCAGATGCCAGCTGATGTCCTTCAGGTCCGACAGTTCGGCCTGCTTGGTCAGAGCTTCCTGCACGTAGTTCTCGCCGAAGATGCGCGCGCCGGCGCCGTAAGCGGCGCGAATCGCTTGCGGCGGCTGAGTCTTGCTGGCCGCCATCAGCCGCACCTCGCCCGGGTCTCGTCCGGCGCGCCGCGCCGCAGTATCCAACTGCTCACACACGGCCTGAAATCGCTGCGCGATTTCGGTGCTAGCCATTGATTTGAGAGTCGTAAAACAACCAGGCCATTAAGCCGCTCGGGCCGCTGGTGAACGCCGGCCGCTCATCAGGTTTTGCCCCGCAAGCGCTCGATCGTCTGGCTGGTCGCGCGGCCTTCGAGCAGCCTGGCCAGTACGACCTTGCCGCCGTAGCTCTGCACGAAATCGGCGCCGTCAACTGTTTTGCCCTGGTAATCCTCACCCTTGATCAGGATGTCGGGGCGAACCGCGTGAATAATCTTCTCGGCGCGGGGGTCGTCGAAGATCACCACATAATCGACCGCTTCCAACGCGGCCAGCAGCCGCGCACGATCGGCGACAGGATAGACGGGGCGGCCTTCGCCTTTGATCTGACGAACGCTGGCGTCGTCGTTAAGTCCCACGACCAGCAGATCGCCTTGCGCGCGAGCAAACTCCAGTGACTCGATGTGGCCGGCGTGCAGCAGGTCGAAACAGCCGTTGGTAAACGCGATGCGCAAGCCTTCCGTTCGCCGGCGCTCAAGCACCGCCAAGAGCTCGGGCACGCCGAGGATCTTGCCGGCCGAGCCGTGATGGGCCCGTTGCAGCGCCTGCGCCAATTCGGCGCGCGAGATCACCGCCGCGCCCTGCTTGCCGACTTCCAGCCCCGCGGCGACGTTGGCCAGCCGCGCCGCCAATTCCATGTTCGCGCCCCCGATGAGAAAGAGCCCGAACATTGCCAAGACCACGTCGCCGGCGCCGGTCACGTCATAAACTTCGCGCGGCGCCGTCCTGATATGCAGGGCAGTGCCGTCGCGCCCGGCCAGAAACATCCCGTCGCGATCAAGTGTCACCAGACATGCGTTGAGGCCAAGGTCGTCGATCAACTTTCGCGCCGCCACCTGCCAGCCTTCGGGATCGGACAGGCTGAGCCCGGTGGCGCGCTCGGTCTCATAGCGATTGGGCGTAAGCGCCCAGGCTCCGCGATAAATGGAAAAATCGTCCGCCATCCGGGGATCAACTATCACCGGCTTTCCCTGCTGCCGGGCGCCGTCGATTATCGCGCCCAGGATCGCGGGTGTGAGCAGACCCTTGTTGATGTCGGAGACCAGCACGCCGTCGGCCCTTGCCAGTTCGAGGTCCAACCGCGCCAGCACTTGCCCCTCGATCCCGGCATCAAGCGGGCGCGAGTCTTCGTTGTCCACGCGCAGCAACTGTTGAATCGCGCGGCGAGTGGATTGGACCGCCCCCAACAAGCGCTCCTTGACGATAGTGGGGCGGCCCGGGTCCTCGATCAGCGCCTGGCTTTCCACGCCGAGTCCGGTGAGCATCGCGGTTACGGCAGCGCTGTTGGCGTCGGCGCCGATTACGGTGAGTACTGCTGTGCTGGCGCCAAAGGCCGCCAGATTCGCGCATACAAAGGCGGCGTTGCCGGGACGCTCTTCGCGCCGATTGACCTGCAAGACCTGGATCGGCGCTTCGGGTGAAATGCGCGTAACCTCACCGAACAGGTAGCGGTCGAGCACCACCTCGCCCGCCACCAGGATGCGGACCGGCCGGAGCACCGGCAATTCCAATTGCGGATGCATCGTCACGTGCGGCGCAATTCCTCGCGCACCGCGGCGATCAACAATGGAAACATGATTTCGTGATGACCGGTGAGCATTATGCCGCGACTGCCGCCTTGGGTGGGCCGCTCAACCACGTTGACGCGAGGCCGGTAGTGGCGCACGAAATCCATGTCGGCGGTGGTGAAATCCCGCACGTTGCGGCCGAGGTTACGACAAAGGTTGAGTGCCTTCAAGAACACCTCGGGCATGATCACGGCCGAGCCCAGGTTCAGCGCGACGCCGCGCGAAAGCGACCCGATCACCCGGGTTAGGCGATGGAAATCGGCGAAGGTCGCCTGGCCAATCGCGGCGCCGTCGGCGTTGGGATGCATATGGATGATGTCCGCACCCATCGCAACGTGGACCGTGGCCGGCGCGCCAACTTCATAAGCGGTGGCGAAGATGCTGCTTGCGCGATGCTTCAGGCGGCGGCGACTGATTTCGCGCCCCACTATTTCACCCAGCCCGCGCCCTTCCTGGGCGGCCGTTGCGGCAGCGCGATTTAGGAATTCGCCGGTCTCCTGCGCCATCCCAAAGGTGCCGTCGCCAAGACCGGCGCCGACATCCTCCGAGGTGCGTCCGGCCAACGCCAGTTCGAAATCATGGATAATCGCGGCGCCGTTCATCGCTACTGCACTGAGGACACCATCGCGCAGCAGTTCGCAGACGAGCGGGCTCAGTCCGGTCTTGATCGAATGCGCTCCGGACATCAGCAGAAAGGTGCGGCCGCTTAGATGGGCTCGGGCGATACGCCGCGCCAGGTCGCGCAGATCGCCCGCCGCCAGCGATTGAGGGAGCGAATCGATGAATTCGCCAAACGGGGCGCCGGGTTTCATCGGCCGCGCGAAATCCTCGCGCCTGACCAGACGCGAGAGCTGTGCCAGGTTGCGGGTGCGGGCGCGCGACGGGTTGAGCGCTGGAAGCTTCTTGATCCGCGCCATTGGGAATTGCCAGGCCTCGATCTTCTGAATCCCGCCGGGGCCTAGAACAGCGTATAGATGAAGGGGGCGATCGCGGACGTCTGGACGAATACCACCATCAGGCCGAGGACGAACAACACCAACAGCATTGGCGTCAGCCACCACCATTTGGTGCGCCCGAAGAAGCTGAGCAGTTCCGAGGCCGTCGAAGCGCGCTGCGTGATTCCCTTGAAAAACTTCATTGCCAGCTTAGAGCAACGCCACGGTCATTTGCGCACCAGGTAATCGCCCAGCACCAGCATATCGATACCGCTGCGCGCAAAGGTGCTGTAGGCCTCCGCCGGGGTATTGACGATTGGTTCGCCGCGCAGATTGAACGACGTATTGAGCAGAACGGGCACGCCGGTTAGCTGTCCAAAGGATTCGATCAACGAATAATAGCGTGGATTCGCCTCCCGCGCGACGGTTTGCAGCCGCCCCGTACCATCGACGTGCGTGGTGGCGGGGACCACTTCGCGTTTGTCGCTGCGTACCGGCGCAACGTTGAGCATGAAGCGCGACGGATACTTGCCGTCTCCCGCGCCGATCTCGAAATATTCGTGCGCCCGCTCCGCCAGCACGGAGGGAGCGAAGGGCCGGAACGGCTCCCTGAACTTGATCTTGACGTTGACGATCTCCTTCATTTCGTTGCGGCGCGGATCGGCGATTATGCTGCGGTTGCCCAACGCCCGGGGGCCCCATTCAAAGCGGCCCTGCTCCCAGCCCAAAACCTTGCCCTGCGCCAGGCTCTCAACGCATCGCCCGATGAGCTCCTCCTGGTTTGCGCAATGCTCGTACGGAATACCGTTGTCATCGAGAAAAGCCCGGGTTGCCTCCGCGTTGTGCTCTTCGCCCCAGTATGCGTGCTCCATCACGAACGAACGCGGTTGTCCCAACACGGTGTGATAGCCGAACAGCGCGGCGCCCAAGGCTGCCCCGGCGTCGCCGGCCGCGGGCTGAATGTACAGTCCCTCAAAAGGCGTTTCGCGCAGCACTCTGCCGTTGGCAACGCTGTTGAGCGCGACGCCGCCCGCCATGCACAGGTTCTTGCATCCGGTTTCCGCCTGCGCCGCACGCGCCAGATTGAGCACGGCCTCCTCGATAACCACCTGGATGCTCGCGGCGATGTCGGCGTAGTGCTGGTTTTCCTGGCACAGCGCCGCGTAATTCGATGGCTTGTCTCCGAAGTACGAAGGGTAGCCGCTGCTTTGCGTGAAGAAATGCGACTCCGGTGCGCGCGGAGTTCCAAACAGATTGACGAATTTCTTGTTGTAGGTCTGTTCGGTGGAGTGATGGAAGCTGAAGTA
The DNA here is from genome assembly GCA_035262365.1 of Binataceae bacterium (SeqCode). Classification (GTDB taxonomy): domain Bacteria; phylum Desulfobacterota; class Binatia; order Binatales; family Binataceae; genus JAJPJA01. Next base: position 28,014 of record DATFSZ010000120.1, read on the forward strand.
GTCCATGTCCAGTTCGAAGCTGCCGTCGTTATGCAGACGGATGAGCTTGCGCACCTGGTCGACATAGTTCGGCTTCCCGAACGGCGCCATCCCCATCACCTTGTACTCGCCCTCGTTGACTTCGAAGCCGAGAAACGCGGTAAACGCGCTGTAGAGCAGTCCCAGGGAATGGGGAAAGCGGATCTCCTTCAGCAGGCGGACGTTTGTTCCCTTGCCGACTCCGAGACTGGCGGTGGTCCATTCGCCTACGCCGTCGATCGTCAGGATCGCTGCTTCGTCAAACGGCGAGCAGAGGAACGAACTGGCAGCGTGGGAAAGATGATGCTCGCTGAAGAGAATTTTTTCCCCGGGCACCCCGAGCTTGCTTTGGATCAGGTGACGGATCCAGATCTTGTCGCCGAGCCAGGTCAGCATCGCTTCACGAAAAACACGCAGCGAGCGGGGAAAGGTCTGCATGCTGGTCAGCAGCAGACGCTCGAACTTCAAAAACGGCTTTTCGAAGAACACCAGGTAATCGAGGTCTTCCGGCTTCACCCCGGCGCTGCGCAGGCAAAAGTCGATGGCATTTTCGGGAAAGCCGTAATCGTGTTTTTTGCGGGAGAATCGCTCCTCTTCGGCGGCAGCGATCAATTGGCCGTCGCGCAGCAAAGCCGCCGCGGCGTCGTGGAAGTAGCATGAAACGCCAAGAATCAACACTTGAAAATTGTTTCCATCAATCGGTTTCGACGATTGCCTGTCAGCGCCGTGAAATCACCGGCAGCCGGTTTTGAGGAGATTGCGAAATCGGTTCGCGGCACGCAGCCCAGCACTTCTCAAGGCCGTTAGAACTGTTTGTGCGCCATTTCCACGTTGTATTCAGGCGCGCCCTCCCGCACACCCCATCCGCGCTGGGCGCCAGGCTTGATCGCCAGGGGATCCGAAGTACGCCGTACGACCAGAGCAAAGGGCGCCAGCAGTACGAAATAGAAGATGGTCAGGAGAATCCGGGCTTGAAAGTCGCCGATTTTGCGCGCGATTTTCTTCCACGCCGCCCACAACTCCCACAGCTTGTTCTGTTTCTTGGCCGGCGGCGCAACCTTTCCGGCGTAAACCGGACTGGACGGCGCGGGCCGGTCCAGCGAAGTCGCCGAACCCTGGATACTTCCCACCGCGTTAGTCAAATTAACGATCCCTTTGTTTAGTTCTCAGGAAGCCAGTTCAAACGTGCCCCGTGGTTTAAGCCCAAGTCAAGCGGGGGTCCGTATTACCTTCCCAAGGCCAGACGCGGACCTTCAGAGCGCATGCCGAACAACACGTCTTAAACCAGACGTAAGGATGATACCGACCTGTGAGCGCGAAGAAAACCCGGCAATGCCGTCGCGCTAGTTCTGATTGAGTTCCGCGCGCGCGGCCGACTCCTGCGACTTGGCTTGGGCCCGCTGGCGCTTGATTTCGGCTAACTGATCGAACACCGATCGCGGACGCGATGCTCGCCGGGACGGGTTGGCCCCAGTTCGGCGCAACGAAGGCGCTGCCACCGGCACAGCCGGTACGTATTCATAACCGGTCTTGCCAGATGAATGCATCGGGTTCATTCCGCGGGGTATCGGAGTTCCCAACAGGTACAACCACAGTACCCGGCGGACGTAGGTTTGGGTCTCCGCATAGGGCGGAATTCCGCCATATTTTTCCACCGCGCCCGGTCCCGCGTTGTAGGCGGCAATCATCGCGGGCAAGTCGACTTCCCCAAAGGGCGCCTGCAACTGTGACCATGCCCGCAGACCAGTTAGAAAGCGGGCTGCGCCGAACACGTTTTCGACCGGATCAAAGGGATGATCGACGCGATACTGCCGCGCCGTCCCTGGCATCAGTTGCATCAGGCCCTGCGCGCCCTTGGGCGAAACCGCGTAGGGATTGCCGCCCGACTCCGCCGTCGCAATCGCGCGCAGCAGGTCCGGGTCGAGATTGTAGAGATATCCGACCACTTGGTAGAGCCGATGCATGTCCAGCATCGGCGGTTGGTCGATCTGCTGAGCTGACGCGCTTGCCGCTGAAACGGCGAGCAACCCCAACATCATCAGCAAATTCAGCCGCTTCACTCTATCGGGCTCCCGAGCCTTAAGCCGGCTCAGCGCTATGCTTCGCTAGCGTGAGCTTTTGAGCACCCTAGGCGATAGCGGCTTCGGGCGCAAGTGCTCTGGCACCGGCGTCTTCCCAAGGCGCGGCGCTGGCGTCAGCGCCGATACTCGCGGACGATTCCGGTGACGGCGGCTATCACATCCTGGATATCGGCGCCGGTCAGGCGTGGATAGATGGGCAGGGAGATGATTCGTTCGAAAGCGGCGCTGGCGTTGGGAAAATCGGCGGGTGTATAGCCATAGGTGTCGCGGTAGTAGGGATGAAGATGCAAAGGAATGAAGTGCACGGCGACGCCGATATGCCGCTCCTTTAGCAGGTCGATCATCTGGTCACGGTTAATCCGCAACTGGCTCGGGTCGATCCTGATCACGTAAAGATGCCATGCGTGCTCGACACTCTCGCGCTCCATCGGTGTTTGAATCGCCGGCTCGCCCGCGAAGCCCTCGTCGTATAAGGCTTGGCATCGCAGCCTGGCCTGCCGGAAATCGTCGCACCTGGCCAGCTGCGAGATTCCAAGCGCCGCGGCCGGATCGGTCATGTTGTATTTGTAGCCGGGTGCGATGATCTCGTAGCGCCAGGAACCCTCCGCCGTGTAGCGCTTCCATGCGTCCTTGCTGATCCCGTGCAGACTCATGATCCGCATCCGCTCGGTCCAATCCGTGTTCGCGGTGGTGATCATCCCGCCTTCACCGGTGGTGATGGTCTTGGTGGCATAGAATGAAAAGCAGGTTAAATCGCCGACCGTTCCCACCATCCGCCCGCGCCATCGGGCCGGAAGAGCGTGGGCGGCGTCTTCCACCACTACCACGTCATGCGCCTTTGCCAGATCTGCGATGGCGTCCATATCGCAAGGATGGCCAGCGAAGTGCACAGGGATGACCGCCTTGCACCGGGGTGTAACCGCTTTTTCAAGGGCCGCTGGATCGACATTGAGGGTATCGGGCGAGCAGTCGACCAGTACGGGTCTGGCGCCTAGTTGGACCACCACTTCAGCCGTCGCCGCAAAGGTCAGTGTCGGCACCAGGACCTCGTCTCCCGCGCCCACACCCGCCGCCTCAAGCGCCAGATGCAAAGCCGCCGTGCCCGAGTTCACGGCCACGGCGTTGGCGGCGCCAGTGTAATCGGCAAAACGAGCCTCGAATTCCTTGACCCGGGGCCCTGCTGTAAGCCATCCGGAACGCAGGGCCTCGGCTACAGCGGAGATATCATCCTCGCTGATTTCGGGAACATGGAAGGACAGAAAGGATTTCCTCAAGCGACGCCCCCTCAGGTGTTGAGGCGGTGAAATTCGGCCAAGCCGCTGCGCGTTAGTTACAAGACGGCTGAACTGTTCTCCACCCGCAACTGAACATCCTTCCTCATGTTAGCGCCTTGCGGGCCCAGAACAGTCATTAAGTGACGTGTTCGGTAGAAACGGATTTCTTCTCCGTCCGGCGGCAACCAGACTGCCTCGTCCATCCGTTGGTCCGGGGTCAAGGTGTGCTGTGTTGGCTCGCCCAAAATCCGCCGCAGGCGCTCCAAAACCGCCTCGGTCGAGGCCGGAGCGAACCGCGCAATCACGACCTGCATACCGTGGCTGGCATCGAATTCATAGATTACGTCCGAATACGAAATACCATCGGAAGAAAGTCCAGTGACATGGTAGCAGGGGTATCCCAAGGGGCTTGATTCATCGATTCCGTTGGGGTAGTAGCGGCGGGTATCTCTGAAAGAAGCGCCGAAGCTGATTCCGAGGAATGACTTGAAGCCCGGCCCGTTGCTGGTAGGCGGCGCAGTGTTAAAGCAGGCCGGCACGCATAGCGCCAGTATAAGGACCAGGCAGCGAACCCACGCGCGAGGAAAGTAGTCCGCCGCGGACACCCGAAAGGGGGCCGAAGACGTCACTGGGCCAGACAGCTGCTGGGCAACACCACCCGAATGGTGCTCGCCCCGATCGCATCGAGCAGGATCGCCACGCGCTCACTGCCTGACAGGTAACGGTCGAAAACCGCCTCGATATCCCTGAAGGGGCCGTCGATGATGCGGATTTTTTGTCCCGGATCCAGCTTGCGCTGCGGCAACTCCACAACGCCGTCCGTGCCCCGGCGCTTGATCTCTTCAACAATCGACAACGGGACCACCACCGCCTCACCGCCGATGGAGACCAGGTTATGAACTCCAACGGTATATTTCACGTCGAAATAACGTTCCTTGAGATTAAAGCGGGCAAACAAATAGCATGGAAACAGTGGTTTAACGGTTGTCATCGCCCGGCCGAAACATCGGGTCCGGCTGCGCAGCAGAGGCAGGAAAGCCTCCGCGGCAATATTCTTAAGTTGGTCCTGAACCCAGCGCTCCTTCTGCGGCTTCGTCCGCACCAGGTACCAGTCGCAATCTTCGCTTCCCAACATGCTGCTCATCCCTTTTCCTGCGCGTCGCGGCTAACGGCAACCCCTATAGCCTGCACACATAAGCTCAAAGAGTAAATAGTCTGGGGTAGCGGCAGATGGGAATTCAGGAGCTTTCGCGTGCTTCAGAATCGATGGATAAAGTCAAAATTAGCTGGCTAAACGGTTAACTTTGAATCAGATCTTCAACCAGAACGGCAGCCAGTGTGTCGGTAATGGGCGCACTCATGGTCATCGCCGGATGCTCGATTTCGACCGAAATTTGTCCCTGCCTGGCTTTGGTTGCAAATCCTTCGGCGTCGATACCGCCCAGAGCAAACCGCACGAATTGGACCGAACTGACACGTTCATCCGATACCTGACGTAGATCGACGCGCGCTTTCTGCCGCCGGTCGCTGATCCGAAGGTAAATCTGATTTTCGAGTCCCGCCAGCTTGCGCAAATTTTCGTCGCGCTGCGCGGCGTCGGTAAACTGGATCATCATCGTGGCCGCCAGTTCGTTGGGGCCGGGCAGCAGCTCGTTGTAGGTGTCCAACTCGTGCGCGATGCCTTCTTCCGAGCTGATACGCTCGCTGCGTAGCATCTCCTGGACCTGGTACCAAACGGTCTGGGCGTTTTCAAACAAAAGGGTCACATGCTCGCCGATTGTGAGGCGGCGCCGATCCTTCTCGGCGATAAACAGGGGACGCAGCAGCGGGCGCAGTTTTTCGTACAGCTCGTAGGGCAGAATCTGCGCCATTTGTACGGGTTTCATGATGTTATTCCTAGTCTGCGGGCGGGGTTGGCGGCGCGGGTCGCACCGGCTGGTCAAAGCCGTCAGGCTGATACGCGCGGGCCAGGACTTCGATTGGATGTATCGGGCGGGTGCTGGTTGCCTGCTCGATTTGGATCGCGGCCAGGCTGCAATCGGTCGCCATCACGCGCGCGCCGGCTTCGCGCATGGGGCCGAAAGCCTTTTCGCCCCACTTCATCGAGAGCTCGAAATATTCTCTTTTCATCGCCCAGGTACCGTCGTGCGCGCAGCAGGCGTCCACCGCGGTTACCTGCACGTCGGGGATCAATCGCATCAGGTCGCGCGAGCGTAGCCCGATGTTTTGGGCCTTCAAATGGCAGGGGACGTGATAGGCGATGGTGCCGGGGGTCGAGCGGAATTCGCGGTTGAACACGCCCTTGCGCCGCAATTCGTATAGCAATTCATGCGGGTCCGCGACGGCAGCCGCGACGATGTGGGCGTTCTCGGTGCCAACCAGGCGAGGATATTCCTCCCGCATCATCAGCGCGCAAGTTGGGTTCATCGGGACGACGCGCCAGCCCTCTTTGACCAGCGGCAGCATGGAGGCGACGTTGGCCGCCGCCTCCTTTTTGGCGAACTCGATATCGCCGCCGTCCAGCGCCGGCATCCCGCAGCAATTCTGCTTGGGGCAGGTCAGCGCGCAGTTGTTCCTGGCGAACACCTCGACCGCGGCCTTGGCCGGCGCCGGATTGTTGAAATTGAGGATGCAAGTATAAAAAAGCGCCACCTTGGCGGCGGGCTGGGAGGGTGGCTCCGGCAACCCGCGTTGGGCGACCCAGCGCTCGAAGGTTTCATCGGCAAAATCCGGCAGCTTCTTGTTCCGATGGATGCCGACGGTCCGCTCCAGGATCACGCGTTGCAGGGGATTCTTGTTCGCCCAGTTGACAATCGCGGGCGCTACGCTTGAAAGCTTGCCCAGGCGGTCGGGGTCGCCCAGGATCCGTCCGCGCAGGCCGACGCCATGCTCGCGGACTTTTATCGCCTCTCCGCGCTGCATCAGTTGGGGGAAGTCCAATTGGAATTCGTGCCCGTCGCGCGGCGTATAGGGACAGCGCAGATAGCACAGGCGGCAACCGTAGCACAGGTCAACCACCCGTTCGCGCTCGGCCGCGCTCAGGTTGCGCACGTCGTCGCCCTTGGCATCGATCGCGTCGAACAGCGCGGGAAATGACGGGCAGAGGTTAAAGCACAGCCGGCAACCGTGGCAGATGTCGTAGATCCGGGTCTCCTCCTTGCCGAAAGCGGCGCGGTCCCAGTACTTCGGCTGGTTGGGATCGTAGGTGAGCCCATCGGTCGGGCGCGACTCAATACGGCTGCTCATGATCAATCCTCATCGGGATGCGCCGCGGCACCCGGCGCGATAGTTCAGGCGGTTACAAAAGCAACCGGCCAACCGCATACGCGGCTGGCCGGCTGTGGTACCGCCCATGCGGCCGTCTTACAGCGTGTCCTGCGCCTTGGCGAAGCGTCCGGCGTGGGACTTCTCGGCCTTGGCCAAGGTCTCGAACCAGTCCGCAATCTCGGTGAAGCCTTCCTCACGGGCGGTCTTCGCCATCCCCGGGTACATATCCGAGTACTCGTAGGTCTCGCCATGAACTGCAGATTTCAGGTTCAGCAGGGTGTCGCCGATCGGCTGATCGGTCACCGGATCGCCCACCGTCTTGAGGTAATCCAGATGGCCGTGGGCGTGGCCCGTTTCACCTTCGGCGGTGTCACGGAACAGGCCCGCGATTTCCGGTTGCCCTTCCACGTCCGCGACCTTGGCGAAATAAAGATAACGGCGATTGGCCTGGCTCTCTCCGGCGAAGGCGCCCTTTAGATTATCGTGTGTTTTGGTTCCCTTAAGCGTTTTGGCCATAGTGTTTCTTCTTCCCTTCCTGTTACGCGTCAGCCCTCGGCAGGTCGCCAAGGCTCTTGGCAGCCGAGAGGCATTCCTTGCACAACGCATGGACCTCCACAGAACAGCCCAGCAACTGGAAGTCACCCAGGGTCTGGCGTCCATGCAGCAACTCGTTGAATTCCGGCACTTCGATGTCGCAGATCTTGCGGCACCGCACGCAGACCACGTGATGATGCGGCGCGGTATTGCCATCGTAGCGCGCGCTGTCGTGCAGGGGCGTGACCTTGCGCGCCTCGCCGATTGCGCACAGCGTTTCCAGCGTACGATGCACCGTGGCCAGCGAGATGCTCGGATGTTCCCTACGCACCTGGGCGAAGACCGCCTCGGCGCGCGGATGGTCACCTGAATTTACCAGCACGCGCATCACGGCGACGCGTTGCGGCGTAATCGCCAGCCCGCGCTTGCGGCATCGGGCGTTAAACTCGGCCAGCCGCGCGGCGGCATAGGCGGCGCGCCGCTTGTCGCTTATTAGCGTTGGAGTATCCATATCAGATGATAATTATTATCATCTGCGAATGGTTCGCGTCAAGATGGATCAGCGCAGGAGAGATCCAGCGAGACTTGAGAATGGAAAGAATTCGTGGACAGGCGGCCGTGCCTGTCATCGATGCGCTAGCTGCCTACTTACCAGGCTGGAGGCCGGAGCACCCTCAGCGCCTTCCAAAACCTTCCACCCACGCGGCTTCCAAACTCACCCCGCAGGGTGTTGAGCGCCTGCGCCATGTCCTGCTGCTTTAGCAGCGGAGGCAAAGTGGAGGCGGCAGTGGAGACCGCCGACGCCGTGGAAGTCGATGAACCGGGTATAAACAACTCGCTGCTGGCAAGCACGCTGTTGACGCCCAGTCCGCCCGCGATCAGCACATCGCCGGCTTCGCTGCCGCTGAGCACCGAGGGATCCAGGAAGGCGCCGGCCGCCAGCCATCGGGCGGTGGTCATCGAGTTGGTGGTGGTGAACCGGTTGGTGGTGGGGTCGTAGAGCTCCACCCCCGAGATCGGCACGATCTGCCCTTCGGAATTAAACGTCGCACCGCCGGCAAACAAAATATCATTGTTGGAAAGCGTGGCCACGATGGGGTCAAACACGATTTGCGTCAGGTCGCCGGCAGGCTTGAAGGACCGCGTGGACGGATCGTAAAGCTCGGCGGTTTGATCCCCGCTTCCTCCCGCAACCAGCATATCGCCGGAATTGGGACCGCTGGTCAGCAGAACTTCGATCTGCAGAAAGCGCGTCTCGGACATTGAACCGGTGGGGGTGAAGATTCCCGTGGCGGGGTCATACAGTTCGGCGCTGGCCAAAAAATGGCCCGGGGCGTCGGAGCCACCGGTCACCAGCACCTGTCCAGCGAGCGGGCCCGAGGTAAACAGTGCGGCGGCGAATTGCTCGCGCACGACGCTCATCGACCCGGTCGCGCTGAAGGTTCCAGCGGCGGGATTGTACAGCTCCGCGGACGAGATTACGTCGCCGGCGGCGTTGACGCCCCCGGCGAGCAGGACTTCCCCGCTTTGCAGGGCAACGGCCACGTGATTGATGCGCGCGCTCACCATGCTGTCATTGCAGATCGGGGGCGCCGGACTGATCCCGCCCACGCAGGTGTAGGTCTTGGAGGCCGCATTGTAGATCTCCGCGGTCGCTACAGTCTCGCCGTCCGACCCGCCAGCGATCAGCACCTGGGTTGACCCTTTAAGCGGCGTAGCAGTCTGAGAAAAGCGCACGTCGTGAAGGCTGGCCGAGCAATCCCGGCCCGTAGTGCCGCCGATGCAAGTGAACGCGCCGGCGGCGGGATCGTACAGCTCGGAGGTATCGAAGATGCGGCGGGTAAGGTCGGCGCCTCCGGCAATCAGCACGTTGTTGTTGTTGAGAGCCGTCCCGGTATGTCCCACTCGCGCGCGCACCATCGTCTGAGCGGCGAAGGAGAATGTTCCGCCAGAGGGAGAAAACACTTCGGCGGTGTCCAGCGAGGAGCCCGGAATAAGCACTCCGATAGTGTTCAGAAGCAGCGCGCCGCCCGGGATCAACACGGCCCCGCTGGGAAGCTCTACGGAGGGGAACTCAAAGCGAATCAATTTCATCTTTCCGGTCGCGGAGAAGGCGTCGGTGGCGGGATCGAAAATCTCCGCGCTGTTGTCGTCGCTGCCGCCGGTAATCAGCACGCGCCCGTCGCTCAGAAGCTGCGCCGAATGAAAAGCGCGCGGAGCAATCATCGGCGTTGCCGTGAAAGAGAAACTCCCGGCGTTCGGATCGTAAATCTCGGCGCTGCCCAGCAGGTTGAGCGAGTTATCGACTCCGCCCGTGATCAGCACGCGCCCGTCCTGCAGCGTGGTGGCGGTATGATTGTGGCGCGCCACGTTCATCGAGCCGGTTGAGGTGAAGCTGTTCTTGGACTCGTTGAACAGTTCGGCGGAGGTAAGCGTGGTGCCCGAAGCGTCGATTCCGCCCGCCAGCAGAACTTCGTTGTCCGCGGTGCATCCGCATCCCTTGATCAGCACGGCGGCGTGTTCGGTGCGTGCGGCGTTCATTGGCCCGGGATTGCCGAAGAACTGGGAGCTGGCGGGATCGTAGAGTTCCGCGTTGGGCAGCGCGCCCACCGGCAGACCGCTGCCGGTCATCGTGATCGGATTGATAGTCGAATCCACCGCGGGGCTGCCCCCGGCAACCAAGACTTTGCCGTCGGCGAGGCGGGTGGCGGTGTGCCAGGTTCGTGGGGCGAACATCGCGCCCGTCACCTTGAACTTGTCGGCGGTCGGGTCGTACAACTCGGCGCTTAGAAAAGCGGTTGCGGTCAGCAGGCCGCCGCCATTGTCGCCGCCGGCCAGAAGAACCGTGCCGTCGTTAAGCAAAGTGGCCGTATGATGCTGGCGCGCCTGGGTCATCGAGCCGGAGGTAGCGGTGAAGGTTCCCGCGGATGGATTATAGATCTCGGCCACGTCGAGCGTTCCCGCGATTTGGGATCCGCCGGCCACCAGCACTTGTCCGTTGTCGAGCAGGGTACCAGTGTGGAAAATGCGCGAGTCAGTCATCGGACCGGTCAAGACAAAGTGCGGCGAGGTCGGCGACACCGGTGTGGTGGGACAGGCAGAACAAGGATCGCATCCGCTGGCCGCCGCAGCCGCCATCGCGCACAGAGCCGCAACACCGATCAGGGCGCTGACGTTGAAGATCAGATCCGACGATAACGCTGATTTCCCGCGCATAATGGCGAATCTCTAGCCGAATCAACCCCGTATGGGCAAACATTTTGCTTACGAATCAGATTTCGTTTTTTCAAGGCAGATATCAATTTGATGACGTATGCAGAGAGCGCCCAGATGTGCGAATTTCGAATGAATTTGAGTGAGATGAGGGCGGCGGCTTCGGGTCTGAGCCGGAGATTCAGACGTTGGCTCTGCGCGAGCTCTATCGCAGCGCCGGCATCACTTCGCGGGCGAAGATTTCCAGCGTGCGGGGGCGTCCAAAGTCGGTGAACCATGCGATCCCCATGTGCACGCCGCGTTGCGCCCGCTCGCGAAATTGAGCAATCACCTGTTCAGGCGTGCCCATCACCACCCGTGAGCGGGCGCTGCGCATCATCGGATGCTGGCTGTCTTCGGCCCAGCGCTGCTTGAGCGCGTCCTCGGAGGTTTCCAGGCAAACCAGAATATGTTCGGAAAGCTCCAGCGTGCTGAAATCGCGCCCGGCCTCCGCGCAATACTTTTTCAGCAATTCGCATTTGCGCGCGAAATCCGCCGCGTCGGCGGGAACGATATTCCAGCGGTCGGCATAACGCGCCACCAGCCGCAGCAGCACTTTTTCGCCGCCGCCGGCGATGGTGATGGGCGGGCGCGGCTTCTGCAGCGGCTTGGGATTGTTGCGGGCGCCATCGATAGAATGGTAGCGGCCTTTAAAGTTTGCCACCGGCTCGGTGAACATCAGGTTCATGATCTGAAGGGATTCCTCCAGAGCGCGCAGCCGCGCACCAATCGGTGGAAAATCAAAGCCATAGGAGCGATGCTCCTGCTCGTACCAACCGGCGCCGATACCGATCTCCAGCCGCCCGTTGCTGACGTGGTCCACCGCCGTAAGCGCCTTGGCCAGGTAGGCGGGATTGCGATAGCCGTTGCAGAATACCAGCATCCCAAGGCGCGTGCGCTCGGTGCGCGCCGCCAGCGCGGTAAGGCAGGTCAGCGCCTCGGGATGGTCGCGCTCGGGCGCCATGAAGTGGAGGAAATGATCGTTAAGCCAGATCGAATGAAACCCCAGCTTGTCCGCGAAGACGGCGCGTTCGAGCAGTTCGGGATAACCCATGAACTGGGGCAACTGAATCGCTATCTTCATCCTGGCAAACCTCCGGGCCCGGCCGTGTTGGCGCACGACACTAGCACATGGCGCCGCCCATCAGGCAGGCAGAGCCCCCAAGGGGATGCACCCAAAAAAACGGCGGCCTACGACTCGCTGCTTGACGACAGACGCAGCGTCACTCGGGTGACGTTGCGCTCATTGACGCGGCTATACTGACGTCCTTCGCTGAGCAGCCGCACAATACGCAGGCCCAGCCCTCCAACGGGCCGGCACTCCGGCGGCCGATTGGGGTCCGGCGCCGGCGCATCGAACGGATCAAACGCGCATGCGTCGTCGTTCAGTTCGATTGTGAGGCGGCCTTCATCGAGCAGCAGATGGACCTCCGCCGCGCCCGCGCCGGTTCGGTCGCGATAACCATACTTGACCAGGTTGGTGATCAGCTCTTCGGCCACGATTAGCGCCCGCGCGCGATCGTCGTTGCCAAGCCGGTGGCGCGCCGCGAACGCCTCGACGAAGGTTTGCATCTGGGCGGTCGCCCCTTCCTCGACCCGAAGCTTAAGATGCGCTTGCTCCGTCACGTCATTTCCGCTCGTTTGCCGTTCCACAGGCAGTGATTCTTTCCGCAAGCAATCTAGCCGGTTTGGGGAGATAATTGCGACTGGTTTTAATGCGGGCGCGAAGCTAAGGTACGCTATGCGTTTACACGGAGATTTTTGCTCCCGCGTCGCCGCAACCCTGCTCCTCGCGGCAATTGTGTTTACGTTCGGGTCTTTTGCGCTCGCGGACGGACCCCCAATCGCGCAGATCAAGACGGTCAGTGGTGACGCCGCAATCATACGCGCCGGCACCCGCTTGCCCGCCAAGGTCGGCGATCCGGTCTATGAAAAGGACACCGTCCAAACCGGGGAGGGCGGCGCCATCGGACTGACCTTCACGGACAACACCGTGATGTCGGCGGGACCCAACAGCGAAATAGACTTGGCGGAGTACCGTTTTGACTCCAGTAACTTCAACGGCTCGATGCTGACCGACATGCGTCAAGGCACGGTCACGATGGTATCGGGCGATATCGCGCGCAGCTCGCCCGGCGCGATGAAGGTCAAGACGCCCTCGGCAATCCTGGGTGTGCGCGGCACCCGGTTCGCGATTCACGTGGCGGGGAGCAACTGAGCCGTGCGCCGCCTGGCCTGGCTGATCCCGCTCGTCACCCCGCTTCTCACCCTGCTTGCCGCCTGTTCCAGTAAGCAGCAGGAACTGTTTGTGGTGCTGCCCAATCCCGGCGGCGGCTCCGGCGCGGTCACCGTTAACGGCGGCGGGAAATCTGTGCTGCTCGACCAGCCCTATTCCGCCGACGAAGAGCGCGGCGGGAAGTTCTCGGCCACCTCCAGCAACCAGGATCAGGTCCAGCAGGTGTTCGGCAGCGCGCTGTCGGCACAGCCCATCCTGCCCAAGCACTTCCGCCTCTATTTCATCAGCGACTCCGACCAGCTGACCCCTGAGTCGCAAAAGGAATACGCCGGCGTGTTCGAAGACATCAAGCAGCGGCCGGTCTACCAGGTCGAAGTCATTGGACACACGGACACGTTTGCTTCAGCCGAATACAACCAGAAGCTTTCCATGGAGCGCGCCGTCTCGATCAAGCAACGGCTGGTTCATGATGGGCTTGATCCCAAGTCGATCTCAGTCGCCGGCAGAGGCAAGCGGGACCTCCTGGTGAAGACGCCCGACGGCGTGCATGAGCAGCGCAACCGGCGAGTCGAGATCACGGTGCGCTGAGTTATGCCGTCACGCGGCTCCCCAGCCATCGCAGCGCGAGCATGGTGATATCGTCCGCCTGCTCGGCGCCGTTGACAAAGCCGCGGACGTCCTCGCGAACCAGGTTGACTACCGCCTCGGCGCCACTGGTGGGCGCCTGCGCGAGCAGCCGCTCAAGACGCACCTCGCCGTAAAAGCAATGCTGCGGGTTCTCCGCTTCGGTGACACCGTCGGTGAACAGCAACAGCAGTTCGCCTGGCGCCAGTTGCTGTCGCTCGACGCCATAGGGAAAGTCGTCCACCGATCCGAGCGGAGGTCCGCCTTGTCCACCGAGCCGGATCGGCGGGCTGTACGGGCGCAGCAGGAAGGGAGCGTCGTGCCCGGCGTTGATGTAAACCAGCTTGCCGGTAGCCAGGTCCAGGACGCCGGCGAACACGGTCACGAACATCATGTTGGCGCCCACGCCCGCCATGTCGTTGCTGGCGGCTGAAATACGCGCGTTGGCTTCCGCGAACACGCGGTTGAGCGCGTCGCCGTGGCTTATGGTTGCGGCGCGTAGGACTTCCTTGCTCATCGCCATGAACAGCGCCGCCGGAACGCCCTTGCCGGAGACGTCGGCGATGGCGAAGGAAAGCCGCTTGGCGTCGAGCATCACGAAATCATAGAGATCTCCGCCCACCATTCGAGCCGGTTCGATCACGGCATAAATATCGACGTCAGGGCGCAGCGAGAAGCCGTTAAACCGGTGCGGCAAAAGGCCCATCTGAATGGCGCGCGCGGCGTTTAGTTCGCCTTCGATGAGCGCCTTGGATTCGCGTTCGTGCGCCAGCGCGGATGCCAGCCGGCGGCGGGCCGCCTCCGCCGCACGCAAACTGCCGCCGAGCATCACCGCGAACACAACGGTAACGCCAGCCGCCGGAAAAACGCCGTCAAACAAAAGGTGCCAAATGCGAAAGGCCCCATATTCAAAGCCCGTCAGCGCCAGCACCAGCGCCGCCAGTATCGCGCCCACGACCCGCGGATGGCGAAAGGGCAGCACGAATATGGTGATCAGGCCGAGGATAATCGGCAGCGCAATCTCGACCTGGTCGAGGTAGGCGGGGCGGAGCAGTAGATTGCCCGAAAGCATCGACTCCAATAACTGAGCAGCTACCTCCACGCCCGGCATCAATCCCAGCGGGGTTTGTTTTTGGTCAATCAATCCAAGTCCGGTCACGCCGAGAAACACCAAGGAGTGGCGCAAATTGGCCGGGTTGAAGGAACCATCCATCAGATCGGCGGCCGACACGTAACGCGCCATCTCATTAGGCGTGAAATAGGGATAGGCGCGGGCGCGCCAATCGGTGGGAAAGAAGAGATGGTCAACCAGCGCGCCGCGCACGCCTTCGGCGCCCGTGGCGACGCCGATAGAGCTACCCCACGCGATCTGGAGCATCGCCAGCGCCAGGGTGGGCACCATGCTGCCCTCACCCATTACCAGCAGCGGCACGCGGCGAATAATGCCGTCGCGGTCAGGCTCGCCCGCCAGCACGCCTTGGCCGAGCGCGGCGGCGGTCAACTCTGGAACACTGCGTACCAGCCCCCGATACGACAGCAGATAAGGGCGAGCATCGCCGCCCGCTTCACGTACCAGGGACACGCGCTCGGGCCCATGATGCTCCGTCTGCGTTTCGTAGCTGAAGCCCATCCCCAAGACGGTCGGCATCTTGCGAAAAGCGTCGGCCAGCGTCGCTCCACTGGGCGGCAAGGAGGCCAGTTGACGGGCCAGCGGCGCGGGAATTCCCGGCAGCTTTGCAAGTCTGGGCGGGGAGTAGCGGTCCGGCTCGGCGAAAATGATGTCAACTCCGAGCGCGCTGGGTCCACCGGCTGCAATTCGGTCCACCAGTTGCGCAAGCTGTGCGCGCGGCCAAGGCCATTGCCCAAACCGCGTCAGGCTCTGGTCATCGATCGCGACGATGCGCACCGGCAGCGGTTTGTAAGGACGTGGCGAGAGCTGTTGCTCGAGGTCGAAGCCGCGCATCCTGACGGTGGCGACGGTGCGTGGATCCGCGATGCGCAAAACTACCAGTATCGCGAGCACCGCCAACGCCAACAGACGGCCCGGGTGCTCAAAGGTCGAGGTCTGTGCACGCGCCGCCGGGGCTTCGCCGCTGACCTCAGACGGCGATTTCGAGTCCGTCATAGGCCGAAGTGATGGTCAGCTCATTTCCCGTGCGGCTGATTTCGTCGTAGCGGCGGGTTTCGCCCAGAATCCGTTCCACCATCCGGTCGTCGTAAATCGGCTCGTGGTGATACATCACCAGGTGCTTGACGCCTGCCAGTTGGGCCAACTCGACCGCGACCATGTTGCTCGAATGCCCCCAGTCCTCTTTGACCGAGATCTGATCGGCCAGCGAGTACATCGCGTCGAAGATCAACAGGTCGGCGCCGCGGTAAAACTCCACAAATGGATAGCTTTCGTCCAGTACTTCGTACTTGTGCTCGCAATCGGTTGAGTAAACGATCGATTTGCCCCCCTTTTCGAACCGGTAGCCATAGGAGTCGCCCGCATGATTTTGCAAAATGGGCCGCACCGACAATCCATCGATCTCGTAACAATGGTCAGGTTTCAGTTCGACGAATTCGATGGTCGCCGCCAGATTGCGAAAATCGACCGGAAAGCAGGGGTCGGATTGCTGGCGCACAAAGGCTTCGCGCATCACCTCATGGCATCCGTGAATGCGGATTACGTTGCCCGGAATGAAGGCGGGAGTGAAGAACGGGAAGCCCATGATGTGGTCCCAGTGAAGATGCGACATGAAGATATTGAAGCGATGCTTGCGGGCGGGACCAAACTTGGCGATCAGGCTGTTGCCGAATTCGCGCGCTCCCGAACCCAGGTCGCACAGCACGAACTCGTCGCCGCCAGTAACCAGTTCCACGCAACTGGTATTGCCGCCGTATGTGCCGGCTATGGAAAATGGCAGCTCATCGTCAATAAACGGATCGATTTCAGCCAGGCTGCTTATGCCGCGCTGGAGCGCGGCCGCCAATGCGTCACGCACCTTGGCCCGAACCGCACGATAACCAAGCGGCGCCGGTAAAGAACCGCGGGTTCCCCAAAAGTGGATTAACATCTATTAATCCTTTTTTCGCAAGACCGGCAGCTAACGCAAGGCTGTGAGCGCTTCCGCGCGCGTTTCGAACACCGTCACGACGTATGAGAACCGGCTGATGGTGAAGATCTCGCTGACCACCGGGTTGAGGCCGGTGACCGCCAAACGCCCGCCCGTTGCCTTGGCCTGCTTGGACCCCGTCATCAGCGCGCGCAATCCGGCGCTGGAAACGTAATCGACCCCGGAAAGATCGATTAGGACCGCGGCGCCCGCCGAGCCGACGCTGCCCATCAATCGGGTTTGAAATTCAGGGCTGGTTTCGTTGTTGAGGCGTCCCTTGGGGCACAGAACAACGATATTGCCGTCACGCTGCTCGCTGATCTCCAAAGGGTTCCTCCACGCCCAATACCGAAGCCACGATCATAGCGCTAAATTGTCACCATTTCCTACGCAATAGCGCAAGCACGCCAACCGGAGAACCCGCATGCCGGCTCAAGTCCAGAATAGACCTCGCGGGCAGAGTGCAGGTCGGGGATATGAACTTTTTGGAGTAGCACCATGCCTTGTCCGGTTCACCCCCGAGTCGAATGGCGTAAAAATGGCGCGATTACAGCGCGTCATGACGGCACTCTTTATGCTTCTTCCAGAACTCGGAGGCCCTGTTATGAAGCTCCGAAAACTTATTCCGCTGCTTGGTTTAACTGTGCTCCTGGGCGGCTCGGCGCTGGCCGTTGAGGGATGTGTTGCCGAAACGCCGGTGCCGGCTTACGGATACAATGCGCCCTACTATCCATACGGCCCAACCTACAGCAGCCCTCCGATCGTGCTGGGCGATTGGGACGAGCATCGCGAATGGCACAACCGCGACTGGTGGGTCAGCAACCGCCGGCCCTGGGTGGAGCAAAACCATCACGAATGGCTAAGCGCGCGTCCGGCACCGCATGATGCGTACGGCCACGAGCATGCGCGGCGCGACTGATTCCACCAGCAGCGGCTGCATCAACTGAAGCCTGAGAAGGCCAGTACCAACAATAGCCGCCGGCGAGGTCAGGCCGCACATTGTACGGCCGGGCTTTGCCGGCGTTTTTATTCCAGCGACAAACGGTCGAGCAGGGTGGGGTCTTCAACGATCCTGCCGGCGCCCCGCACCACCGCGGACAACGGATCCTCGCTGATATGCGTGACGACGCCGGTTTCGCGGCTCAGCAGCACATCAAGATTACGCAACAGTGCACCGCCGCCAGTCAGCATCAGGCCGTTATCGGCGACGTCCTTTAGCAGTTCGGGCGGCGTCTGCTCCAGGACTTCGTGGACCGACTCGATCAGCTGGTTGACCGGTCCGCGCAGCGCCTCGCGAATCTCGTCGTCGTCTACTTCGACGGTTTTGGGCTGCCCCGTCATTTCGTCGCGGCCCATAATTTCAAGGGTCCGGGTTTCGGGCTCCGCGATTACCGATCCGAGCATCAGCTTGAGCATCTCAGCGGTCCGCTCTCCGATCCGCAGATTGTGGCGATGCTTGATCTGCTCCATGATTTCGCGGTCCATCCTGTCGCCGGCGGCGCGCAGTGAACGCGAGGCCACGATCGAGCCCATCGACAACACCGCCACATCGCTGGTTCCACCGCCGATGTCCACCACCATGCTGCCCTGCGGTTCCAATATCGGGAGTCCCGCACCCAGCGCCGCGGCGATGGTCTCGGTCATCAGGATAACTTCAGCCGCCCCCGCCGACTCCGCTGATTCCTTGACCGCGCGCTTTTCGACCTGGCTTATCTCCGACGGCACCGATACCACCACCCGCGGACGCATCATGAACCGGCCACGACAGACCTTCCGGATGAAGTAGCGCAGCATTTCGCGCGCGGCTTCGAAATCCGCGATCACCCCATCGCTCAGCGGACGCGCCACTACCACGGAACCTGGGTTGCGCCCCAGCATCGCTTTGGCTTCGGCGCCTACGGCAAGTACCTTGCGCATGCCCTTGGAGTCGTAGCGCAAGGCCACAACCGAGGGCTCATTGCATACGATGCCCCGCTTCCTGGAGTAGATGAGAGTATTCGCGGTGCCCAGATCGATGGCCAGGCCCCCGGCCAAGGCTCTGGGCAGCAAGCGCCCAAATAGCATGACAACACCACCTCCGCCCCGTCTCCACACCAACCAATGGTGTTTACATGGAACTATTTAGCATGGAACACCACAAACTACAAATTTTGTTAGGCTAAAATATGTAGAAAATATTAAGCCTGGCCAGGAATGGGGAATCATATACCCGCCGGTTCAACCGGTTGGAGTTCTTGCAATCCTTCCCTCTGGGCACAGTCGATCACTGAATTCCTCATAGCGGCGCGGATTGGGTGCGATTCTCGCGCGCGGGTTTCCGCGCCTGAGCTGTCCCGTTGTGATTCGCGGGCCGCTGTTGCATAGATGGCGGTGAAAGAAAGTCGAGGAGGACAGCACCATGCCGATCGATTTTGAAAAGCGCAGCAATGGGATCGCGATTGTGACGATGAATCGCCCCGAGAAGCTCAACGCCATGAGCAAGGACGACCTCAAACGGCTTACCGAGGTGTTTTACGAGCTGCGCACCAATCCTTCCATCCAGGTTGCAATCATAACCGGCGCCGGAAATCGCTCATTCACCACCGGGATGGACCTCTCGCTGGTGGGCGATCTTCATCCCGACCATTACAAGGACGTACCCGAGGGACTGCTGCTCAACATGGTTCCCTATATGAAGGGAATCGACATCTGGAAGCCGATCATCGCGGCGGTAAATGGCCACGCGATTGCACTGGGGGCCTGCATGCTGCTCGGCACCGATATTCGCCTGGCGACACCGAACGCGACCTTTGCGCTGAACGAGGTGCTGTTCGCGGATCTCGCCGATGGCGGCGCCCTGCCACGGCTGCCGCGCCAGATACCCTATGTGCACGCGATGAAGGTTCTGCTCACCGGGGAGACTATCAAGGCCGACGAGATGCTGCGGATCGGCCTTGTCAACGAAATCGTGCCGCATGAAAAGCTGATGCCGCGGGCGCTGGAAATCGCCGAGCACCTGGTCACCAAATGCGACAAGTACTCGGTGCAGGTCACCAAGCAGGCGGTGCTGCGTGGAATGGACGTCGGGCTCAGCCAGGCGTTGTTGGAAGAAGCACTGTTCAAAGAGATGCTGGAAAACCGCCACGGACTCAAGAACCCGATGATGTCGAAGTACGCGGACAAATTCAGGAGATAGAAATGGGAAAAGAGGAGTGAGAATCAAGCGGCGTTTCTGCGCGCCCTGTTCCCATTCCTCACTTCATCACCCCTCGCTTCCCTTCTCTTGGCTGCGCCATGTTTGATAATTTGGCGCGAACGGGTTTTCAGACGTAATGCGTATCGCACTGATCGGCCAGGCCGCATTTGCGGAAAAGGTTTTGCAGGAACTCCACGGCGCGGGCGAAGAGATTGTTCACGTCTACGCACCGCCCGACAGCGGTGGCCGCCCGGACCCGCTCAAGACCAAGGCGCTGGAACTTGGCCTGCCGCTGAGCCAGCCGGCTTCGTTTAAGGGCGACAAGATCTACCAGCAGTTTCAGTCGCTCAACGCCGACCTCGCGGTCCTGGCCTTTGTCACGCTGATTGTGCCCGAACGCGTGCTGTACACCCCCAGGCTCAAGTCCATCTGCTTTCATCCCTCGCTTCTGCCGCGCCATCGCGGCGCTAGCGCTATCAATTGGGCAATCATCCACGGCGACAGCGAGACCGGGATCACCTGGTTCTGGCCTGACCAGGGTATCGACACCGGCCCCATCCTGATCCAGAAGCGGCTCCCGATCGGCGAAAACGACACCTTGGGCTCGCTTTACTTCGGCCGCCTCTTCCCCCTCGGCGTCGAAGCCCTGTTCGAGGCGCTCACTCTGATCAAAGCGGGCAAGGCGCCGGCCATCGTTCAGGACGAGAGCCGCGCCACCTACGAGCCACCATGCCGCGACGAGCACGCGCGAGTGGATTTTACCCGGCATGCGCGCGAGGTTCACAATCTGGTGCGCGGATGCGACCCGCAGCCGGGCGCCTTCGCCATCTACGAAGGCAAACGAGTGCGGCTGTACGAGGCCGTCCTGGAGCCGGGTTTGTCTTCCGGCGCGCTGGGGGAGATCGTGTCGATTGGGGCCGACGGAATGCGGATCGGGCTGGAGGGCGCGACGCTGCTGGTGAAACGGGCGCGCGTGGAGCCGAGCGTCAAAAAAATGGCGCCGTCGGAGCTGGTGCAGACCGGCGAGCTGCGCGCCGGCATGCTTGTGGACAATTAGCGCGTCTCCCGTTCCCTTCCTGGCGGGGAAGCGGCTAAGGGTGAAGAAGTTGGTCATCCTAACCGCGATCCGCGGGGGTCGGAGGCGTGGCGGGGCGTAGCAGAATGCGTCTTTGTATCGGAACTTCGAAGGGCATCGTAATCATCGATCCGGACCGCGGGCGAGCGCCGGTCGCGGCGATGGCCAACCCCTCCTCGATTTCGAGCATGGCGCAGAGTGCCGGCGAGCCGCATATCCTGTATGCGGGCTCGCTGGAGCGTACCCACGTGGGAGACGGCCCGGGATCGGGCACGCTGTCGCGCTCCGTTGACGGCGGCAAGACCTGGACCGATATCACTCCGTCCGGCACCCAGGACGAGAGCATTTGGGCGGTGGCGGCGCCGCCTGACGCTCCCGGCGAATTGTTTATCGGCACCTCGCACGCGCGGCTGTTCCACAGCGACAACCATGGGCGCAGCTTCAAGGAATGTACCGCCTTCCTGGCGCTGCCCGGACGCGACCGCTGGAGCTTTCCGCCGCCGCCGCATATCCCGCACGTGCGCGCTATCACTTTCGATCCCGCCAACCCCTCGATCATGTACGTCGGTGTGGAAGAAGGCGGCGTGTTCCGCTCGCGCAACCGGGGCGTGAGTTTCGAGCCGCTTAACCGGGGGCTTTACCCCGACGTGCACTCCCTGGCGGTGGATCCCACCGACTCGCGCCGGCTTTACGCGACCACGGGGCGCGGCTTCTACCATTCCGACGCTGCCGGCACATCATGGAAATTCGCCGGCGAGGGCCTCAGCCGCCGCTACGTGGTGCCGTTGCAGGTCGACGGCAGTATCGGCGGAACCCTGTACACGGCGGGCGCGGCCGGTCCTCCTCCGAGCTGGATGGCGCATGGGGCGGACTCGATGCTGTTTGTCAGCACCGACGGCGGGTGCAGCTTTGCGCCCGTCACGGTGGCCGACGGAATGTGGCGCGGAATGGTGATGGCGTTTTTGCAAAGTGAATTGCGCCCCGACGAGCTGTTCGCCGTCACCACCGACGGCAAGGTTCTGCGCTGGCGCCCGCGCGATGAAGAAGTGGTCGAACTCACCTCCAATCTGCCGCCCGCATACGCTCTCGCGGCGTTGCCCTGACCGGGCGGCGCGCGATTTGAAGCACCCGGCGACCCGTGCCAGACTTGATCGAGCGCGCGAGCATGTTCGCGCTCGAGTTGCTTATGGAAGACGCCATAGAATCCACCTCCACTGAGAGCCGCGCGGCTAAAACGCTGCGTGAAATTTTCCAGTCCGGGCGGCCGCTGACATACGTGCGCTCCGCCGAAGAGCAACGGGTAGCGAGAGTTCTGCGTGAAGCGGGACAGAAATTTTTTCTCTCCATGCAAGCGCCCGTGTGGACCTGGAGCATCACCGAAGGGATGCGGGCAGACGACGGAGAAGTCGAGTCGGGCACGCACGATCCTCGCGAAGCATTGGATTTCATCGCCGCGCATCGGGATCCGGCAATCTTTCATCTAAAGGATTTTCACGAAGCGCTGCGCGAGTCGGGCGCCATCAGGCGCCGGTTTCGCGACCTCTACGACGCGTGCTTCGACCGGCAAAAATTCGTGGTGATCAGCTCCCCGGTGCGATACGTTCCCGAGGAAATCGAGCGCGATCTCGTCTACCTCGAGCTGCTGCTGCCCGATCAGATCGAACTGGGCGATTTCCTGCGCGACGAGGCGCGCCAAATTGCCGCCACCGGGGGCAGCGCCGATTCGAGCGAGGCCACCATCTCCCAGCTCGCGCGCACGCTGCAGGGACTCACCCTAAACGAGGCACGGCACGCGGTGCGCCGCGCGATCGCTGCCACGCGCCATCTGGGCTCCGATTCCCTGCCTTCGCTGCTGGAGGAAAAGCGCCTGCTGGTGAACCGCAGCGGGGTGGTCGAATTCGTTTCCACCGGCACGGAAATCGCGCAGGTTGGGGGCCTGGAGATTCTCAAACAATGGTTGGTGGAGCGCAAGAAACTCTTTCAACTGCGCGACAACCTGAGCACGGATATCGTCCCCAAAGGCGTGCTGGTGATGGGCATCCCGGGATGCGGCAAGAGCCTGTGCGTGAAGGCGATTGGCTCCTACTTCGATCTGCCGCTGTATCGTATCGATATGATCGAGGTTTTTTCAGGCCGCCATGGACCGGCGGAAGGGGCGTTCGTCCAGGCGTGCAAGATGCTCGAGGAGATGGCGCCCGCGGTGGTGTGGTTCGACGAGATCGAGATGGGTATCACGTCGGCGGATACGGGCGGAGAGCAAGGCCGGATTTTTGCCTTCTTTCTCACCTGGATGCAGGAGAAGGCGCGCGGACTTTTCGTCGCCGCGACCGCCAACCGAATCGATCTGCTGCCTGCCGAGATGATCCGCAAGGGGCGCTTCGATGAGGTCTTCTTCGTCGACTTGCCCCAGGACGAAGAACGCAATGAGATCTTCAAAGTCCATCTAAGCCGGCGCGGAGTG
This sequence comes from Binataceae bacterium (SeqCode), assembly GCA_035262365.1. Classification (GTDB taxonomy): domain Bacteria; phylum Desulfobacterota; class Binatia; order Binatales; family Binataceae; genus JAJPJA01. The sequence continues at coordinate 51,109 of DATFSZ010000120.1, forward strand.
GATCCGGAGCAGCTCAACGTCGGACGATTGGTGGCGTTTGCCAATGGCTGGACCGGAGCCGAGATCGAACAGTGCGTCGTGTCGGCCCTGACCAAGGCGCAACTGGAGGATCGGAGCGTCAACGAGCAGGACCTGGTCAATATCGCATCTGATATCGTGCCCTTGTCGCGCACCATGAAGGAGCAGATCAATCACATCCGCGGATGGGCCTCCGAACGCGCGCTGCGCGCCTCGCGCCGACCGGTCGGCGGAAGATAATTCAATTCGCGGCAGCGGCCGCCTTGCCGGCGATTTCTTCCGATTGAAATCCGCCGTTGACGCGGCGATCAGATGATGCATAGCTCCGCTTCAGGAGTTCTCCTATGGCCGATCGAATTTACGACGCGGATCGCATCAACCGCGAGCAGCTTGAATTCTGGAACAACGCGGCGGCGGGTTGGAAACAGATGTGGACCATCCTGGAGCGGGCCGCGCAACACGTGTCCGACCGGCTGGTCGAGCTTGCTCGCTTGAAAGCGGGCGCGCGCGTGCTCGATATCGCTAGCGGAGCAGGCGAGCCGGCGGTGACCGCGGCACGCAAGGTGGGCCCCGGCGGCCTGGTGGTCGCCACCGATCAGTCGCCGGCGATGCTGGAGTTGGCGCGCGAGCGCGCCGCCACGCTGGGACTCCGCAACATGAAATTCGTCGTGACCGGAGCCGAGGAGTTGGCCGTAGAGGATCGCGGCTTCGACGCCGCGCTGTGCCGATGGGGCCTGATGTTCGTCGGCGATCTGGACGCGGCAATGCGCCGGCTCGCGCAATTGCTCGATGCCGGCGCCCGCTTCGCCACCGCGGTATGGGGTCCGACCGAGAAGGTGCCGATGATCAGTCTGGGCGACGATGTAGTGCGCGATCTGGCCAAGCTGCCGCCGCCGCCGCCAAATGCTCCGGGCCCGCTGCGGCTGGCCGACACGAAACCGCTGGAGCGCGCGCTTGGCGCCGCCGGATTCACGGGCATTGCGGTCGAGCCGCTTAACGTGCGGTTCGAGTTTGAATCGCCGGCGGCTTTTACCGAACAGCGGCGCGCGGTTTCCTCTCCGTTCCGGGCCATGCTTGCAAAACAGACCCCGGAGATGTCCCAGCGAATCCTCGACGCTCTCGCGCAGGAAGCGCGCCGCTACGCCGACGCTTCAGGCGTGGTCCGCATGGACAACGAGGCGATTCTGATCGCGGCGCATCGCTAACAAGCCGAAGATGGCCGGTTCCCGCGACGGCATCGGGGTGATTGCGGGCGCTCCAGCACCGCCGGCCCGACTACGCGTGCATGTACCATCCGCCGCTGACCGTGATGGCCTCGCCCGTAATGTATGATGCGTCGTCGGAGGCGAGAAAGCAGGTCACCGCCGCGACCTCTTCGGGCTTGCCGCCGCGGCGCATCGGGCAGTCCCTGGTCATGCGGTCGCCGCCGATCTCCTTCCAATGCGTTTCGACCCACTTCGTCAGGATCATACCGGGGGCGATCGCATTGCAGCGCACGCCGTCGGGACCAGCCTCGGCGGCCACCGTGCGCGTCAGCGCCAGCACGCCGGCTTTTGCGGCGTTGTAGGGCGCGGATGAGTTCACGGTCCACGCCGCGACCGACGCGATATTGATAATCGCTCCCTGGCGGCGTTTTTTCATTCCGGGCAGGATCACGCGAATCATGTTGAAGCAGCCGGTCAGGTCCACGTCGAGCACGCGCTGCCAATCCTCGGGACTCAGTTCGCTCACAGCGCCGAATGCGTTGATCCCGGCGTTGTTCACCAGGATATCGATGCGGCCCAACTTCGCATCGACGGCGGCAACGACTTCGCTCACGTTGCTGCGATCCGATACGTCCAGCGGAAAACCGATCACGCGGCCGGGAAATTCCTTGCTCAGTTCTTCAACGGTCTCCTGGGTGCGCCGCGCGTGAGAATCCGTCACCACGACGGTCGCTCCTTCCTGGGCCAGCCGCTGCGCGGTGACTTTGCCCATCCCGGCGCCGGCGGCGGCCGTGACCAATGCTACCTTGTCCTTTAGTCCTCTCATGTGATGCCCTCCGCTTGTCTCCGGGTTGAACGAAACGTCCTCAGGTGGCTCATGTTGCGGCAATGAACCGGCGGTGTAAACCTCAACCATCCAGCTTTAAGTGCAGCGCGCGCACGGTCGAAATCGTGATATGAATGAGCCGATGAGCGAGGAACATGGCGCAGGACGCGAGCGGGCAGACGGCTGAGAAAATCCTCGCCACGGTGCGCCGTTTCTGGGGCTTTGAGGGCCTGCGGCCGCTGCAGTCGGAGGCCATCAGGGCGGGGCTCGATCAACGCGATTCGCTGGTGGTGATGCCGACCGGGGGCGGCAAGTCGCTCTGCTACCAGGTGCCGCCCGCCGTCGCCCAGCGCACCGACATCGTCGTGTCGCCGCTAATCGCCCTGATGAAGGACCAGGTCGACGCGCTGCGCGCCTGCGGCTATCCCGCCGCCGCGATGCACAGCGGCATGGACTTCGCGGAGATTCGCGCCGTGGAACGCGAGATCGCCGCCGGCCGTCATCACCTGATTTTCGTCGCACCCGAACGGATGCTGACGCCGCGCTTTCTGGAGCTTGCCGGCAAGCTGCGGGTGTCCACCTTCGCCATCGACGAGGCCCATTGTATCAGCCATTGGGGCCATGACTTCCGCCCGGAATACCGCCAACTGGCCGAGCTCAAGACGCGCTTTCGCGACGCGAGCGTTCACGCCTACACCGCGACCGCTACCGGCCGCGTCCGCAGCGACATCGTCGAGCAGTTGGGTCTCGAAGATCCAACCGTGCTGGTTGGCTCATTCGATCGCCCCAATCTTCTTTACCGGGTGATTCCGAAAGTGCGGGTGGACGCGCAGGTGGCCGAGACGTTGCGACGCCACCGCCGCGAGGCGGCCATCGTCTACTGCATCGCGCGCAAGGACACTGAAGCGATGGCGCAATTTTTGGCGGCACAGGGAATTCGCGCCGCCCACTACCACGCCGGTATGGAGGCGCAGGAGCGCCGCCGCACGCAGGATCGTTTCGCCGCCGAAGAGATCGACGTAGTGGTGGCAACCGTCGCCTTCGGGATGGGCATCGACCGCAGCGACATCCGCTGCGTGATCCACTCCGCCCTGCCGAAATCGATCGAGCATTACCAGCAGGAGACCGGGCGTGCCGGCCGCGATGGTCTGCCCGCCGAATGCGTGCTGTTCTACTCGGCCGCCGACGTACTGCGCTGGCAGGGTCTCATCGACCGCAGCGCCGAAGACGCGGCCGCGCCGCCCGAAGTACCCGAAAACGGCAGACAACTGCTCGAGGAAATCCGGCGCTTCGCCACGGTCGTCCGATGCCGCCACGCGGCGCTGTCGGCCTATTTCGGGGAAACATACGCGAACCCCAATTGCGGCGCGTGCGACCTTTGCCTGGGCGAAGTGCAAGGCGCGGCCGACGGCACCGTGCTCGCGCAAAAAGTGCTTTCCTGCGTGGCGCGTGTGGAGCAGCGCTTTGGCGTCGAGCACCTCGTTGACGTGCTGACCGGCGCGGCCAACGAGCGGGTACAGCGCTGGCGTCATGATCAGCTTTCAACCTACGGCCTGCTCAAGGAGATGCCGCGCAAAAACGTAACCAATGTAATCTATCAGCTCGTAGACGCCGGGATCCTCGAACGCACGGCGGGCGATCGCCCGGTGCTCAAGCTCAACGCCGCCTCGTGGGAGGTGATGCGCGGCAAGCGGCCGGTGAAACTGCTGGAAGCGAAGAAGCCCAAGGCGGAGCGCACCGCGATGGAGGCGGACACTTGGCGCGACGTTGACGAGGCGCTGTTCGAGCGCCTGCGCGCCATGCGCCGCGACATCGCCGCCGAGCGGGGCGTCGCGGCCTTCGTTATCCTCCACGACTCAAGCCTGCGCGAGCTGGCGCTGCTGAAGCCCAGCACGATGGAAACACTGCGCAACGTCCGCGGGATGGGCGAAAGAAAGCTGGCCGACTTTGGCGCGCGAATAATCGAGTGCATCGCAGCATACGAGCGGCAAAAACATCAGGCGGCGGACGAGCAACACCGCGGCGACGATCCAGTTAAGCCGGGCGATCCGATTTAGGTCGCAAAACGGTGAACACGAGGCTTGATCCCGGCGCGGCTTTACGTGGCAAGAGCGCCAGGCCGCAGATCCGCACTATCTGCCGGCGCGGTATTGTCTGGGCGAGACGCCGAACTCGGCGCGGAAGGCCCGAGTGAAGTTGGATAGGTCCTCGAAGCCGACGTCCAATGCGATTTCGGTGACCGGCTCGCCGCTGGTGGCAAGCCGGTGCGCCGCGTCACGCAGGCGGGCGCGCAGCAACCATTGATGGGGCGTGACGCCGGTCGCCCCCTTGAACGTGCGCAGGAAATGATAGCGGCTTAGGTGCGCCGCCCGCGCCAATTCATCCAGCGTATGAGGCTCGGCGGCGCCGGCTTCCAACTCGCGAATCACCCGCGCGATTGCGGCCGGATGGCGGGGCGCCGACGGGACGTCGGGCCGAACTTGTCCCGCCGTCTGAATTACCTCGCCGGCCAATTCGAGCGCCAGTTCCTCAAAGGAATCCTCCCGTCCCATCGCCGCCGTGGCGCGCGCTGTGAGCGGTGCGAGCGCGCGCAGCGGCGGCAGGCAAACGCCGGCAAATGCAAATCGCGGCGCTCCCGCGTCGTGCGCTACGCGCTCGAACAACTCGGGATGGTATTGGAAGGAAAGACAGCGGTCCCCCTCGCCATGCGGATGGGAACATTCAAACTTGTTACCGGGGCTCCCCAGCAGCATCGCGCCGGGCGCCATCAGTGACGATCCTTGCTGGCTGCGATAGATGAAATTACCGGACAACACGACCGATATCGAAGCCCATCCATGTTGTTCTTCATAGGGTCGATCGCGCGGCCCCGACGTGCACACCACGTCAACCACCCGCCATCCCTCGCCCGCGGCTACCGGTATGCCCTCGGCCGTCCCGGACGCGTCGGTCTGGACCTTGCGCCTTAGCGCGCTGGCCAACTGATCGGGATGGAATGATTTTGAGAACAGCAATTTTTGCCAAGTCTCCGAGGCGGCAAGGATTAAAACAAGACTGTCCGATTTTTCCACGGTGAAGCCTGACGGGCAACCGGGTAAAAATATTTCAAAGGCTTCGTGCCAGGGAGGCAAGTCATGAATCTGAAAGGCCGATGCGCCTGCGGGGCTATCACATACGAACTGACCAGCGATCCACTGATCGTTCACGCATGTCATTGCCGCGACTGCCAGCGGCTGACCGGCACCGCGTTTGTTACCAACATCTGGATCGAGAGGAATATGGTTGAAGCCAAGGGACCCGAGCCGAAATCATTCCGGCTGGCCGGAGGCAGCGGGCGGGCTCACGACGTATTCTTCTGCGGCGAGTGCGGGACATTCATGTGGAGCCGTTATCACGGCGCGCCCGGCGACTTTTTGTTTGTGCGCGCCGGCACGCTGGAAAATCCAGATGCGGTCCGGCCCGACGTGCAAATCTTCACCAGGAGCAAGGTGCCGTGGCTGGAACTGCCCAAGGATGTGCCGGCTTATAAGGAGTTCTATAAGCTGAGCGACGTCTGGTCCAAAGAGAAACTGGCGCGAATCGGGCGCTGACGGCAGGACCCGGTCCGCCGGCCGCGCTTTCGCCGCGCTAGCGCAATACGCCAAACGCAAGTCTGGCGTTTGGCACGCTGCCGAACGCGGCCTCGGCCGGGATGCTCCGAAGCATTGCCTTGAGCAGGCCGCCGCGTCCCCCCGCGTTCGCGATCCGATCGGAGATGTTCAGGACGATCCCGATCTTTAGCTGGTCGGCCTGCGCCTTTGCCTCGGAGATAACGTCTTCATGGGCATCGAAAAAGGCCAGCGCCGCGCGGCTGCCGCGCACATCCCTGATATCGTAGGAACGGGCTACGCATTCCAGAACCTGCCGCGTTGCTCCAGATAACCGGGCGGCACCCGCGCGTTGCTCCCCGTCTGTTCCTGCCAGCGCGCTTATCGCCTCAAGATGGCGGTCGAGGTTGAGCGCGCTGCTCCATACCCCGTCCAGAAAGCGCAGGTCGGTGGTGGACAGGAACGCGCGCTGGTCGATGCTTATCCGATCGACGTTGTTACGAACATCGTCCAGCAGATACACGGCGCTTAGGCCCCGGTTAAATGAATCGTTCATTGCGGCCATGCTCTGGCTGTAGGCGTTTGAGACGGTCATCGCGCTCCATGTGATCAGTAGCGCGGCTGCTACTCCTATGGTGACTGTCGCGGCGAATCGTAGAGGACACCTATTCATCTCTTGCCCTCCTTACCGAATAAGGAGCGCGAGGCCGTGTGCGCTCCGGTCAGGCCGCCGGTGGCCGCGGCGGCCTGACCCAACCACTTCTTATTCCCGCGGGAAACCCTGCGGACTAGAATTTTTCCTTGAACGGGCGCACCTCAGTCTCCATGGTCCAGGCGCTGCGGTCCTGATGCGCCAGATGCCAGTAGGTCTCGGCAATCGCGTCGGGGTTGAGCATGTCTTCCTTCTTCATATGCGGTATCGACCGATTGGGCAGGTCGATTGCGCCGTCGATATTGATCCACGCAACATGGATTCCCTTGGGCCCGAGGTCGCGGGCCAGCGATTGCGCCAGACCCCGCTTGGCGAAATTCGCGGGGCCGAAGGCGGCCGACCTGGCGCCGGCCTTTACACCCGCCGTCGCGCCGGTAAAAAGCATCACGCCGCGCCCCCGCCCGATCATCGCCGGGGCGCATTCTTTCGCGCACATAAAAGCCCCCAACGCGTTGACCCGCAAACAGTTCTCGAACTGATCGGGCGTGACCTCGCTGATGCTGCCGAAAGGGCCGGCGCCAGCGTTGTGGAGCAACACGTCCACTTCGCCCAGCCGCTCGCGAATCAGCTTGAACCCCGCCGCGACCTGCTCCCGGCTGCCGACGTCGGCTTGCACCTCGAGCGCGACGCCGCCGGCTTTGCGAATATCGCCGGCCAGTTCGCGCAGGTAGTCGGCGCTGCGCGCCGTAAGCGCGACGGCATATTCGCGCGCGAACCGCCGCGCCAGCGACGCTCCCAGTCCGGGACCAACTCCGGTTACGACCGCGACCGGCTTTTGCTTGGATTCAGCCATTGAACGATCCTCCGTGGATGCTCCTTAACGTGCCATCGACAGGTGGTTCGCGACCCGCGGAGCGGCGGCCGCGACGGAGCGCCTCAATGGCTCTCCCTGCCTCGAATATAGTTGCCAGACCGTCAGGCCGAGACTCACCATCAGCAATGGTACATAGAAACTCACCACCATCCACGTTACACCGGTAGCGGCGCCAAAAAGGTGCTCGCGGATTCCGCCTGCCACGTTGAGCACCGTATCGACCGCGGTCGCGGCGAGCAGCAGCCATACCAGCGCAATCGCCGCGCGAGCCTCGTAGCGTAGCGTCGTGATCGCAATCAGCGCCAGGATCATCCCGCCAACGTCGCCGTAAACAATCCGGTTCACGCCGCTGTCGGAGATCGGAAAGCCGGCGTGCTGAGCCGAGTAGGCCTGCAGCGCCACATAGCGGAAAACATGCGGCCAGAGCAGAGCGATAAGGGCAGTGGCCCGCTCCTGCAGCCTTAGCCACGGCATCACGTACCACCTTGCGATCGTGACGAAGACCATCAGACTGAACAATTGGGAAAGTCCCAATGCTGCTTTCAAGTCCATCATCTCAATACCCCTCTCCTGAGATCGTCAGCGCCTGGCGGGCGCTACGCGCTCTCGATGCCACGATCTGATCGTGCCTGCCACCAATTCAGGATCGTCGCACATCGGGAAGTGATTGCCCTTGGGCACCACCACCTGCCGGGCATCGGGGAACATCGCCTGCCAGTGTTTCTGAAAGCCAAACGGGTCGTTGCGCTCGCCAAATATGGTGAGCAGCGGCAGCGTTTTGAACGGTCCGGCAAGCGCGGCGCCGGCGCGTTCATAGATCGAGGCGGATTGGCGCGCGTCGCGCATGTAGCGATGGAACGCGCGCAGCCCGCTGCGCCCGACTCCGGCACGGAACGCGTCGCGGCTGCGGTCATCCAGATGGCGCCCGACGCCGAAGTTGCTCGCCGTGATCCGGCTGAGGAAACCGGTAAGAGCGTCGAACTCCCGCATCGGCGCGCTGCCCATCAGGGCGAGCATGCCGCGCAAGACCGCCCCCGACGGCATCCACGCAAACGTATTGACGGCGGCCAGGCCTCGCACGCGCTCCGGATGGCGGGCCGCTCCGGCGATGCCGGCCGGACCGCCGAGGTCGTGGCACACGAGCGTTAGATCCCGCAAGTCTAAAGCCTCGATTACGGCGGCCGCTGCGCGCGAAGCCCGCTCCAGGCTGATTTCGCTTCCCGGGAGGCGCTGGCTTTGTCCGGTTCCGGGTGCGTCGAAAGCGACGCAGCGGAAATCGGTGCACAGACGCGCAATCACGTCGCGCCATACGAACGACCACATCCCGGTATGCACGAACAGCAGCGCGGGCCCGGCGCCAACGTCGGTTAAGGCGACTTCGGCGCCGTCGGTCTCCAACCTGCGGGTTTCAAATGGCCACACGCGCTCCGGCAGCCAGGAAGGTCGCGGCACCGCAACGGTCATGGTGGAAACGTCATTGCCGCCGGGCAATTCGGCTTCAAGCAGTGCTTTCATCGGCGGTCCTCCATCTCTTCACGGCGAATCGGCGCGAAGACGTTGATCAGATTTCCTTCCGGATCGCGAAACAGCATCGACCGGTTTCCCCACGGCTGGTTGGTCGGCTCTAGAACAAATTCTCTGATTATCGGGGCAAGCCGGGCACGCTCTCGATCAACGTCGTCAACCTGGAAATCGAGAATCACCGACCGATTGGCGCGGGGAGCGGTGGCACCCGCGCCATGCTGATCCATCATGCGCTGATCGGAAATGGCCAGCGTCGCGCCCGCGGCGGGAAACTCAACGTAAGATTTGCTGAAAAATTTCGGTGTACCGCCCGTAACCTGACGGTAGAAACCGGTCAGCGCCGCGACATCACTCGTGACCAATCTGACAAACGTGAGCTTCATTGGTTCCTCCTCCTGCTTGGAGTGCGTTTCAGTCAAAAACTCTCGCAGTGGCATCCGATCAGGTGGGCGCGGGATCTCAGCCTTAGGCCGCGCGTATTTTTCTGCCGTCCTGTTGCGGGTCCTCTCCCTGGCCAGGGTTAGTTTGCCGGGCAGCGGCGAACAGAGGCCCGAACGCCGCGCGATACTGCCAGGCCATAAAGATCTCTAGCGCGCCGACCACGATCGCCCCGGGCATCGCGCCCGGCGCCAGGAAAACGTGGAATGCGCCGATGTTGACGATCACCGGCGCCAGCAGAACCAGCGCGAAAGGCACGAGGATACCCCGGAGCAGGAGCAACCCGGCGGCAATCTCGGTGCTCCACAGCAGCGGAAGCATATAGCCGGTAGCGGCGAGGGCCTTCGAGAACGCCGCGGCCCCCGGAGGGAGGGCCGGTTCGGGAGCCAGATGCAAGGCTGCGGAGAGCGGAGCCGCGACGAAGATCAGACCGAGAATGCTGCGCAGCGCGATCGTCGGTTTGCCTGTTTTCATGATTCCCTCCTGAGCGAATTCTCAGCTTCAAAAGATCGCTCTCTGACCGGCTATTCACAAGAATGGATTTGGGCAATACTTTGTTGCTGAGAACGCAACAATGGATCTTAACGGCGTAAGCCTCTTCCTGCGCGTGGTGGAAGCGGGCAGCTTCACCAGGGCGGCCAACGAACTGCACATGACCACCTCGGGTGTGAGCCGCGCGCTGACGCGGCTGGAGGACGATCTCGGCGTGCGGCTCCTCCAGCGCACCACGCGCAAATTGAGCCTGACCGCCGCCGGCCGCGTCTATTTCGACCAGGTGAGGGGGGCGCTGGCGATGGTCGACGATGCGAGCCTTGCCGCCAGCGAGATGGGCGAGGAGCCGCGCGGCGCGGTGCGCGTCACCGCGGCGCCGGCGATGGCGGGCGTGTTGATTCCGTTCTTTGCCGAGTTCCTGCAGCGCTACCCGAAAATCCGCCTGGAGCTGGTGTCATCGCAGGGAATCGTCGATCTGGTCGAGCAGGGACTCGATCTGGCCGTGCGCCTGGGGCGTCTGCGTGATTCCTCTCTAATCGCGCGCCGCGTTGGAAGTTTCGTCCGGGGCCTTTTCGCCAGCCGGGAATACGTTGCTCGCAACGGCCGCCCGCGCAGACCCGCCGATCTCGCAAACCACAATTGCGTGCTCTTCAGGGGTCAGGGCGGAAGGGACACCTGGCGCCTTGCCGACGGGAGCCGCGAATTGACCGTCGAGGTCACGGGTTCGCTGGAGGTTGACGATATCTCTTCGATGCATCAGGCGGTGCAGGCAGGAATCGGAATCGGAATCATTTCGTTTTTCTCCAGCGCTCGGATGGAGGGCCTGGTCCGCATCCTGCCGAAGTACGTGGGCGGCGAAGTCCCGATCAGCCTGGTGTCGCCAAGCCGCCGGCTGGAGCCGGCGCGCGTGGTCTTGTTTCGCGACTTTCTCGCCGCCAGGCTTGCGTCCGTTGCCTGGCGTGGATCAGCGTCACATAAATGAGAGCGCCGGCACGGATTTTTTGCGTATCATGGAAGAGAACGAAGTCGATTGAATTCGATCGAACAACGATGGCGGCGGATCGAAAGTCGAATCGCAAGGGCGCGGTGAAGCGGCGCGTGGCTGCAACGGCGCGCCGCCCCCGGCAAAAACCCGCCTCAACGCGGAAATCCACCCGGGTAAAAAAGATGCCAGGGTTCATCGATCCGCAACTATGCCGGCTGACGCAGCGGCCGCCGCCGGGCAAAGAATGGGTGCATGAGGCCAAGCTCGACGGCTACCGCATGCAACTGCGCGTGGAGGACGGGCGGGCGACGTTGAAGACGCTCAAGGGCCTGGACTGGACGGGGAAGTTCGGTGCGATCGCCGCCGCCGCGGCCGATCTGACCGACCTGATCTTCGACGGCGAAGTCGTCGCGCTGGACCGAAACGGCGCACCCGATTTCGCCGCGCTGCAGGCCGCGATGGCGGAGGGCACGACCGACGATCTGATCTTCTTTGCTTTTGACCTGCTGTTCGAATCCGGCGAAGACCTGCGCGGCCTGCCGCTGCGCGAGCGCAAACAGCGCCTTAAGAAGATTCTCGAGGACGGCAGGAAAGACTCCCTGATCCGTTACGTGCACCACTTCGAAACCGGCGGCGACGCGGTGCTGAAGTCGGCCTGCCGCATGTCGCTTGAGGGCATCGTCTCAAAGCTTATCGACGCGCCCTACAAATCGGGCCGCGGCGGCGCCTGGACCAAAACCAAGTGCCGCGGCGGTCACGAAGTAGTGATCGGCGGATGGATCGAAAAAGACGGCCGCTTTCAGTCGTTGCTGGCGGGGGCTTATCGCGGCAAGCGCCTGGTCTATCTGGGACGCGTCGGGACCGGCTTTGGAAAAGCCACGCTGGACCGCGTGATGCCGCGTCTGCGGGCGGCAGCTTCCGACCGTAACCCGTTTGATGGTGAGAGTGCGCCACGCGCGGCGCCCGGAGTGCACTGGGTAGGGCCCGATCTGGTTGCCGAAATCGAGTTCGCCGGATGGACCGCAGCGGGTCTGGTGCGTCAGGCCTCTTTCAAGGGTTTGCGCGAGGACAAACCAGCGGCCGAAGTCAAAGCCGAGCGCCCGGCGCCGCCGCAGGAGGCGGAACTGGCGGAGCCAGACCCGTCAAGCGGAAAGACAGCCAGGCCTCAATCGGCTGCGCGAACTGCAGCCAATTCCCCAGGGGCCGCCACTGTCGTAATGGGAGTGCCGATTTCCAACCCCAACAAGGCGCTGTGGCCGGATCCGGGCGACGGCAAACCGATCGCAAAGCTGGAGTTGGCGCGCTACTACGAAGCCGTCGGGGCCTGGATGATGCTGCATCTGAAGGGCCGGCCATGCTCGATCATTCGCGCGCCTGATGGAATCAACGGACAGCGGTTTTTTCAGCGCCATGGCAAGCCCGGCACCTCCAGCCTGCTGGAGCAGGTGCGGGTGAGCGGGGATCCTCAACCATATCTGCAGGTCGATCGCATGGAAGGTTTGGCGGCGCTCGCCCAGGTCGCCGCCGTAGAGCTGCATCCATGGAACTGCGAGCCCGGAAAACCCGACGTGCCCGGCCGCCTGGTCTTCGATCTCGATCCGGCCGGCGACGTTGTTTTCCAGATCGTGGTCGAGGCCGCCCGCGAGATTCATGATCGGTTGGAAGCCCTGGGTCTGGTGAGTTTCTGCAAAACGACCGGGGGAAAAGGTCTGCACGTTGTCACGCCGCTGGCGCCGGCGCGCCGCCACCCAATGGATTGGCCGCAAGCCAAAAATTTCGCGTATGAAGTTTGTGCGCGCATGGCGGCGGACAATCCCGGCCGCTATCTGCTCAAGATGACCAAGAAGCAGCGCTCAGGCCGCATCTACCTGGATTATCTGCGTAACGATCGTACCGCGACCGCGGTCGCTCCGCTGTCCCCGCGGGTGCGCGCAGAGGCGACCGTGTCCATGCCGCTGCTGTGGTCCCAAGTGCGCGCGGATCTCGATCCGCTGCGCTTTACAATCCGCACCGCGCCCGCGCAGATCGCAAAGAGCACGGCCTGGCAGGATTACGAGGACGCGCAGCGGCCGCTTGCGGAAGCTATTAAACGTCTGGCTAGCCCTCGGGCGGCCTGATCGACGGCCTTCGCGGGCGCTTTGGAGTTTTTTTCAGAGTAAGGGTATTACCGGCCGCCGCCTGCACCACCGCCAGCACCAGCCCCTCCGGCGGCAGCACCGCCGGCTGTGCCTGCGCCGACCTGGGCCGCGCCGCCAGCGGCTCCCGCAGATCCGGTCGTGCTACCTTGTCCGCCGAGAGAGGAGCCGGCCGCATTGCCGTAACTGGAACCACCGCCGTAGCCTCCCTGACCGCTTGGGCACGCGGTTGCGGTAAACGCGCAAACTACTGCGATTAGCCCCGCCACTTTGATTCGTCGGCTGATGGTCATGTGATTCTCGCCTTCTGAAGTTGATTCCGTCGAGTCACTCGACGTCACCGTTCAGATTATACCGCGGAGAGGAGAATCAGGCCGTTTGTTTTTGTCGGATGGCTGCTTTTCCAATCGCGGTGCTAAGGCTCGGGCTTTGAATCGGATGCCTGCTTCCAGTCAAAGAACAGTGGCGGCCATTTCTCGACCGGGTCGCGGAAAAAGCTGTCCAGGCGTCCGCCACGATCGTGAATCTCGAGAATTTCAGCTCCCTGCGGACCGGCGATCCATGCATAGTCCTGCCCGGGCGTGAAAAACCCCATTCCTTCGCCGGTTACTTTCTTGCCGCCGTAATGGAGCGACCCCTTCAAAACAAAAGTAAGCTGATTGGTGCCGTGGTTGAGATACGGAACATGAAGGCCGGGCTCAAACTTGTAGTAGGCCACGCTGAGAGTCGGGATATTGAGGATTAGCTTGACGACTCCGCCGACATCGGCAAAATGCCGGGCGATTTCGTCTTTGAATCCGTTATCGGCCTTTGCTCACATCCCGAAGTTCGGCGAGGTCGTAGAAAAAGGGCTTCAGCTTCCACGCGCCCGGCTTTGGTTGGGAGGCGGCCTGGGCCGTCTTTTCGTCGATATCCGTCGCCATGTTGGACTCCTTGGGCTTCGAATGAGATATGGCCGCGGTCGGCGCAAAATTCGGCGGCTATCGCCGGTAACAAAGATCCTCGCGCGAGCGATGGCTGTTGATCGGCACCTCGTAGCGTTCGGCAACCGGATCGATACGGTTCCAGTCATGCAGCACGTTGCGTTTGAGAATCTTCCACTCGCCGCCGCGCCGTTCCATGCGGTCGATATAGCGCCCGCCGAAGATCATATCGTATTCCTTGCCGTCGCGATCGAACCGATGGTAGGCGACAAAATATGATTCGCAATAGGCATTGTCGCCCTTGACCTCGATCAGCTCATTGCAAATGCAATGATTGGTCGATTTATACAGTTTGCGCATTTCGGGAATCACCCACGCGATGAAGTCGTCGGCTTTGCCGCGAAATCCGCCGTGGTTGTCGTAGCCGTCCGGATGATAAACGGTGCGCAGCAATTCCGCGTCCAGGCGGTCCACGCCCCGGCAATAGCGCATTATGGTTTCATGGATCTGCTGCTTGGCCAGCATCTCGTCCATCGCGGCTTCTTTTTCGGCATTCATGATGTCTCTCCTTGTTCGAGTTTCGGCGGCGGCAGATTTAGTAAGGGATGTAGGCCGGGGTCATCCAGCGCGCGCTGTGGAAGGTACGGTAGAAGAGCGCGCGGCGCATCCATTCCGCCACCTCTGGATCCTTGGCGCGTCCCTCCATGAAGCGGCCCCAGTGCGTCCAGTCCTCGATAACGCAGATTTGGGTGCAATTGAACGCCTCGGTTTGGTCGGGTCCGCCTCCGACCCAGTAGCCCAGCGTATGCAAGCCGTGCTTTTCCTCGAGACGCATCCCGTTGTTGGGAAACAGCTTCAGGTACTCCTGCAGCCGGTCGGGAACGATTGGGATGGTCGCGAGCATGTACAGACCGCCTTTGATCTTCTCGCGCTTGATTCGCGCCAGGTCGGGGCAGAACGGCGTCGGATGCAGCAGCTTGACACTCCAGTTAACACGCTGCGCGTAGTCCTGCTCCTGATAGGCGACGAACTCCGCGTCCTCCTTGATCGCCTGGCTGAGCCGGTCGAGATCGGACCATTGCTGAACCTCCCACAGGTCAATGAAATCGTTTGCCTGCAGCGCTTGCCACAGACCGACCAGTTCCGCCCCGTGGCGGTGCATCAAGGGGGTGAGAACGGTTTTGAAACGTTCAACGTAGGCGTTCATCGCGGTGGGTTGGACGCGGACGATTTGGTTTAAGTACAGCATCGCACTTCCTTTCCGGCGGCTGCCGGGCGCGCTCCCTGGGCGTGACTATGCGCCCTAAACCGCCCAAAATGACAGCGTTGCGGAAATCTCAAATCGCGGGAGGCCAGATGTCAAGCGTCAACATTTCGGAGTCCGCACTGCAGGTGCTGTTGGACAAGCAGGAGATCACCGAGGTACTCACTCGCTACTGCCGCGCCATCGACCGGCTCGACGAGGAACTCTTGCGCTCGGTTTACTGGCCCGACGGGTACGACGATCACATGTCCTTCGCCGGCTCGGTCTCCGAATTCATACCCGAGGCGATCAAAAGCTGTGCGAGTCTTTTCACCTCCACTGTGCACTCGATCTCCAATATCCTGATCGAAGTCGATGGCGACACCGCCCGCAGCGAGACGTACTTCACCAGCTTCAATCGCCTGAGCGAGCGGCGCGACGGACGCCAGTATGACCGTATCACCTGCGCCCGCTATATCGACCGCTTGGAACGGCGCAATGGCGAATGGCGAATCGCGCGCCGCCTGGTCGTCACCGATTGGAATCGAGTCGATCCGGTCGGCGAAAGCGAGGTGTGGGGCAAGGCGGTGGGACTGCGGTCGCGCGAGGATCCCGTGTATCGGAATGCCTGAGGCGCAAGCCTGTGAGGTGCGGAATCTTAGTGGACCAGAGCCAAACGAGGATCAAGAGCCGGGGGGTGTTTTGGGCCCAGGTGGCAGGTAGAGCCCGGCACCAATGGCTCCGAAACTTTGAATCATTCTCGCTTTCGGACTAGGGGAGCGCCTTGTTGTGCTGGTTGCGGATGCCGTTGTCTGGGACCAGCCAGCGATAGATCAGCGGCAGGACGTAAAGCGTAAAGGGCGTCGATGTCAGCAGTCCGCCGATCACTACCGTAGCCAGCGGCCGCTGCACCTCGGCCCCGGCGGCGCGCGAGATGGCCATCGGAATGAATCCGAACAGCGCCACCATCGAGGCCATCAGGATCGGCCGCAGGCGGTCGCGCGACGCCTGCGCGATGGCGTCGTCAGAGTTCGCGCCGATTTCGCGCAGGCGATTGATTTCAGAAACCAGCACGACGCCGTTCAGCACTGAGACACCGAACAGGGTGATGAACCCGACTCCAGCGGTAATTGAAAATGTCAGGCCGCGCAGAATCAGCGCCAGGATGCCGCCGCTGGCGCCGAGCAGGACGTTGCTGAAAATCAGCAGCGCCAAGCGCATCGAAGTGAACGTGTTGTAGAGCAGCACTACTATCAGCAGCAGCGACACCGGTACCAGAATCATCAGTCGGCTGGATGCGCGTTGGAGGTTTTCGTACTGTCCGCCCCATTCCAGCCACCATCCGTGGGGTAGCTGGAGCTGCTCGGCCACAGCGCGCTTGGCCGCCGAAACGAAGGTGCCGAGATCGGTGCCGCGCACGTTGACCGCGGCCGTTACCCGGCGAACGAGGTTTTCCCGCCAGATGGAGACCGGACCCTCATCCACGGTGAAATGGGCCAGTTGGGCCAGCGGGATCAGTTTGCGGTCGGGCGCCGCCACCTTGATATCGTGAAGGCGCTCCAGTTCGCTGCGCGAACCCTCGGCGAAGCGCACCTGCAGCAGGTAGCGCGCGTCACCCTCCACGACCTGGCCCACGATTTTGCCGCCCATTGTTTCGATCGTGTCCAACACGTCGCCGGCGTTGATGCCGTAGCGGGCAACGGCCTCCCGGTCGATCGCGATGTTCAGCGAGGGCAGACCCGGGCGGGGCGCCGTTTTGCCGTCCGCGGCGCCGGGCAGCGCGCTGAGGATTTTCAGCACGCGCTGGCTGTAGGCCATCATCTTGTCGAAGTCATCGCCGTAGATATGGACGGCCACGTCGGCCTTGATTCCGGCGATCATGTCGCTCACTCGCTCCTCGATCGGCTGGGTAAAGCCGAAATGGGTTTCCGGTACGCGCTCCTCCAGCTTTTTCTCCATCGCGGCGATCAAAGTATCGCGATCGCGGAAGCGCCACTGCTCAGGCGGTTTCAGGAAAACATATACGTCGCTTTCGTCGGGACCGGTGGTATCGGTCGCCAGTTCGGGACGGCCGGTGCGCGAGACCACCCGTGTAACCTCCGGCATTTCCAGCAACGCCTTTTCAGTCCGATCGGCATCCTTGTTGGCGTCCTCCAGAGAGATGCTGGGTACCCGCACAACGTCGAGGTTGATCGTCCCCTCGTCCAGCGCGGGAATGAACTCCGTTCCCAGCATCGGCGCCAATGACAGACTGCCGAGCAGCAGGATCGCCGAGCCGGCAAGCATCAGCCGGGGCCGCGACCACGCCGCCTTGCTCAGCCAGGCGTGGAGCCGGTCGAACTGGCGCGCCACGAAAGGATCATGATGGGCCGGATGGCGCAGCAGCAGCGATGCCATCACGGGAACATAAGTCAACGCGCACAACAGCGACCCGGCCAGGGCGAAGACCACGGTCAACGCCATCGGGCGGAACATTTTCCCTTCGACGTTCTCGAAGGTGAGGATCGGCAAATAGACGATGATGATGATCCCGATCGCGAAGACGATCGGGCGCAGCACCTCGCGCCCGGCTTCAAAGATGCGATGACTGACGGAACCGTCGCGCGGGTCGGGGTGGGAAAGCCGGCGAAAAATGTTCTCGATCATCACCACCGAGCCGTCGACGATGAGTCCGAAGTCGATCGCGCCCAGGCTCATAAGGTTTCCCGATACACCCGCCCAGGTCATTCCGATGAACGCCAGCAGCATCGAAAGCGGAATCACGGAACCGACAATCAGGCTGGCGCGGATGTCGCCCAAAAAAAGGTACAGCACGATGACTACCAGCACCGCGCCTTCGACCAGGTTATGGGTCACGGTGCGTATCGTGCGGCGAATCAGATCGGAGCGGTCGTAATATGGGACGATCGTGACGCCGTCGGGCAGTGTCGGCGCAATCTCGGCAATCTTCTCCTTCACCTTATCGACCACGACGCGCGAGTTCTCTCCAATCAGCATCATCACGAGGCCAACCACCGCCTCGCCTTTGCCGTCGTGCGTGACCGCGCCTTGTCGAATACGCGGAGCAAAGGCAACCTTGCCCAGGTTGCGAACGTAGATGGGCACGCCGTTATGATTGCCGACCACGACGTTGGCCACGTCATTGAGATTACTGACCAAGCCGGTGCCGCGGATTACCTCCTGCTCTCCGTTGCGAACGATGTAACCCCCGCCGGTGCTGGCGTTGTTGCGCTCCAGCGCACGAAAAAGATCGTCCAGTCCGATGCCGTACTTGACCAGTTGGTCTGGTTCCAGTTGCACCTCGAAGGTCTTGAGCTCGCCGCCGAAGCTATTCACCTCCACCACGCCGGGCACGGCTTTGAGCCTGGGGGCAATCTGCCAATCCAGTATCGAACGCAAATCCATCAGGGAGCGCTTGGGGTCCACGACTTGGAATTGGTAGATCTCTCCCAGCGAGGTCGACACCGGGGTCATTTCGGGGGAACCGTAGCCCTTTGGGATCAAATCGCGGGCAGCCGGCAGGCGTTCCATCACCAGGCGCCGTGCGAAGTAGATGTCGTACTTTTCCTCGAAATAAATCCACACCGATGACAGTCCGAAGCGCGACTGCGATCGGATCTCGGTAATTCCCGGCATACCGCGCATCGCGATCTCTACCGGAAAGGTGATGAATTTCTCGACCTCGGCGGGCCCCAGCCCGGGAGCGTCGGTCACCACCTGCACCACGTTGGGCGTAACGTCGGGAACCGCGTCGATCGGAAGCAGGGTCATCGCGCGCACGCCCAAACCGACCAGCACCAGGACGAAGATGATGGTCAGGAGACGGTTTTCCAGCGCTGCTTCGAAGATTCGCCTGGACATATCAGTCGCCGGTGTTGACCAACAGCGCCTTCAGTAGCAATCCACCGTGAATTACGACCTGCTCGCCGCTGCTTACGCCGGAGAGGATTTCGACCCGTTCATGACCGGCCGCGCCCACCTGCACCGGGCGCAGGGAGAAGACATGCGGCTTGGTTTGCACGAACACCGCCTTGGCGCCGTTTACGTCGTAGATGGCGGAAGTCGGCGCGGCCAACACCTGGCGCGCATTGGCGTCGGTCTGAATTTCCGCGCTGGCAAACATGCCCGGTTTGAGCCGATGGCCGGGATTGGGGACATCGATCCGTGCCTGCACGGTGCGTGTCGCTGGATCGACGGTGTCCGAGAGGTAGGATACCACGCCTTCGAAACTGCGGTCGGGCCAGGCCTCAACCTTGATCTGTGCGGCGTCTCCCACCGTCAGGCCGGCCAAATCGTGCTCGAAGACGTTGGCCAGCACCCACACACGGTCAAGATTCATGACTGTGATCACTTCGGCGTCGCCGGTCACCATCTGGCCCACGATCAAGTCGCGTCTCACCAACGTGCCGGCGATGGGCGAGGTCAGAGCGAAATCCGACAAGGAGCGACCGGCGGTCGACCAACCGACGCGCGCCACCTCGGCGGGGGGAATCAGCAGGCTCAGCGTTTCGCGCGCGGCCTGGTACTGCGCGAAGGCAGTGTCATAAGCGGCGCGCGCCTCGAGCGCGTCTTTCATCGACGCGACCTTACGCTGGTACAGGCTTTGCTCGCGCGTCATGTGCTGGTGGGCAATGTCACTGAGCGAGCGCGCCTTGAGGTACTCGGCCTTGGCCTGGCCCAATTCTACGCTGCTCAGGATCGCCAGCGGCTGCCCGGGCTTCACCCGCTGTCCCGGGTCGGCGATCAGGCGGACCACGCGCGCGCGGATTCGCGGCGTGACGCGGGCCACGTTGCGCGGGTCAGGTTCGATCATAGCGGTTGCCGAGATAAGGGCGCCCAGCGGCTTCTTGCCGATGGTAACGACCTTGATCTGATGCTCCGCCTCGGAGTTGCTGCTGAGCGTGACAGTGCTCGGGGCCCCCGGCTGGTTGGCCGCCGGCAAGCTGACCGGTGCGGTTAGCGCCGCGGCCAGGAACGACAAAAGCAGCTGTATTCGCAACGTCATGGTGATGCAGTCTGGAGGGGAGTGCCGGTGGCCAGCTCGATCGCCACCTGGGCCGCGAGCACGTCGAACCAGGCGTCAACGTAAGCCATCCGCGCCTCGAAGGCCTCGCGCTCGGCGATAGAGAGCCGGAGCAGGTCGATCTTGCCTTCGGTGAACGCGGTTTCCAGCAGGCCAAAGCTCTGGCGGGCCGGCATCACCACTTCGTCCTCGTAAATCCGCAGCGCGTGCCGCGCCGTTATGTAGTTGTTGTAGGCGTCCCGCACCTGCTGCTCGACGTTGAGTTCGGCGCCGTGCAATTGGTCCTCCGCCTGGGCGCGGCGGCCCGCGAGGATTGTCGCTTCTCCCACGCGCCGGTTGAACAGCGGTACCGAGAAACCGAAGGTCGGACCGATGAACCGCTCCGTGTTGTTATCGTGGCCGAGGAACAAACCGACCGCCGGGTTGGGACTGTTGAGCCGCCGGTTAAGTGCGATTTCGGTATTGAGCTCGGCGATCGCAAGCTGGCGGGCCCGCAGGTCCGGGCGTCTTGCGCGCGCGCCCTGAAGCATGGTTTCGACATTGACCTCGACTGGATTGAGCCGCGTCTCACCGGCGGGTTCCGGCTCGGCTCCGGCATGACCGCCCAGCAAGCGTCCCAGGCTGGAACGCAGCAGACGATAACGCTCGCCCCCCTGCAGCAGCGCGCGATGACTTTGCCCGTAGCGGATTTGAGCGGAGTTATATTCGACCTGGTTGATTTCGCCCGCCTCCAGACGCGTGCGTGCGGCTTGAACCAGGTTGAAGTCGAGCCCCGCCAGTTCAGACAGCAATGCCACCTGGTCGCGCACGCGCATCGAATCGTAAAAGGTCATCTTGGTCGCGTTCTCGAGCAGGCGGGCTTGATCGCTCAACTGTGCGACTGCGCCATCATAGCCAATGCGGGCGCTCTTGCGGCGCAATGCGCGCTGCCCGAAGATTTCGAATTCCTGGATGAATCCAACCCGCCAATCCTGGGAGTTTGACCTGGTACTGCGCGCCCTGTAGTTGGCCTCGCCTGCAAGCTCGAAATTGAACGGCGTCAGATAACTGGCCTTCTGCAGTTCGCCCTTGGCAACTGTCAACTCCTGACGCACCGCTGATAGCTCCGGATTGTGGCGGCGCATCAATTCAAGCGCCTGCGGCAGCGTGACCTGCCCGGCGCGGGCCGGTAAGGCTGAACAGACCGCCCAGAGAGTTGTCAGCGACATTGCGAAGCGCAGGATTTGAAAGCGGGCGCGCATCGATTTAAGGCCAGTGTCCGCGCGCCCATGCGGCCACCGGCGCAACCACCCATTTGCAACGTTCCCTTCCACCTCGCCGTTGGAAAAGCAAGGCGTGGGCCACATCGCGAAGCTTCAATCAAACCTACCGGCAGTTCGATCTTGGGCACGTAAGGTTGGGTACTAATAGTGCGATCGCAGGCGGAATTTTGCCCCACCGCTGCCTGTTTTGGTGCGTCGAGCCGCCGCCAAACGCGTCGCTTACAAAGGGTTATGGCGATTTGGTCGGAAGATACTCTGGCATGCGATTGGCTATTGACCGATTCAGGTAGTCCTGGTGAAGCCCACCGCCAATTCCCCTTGGGCGCGCTTTATGGCTAGAATGCCCGAGATGAAAGTCGGAACACGGCTTGCCTTGGGTCTGCTGGCCGCACTCACCCCCGTGGTGTCCGTCTACACCTACAATCGTATCCGATCCTCGACCCGAATTTTCGAACAGGACCTTAAACGTGAGACGAGGGCGACCGAGCTGGCTCTGAACGCGGCCATACGGCTTGATGTTCAGCGCTCGGAATGGAGCGACATCCGCACCGTCCTGCAGACCATCTCTGAACAGAGCATGGCGGTCGCGGTACTGGATAACTCGGGCAGGCTCTGGTACTCGCTGGACAATTTTCCGATCAAGTTGCCCCCGGCCGCGCAAATTCGGGCCGAGGTCAAGGCCAACGGCAGCAGCGAGTTCATGCAAACAGCGGACGGACGCTACTGGTTCTGCCGCATCGCACCGATGGGCAGCGACCCATCGATGGGTTACCTGCTGGTGGCGCAGGACTGGACCGAGGTCAAGCATGATCTTTTGCGCCGCACCGTTTCCTCGATCGGCGCCGGCTGCGTGGTGGTGCTGCTGACCGCGATTTTGATTCCGCTGGTGGCACGCAAATACGTCTCGCAGCCGCTGGCCGAGCTGTCGCGGCGCGTCAGCAGCTTATCGACGGGCGAAGAACCCGAGCGCGAGCCGAGCGGCGACGAGGTTACGCTGATCACCGAAGAGTTTCGCAAGCTCGCCCGGGAGTTGAGTGTGGCCCGCCGGCGCCTGCTGGATGAAAGCGAGCGCAAGATTGAGCTGGAGCGCCGCCTGCGCCATTCCGACAAGCTGGCCACGATCGGCACGCTGGCATCGGGCCTGGCGCATGAAATCGGCACGCCGCTGGGAGTCATCAGGGGGCGCGCGGAACATTTGCTGCGCACCGATCCCGACCAACACAAGCGTGCCCAGGGGTTGGAAATCATCATCAATCAAATCGACCGCATCACCCGCATCGTCCGCATGCTGCTGGATTTCGGGCGCCGCCGCGAGCCAGTCCGGGTGACCAGCGATGTGCGCGCTATCGTGCAACGCACCCTGCATCTGCTGGAAACCGAGGCCGAGCGGCGCAACATCCGCCTGGCCGCCGATCTCGGTCCGGCGCCGCTGCTGGTCGATTGCGACGTCGACCAACTGCAACAGGTGTTCGTAAACCTGGGCATGAATGCGCTGGACGCGATGGCGAACAGCGGCGGCGTGCTGCGGGTCAGCTCCCAGTGCCGTATGGTTGACGGCCGTGAGCAGGTGCGCCTGTGCTTTGAAGACAACGGTACCGGCGTCGAGGAAGAATTCAGGGATCGGGTGTTCGATCCATTCTTCACCACCAAGGACCCGGGCAAGGGTACCGGCATGGGCCTGGCGGTCAGCCAATCGATCGTGCGCGATCACGACGGCGATATCACGCTGGAGCCGCAGGGGCGGGGCGCGCGCTTTGTCGTGACGCTGGCGCTGTCACAACGCGCGGAATCCGAGCTGGCGGCCAGCGCGTGAATATGGAAGGCGAGCGCCCCACAGTTGTGGTCGTCGATGACGACCGCGAAATGGTCAACATTCTGGTGGAAATTCTGGGTGCGGGCGGCTATCGCGCACTGGCCGCCAACTCGGGCGTGGAGGCGCTCAATCTGGTGCGCCGCGAACATCCCGACCTGGTGATTTCCGACCTGCGCATGGTCGGCATGAGCGGCCATCAGCTTCACGCCGAAATAAAGCGGGCCGCACCAAGCCTCCCGGTCGTGATTATTACCGCGTTCGGTTCGATTCAGACTGCAGTCGAATCGATGAAACTGGGTGCATTCGACTACATCACCAAGCCGTTTTCCAATGACGAGCTGCTGCTGGTGGTATCCCGCGCGCTGGAAGATCGCAACCTGCGCCAGGAGATCAAGCGCCTGCGCGGTGAGCTGGCCCACAGTTACGGACTGGAGAACATCATCGCGGCCAGCCGCAAGATGACCGAGGTGCTGGAAATCGTCGGGCATATCGCGGACAGCGCCGCCAGCGTTCTACTGGCGGGGGAAAGCGGCACTGGTAAGGAATTGATCGCGCGGTCACTGCATTTCCGCAGCCGGCGCCAGCAGGGTCCGTTCATTCCTGTCAATTGTGCGGCGATTCCCGACAATCTGTTGGAAAGCGAGCTGTTCGGGCACGTCAAGGGCGCCTTTACCGACGCGCGCCAGAGCAAGGCGGGGCTGTTTCAGGCCGCGCGCAGCGGCACCCTGTTCCTCGACGAAGTCGGCGAGATGCCGCTGATGCTGCAAGCCAAGCTGCTCCGGGTGATCGAGGACAAAAGAGTCCGTCCGGTGGGTGCGACCGAGGAGACACCGGTGGACGTCAGGATCGTCTCCGCCACCAATGCCGATCTCGAAGAGGCAATCGCGGCCGGAAAATTTCGCGCCGATCTGTACTATCGCCTCGCCACGGTCACGCTGGTGTTGCCGCCGTTGCGGGAGCGGACCGAAGATATCATGCCGTTGGTAAAGCATTTCCTGGCCCGCGCCAGCGCGGAGGCGGGCCGCCCGGTACCCGAGGTTGACGCCGATGCGATGGCCGGGCTGACGCATTACCAATGGCCGGGCAATATTCGGGAGCTGCAGAATGCGATTTCCCGCGCTGTTATCCTGTGCCGCAACGACCGTATCACCCGCGGCGACCTGCCGGCCAAGGTGGCCGGCGGAGAGGGGCAAACCGTCACTATAGATGATGCGGTCAACCGCCGGCTGACGATGGACCAACTCGAACGCGAGTATGCGCGCGCGGTATTGGCTTCGGTCGGAGGCAATAAGAGCGAAGCCGCCACAGTACTGGGCATCGACCGCAAGACCTTGTACCGCAAGCTGGGCGAGCCCGACGCGAATTAATGCTCGTACGAATTGCACAATCAGCGCTAGTCAGTTCTCACCGTCAACCGTTGCCTCGCCAGGGATAAACACATCGGGAAATCTATTTTCCCAGGATCTCCTCGATTTGCGCGGCGCGCCCGCGCGCCAGGCTGGCCATGCAGGCCTGGTATATGTCCGCCGGTGCTCCGGTTCTGGCCGATGTGCTGCGCCATCTGCATTCGGTTTCGCGGTAGTGCATGAAAGCCTGCTGCGCCGCGTCGAAGTTGCGCGCGGCGCCGATTTTTACATTGCCGACTTTGTCCAGCGCACGCATATCCTCCGTCATCCGCGCCGCCGCCTGCGCCAAAGCTCGCTGGGCCTGACGGTTTTTTTTCTCCAGGCATCGATCCGGTTCATCGCCTGCCGCCGCGCCGGCGCCGCATTCGGCGAGCAAGGCCTCGGTCCCATCACCTTCGCCAGCCGGTGAGGTTACCGAAACCTCCTCGTACGGCGTCTCCGCCAGATGCGGCCTGACCCACATGTATTCGAGCAGGCGCCATCCCGCGAGTATAAAGACGGCGAGCAGGATCACGTCGTCAACGATAATGACGATCCGTTTGGCGTAGCCGTTGGGAATTAGGTAGGTAATCAAGCGCGCCGTTATGCCGAAGATAAAAATCGCCGCGATTACGGCGGTGGCGTGGTGAACCAGGGCCTGGATAGCGTCCAGATGAACCCACTCCTGCAATTCACCCACGGACGGTTCTCCCGGCCAGGCCGCCGGCCGGCTGCGATCGATTCGCGCATCGATTTCTCAAGGCAACCAACCCTCGGTGCGGGATTCTAATTACTTCCGGGCGCGGCTCCAATGGCCGCCGCTGCGCGCCATGTGCGGGGGACAGGGGGCGGTTTGCGGCGCGTGCTCACATCCCGGCTGTCAACAACAAGCCGTCGGCTATTTTTACAATCAGTGCCAAGCATGGAGGCGCGCGTTCGATACCGGGCAAGCAGGGAGAGATTTGGCTTGCCAGCGGAGGAGAGATGCCCTGATGGTCGCGGGCGGCTGTTAGCCCTTCATCAACTGGGCTTCATCGGCGGCCAGGGTGGCCCATACTTCACGGTCAATGGTGCGGTAGCGTTCCAGCGCCTGATCGGCGCGTTCGGGCTTGCCCTGTTCGCGGGCGATTTCGCGCATCTGGCGCTCGATCCAGGCCAGATGCCAGCTTTCGTCCTCGGTCACGGCTTTGAGAACCTTGAGTGTTTCCTCGTCGACGTTGGGCAACTCGGCATGTTGCATGTAGCGCGAGCGCGCCCGTTCTTCGACCACCACCGTAAGAGCGAGCAGGTCGATGAGGTCCTTGGGCACCCCGGTCCGCAGACCGAGGCGGCGCTGATAACCGTCGTCAATCATAACCGGCGCCGCGCCCAGGTCAGCGATGCGCTTGGTCCACAGCCAGGCATGGCGCGTTTCGTCCGCCAGATGGCGCGACATTTTAAGCTGTGCTTCGGCGTCTTTTAGATGATGTATCAGGTTGAACAGCAGCCGTGCGCCGCGCAGCTCGGCGTCGCGATAGAAGCTGAAGATCATGACCAGCTTCTCGGTTGCCGACATCTCGCTGATGTTCATTATCGGTGTTTCTGTCATTTGTGGCATTTCTGACATCTCTCGGCCCTCCACATCCCATTCCCACGATCCTGCTTACACAGATTACAGCAACCGGACCTGCTCCGCGACAACCTCATCCAAACCGGCCCAAGGAGGGATCGAAATAATCCCGACCTTAGTTATGCGATCGTAAAAGGTGGGTCAAGAATGATTTGGGGATGGATCGGCCGGGCATAAATTGATTAGTCACAGGCTCAAGGGTAAAAGATTTGGTGGGCCAAACGGGGGGAACAGGGGGATGGCAACCAGTACCGACGCTTACTGGCTTGCGTTGCGGCGCGTAAGCGGTGTTGGCGCACGCGTGGCGCGGATGCTGCTGGAGAAGTTCGGCGAAGCGCCGCGAATTTTTGCACAAGGCGAAGAAGAACTCGTGGCGGCGGGAGTTTACAAGCCGACCGCAAGGAATATTGCGCGCTTTGCAGAATTCGAAGAACTGGAGAAGGAATTATGCGAACTGGCGCGCCTGGGCGTTAGCCTGGTCCGCTGGAACGATGAGAATTATCCGGCCAATTTAAGGCAAATCCCCGACCCGCCGCCCTTTCTGTACCTGCGCGGCAGCTTGCCCGTCGGCGAGCGCGACTGTGTCGCGATTGTGGGTGCCCGTGCAGCCAGCGACGCGGCCTTGCATATGGCGCATCGCCTGGGCCTCGAGTTCGCAATCAAGCGCATCGCCGTGATCAGCGGGTTGGCGCGCGGAATCGACGCACAGGCGCATCGCGGCACCTTGGAAGGAAATGGACGGACAATTGCGGTCCTGGGGTGCGGAATTGATATAATCTACCCGCCTGAGCATCGTAATTTGGCCGAAACGATCATTGCGCAGGGCGGCGCGCTGCTGAGCGAAGTGCCTCTGGGCAGCGCCCCAGCGCCGGAAAACTTTCCGGTCCGCAACCGTCTGATCGCGGGCATGAGCCTGGGCGTGGTGGTAGTGGAGGCGGCCGAGAAAAGCGGCTCGCTCATCACCGCGCGACTGGCGCTGGAGCAAAACCGCCAGGTGTTCGCGGTGCCGGGAAGTCCGCTTACGGGTAAGACGCGGGGCAGTAATCGGCTGCTCAAGGAGGGGGCCCGACTGGTTGATTGCGTCGAAGATGTGATCGAGGATCTGGCGCCGCAACTGACCAATGCCGCGCCCAGCGCGCCCCCGCTCGCGTCAGCCGCCCCGGCACGTCCCGCACCACCCTCAAATCAGAGGAACCTTCAGGACAACCGGGAGAAGCAATTCCAAACAGTGCTCGAACATCTAAGCGCCTCAGAAAGGATACATGTCGACTCGATAGTTGAAAGTTCGGGATTGAATGCGCAGACTGTACTTGGCGTCTTGTTGGAGTTGGAGCTAAACGGCGTGGTGGCTCAGCATCCTGGCAAGCTGTTCTCACTGGCACAAATTTAGCATGTTGGAGCACCGGAGGCGGTCTTGTCTGTCTCTTCCGTTGGAGACTGGACGATGCCAGAATTACAAGGCACGTGGCTAAAAATCTTCTAATCGTCGAATCACCGGCTAAAGCAAAAACGATCAAGCGCTATTTGGGTTCGGGCTTTCAGGTAGCTCCGTCAGTCGGTCATGTGATGGATCTGCCCAAGAGCAAGCTGGGCGTGGATTTGGAGAATGATTTTCTGCCCGAGTACGAGATCATCAAGGGCAAGAACAAGGTTATAGACGGCATAAAAAAGGCCGCAAAGGAAAGCGAAAACGTCTATTTAGCGACCGACCCCGACCGCGAGGGCGAGGCGATTGCGTGGCATGTCGCCGAGCAGATCGGTGCAAATCGCCGCAATCTGCATCGCGTGCTGCTGCATGAAATCACTCCCGCCGCGGTGCGCGCGGCGATTGCCAACCCCTCCGAACTCAATCGCAACCTGTACGAGGCGCAGCAGGCGCGCCGCGTGCTCGACCGCCTGGTCGGCTACCAGATTAGCCCGCTGCTGTGGGAAAAGGTGCGGCGCGGAATAAGCGCCGGGCGCGTGCAGTCAGTTGCACTGAGAATAATCGTCGAGCGTGAACGCGCGCGCGAGGCGTTTCGGGCGGAAGAGTACTGGACGCTGGACGCCCGCCTGGAAGGCGCCAATCCGCCGCCGTTTAAGGCGCGCCTGTTCGCGCACGCAGGCCGCCGAGTAGACAATAAAAACTACAAATTGGCCAAGACCGAGGTCGACGCGATTCTCGCCGCGCTGCAGGGCAAGCAGGCGCCGCCGTTCGTGGTCGGCAAGATCGAGCGCAAGGAAGTTCGCCGCAGCCCGGCGCCGCCATTTATCACCTCGCGCCTGCAGCAGGAGGCGGCCCGCCGCCTCTACTTCTCGCCCTCCCGGACCATGAAGCTCGCCCAGAAGCTTTACGAGGGCGTGGAGCTGGGCGACCAGGGCGCGGTCGGCCTTATCACTTATATGCGCACTGACTCGGTGCGGGTGTCGGACCAGGCTTTGAACGAGGTGCGCGGCTATATCGAGCAGCGCTACGGAGCGAATTACGTTCCCGAGAAGCCCAACTACTACCGGTCCGCCAAATCTGCCCAAGAGGCGCATGAGGCAATCAGGCCGACCTCGGTGCTGCGCGATCCTGAATCGCTCTCGCGCTACCTGGCCAAGGATGAACTGGCGCTCTATACGCTGATTTTCAACCGCTTCGTTTCCAGCCAGATGCCGCCGGCCGTATTCGACCGGACCACTGTGGACATCACCGCCGGCGACGAGCAGTTCCGCGCCACCGGCCAGGTGATGAAGTTCGACGGCTTTGTCCGGGTTTACCTCGAGGGCGTGGACGAGCCGGCCGAAGACGACGACCAGCCGCAGTTGCCACAACTGAACGAAGGCGAGGTGCTGCGCCTGCTCGAGTTCTTCCCCGAGCAGCATTTCACCCAGCCGCCGCCGCGGTTCACCCAGGCGACGCTCATCAAGGAGTTGGAGGAAAACGGGATCGGCCGGCCCTCCACCTACGCCTCGATCATGTCGAGCATCCTCAACCGCGAGTACGTCGACGAGGACGAGAGCAAGCGCCTGCGCCCGACCTCATTGGGACGCATCGTAAGCGACCTTCTGGTAGCTGCATTTCCCGATATCGTCGAGACCGGTTTTACCGCGCACATGGAGGAGGAACTCGACCAGGTCGAGGAGGGAAAGGAAAACTGGGTCAAGACGCTGCGGCGCTTCTACAGCCCGTTCAAGAAACGGCTGGGAGAGGCGCGCAAGAAGATGCCGCAGGTCAAGGGCAAAGGCGTTCCGACCGACCTCAAATGCGAACTGGACGGCGGTTCGATGGTGATCAAGTTCGGGCGCAACGGCGAGTTCCTGGCCTGCTCGAACTACCCGGATTGCGGCAACACCAAGGAGTTCGCACGCGACGAACAGGGCAACATCGTAATCAAGGAGTCCGCTCCGTTGTCCGCCGGCGACGAGATTTGCGAGAAATGCGGCCGGCCGATGGTGCGCCGGCGCTCGCGCTTCGGCGAGTTTCTCGGATGCTCGGGCTATCCCGAATGCAACGGGATCAAAAAGCTGCGCAGCGAACCGGTCAAGACCGGGGTTGCCTGCCCGGAATGCCACGAGGGCGAGGTCCTGGAGCGGCGCAGCCGGCGCGGCAAGTTATTCTACGGATGCGGCCGGTATCCGAAGTGCACCTTCGCGAGCTGGAACAAGGTCGTCGGCCAGAAATGTCCGAAGTGCGGCTCGCCCTACCTGGTGGAAAAGACCACCAAGCGCAACGGCACCACCTGGTCGTGTCCCAATCAGGAATGCGATTACGTGGTAGCGGCCGCGCCGGCCGCGCCGCCCGAGGGCGCCGCCGCATCGCCGAGCGCGTAGTCTTTCTCGAATCGGAAGCAGCGAGGAAAAATTTGTTCCGATTTCCGGGAGAAAAATCTCGCAAGACCTGCGTTGATTTCACAATTTGCCAGCGCGGATTCTCATTGCCCGATGTTCTGATACACTTTTTCCCCGTACGGTAGTACGCAAGTCCATGAGCGAACCGATCGTCAGCGTGGTTGGCGCCGGGCTGGCCGGCAGCGAAGCCGCCTTTCAACTCGCCCGCCGCAACGTGCGCACGCGCCTTTACGAGATGCGGCCGGTGCGCATGACCGAAGCGCATCGCACGCCGCTGTTCGCCGAGCTGGTATGCTCCAACTCGCTGCGCAACGCCTCGATGGAAACAGCGGTCGGCGTGCTGAAGGAGGAAATGCGCCGGCTGGGCTCCCTGGTGATGGCGGCCGCGGCGGCAGCAGCCGTTCCGGCCGGGGCCGCGTTGGCCGTTGACCGCGACCAGTTCGCCGGCGCTGTTACCGCGGCTATCGAGCGCGAGCCGATGGTCGAAATCGTGCGCGAGGAAGTCGCGTCAATTCCATCGGGCCCGGCGATTATCGCAACTGGCCCGCTGACCGGTGCGGCGCTGTCCGCGGCTTTGAGTGAGCTGATCGGTTCGCGTCACCTGTACTTTTACGACGCGATTGCTCCGATCGTCACCGCCGATTCGGTCGATATGAGCGTCGCCTTCAAGGCCTCGCGCTACGGCAAAGGCGGCGACGACTACATCAACTGTCCGATGACCGAGGAGCAGTATTCGGACTTCGTTGCGGCTGTGCTGAGCGCCGACAAGGTCGCGGCCCATCCGTTTGAGCGTCCAATCTACTTCGAAGGCTGTATGCCGATTGAGGAGCTGGCCCGGCGCGGACCAAAGACGCTGGCTTTCGGTCCGATGCGCCCGGTGGGTCTCACGGATCCACGCACCAATCGCCGCGCGGCCGCGGTGGTGCAATTGCGCCAGGACGACCGCGTTGGGCGGCTCTATAACATGGTCGGTTTCCAGACCAAGATGACGTATCCGGAGCAGCGCCGGGTGCTGCGGATGATTCCAGGACTGGGCAAGGCGGAATTCGTCCGCTACGGGTCGCTGCATCGCAATACCTTTATCGATTCGCCGCGCCTCCTTACGCCCGCCCTGAACCTCCGCGCCCGGTCCGATCTTTTTTTGGCGGGGCAAATGATTGGTGTCGAAGGTTACGTCGAATCGGCCGCGGCGGGTCTGCTGGCCGCAATCAACGCCGCACGGATGGCGGCCGGCAAAGAGCTGATTACTCCCCCGCGCGCGACCGCGATGGGCTCGCTCGTTGGCTATATCACCGACTCCGGCCGCAAGGATTTTCAGCCGATGAACGCTAACTTTGGCCTGATGCCGGAGCCGGCGGGCCGCAGCCGCGGACGGGCAAAGAAAATCGAACTGGCCTCGCACGCGCTGTCGGAAATTGACCGCTGGATCGCCGAGCATCAGCTTGCGATCGAGCCGGTAGTCACCGCCGCCGCCTGACCAGGAGGCCAGCGCGATGGCGGCCGGAAAAACCACCACGATCGCGGCTCTGGACGTGGGCTCGAACACGGTGCTGATGCTGGTGGCGGAGCTAGGCGCCGCCGGCCTTCGCCCCTTGTCTGAAATGATGAGGCTCACGCGCCTGGGACGCGGCGTTGATCGCACCGGCACCCTCGACGCCGATTCGGCGGCGTTGACGCTGGGCGCGATCGCCGGGTTCGTGGAAAAGGCGCGAGCGCTCGGAGCGCAAAAGATTCTGACCGCGGCCACGGCGGCGCTGCGCGACGCGCACAACGGCCCCGAGTTCATCGATCGGGTTCGCGCGCGCACCGGAGTCGAGCTCGAGATCATTTCCGGTCAGACCGAAGCCGACCTGAACTTTCTTGCCGCAGTGCACGGGCTCGGAATCGACCCCGCGCAGTCGATGCTGATCATCGATATCGGCGGCGGCTCCACCGAATTGATCCGATGCGATGCGGGAGCGGAGCCGGCGATGGTCAGTATGCAAATCGGCTCGGTGCGGCTGACGGAGCGCTTCGTCGCGCATGACCCGCCCGCGGCCGAGGAGCAGGCGCGGATTTACGATACGGTAAGAAATCAGCTAAGCGCCCTGGGATGGAACGATTTCCGCTCCGCGTGCCTGGTTGGCGTAGCCGGCACCGTCACCACCGTTGCCGCCGTCGCGATGGGACTTCACACGCAGGATCATTCGACCGTCCATGGTCAGCGGCTCGCCAGGGATCAGGTGGCGGAGACGACGCGCAGTTTTTTCAGCCTGACAGTAGAACAGCGCAGGCGGCTTCCGGGGATGATCGAGGGACGGGCCGACGTAATCTGCGCCGGCGCCGCAATCCTCGATTCCGCCACTCAATTTTTCCACGCCGACAGCGTCATCGTCAGCGACCAGGGCGTGCGCTGGGGTTTGGTGTACCGCGAGCTGGAACGCGGTCTTTGAGATGCGCCCGCGCTGCCGGCGCGCGGCTTGACCTTCCAAAGCCGAAGGGATTAGCTTCCGCCTCAGACGATGCGATTCGCGGCCGCCGCGCTGACAGCGGGAAGGATTAAGCATCATGGCGAACCTCGACGAACAGTCACAGGCACAGGGTTTTTTGAGTTACAAGGGCCGTCTTCTCAATCATCTTGAGATGGTTTACCGGCCGGGAGAGCGCCACCTGGTCACCAAGTTGTTTACCGCCCTGGGATGCACGGTCACCGATAGCGGCCATACCCATCTCGGTATCGCGGTTGGCGCCACCGACAAGTTCGGGCTCAACAATGCCATGTACGCGTCGGAGGTCACCGCGGAGCAGTGGGCGCTGGAGGAGCAATTGCAAAAAGCGCTGGAGGGAAAATCTCCCCTGAGCGCTGCCTATGCCGGATACGAAGAGAAATTCCGCCGCAACCCGCAATTGACCTCGCATTTCGGCATCCGGTATCCGTCCTTCGAGGCATTGGAAAAGACCCTCGCCCAGCTGGAAAACAATCTCGATCCTGAGCTGGCTGGACGCGTTCAGGTCAAGGGCGTTTTCCGCCCCGGCGAACCCGGTTCCATGTCCGACTTCATCATGCAGGCGTTCATCAAGACCGACATCGCAGCGAGCGGACTTATCACCTTCGGCCAGCATATCGAATTGCAGGCGCAGCGCATCGGGGATTGAACCGATTAAGGTGCCAGCGCGCCGCGGCGCCCGTTTGAGTATCGCAGATCGACTGCAACGTTCGCCCTGGGCGGACGGCTTTAGTAGCAGCCGCGGCGCGTGCGGATAAAGTGGCGACTGAGGCCAAAGAGTTGAGCGCGATCGTGCGGGTGGACCCCGCGCGCAATGCGCTGCGCCGGCCGGGCCAGTTCACGATCCTGCTGATCGCGATGTTGGCTTTCCTCCTGATTCCGCCCTTTTTTATAAACTATGAACCGACCGGAGTGCTGGCCAGCACTTTCCTTTCGCTGCTGCTGATGTCGGCGCTTTACGTCTTTCCGCGCCGCCATGAGTTCAAAACCGCGTTCATACTTGCCATTCCGACGCTCGTCGGCCGATGGCTCATGCTTGCATTTCATGACAACTTGATTTTTTTGGCTGCCGTGTCGCTGTGCTGGCTGTGTTTCTTGATCCTCACGGATTTAGTCGTTTTGCGCCAGGTGCTGTCGGCAACCCACGTCACCAACGACACCATCAGCGGGGCGATCTGCGGCTATCTTTTGCTCGGGCTGATATTCGCTTTTGTGTACGCGCTGATCGCCCTGGCATACCCCCGTTCATTCCTTACCGAGGGCCGGGTTTTCGATCCGATTGGCAGCAAGGTTTTTTATCAGCACGAAATCAGCGGCCTCATCTATTACAGCTATGTGACCCTGGCGACCCTGGGCTATGGCGACATCACCCCGCTGAGCGCCCCGGCACGCATGGTAGCCGCGCTGGAGGCGATTGCCGGCCAGTTCTACGTGGCAATTCTGATCGCGCGCCTGGTCAGTATCCGTTACTCAAACTGGGGCAACCACAACTAGCTGCGCTTGCGAACCGCAATCGATCGAGCGATTGCAAGGTGTGCCGGTACAACCGAGGAGCAATCTTTGCTCTTCGGCGCTTTGCATGGCGGGCAGGAACGCTCGCCCCACTCCGGATCCGTGGACGCGGGGCGCGCGGGTGAGGATGTCTGATACACCTCAAACCATACCCGTCGCGCTTGTGGCGGCGCGCCCGGCTCATTTATAAGAAGTCATAGAGGCGAGCCCCAGATTAATTTCGCGCGAGGTGAGAGCGATGACACACGATTTCACGCTTTGCGTAGGCACGGTCGGCGCCGGCGTATGGCACAGCTCCGACGGCGGTGAGCATTGGCGGCGCAGCAGGATGAAGCTGCCGTTTTACGCCGAGCCCGGAGAGATTCAAATCCGCTCCCTGGCCGTCTCACCTCACAATCCGCATCATGTTCTGGCCGGCTCCGAGGCCGGGCTGTATCGCAGCGAGGACAACGGGATGTCCTGGGACCTGGTTCCGTCACCGATGGAAGGGACGCAAATCTGGTCGGTGGCATGGTCTCCGGCGGACCCCGGCGTAATCTTCGCGGGAACCAAACCCCCGGGCATTTTCCGCTCCACCGACGGCGGCCGGAAATGGGAAAAGCTTGCGGTCGATATCGTCGAGAAATGCTTTGCGGGCGCGCCCAAGGTCACCAACGTCGTTCCCGACCCGCGCAATTCAAAAGACGTCTGGGCCAGCGTGGAAATCGACGGTATTTTTCGCAGCCGCGACGGCGGCGACACCTGGAAGCGGCTGCCCGCGCTGGGCGGCAACGTCATCAACCAGGACCTGCACGGCCTGGCGCTGAGCCTCGGCAATCCGGTCAAGGTGCTGGCCACCACACCCGATGGGATCTGGATCAGCACCGACGAAGGCGAGAGCTGGTCGCTGCACGGTTTTCCAAAGTTTGCCGAGCGCGACAATATCTCTTATTGCCGCGGCGTAGCGCTTAAGGCCGACGATCCGGATACGATCTTCGTCGCCAACGGCGACTTCATACCCGGCAAGCGCGGCGCGATCCATCGCTCCAGGGACGGCGGCAAGACCTGGCAGAAACTGCCTTTGCCCGTGGAACCGAATTCGACCATCTACTGGTTCGCAACCAACCGGGCCAATCCGGACATAATCGCCGCCAACAGCTTGCACGGTTATGTGTATGTCAGCACAGACGCGGGTAACTCCTGGAACAAGTTGCGGCGGGAGTTCGGCGAGATCCGCGCCCTGGCGTGGCTGCCCAACTAAAGGGCTCCGGAGACCGTCGTCGGAAGGCAAGTAACATGAAATACGGTGTGGTTTATTTTCCTACTGACTATTCAATTCGTGTCGATGACATGGCGCGCGCGGTCGAGGAGCGCGGCTTCGAGTCGTTGTGGCTGCCCGAGCATACTCACATCCCGTGCTCGCGGCGCTCGCCCTACCCGCTCGGCGGGGAACTGCCGCGCGAATATATCGACGGTTACGAGCTGCTGACCGGGATGGCGTTCGCGGCTGCGGCGACCAAAAAAATCATCATCGGCTCCAGCATCTGCCTGGTCGTCGAGCGCGATCCGATCGTGCTGGCCAAAGAGATTGCCACCCTCGACAAGCTCTCCGGCGGCCGCATCCAACTGGGTATCGGCTCGGGATGGAACGCCGAGGAGATGGAGAATCACGGGATTCAGTTCAAGGACAGCCGCAAGGTGATGCGCGAAAAAGTCGCCGCGATGAAGGCGATGTGGACGCAGGAGAAAACCGAGTTTCACGGCAAGTTTGTCAACTTCGATCCCATCTGGTGCAATCCCAAGCCGGCGCAGAAACCCCATCCGCCCATCCTGATGGGGGGCAATGGCTCCCTGGCGATCAAGTACGCGGCCCGTCAATGCGACGGATGGGTGCCCAGTGCGGTGCTGGTCGAGCAATTGAGCGCGTCAGTGGTGACGCTGCGCGAGCAGCTCGAGCAGGCCGGACGGGATCCGAAGAGCTTTCCGATTACGGTGCTGTTCGCGCCCCCCGATCGCAAGCAACTCGACGCCTACCAGGAAATGGGTATCGAGCGGGCGGTGTTCGCGATGCCGTCCGCTGACCGCGAAAAGGAGCTGT
Source organism: Binataceae bacterium (SeqCode) (assembly GCA_035262365.1). Classification (GTDB taxonomy): domain Bacteria; phylum Desulfobacterota; class Binatia; order Binatales; family Binataceae; genus JAJPJA01. The sequence goes on from DATFSZ010000120.1 coordinate 86,991, forward strand.
CTGTGCTGGACCGGCGCGCCAAAGCAGCAGGTTTTTAAGCGTTTTTAACGGCTTCCTCGTGTTGGATCGGTAGATTCGTCCAAAAGCAACAGCTTCTACCAAAAGGACGCCAAGATGAGTGCCGGCGGTCTTGCGCACCGGCCACGCCTGTGGAAGCCTCGTTATGGTCCACATTTTGCTGCCGGGAGACAAACAGGTTGGCCGGATTGGACTACAGCAAGGCGGTCGCCGGTTCAGATGACACCCTAGCATTCGACCCGCTCGAGAAAGTTGAAAAGCCGCATCCGCCGCGTTCACTTAGCTGGTCTGCGACGGTTGGATTGCTGCTTTTCTACTTCCTGGCCGGCAAGGCCGGACTGCTCTTCGCCTCGATTCAGCCCAACACCTCGGCCTTTTGGCCTCCTGCCGGAATTGCGTTGGCGGCGCTATTGCTGTTCGGCTACCGGATCTGGCCGGCGATTTTTTTTGGTGCGTTTCTGGTCAACCTGACCACCGCCGGTTCGGTGGCAACCTCGCTAGGGATCGCGGTCGGCAATACGCTGGAAGCCTTGACCGGCGCGTACCTGGTCAACCGGTTTGCCAACGGCCCGCAGCCGTTCAACCGGGCAATGGACGCGTTTAAATTCATCGCGCTGGGCGCGGTGGCGAGCACGATAGTGAGCGCCACGATCGGGGTTACGACCCTGTCATTGGCCGGATACGCGGATTGGTCACAGTACGGACGGATCTGGTTTACCTGGTGGCTAGGCGATGCCGCCGGCAACCTGGTATTCGCGCCCCTGCTGCTGCTGTGGGACATCAACCCGCGCCTGGATTTGGACCGGGCGCAGTTCTTCGAGGCAGTGACTCTTTTTGTTTCCCTGACCCTGGTGGCCTGGACGGTCTTCGGCGGTGCGCTTCCCGCCCATATTCAGCGGGCGCCGATCGATTTTCTATGCATTCCGTTTTTGATCTGGGTCGCGTTTCGCTTCGGTCCGCGCGAAACTACCGCCGCCAACCTGCTGCTGTCCGTGGTCGCCATCGCCGGAACGCACCAGGGATTCGGCCCATTTTCCGTCGACGGGGCCGCGAGTTCATTACTTTTGCTCCAAAGCTTTGTGAGCGTGATGTGCTTTTCGCTGGTGATTGCGGCCGGTGTCACACAACGCCGCAGCGCGGACGAGGCCCGCGCCGGCCTCGCCGCGATTGTCGATTCATCCGACGACGCCATCATCGGCAAAACGCTGGAGGGCCGTATCACTTCCTGGAATACCGGCGCCGAGCGCCTGTTCGGGTATCAGGCGGCGGAGGCGGTCGGCCAATCGATCAACATCATAGTTCCCAAAGATCGCCAGGACGAGGAAGCCGCGATGTTTGAGCGGCTGTTCCGCGGCAGAGCTGTCAAACTGGTTGAAACCGTGCGGCTGCGCAAGGACGGCCAGCAGGTCGATGTTTCCCTCAGCGTCTCGCCGATTAAAGACGCCAGCGCGCGCGTGATCGGCGCATCCGCGATCGCACGCGACATCTCCCCGCACAAGCGCATGACCCAGGCTCTGCGCACCAGCGAGGAGAAATTCCACCAGATGGCGGAGACGGTCCCCGACATTTTGTTTACCAACACTCCGGACGGACGGACCGATTTTACGAATCAGCGGTTTTACGATTACACGGGGATGCCGAAAAGATCGGCCGAGGGGTTGGGCTGGCTTGCTGCGCTGCATCCCGAAGACGCCAAACGTGCTGAGGAACTGCTGCCGCGACTGGTCGGCAATGGGCAGCCGTTCTCGCTTGAATACCGCCTGCGCGCGGCGGACGGGAGCTATCGCTGGTTCATGACGCGGACGCGTCCGATACGGGACAGCAACGGGCAGATAACCAAGTGGTTCGGCTCTTCCACGGACATCGAGGAACATAAACGCGCGCAGGAAGAGCGCGAGCAGCTCCTGCGCGCGGAACAAATCACCCGCGCGAAAGCGGAGGCGACGGCTTCAAAGCTGAGCCGGCTTCAGACCGTCACCGACAGCGCCCTGCCGGAATTGACGCTGCACCAGATGCTGAACGAATTGCTGGCCCGGTTGCGCGCGGCGCTCGCGGCCGATACGGCGACGGTGCTGCTGCTCGAACCCGGCAGCCGGGAATTGGTGCCGGCGGCGTCGGTGGGATTCGAGGAGGAGGTCAGGGCGGGCGTCAGGATTCCGTTCGGCAAGGGGGTTGTCGGACGGATCGCGGCCAGCGACGGAGGCGTAATTTACAATGATCTGACCCGTGTCGAGGGGGTGAGTCCTCTGATTCTGGCCCGCATGAAGTCGCTGGTGGGCGCGCCGTTGAAAATCGAGGGCAGCATAATCGGCGTTATCCATGTCGGGTCCCTCGCGCCGCGCAATTTCACCGAAGAGCATCTCGACTTGATCCGGCTGGTTGCCGACCGGGCCGCGTTGGCGATCGAGCGCACCCGGCTGCATGAAAACGAACGGGCCGCGCGCGCCGCGGCGGAAGATGCCAACCGCGCCAAGGACGAGTTTCTGGCGATGCTTGGGCATGAGCTGCGCAATCCGCTCGGCGCGATCATGAGCAGTATGGAGGTCCTTCACCTTTCAAACCCGGATGCGCAGCCCGCCGTCAGGGCGCGCCAGATAATGAACCGCCAGCTCAGGCATCTGGTGCGTCTGGTCAACGACCTGCTGGACGTGGCACGGGTTACCTCGGGCAAAATCGAGTTGCATCGTCAGAGCGTGGATATCGCGGAAAACGTCAAATCGTGCATCAACGCCTTGGGAGACCGGCTTTCGCCTTATGACGTAAAACTGGACGTCGAGCCGGTTTGGGTCGACGGCGACCCTACCCGGCTGGAGCAGATTGCGACCAACCTGCTGCGCAATGCCGTCGAGTACACGCCGGCGGGCGGAAGTATACAGGTAAGCGTCAAACCTGAGGGCGGCGAAGCCATGCTGCGCGTGGCAGACAACGGTGTGGGAATCTCGGCAGACCTTCTGCCCCAAATCTTCGACCTTTTCGTTCAAGACAAGCGCGGGCTAGACCGTAAACGCGGCGGCTTGGGGATTGGGTTGACCCTGACCAAGCGGCTGGTCGAACTGCACAGCGGTTCGGTGCAGGTGGAGAGCCCCGGACCGGGGTCGGGCAGCACTTTTACGATTCGCCTGCCGAGGGTTGCGGCGCCGCCGTCGAAGCCCGAACCGGTGCACCCGTCGGTCAAGGCAAATGTCCGCCGCCGCGTTCTTATCGTTGAGGACAATGCCGACGCCCGGGAAAGCCTGCGCACGATTCTGGAACTGTCCGGACACGAGATTTACGAAGCCGGCGACGGGCCGCGCGGAATCGAGCAGGCGTTGTCATTGAGACCCGATATGGCGTTGATCGATATAGGACTGCCCAGCCTCGACGGTTACGAGGTGGCCCGCCAAATCAGATCGGCGCCAATCGGACGCGATATTTTCCTGGTTGCCTTGACCGGCTACGGCCAACCCCGCGACCGCCGCCAGGCGCAGGAGGCGGGCTTCGACGCGCACCTGGTAAAGCCGGTCGATTTGGAGCGCCTGTCCGAGATCATCGCCGGGTCACCCGCCTGACGTCCGCAAATTCAGTCCCTTGCCAGCGGCGGGGCGGATGATCTACAGCTTCAAGTGGTCGAACCGATAATTCACACAGGGAGGCTGATACCATGAGCGCCGCGCTTTACGATATCCCCATCCGCCGCATCGACGGCTCCGACACTTCCTTGGGCGAGTACAAAGGCAAGGTGATGCTGATTGTGAACGTTGCATCCAAGTGTGGCCTGACGCCCCAGTACTCGGACCTGGAAAAGACTTATGAAAGCTACCGCGACCGCGGACTGGTGGTCCTGGGCTTTCCGGCCAACGAATTCGCCGGTCAGGAGCCCGGCAGCAATCAGGAAATCCAGCAATTTTGCGAGAGCAAGTTCGGCGTTCGGTTCCCGATGTTCGAGAAGATTGTGGTCAAAGGCGATGGACAGCATCGGCTTTACCACCAGTTGATCCAGGAATTTCCCAAGGCCCGGCCCAAGCCCGACAGCGCGCTGCGCAAGACGCTGGATACACATGGGTTGGGACCCAAGAACGACACCGACATCATGTGGAACTTCGAAAAATTCCTGGTCAATCGCCAGGGCAAAGTCGTGGCGCGCTTCGCCCCGGATTTCAATCCGCAGGATGATGAGGTCAAGCAGGCGATCGAGGCCGAACTGTCCAAAGGATAGTGCGACCTTCCGGCTCTAATGCGACCTCGCCCGCGGCCGCTCGAAGGCGGCGGTCGCGGGCGAGGTCAACGCGATTGCGGCCGCTGCGCGTGCGTTCGAATCTCATCCGCTGTCCGCTCCATGTTGATTGCTCAATTCGTGCTTCTCACCGGCAGTAAGGTCGCGGGCGCCTGATTCATCGCTGATGGCCTCACGATCGCGCGGTTGGTTGGTGAAACTGGGCCAGGCGGCGCTGGGCACGGCGGTAGCGCTGATCGTGCTCAACTACGCATTCCTGGCGGGCGGTTATTTCACCGGTCATCAGCGCATGTACATGTTCGACTCGGTGCTGGGATGGCGCGTGCTGCCCAACCTGGAAGGGGCGCGCACGCCGTATGTCACCTACACCGACGTTCACGGATTTCGCATCCTGCCCGGCGAACCGCGCGCCATCAAGGCATTCGATGTGATGCTGGTGGGCGACAGCTTTTGCTTCGGCAGTTGGTTTAGCGCGGAGCAGACCCTGGCCGGCATGCTCAAGCAGGGACATCCGTCGCTGCGAATTGCCAACACTTCCGTGCCGGGTTTTGGGACCGATCAGGAGTTGCTGGCGCTGCAGCGCTATGCCCCGATGCTCAAGCCGGGCGGGGTGGTGGTTCTGCTCACCTATATCAATGACTTCGACGATATTCGCGACCGCTGGGAAGAGGTTCGCCAGAAGCCGTTGTTTACGATCGATGGCGCCAACCTGGTGCTCGAACGGCCTGACTCCCTGCTCAATCGCTTTCTGTGGTCGGCGCATGTTTTCTCCGTCACCGCTTATCTGACTAGTCTCGCCTTTGGGCTGCAACCGGAGATCTATGGCGATGACGCTTACGCCGCCCAACTATATACAGCTTTGCTCGTCCAGATGGCGGCAGTGGCCCGCGCCAGACATGCCCGTTTCATCGTGCTCTTTACCGCGGGCCGCGGCGCATACACGCCCAGCGGCAGGCGCGGCGCCGTGGTGGTTCGCGAAGCGGCCGCGCGCGCCGGCGCCACTTTCTTTTCGCTGGACGATCAGAATCCGCTCGGTCCGTCGATGTTCGCCGCCGACAAGATCCATTGGAACGCCGCCGGCAACCGCGCCATTTACGACTTCATCGCGCCGCGGCTTGAGCCCTTGCTACCGGGTTATTCAACCGCGCTGAGCACGGCCCACTGACGCCGCGATTGTTCAGGCGAGGTTCGGCACTCCGAGCAATCCCCGTCTTCCTTTGCGGTCCTCGTCTCCAACATTCAGGCGTGCGAGCGGATGAGACTGACCGATGGAGTTCGAGAAGGGTTTCGGGCTCAATCAGTTCGTCACTTGAGCGTGAACCCGCCGCCTGGTTCGTTGCCGGTGCTGGTGAATGGCACGAACGGCGGGTTGAGCGCCTGCACGTATGACGCGCCCGGCTCTGCCGCAGCGGGTCTGGTAAAAGTGAACCGGTCGGAGTTGACGAACGTCAGTGGAATCTTCGCCTTCCCGCCCGCGCCGAGCCCGCCCAGGTTGACGGCCGTGCCGCCCTGCGTGTTGAAGAAGTTGATCACGGTGAGCTTCGAGAAACCTGTCCCGTTAACCGTGATGATACTCCCCGACTGAGTCACCGAACTGACCGATATTGACTGCCCGATCGGCACCGAGACCGCGTTGCTCTTTTTAATGTAGGTTTTCGCGGAGCCGGCATTGCTCACGACGAAGGACCCGGGCCCGGTGGTGGGCGCCATCGCTCCGCTCGCGGGCAGCGTGAACCTGATCGAGCTGCTGCCCAACCCCGGATTGCCGGGGTTGATGAAGAACGGTCCGACCTTGCCGTCGGTACAGGCGCAGAACAGATCGACCGCTACGCCGTTGGTAGTATCGAAGCCCTTCCCGCCCAGTGTCACATCACTGCCCTGCGGCACTACCGTCTCCACGTTGTTGGTGGCGTAGCTCGGGTTGGAGCTGGTGGCGGCCAGCGCTTTGCCGTCGATTGAGGTCAAGCTCGGTATACCGGCTGGAGCAAAACCCTGGAGCAGGGCGCCCTTGAAGTTGGAGCTGGCGAATTTCTGATCGGTATTGACTACCTGGAGGTCCACGAAGCCCTCACCCAGCGTGATGGTGGGCGCGACCGGAACGGTAAGCTGCGTCGGCGTGTGACCGCTCGGGGTCAATGGACCGGCGTTGATCGCGCCCCCGGAAGTGGCAACAAAGAAATTGACCCGCGATCCGGCGGTGAAGTCCAGGCCGGTAATCGTGAAGCTGCTCCCGACCAGGATCACCGGCGGCAGCGTGCCGATAAACGGCATCAGCGGCGTCGGCGTTGCGGTCGGTGCCCGCGTCGGAGTGCCGGTCGGCGTGGGTGTGCGCGTCGGCGTATGGGTTGGAACCGGAGTTTTGGTTGGCGTCGGAGTCTTGGTCGGGGTTGATGTAGGCGTCGCCGTCGGCGTGGGGACAATTACGGATGCAAAACTGGATTTGTAAACCTGCAGAGCGGGATTGCTGCTGGTTATGTCCAGCGCGAACAACGCGTCGGCGCCCGTCGGATCGGTTGTGGCAAACGGAGTCTGGTTCTTGTTCAGCAAGTAAAAGGAGAAGGCATCGGGAATCCCACCCGGCATCGTGTTGGTCGTAACCGACAGCCTGAAGTGCATCGTGGAACCGAAGGTGACGCCCTGGTTCCATTCGTTGAGAAAGTCGGCGTCGGTGAACGTCAGCGGACCCGGCACGAGCGTTCCCGTGACACTGCCGTTTGGAGTGGCGCTGCCGAGCGTCGCGTCGGTGGTAAAGCCCAGCACCTGCGCAGAATCCTTTGGCAGTGGGCTGCCGGCGACGAAATCGAAGACTGCGAAGCCCGTCTGCCCCTTAATCGGCGCGGTGTTGACCGTTATGTCGAAGGTCGTTGCGCTGCATATCGCGTTGAGCAACAGCACGATCGCGGCGGTGAGGATAAGGTGCTTGTTCATCTTCACTCTTTTGCGCAAGTTCTCGCGCGGCGAACCCCAGCGGTTTTCACGGTGTGGTGGAAGTTCTAAAAACCTTCGGCGTGTAAGCGATTTGCGTGCGCGCCGGGTCCAGGAACTGCAATGTTCTGCTCAGGCTCGCTCCCGGCTGCAGCGTGATTCCGTCGGGCAGAGCCAACTTGAAAAAAGGGCTGCCTACGGGAGCGATATTTTGGGTCACACCGGAATTGATCAGGGTTACCCCGGCCGGCAGGTTCGGCACCACGAAGTACAGCGGACCAATAACGGGAACCGGAAGCGGGTTGGTCCATTGCACGGTCTGGGAAAGAAACCCGGTATTGCGATCGACGCGGAAACCGAGCCTGGTAATGGTCAACTGGGAGGAAACATCGCTGGCCGCCAGCGGATGCGTGGGATCCTCGACGGAGAAGGTAACGAAAATCTGCACACCGCTATTGGCTACCGTAACGGTCGCGGTCCCGAATCCGATCGCCTTGACATTGCCTTCGGTGTCAACTGTTACCACCTTCGTGTTACTCGACACGTAGGTGGTGCCAGAGGCGGACGAGGTCAGATCCATATCAAGGCTACCCGCATAGGTGCCGGTCACATGGATGCGGTCCGTGTCCCCGATCGAGGTCAGTACGTCGTTGAGCTGGGTTACGGAGAGGCTCAGCGGCGGCGTGGTGGGCCGCACCGCAATCGTGGTCGTAACCCCGATGATCAAATTGTTGCCGGCATCCCGGACCGTGGGCACGATTTCGAGTGGACCCGCGAAATTACCCGGAATGCTGAAGTTGACCTGGTAGCCGCTCGCGCTCAAACCGGTCCCTTCCACGCTGGCCAGTCCGCGAAAGCTCACCCCGGCTTCGGTCGCAACCAGGCCCGCACCGATTGATACATTCACCAGCAGGTGGTCGCCCGGCGCGAAAACCTGGCCGTTAACAGGGGCCGTGACCTTGAGCCTTGTATCTGCGGCCACGGCACTGACCCGGGCGATACCGCCCGAGGTCAGTACCACATTATGCTTCATCGGTGGCGGCGAACCGGTCTTGCACTGATTGGTGAAATTGCTGGCGTCCTTGGAGGCACCCAGGCCCGGAGTCGTCACCGCGGTGCCGGTCCCGTTCGCAGCAAGTCCCGGGACCGAAGAAGCAAAACCGCTTTTGGGTCCGTCCAGCAGTGAGAAGACCTGGGTCGCCACCGCCTGGGTATTAGTCACGCCGCTGACCGCCGTGATTCCCCATTTTTCCGCGCCGAAGTGGATCAAATCCGGGAAGTTGATACCCGCTGAACCGCCGCGCGGACACGAGCTCCTGTTTACGCCGCCTTGTTGGGAGCACAGCGGCACGATGGCGTCATTGGCCTGGGCGAACCTGAAGTCGTTGACGGTGGTCTGGTTATAGAGGAACTGAACACATTGAAAAAGCAGGTTCCGCTTCACACACTTGGTCAGTTCGCCTTCGAAATTGCCATTGCCTAACACGCCGCCAAAGAACTTGGGTACCGGCGGGCCTCCGGTAGCTGTGATCACCTGGGCGGTCAGGCTGGTCGGGCTGGCAAGCGGCGTCAAACCCTGGCTGTTTTCGGCCAGGTCGCACACCGCCCCGTTGGTTACATCGTCGTTTGCTCCCACCAGGCTATGGACGGAGTTCTCGATGTCGGTGGGATTGGTGGTGTGAAGCGCGATCACCAGGTTGGCGAAGTTGCTGCCTCCGTGAGGCGTGTCCAGCGTAATGAACCGGTGGATGTCGCCCATGTTGTAATTGTCCGGACGCATATAGGTCGCAGATCCGGCGTACAAGCGGGTTAGAATTCCACCCATGCTGTGCCCGATTACGTCGGCCTGCGTCGCCGCATAATTCCCTTGGGTGCGGGCGAGAATAAGCGCCTTGGCCACGAACCCCTGCACCTTGGTGAAGTTGGTAGTGAAGCTGGAGTCATGGGTTGGCCCGTAATCGCCTATGTAAACGAAGTACGAGTCCTGCGGTTGGCGCACCCAGAATTTTGTCTTCCAGCTCGAAGCATCGGCCCACACGCCGTGAAGCAACATCATCGGCGGCCGCGCGACCGTGAGGTTTGCGGTGAATTGCGTGGTGTTACCGTTGCCAATGTTCGGAGTGAAGGTGAACTGAACCTGAACCTGCCGGGTGTCGCTGGTATCGCCATACCCGTCGGGCGATTTGTAGAAGGAAAATCCGTAGTTGAGGCTGCCGACGTTCTGGGTGGCGACCACGTCGGTGCCGACGCTTCCCTGGTCGGGCGGGCCGGTGGAGACGATACTATAGCAGGCTGTTCCACCCAGTCCGGAAACCATTCTCATCAGCAACTGCGTAACTCCGTCAGACACCGCACCTTTAACCGACCTGCCGCAGGCCGACAGCACGGTTGGATCTGTAGATAGGTTGGGGCTCCCAGACGCCCGGCAGGTATTCGGGGTTGGAGGGTTGGCGTCGAGGAACTTGGTGCTCGGATCCGCTCCCGGATTGACGTCCCAGGCTCCGAGCGGAACCGAAAATCCGATGAAACCCGATGTTTCAGCCGTCGCGTCCAGAGTGGTGCTTCCCACCTTAATGCCAAAAACCTGAAACGGATTGCTCATCGTCTGCCCTTCGGGAATGGTCACCATGGGCAGAAATGATTGATGCGGGTCGCCAGCCGCCACTACCGAAGGATCCGCCGAGGACAACTGGAAGGTGGCGCCACCTGGGGGCGCCGGGATGGAACTCACCACCGCGAGCGTCAGCGGCTGCGAGACCGGGACTGAAACCGAGTCCAGGATGCCGCTCTGGTTTGGACAGCTGGTGCCGTCCTGGCGAACCTGGCGCCCGGCGGGCGACGCGGAAAAGGTGGTGAATCTCACCCTCGCCTGGGCGCTCGCCTGCGCGGGCAACACACAGGTCACCGCAAACGCAATCAGCAGCGTGATAAAAACCCGTGAGGGATTCAAAATGCGACGCACAAGGTTGCCTCCGTATCGTTCCGCATTCAGGGGCGATTCAGCAGCACTGGATCCCATAATCTCCCAAAGATTTTGACTCATGCTGCATCGATGTCAAGAGAAGCTGTATAAGATAATAATGTACAGATATAACGGAATTGGAGCCTTTTTAGTGGTCCGCTGATTGCCGTGGTGCGGCCGCAGAAGATGATGTTGCCGGGTTCGGCCATAAGCCGTGGCAGGCCCGGTTTGGTTCTGTGGTACTAATTCACGACATTGACCGGATTGCCTTCCAGAAATGCGCGCAGGTTGGAGACCGCCGTGTCGAGCAGCCGTGAGCGCGCCTCCCTGGTCGCCCAGGCGATGTGAGGCGTCACGATACAGTTGCGGGCGCGCAGCAGCGGATTGTCCGCCGCCGGCGGCTCGACCGAAAGCACGTCAACCGCGGCGCCCGCCAGACGGCCGCCGTCAAGCGCGTCGGCCAGATCCTGATCGACGACCAGCGGCCCGCGCGAGGTGTTGATCAGCAGGGCGGTGGGCTTCATGCGCGCCAGCGCTGCGGCGTTGATGATTCCCCTGGTTTGGGGCAGCAGCGGACAATGCAGGCTTACGATATCGGCTTGGGTCAACAACTCATCCACTTCGCACCAGCGAAAGCCCGGCCAATCGGGCACCGTGCTCTTGATCTCGTCGGCGGCGATCACGCGCAGCCCCATCGCCACGGCGATTTCCGCCACGCGCCGGCCAATCCGGCCCAGACCGATGATTCCCATCGTTTTCCCGGCCAACTCGGTTAAAGGGGTTTTCCAGAAACTGAAATCGGGGTTGCGCGACCATTCTCCGGCGCGCGCCGCGGCAGCGTGAATGGCCGGCGGATGGCACAGTTCGAGGATCAGGGCAAAGGTGAACTGGGCCACAGAGGCGGTGCCGTAGATCGGAATGTTGGTAACCGGGATGTCAAGCTCGCGCGCGGCCCGGATGTCGACCACGTCGTAACCGGTGGCCAGCACTCCGATATAGCGCAGCCGCGGAAGTTGTTTCAGAGTTTGCGCCGGCAGCGGAGTCTTGTTGGTAAACAGAATTTCAGCCTGACTGGCGCGCGCCAGGACCGAATCGTTCGCGGTTCGATCGAATACTTGCAGCTCGCCGACCGCGCGCAACCCATCCCAACTGAGGTCGCCGGGATTCAATGTATAACCGTCGAGAACCACGATTTTCATCAGGTCACCTCCGTGGGTGGATCGCCGCGGTCATGCGAGCCCGCGAATTCGAAACAGAGATTCCTACCGGCCCGCAACGCTTTGCAAACCCAAAACCGGACCCTTGAACAATACCGTCTGCGTATCGGGAACTGCTTCAATCGGCGTGAGCCAAGCCGAGGGTCAACGCCAAGCGATTTGTCCCGAACTTGGAGCAGGCAAGAATCGCTTCGCGCCGATTCCTCCAATGGCCTCGCTTACGCTCGGTTGGCCGGAATGACAAAACTGAATTACCGGAGAACGGGCGGCCCGCGCCACTGTTTCAATTCTTGCTAAAAGATTCTAAGTATTTCTGTTTTCTCAGACTCAGAATCAGGCCCCGATCAAAACCTTGGGGGAAATCCGATGCTGGTCGAAACTCATGTTCATGTCGTGGCGCCGGATCAGGCGAAGTATCCCCGCCGTGTGGCGCAGGGCGTTCTGGGAGGCTGGGTTCGCGACCTTTCCACCGACGATCTGGTGGCGCTGATGAACGAGGCGGCGATTGACCGCGCGGTGCTGGTACAGGCCTATGGCGCTTATGGCGTCGATAACAGTTACCTGGCCGACAGCGTGGCGCGCTATCCCGATCGTTTCGCGGGCGTTTTTGCAATCGACCCGCTGCAAAGCGACGCGCCTGAGCAAATCAAGTACTGGACCCGCGAGCGCGGCCTGCGCGGCGCCCGGCTGGTGACGCTGACCCAACCCGAACTGGCCTTGAGCGATCCGCGGCTGGTGAGCTCATTCGAAACGATCGCGGCATTGCAAATCCCGCTGTGCGTCTTGACGCAGTTCCATCAGCTGCCCGTACTGAGCGGGCTCCTCCAGCGCTTTCCCAACGTCGCCGTGGCGCTGGACCATATGGCAACACCAAGGCTGAGCGGCGGTCCGCCCTACGCGCAGGTCACACCACTATTCGAGCTTGCCCGCTTTTCGAATTGCTACCTGAAGCTTTCCACCGTGAGCATCTATGCCGCGACGGCGGGGCGGAGCACGTCAGCCGAGTTCTTCCGCCGCCTGGTCGACACCTTCGGCGTCCGCCGGCTGATGTGGGGGTCCAATTTTCCCGCAACCTATGATCGCAGCTTGAAACAGCAGGTCGAGCTGGCGCGCCAGCAGCTCTCATTCCTGAGCGCAGAGGAACAGCGCTGGATTTTCGCAGATACGGCGCTCAGCGTGTGGCCGTCGCTGCGCTGATTCGCGCCGGCGGCTCAGGCGCCTGGGCGGTCGGGATGATTGACTTTATCCCCCCCGATTTGATTGAAAGACGCATGAATCCCTTATCTCAGACATTAGCAATCACTGCTCGCTGAAGCGCAGATTTCCGACTAAAGGAGAGAAGTCTATGTCTCTTAGAGACGAACTCAAGAAACAGGCGGAGGATCTGATAGACGAGGCCAAGAAAGAGCTCGAAGAGAAGGCCGAAGACCTGCTCGACGACGCCAAACAGGAGCTGAACGATCAGGTCGAAGACCTGAAGAACCAGGCCGCGCAGAAGATCAATCAGAAAACTGATGAGCTGTTAAAACAGGGCGCCGACGCGATCAAGAGTAAAACCTGAGGAGGTGTCATGAAAGCTCCGAACAAATCAGCGTATTTGCTGGTGCTTCTTCTGCTGCTGGTGTCGGCCGCAACGGCTTCGCCGCAGACCTCCGCGGCGAAGGTAAACGTCAACACGGCAAGCAAGGATGAACTCGCGACACTGCCGGGTATGAGCAAGCGCAAGGCGGCCAAGGTAATCGCGGGCCGCCCTTACAGCTCGGCCGCTGACCTGTCGAAGAGTGGTCTGTCCGCCAAGCAAATCGAAAAGCTGACGCCGCTGTTAACCTTCGAAGGCGGCACAGCTCCAGCGGCCCCCGCGGTATCGGCCGCGCCGGAGAACGCCGCCGCTTCACCCGCGGCCAGCGCAACGCCCGCTCATCACCGATCGCGAAAAGCCCAGAGCACCGCCGCCGCATCCTCGGGCGGCGAATCGTCCTCCACCACCGCGCAAACCCCGCCACAACCGGGCATGGTGTGGGTCAATTCCAAGACCAAGGTGTACCACGTGGAGGGAGATCGCTGGTATGGAAAGACCAAGAACGGCAAATGGATGACCGAGGCTGACGCAGTGAAAGCAGGCTACCGCAAGGCGAAGTAGGCGGTTGCCCGTCGTCGGGCAAGAGCGGGCCTTTTGTTACGCGACCGACGACACCACCGCGTTTTCGATACGGCCCATCGCGCCGCGCATCACGGCCTCCTCGCGCATCGCATGGCGATAGAAGTAGCGCGTCAACTCGGCGTCCATCTCGGGACCGGCGCGGCGCACGAACTCGTCCATCGCGGTCATCCCTTCGCGGCGATCCTTGGGCCGGCGGCCCAGTATCGGCTTCATGTCGTCGAGGTCATCGGCCTCGATTTCGCGCCCGAACTCGGTCAGATGCCTGATATGAGTGAGCAGCCGCAGATCCATGCTCATACGGTAGCGCAGAAAGCGGTCCTGGATGCGCGGGAATTGTTCGTCGCGCAGATTCTCTTCCAGAACGTCGAAGAGCGCTGACAGCCGGCTTTCCTGCGGACGCGGAATCGCGGGGGGCGTCAGCTTGACGCCGATCGCCTCGGCCAGGCATTCGATGGTGGCGCGCTTGGACCAGATTTCTTCGGCGATCCATTCTGCATGCACGTCGCGTGGATCGAGCCGCTGCGCCACCGGGCCCAGCGCCAACGCCGTAGTCATCATCGCAATTACGCTGTAGTAGCGAAGCTTGTCGAGTTCCAGCGGGGTTCCCGAGTACTCACTGTAGTACCGAAACCATTTGGGAAGGTTGCCGGTGGGATACCACATGTCACGGGTGCGGATGCGCGCGAGCTCGTTCGTCGGGTCGCCCACGAATGCCAGTTCCCAATCAACCACCGCCTGGATGCGGCCGTCCTTGAATATGAACTGGCCCGGACCCGTGTCGCCCTGAGCCAGCACCGGGCGCGCGGGCGGGCGCGGCGGATTGCGCCGCAGCCACTGGCAGGCAAAGGTGACCAGCGGAACCGGCTCCTTCAAATGGGGAAAGCATCCCTTTTCCCAAACGTCGAGATCCTGGACCAGGTATTCCTCGCCCGTCTTTGGAATCAGGAAGCCGATCTTTTCGAACTCGCCGACCGGAATCGCATGCCATCTGGCCATGATTTCCGCGAACTGGCGACCGTATTCGTCGCGCTCCTTCTGATCCGTGATCAGGGTGAAGTCGTCCTGGCCATCGACAAACTCCAGAATAACGGCGTACGGATTGCTCGATTCCGCCACGACTCCCGGAACCGGGACGCCATGTTTCTTGAGCACCTTGAGCAGCCGCGCTTCCCGGTCCAGGCTGTAGATGCTGTTGTATTCAAAGCTGGGTCCGCGATTGCCGCGAATGTAGTAGCGGGTCGGCCCGCTGCCATTGCGGCAGGTTATAAACCATGCCGGACGCCCGCCGTTGTCGCGCGATTGCCGTGTACATTCGATGACCTTGCCGCCGAGTGCGGTCTCGGCCCACGTGATCACGTCGGATTCAAGCAACTCTGCCATTACGAAGCCCTCCGGACCGCCGGCAGGCTAACATACCGTGCGGGTACCTGGTTAATCGGCCGATGCGCCAAATGCCTCTGTGCGGTGCCTTCAGGCGGGCAAGCCTGACACGAACAGAGCGCTGAACGAACGGCGATATTGCCAGGCTACGATCAGCGCCAGCAGGCAAGCGACGATCGCGATGGTCATTCCGGTGGGATTCAAAAACACGTGAAAGGCGAAAATGTTCACCAGCACAGGCGCGAGCACCACGAGGGCGAAGGGGACGAAAATGCCGAGCAATATCAGTATCCCGGCCACGACCTCCGTTCCCCAAACCAGGGGCATCATGTAGCCGGTTTTCATTAGCGCTGTTACGAAGTCCGTCGCACCCTGCGGCATCGGCGGATTTGGCGCCAGATGCAAAATTGCCAACCACGGCATCACCCCGAAGACCAGACCCAGCAGAATTCTTGGAATAGCGGCGATTATCTTCATACACCACAACCTCCTTTGGCCGTTTGCAAGCTGGAGCATACTGCAAACGCCGTTAATTGTCCCGACCTGCACCGGCGCGATTCATCTCCGCATTGATGACGATCATGGCTTTGCACTATTGCGGCCGGTATCATCCAGTCATGGATTTCGCCGACCGGGTTGTGGACGCGCAGCGGCAAAAGCGCACCCCCCTGATCCTCGGCGTTGACCCGCAACTGGACCGCCCCGGCGCGCCGGGCATCCCGCGCGACACCAGCTTGGCCCGCTTCTGCTGCGAGATTATCGAGGCTTGCGCCGAATTCGTAGTCGCCGTAAAGCCGCAACTGGCATTTTTCGAGGCCCGCGGGCGCGACGGCATGGACGCCTTCGCGGAGGTGCTTGCGTTCGCGAAAACCCGTGGACTGATAACCATCGCCGACGCCAAGCGCGGAGATATCGGCAGCACCTCCGCCGCCTATGCTGAAGCCTTTTTGGGGAAAGGGGATTTCGCCTGCGACGCGGTCACCGTCAATCCCTACCTCGGCAGCGATGCGCTGGCCCCATTCGTCGCGCGGATGCGTACTGGCCGGGGCTTGTTCGTCCTGGTAAAGACCTCCAATCCTTCATCCGGTGAGTTCCAGGACCTGGCCGTCGGCGGCCGTCCAGCGTGGGAAGCGATCGCCGAACGCGTCAACGGATGGGGTAGCGATTACATTGGCCGGTCCGGACTAAGTTCCGTCGGCGCGGTAGTCGGTGCGACCTATCCGGCCCAGGCCGCCCGGGCGCGAGCGCTGATGCCCTCGGCAATCGTGCTGGCGCCGGGCTTTGGCGCTCAGGGCGCCAGCGCACCGGACGCCGTCGCCGCGGCGCGATCGGACGGCCTTGGGGTTATCGTCAGTTCCAGCCGCGCCCTGATGTACGCCCCGCTCTCCGCGACGGTACGTTCTCAGGCGGCTGCCGCGGCTCGCGCGGCAGTATCGATGCGAGATGAACTCAACGACGCTCTCGCCCGGCGTAGCCGTTGCTAGCGATTCAGAGAGAGCGTCCTTTCGCCATCTGTTCGTGGGCTGGCTCGTTCTCTCGCAATATCTTAAAAGATTGGATTGAAGTTGGCAGTCTTGACTTTGTTCTGTCTTTGGAGATACAAGCGATAAGCCGTATTTTAAGATTCGGGGTGGTGGGTTGATGGAAGCTCGTGTTGCGCATAGCAGATTTTGTGGTCAGGCCGGGCTGACGGGCCTGGCGGCCACGGCATTGCTGTCGGCTCTGTGTGCGGCGTTCGTCGTCAACGACGCGCGCGCCGAGACGACAATCTCGCGCCATAGCAACCTGGAATTTCCCAGGCCTGCTTCGATAGAACCCAACATCAAGTTCTGGGTTGACACCTTCACCAGCTACACGGCGCGAGACTTCGTCCTGCATGACAAAGACGATATCTGGAAAGTGTACCAGGTCCTTCGCGTTCCGGGTGATGGCGATCCCACCCCCGAGGACGTGCAGTGGGCCAACACTTACCTCAAGACAAAATACGCGGACATCCTGAATCGCCTGGCCGAGGGGCACCAGCCCGGCACTTTCGAAGAGCAGCGCGTGGTCAACCTGTTCAAGGCCGATCGCAACCCCAACTACGCCATGGCGGCGCAAAACCTGCGCGTCCAGCAGGGGATGTCCGAACGCTTCCGCGAGACCTTGGTGCGCGCGCGGCTATACTTGCCTCATATCCAGAACGTGTTTCAAACCTATGGTCTGCCGGCGGAACTCGCTCTGCTACCCACGGTTGAATCAGGCTTTCATCCTTATGCCCGTTCCAAGGCCGGAGCGACGGGCTTGTGGCAGTTTACCCGCTCCACCGGCGCGCAATACATGACCGTCAACGGATGGCACGACGACCGGCTCAATCCGTCGCGCGAGACGGAGGCCGCGGCGCAGTTGCTGCTGCATAATCACGAACTGCTGGGCAGTTGGCCGCTGGCTATTACCGCTTACAACTACGGCACGGGCGGAATGATGCAGGCCGTGGAGGAGACGGGAGGCGGTGACTACAGCGAAGTCCTGCGCCGTTTTGCGGGACCTCATTTCGGTTTTGCGAGCAAGAATTACTACTCGGAGTTTCTGGCCGCTGTTCAGGTCTATCAGTATCGCGACGCTTACTTTCCGGGTGTCGATCAGGAAGAGCCGGTTTACGAAGAACCTCCCCCGCCGGTCGTCCATCCCGTTCGTTACGCGTCGCGCCGCCACGGCCGCTACCTGAGGCGCGTCTCGTACAGCGGGCGCGGCGGCAGGCATCGTACGCGCCGCGCTGTTTACCACTCGAGGTCGCGAAGGCGTATGCGCAGCGCCTAGCAAGCCGTCGCTCCGGACGAACGAACACCAATGGCGCTTCGGCAATGGCTCGGGCGCGCCTTTTTTTGCCGCTTGAACACAAACCCTGGCGATAGACGCTCGCCTGGCGGGCCACGTCCACTATAATCATCCTATCGATGGCAGCGCGCGGCGCATCCGACCGCGCATCCCGCCGGCGATGCAGTTGAACGCGGGAGTTTTTACGTGTCTGTCAGCCCGGTGCTGAGTCCTGACTTACATGGCCTCGCGGCGCGCCTCGGCGCGCTGGCCGGGCGCCCGGCCGCCGACGACGCAATGCGGATGGTGGTGCAGCGCGCACCTGACGAGCGGATGGCTGCCGTCGCACTGTTGAAGCTGGCCGAGCAATCGGTGCCGGTCTTGCTGCGCGCCTTGCAGGACCATCAGATGGCGGAGGATTTGGTCGTCTGCCTGGGATGCTCGGAAATTGTCGGCGCCTGGCTGTGTTCGCATACTGACTGGCTGGGGGCTTTTCAGGCCGCGCGCGGCTCCAACGCTGCTTCGCTCGGTGAATCGATCAAACTCGAGCTGACTCCTCCCTCGGACCGCGCGGGTTCGGCGCGCGAGCTGGCCGCGTTCAAGTACGACGTTTTCGCCCGGCTGATAATCGCCGACGCGCTCGGCAGACTCGATGTCCTTGAGACCATGAGGCTGATGTCGCGTCTGGCGGACGTGTGCATTCGTGAAGCGGTGAACGCCGCGCACGCGCTTGGTAACAGTCACGCCCGCGAACTGTCGGGATTTTGCGTGCTGGGGCTGGGCAAGCTGGGCGTCAATGAACTCAACCTCAGCTCCGACGTGGACCTCGCTTACATCTTCGAAGGCTCGCCTGCGCCAGCGGCGCAATTGGCTGCCGCCCGGATCGGCGAGATGGTCACCGAAATGCTGGGCGGCGCCTTCCGCGTGGATTTGCGCCTGCGCCCGGGAGGCAGCCGATCGCCCCTCGCGGCGTCGCTGGAAGGCGCGCTCGGCTTTTATCAAAGCTTCGGCCAGACCTGGGAGCGTGCGGCGCTGTTGCGCGCCCGTCCGATCGCCGGGCAATTGGAACTGGGGCGCCAACTGCTCAGCGAACTGAATCATTTTATCTACCGCCGCTACCTGGACTTCGAAACCCTGCGCCAACTGCGCAACATGAAACAGCAGATCGAGCGTGAGCTGCGCTCGCCCGCGCTGGTGGAACAGAACATCAAACTGGGACGCGGCGGAATCCGCGAACTGGAATTCATCATTCAGGCTTTGATGCTGGTTTACGGCGGGCGCGATCCGCGGCTGCGGTCGCCGCAAACCCTGGTTGCGATTGGACAGCTCGAAAGTCTTGGGTATCTCAACGGCTCGCGCGCCCGCCAACTGGGGGCAGCGTATCTTTTCCTGCGAGACGTGGAGCACAAGGTGCAGATGGTGGCAGGGCTGCAGACGCACAACCTGCCGGCTTCGGAATCCGGGATGCGCCAGCTTGCGGCGCGGATGGGCCTGGGAAAGGAACCGCGCTCGGTTGCGCTGCTGCGTTCGGTCCTGGAGCAGCATCGCAGTATGATCGCCGGCCTGTTCCACGAACTGCTGGCTGCGGCGGAGGATCGCGGACGGGTCCCGGGCTCCGACGCGGCGACCCAAGCCTGGCAGGCGGCGCTGGACCCCGAGCAGTCGGCTCCGCACCTCGGTGCGCTCGGATTCGCGCATCCGCAGGAAAGCGCCCATCATCTATTGCTGCTGGCACGCGGTCCGGCTCGGGCGCTGGCCAGTCCGCGACGTAAGGAACTACTGGAGGGGCTGGGGCCGCGCCTGCTGGATGAGATCAGCACGCAGTCCAATCCTGATCTGGGACTGATGAACCTGGCGGCGTTCATCGCGGCGATCGGTGCGCGGACGTCGTTCCTCTCCCTTCTCGAACAGCATCCTGCAACCCGACGGGTGCTGCTGCGGCTGTTCGCGTCCAGCCAGTATCTATCCACGCTCTTCATTCGCCATCCCGATATGCTCGACGTGCTGGTGCGCTCCGACCTGGCGCGTTTGCGCCGATCGGCTATCGAACTCAACCAGGAGTTGGCGGAATTAATGGAGCACAGCCCCGACTTCGAAAGCCGCCTCGACGCGATGCGCGCCTTCCGCCATCAGGAGTTCCTGCGCATCGCGATCGCTCATCTGGCCGGCCAACTCGAGATAGCCGAAGTGCAAACCGAGCTGACCCTGCTGGCGGAGACCGTCGTTCAAAGAGCGCTGCTGATGGCGCGCGAGGAGGTGGCGGACCGCTTTCCCGCCGCGCGCAAACTACCGCTGTGCGCGCTGGCGATGGGCCGCCTGGGTTCGGGCGAGATGTCGTACAACTCCGACGTGGACCTGATCTTCGTCTATCGCGAGTCGGGACAGGCCGGCACCGCGGAGCGCGAAGCCGCGCCGCGCATCGTGCAGAAACTGATCGCGATCCTGGAGTCGCGTACGCGAGAAGGCTACGGGTACAAGATCGATCTGCGGCTGCGGCCCTCGGGCAATTCCGGGCCGTTGGTCGCGTCGCTGGAGGGCTTCCGCGAATATCATCGCTCCAGTTCCGCGACGTGGGAGCGCCAGGCGCTCATTCGCGGCCGCGTAGTGGCGGGGGATGAGCGGCTGGGGGCGGAAGTGGAAGCCGCGCGCCAGGAGTTCGTGTACGGCCAGAGTCTGCCGGCGCAAGGCGTGGCAGAGATTGCCGCGATGCGCGAGCGAATCGAGCATGAACTCGGTGCGGAAAGCGCGGACCAGCTCAACATCAAGCAAGGGCCGGGCGGGATGGTCGACATCGAGTTCCTCACCCAGATGATGGCGCTGCGCTACGGGTGGCGTTACCCGCAGCTGAGGCGGCGCGGCACCGCCGAATTGTTGGCCGCCCTGGTCTCCAGCGGATTGCTCAGCGCCGAGGACGGCAAGAACCTGCAAAGCGATCACAGTTTCCTGGAACGCCTGGAAAGCCGCCGCCGGATGGAAACCGATCAGGCGTCATGGGCGGTGTCCACTGATCCGGAAAAGCTGACTCCCCTGGCGCGCCGGATGGGTCTGAACGGCGCGGGCGCCGCCACCGAACTGCTCGACGAGCTGGCGCGCCGCCGCCGCCGCGTGCGGGAGATATTCGTCCGCTATTTCAAGGCTGAACAGACACCGAAGCCGCCACCCGAGGCGGCCTCCCGCTGACCACGCCACCAATCATGGCGGATTCGCAACTCGTGCTGATCACCGGCGGTAGCCGCAGCGGCAAAAGCGCCCACGCGTTGAAGCTGGCGTTGGAGCGTGCAACCGGGTCGAGACGGGCCTTTTTCCTGGCCACCGCCCAAGCGATCGACGATGAGATGCGCTCGCGCATCGAGCACCATCGCGCTGATCGTCCCGCCCTCTTTGAAACCATCGAGGAGCCGGTGGAGGTCTGTCGGGCAGTTAGAAAGCTCGAAGCAGGCGGCGGGGTTTTGGTGATCGATTGCCTCACTATCTGGATTTCCAACCTGCTGGCGGCGGACCGCAGCAATGAAGCGATCCTGATGGAAGTCCGGGATCTTGCCAGCCTGCTCCGCTCGGCTCCGCTTCAGACCTATGTCGTGAGCGACGAAGTAGGTTCGGGCATCGTGCCGATGGAGCCGCTGAGCCGCCGCTTCCGCGACCTGCTGGGCTGGAGCAACCAGATCATCGGCGCCGCCGCCGCCCAGGTTCTGCTGATGGTCGCCGGCTATCCACTGCGCGTTAAGCCCTAGATCGGACGATGGCGCTTGTAGAACACCAGTCGTTGACAGCCTTGCGGATGTCAGACAGGCGGAACGCTCGTCATCAAGCGTCTCGCAGACCGCCGCCTACTTCCGGAGTTCTCCAAATCGCAAGGCCATAGGCGCCTTGCAATTTGGGGCCGCTGCGAGTGGACTAGCTGGTGCTCTCCGCGGAGAAAATGCCGAACTTGCCGTAGGCCTTGACGACGGTTTTCTCCTTGGGCGCCTCGATCTGCTTTTTGCGCTTGAGCGCGCGCTCGATTGCCGGTGCGATGCGTGCGTTCTTTTCCTTTAAACGCTGCTCTTCGCGCTCGTGGTACTGCGGCGCAACTTCCTTGAAGAACAGTTCGTGGGAGGAGCAAATCGCGTCATGCGGCACGTTGCCGTTTTGCGCCAGCAACAGAATCTGATCGACGCCCGTAGTTTCCCATTGCGCCAGGTAGCTGCGCAGTTCCTCGGGCGTTCCGTAGCCGTCCTGCGCCGTGGGCGCGGGCATGCTGTTGGCACGGTAGTTATTGTAGATGCTGGTCTTGCCGGGTTCGTGCTCGCCGAACAGGTAATGATGTCCAAAGGAATGAAAGAAGAAGCCGGCCCCGTCGCGGCCGATCTCGCGAGCCCGGTCGCCGTTGCGATCGCACAGGTAGAACATCGTGAACGCGATGTTGGCGTTGACCGTGTAGCCCACCGGCTCACATTCGGTCTCGATGATCCGGTAGTATTCTTCGGTGTATTGGCGCGCTTCCTCCGGAGAGACGAAACCAAAAGTCAACGCGCCGATTCCCAGCTTGGCCGCGACGCGAATCATCTCCAGCTTTGAACACGCCACCCACAGCGGCGGATGGGGCTTCTGGCGCGGTTTGGGCACCACGTTGCGCACGGGCGCCTTGATGTACTTGCCGTTAACTCCCTGAAAGGGTTCCTCAACCATCATGCGCGTGACGACTTCGAGCGCCTCGCGCCACATCGCGTGCTTCTCTTCGCGGGGCACGTGGAAGGCATCGATTTCAGAATTCGACGAGGTCTCGCCGGTGCCGAATTCAACACGCCCGCCGGAGACCAGGTCGAGCATCCCGATCCTCTCCGCCACACGGAAAGTCGGATTCATCGCCGGCGGCAGCGCCACGATTCCGTGGCCCAGCCGGATGTTCCTGGTGCGCTGGCTGCATGCTGCCAGGAAAACTTCGGGCGCCGAGCAATGCGCGTATTCTTCCAGGAAATGATGCTCAACCGCCCACACCGACGTCGCTCCGACCCGGTCGGCTACCTCCACCTGCTCGATCGCGTTCTGAATCAGCTTGTATTCCGCATCAGGTCCCCAGGGACGCGGAAGTTGAAGTTCGTACAACAGGCCAAATTTCATATTTTCGCTCCGCGGCGCTTTTGAACGGCGGCGTCCATCAAGCGTGAGATCAGTTGAGGATACCGGTACGATGCTCTTGACGCCAGTACGGCCCGGGCCCGCCGGCGTTTCATCGGCGACAGCAAAAGCGCCGATTGATGTTCAAAAATCTTGGCGCGTCTGGCGACGCCTCTGTTACCCTGTATGAAAAGCCGGCATGAAGTGTCCAAGCACATGAAGTGTCCAAACAGATGATGAAACGCGCCGCGGCGATGCTCCTGCCGCTGTTTTCCTTGCGAAGCGATAATGATCTGGGCCGCGGCGAGATCCGCCAACTGTGCCCGTTTGCCCAATGGATGCTCCAGACGGGGCATCGGGTGCTCCAGTTTCTGCCGCTGACCGAATCCGCCGCCGGCGAGAACAGCCCATACAGCGCGTTGAGCATCTTTTCGATCGATCCGCTTTACATTTCGGTGGGCGAACTGGCGGGGGTGCCCGGCGGCGACCTGCAACGCGCGCGCGAGCAGGTCGGCGGCCGGCGATCGATTCCCAGGGCCGAATTGCGGGCGCTGAAGTTTTCCTTGTTGGCAGCCGCGTTTATGCATTTCCGCGACCATGGCGGCGCTGGCGAACGCGCCGGCTTCGCGCAGTTCGCCGCGGAAAATCAGCATTGGCTGCCCGATTACGCGCTGTTTCGCGCCATCAAGGACCGCTTGCAATGGGCCGACTGGAAGCAATGGCCCGCGGAAGTGCGCGATCGACATCACGACACGATGGCGTCCGCGCGCCATCAACTGGCCGAGCCGGTTGCGATGTACAGCTACTGGCAATACCTGGCGCGGCGGCAATGGGCGCAGACGCGGGCGGAGCTTGCCGGTCTGGGCGTCAGTCTGATCGGCGACCTCGCTTTTCTGCCGGCGTGCGACAGCTCCGACGTGTGGGCCAATCAACATCTGTTCATGCTCGATCGGTTGGTGGGTGCGCCGCCCGACGCGTTCAGCGCCAAAGGTCAGCGCTGGGGGCTGCCGATGCCGAACTGGCCGCGGATGCGCGACGATGGTCTGCGCTGGTGGCGCGAGCGCGCCCGCCACGGGGCGCAACTATTCGACGCCCTGCGCATCGACCACGTGGTCGGCTTTTACCGCACCTATTCCTTCGATGACGACCCCGACGCCGCCGGCGCGTTCTATCCGCTGGCCGAAGATGCGCAGCGCGAGCAAGGCGAGGCGTTCTTCACGATGCTTAAACAGGAGGTCGGCGACGACACGCTGATTGGCGAAGACCTCGGAACCGTTCCGCCCTGGGTGCGGGTCTCGCTGAGCGCGTTGGGCGTGATGGGGCTGAAGGTGCTGCGCTGGGAAAAAGTTGATTGGCGGACTCCGCGCGAACGATTCATCGCGCCGGCGCAGTATGCCGAGCGGTCGGTGGCCGTGACCGGCACGCATGACACCGAAACGCTGGCGCAATGGTGGCGCGAGTTGCCGCCGGTGGAGCGCACCCAACTCGCCAAGGCGCTGAACTTTCCCAAAGCGCTGAACCTCGATGCTTCCCGGTTGGATATGTATTTGCTCGACGCTATCCTGGAGCCGCTTTATGCGGCGCCCTCACGCATCGTGTCAGCGCCGATCCAGGACCTGTTCGGCTGGGAGGATCGCATTAACCTGCCGGGTTCGATCGACGAGGACAATTGGACCTACCGCCTGCCGCAAACGATAGAGCAGCTCAGCGCCGATCACGCTATCTGTCAGCGCGCCGCGAAGTTGCAGGTAATGGCGCAGCGCACCGGCCGATTCTAGTTGCGACAGGTTCCCCTGCCCGTCTTTGCGCGCCTCGTCCAAAATGTTACTCCGAACGCGGCCTCGGC